>DASPLE010000021.1:0-15256 GCA_035627695.1 Planctomycetota bacterium
TCGCGTCGTCGGTGAGCAGCACGTCGAAGGTCTTCGTGGTCTCGCCGGGGCCGAAGCGCAGCGAGCCGAGCGCCGTCGTGTAGTCGGAGCGCTCGGAGGCGGTGCCGTCGGCCGTCGCGTATTCGACGGCGACGGCGGCCGAGAGGTCGCCGCCGCGGACGACCGTCAGGCGGACGAAGCGCCCGCCCTCGCCGACGCCGTAGCTCGAACGGCTGAAGCGCAGGAGCGGCGTCGGCGTCTCCTTGACGACGAAGTTCGCCGTGTAAGTCGTGTCGGCCTCGGGCGTCGTGATGTTGTGGGTCGCGGCGCCGCCGTCCGACCAAGAGTGGAACTCGTAGGTGACGCCGCCGAGCCTCTGCGGCGAGACGGCGCCGAGCGTGCGCCGCATGCCGGTCACGCCCTCGACCGAGGAGCCGGCGGCGAGCGGCTGGCCGTCGAGCGTGAGCGCGAGGCCGGGCGGGCTCGTCTGGAAAGTCATCGTCGCCTTCCGCGGGAGCACGTCGCGGAAGGTCGAGTGCTTGAGGCCCGCCGAGTCCGTCACCGTCAGGTGGATGCGGAACCAAACGTCGGCCGAGGTCTCGCCGGTCACGGGGATGCGGAAGGAGCCGCCCGTCCGGTTGGTCGTGGGCGGGATGAAGGGGTGCGTGTGCGTCTCGTGGTGGAAGTCCACGCGCCAGAGGAAGGCGCTCGTGGGCAGGTTGCCGTCTTCGGGATCGGTGCCGGAGCCCGAGTAGCTAATCGTTTCGCCGGCCCGGTAGAGCGTGCCCTCCAGGGGGGTGTTGATGGCGGCGGTCGGGGCGGCGTTGGTCGTGACGTTGAGCACAGCGGCCCGGCTGGTGACGGAGCCGAAGGGATTCGAGACGACGACGCGGAAGCGCGCGCAGTTATCGGCAGCGGTCACGGGCCCGACGTTGAGGCTCGGCGCGCCTCCGCCCGCGACGGGGTTGAAGGGGCCGGGCGAGGCACCGCAGGAGGGGTTGTTGCTCCGCTCCCAACGGTAGGCGAGCGGCTGGCTGCCGGAGGCGCTGACGCTGAAGGCGGCCGTCTGCCCCGGCGAGACCGTCTGGTTCGCCGGCTGCGTGACGATTCCAGGCGGCTCCTGCGCCGTGAAGCGGACTTTGTAGAGCGCGCCCTCGAAGCGCGCGAGGTAGTAGAGGCTGCCGTCGGGGCCGACCTTCAGGTCAACGGGGCCGGAGACGCCCTCGGCGAAGGCGGCCGGGTTGGTGTCGCCGGCCGGCGCCGCGGGGTCGAGGCTCATGATCCAGCCGCCGCAGATGTCGGCGAAGAAGTATTTGCCGACGTAGCTGCCGGGGAACTGGTTGACGGCCGGGTTGTAGAAGGCGCCGCCCGTGATGGCGCAGCCCGTGACGCGGCCGGCGTCGTGCATGTAGGCGTAGAGCGGCGAGCGGAAGCGCGAGTCGGTCGTGGGGCCTTCGGTCGCCGGCCACCCGTAGTTGGCGCCGCGGGCGCCCTCGTTGATCTCCTCCCAGGTGTTGGCGCCCACGTCGTTGATGAACATGCGGCCGGTGCCGGGCTGGAAGGCGAACGTGAACGGGTTGCGCAGGCCCTTGGCCCAGATCGCCTGGTGGACGCCGGTGGTCGAACCGGAGAACGGATTGGGCGGGATGGTGCCGTCGGGGTTGTAGCGCAGGATCTTGCCGTGCCGCGACGTCAACGACGGCGCGAACGAGCCGTTGGCGTTGTCGCCGACCGCGACGTAGAGCTTGCCGTCGGGGCCGAAGTGGATGGCGCCGCCGTTGTGGTTGGTCGCGCCGCTCAGATCGTCGAGCGTCACCACCACGAACTCGCTGCCCGCCTGCGCGACGTTGCCCGCCGCGGTGAATCGCGTGATGCGGTTGCGCCGCGGCGTCGTGGTCAGGGTGTGGTAGACGTAGACGTGGCCGTTGGTCGCGAACGCCGGATCGAAGGCGACGCCGAGCAAGCCGCGCTCGCCGCCCGCGTCGACGGCGAGGCTCAGGAACGGCGTCGCGAGCAGCGAGCCGTTGGCGATCACGCGCAGCTGCCCGCCCTGCTGGCAGACGAACAGGCGCCCATCCGGCGCGAAGGCCATGGCCGTGCCGTTGGGCAGCGATCCGACCCAGGCCGCGTCGGCGAAGCCGGCAGGCACCGCGGCCGATGCCGAGAGGACGAGAGCGAGCGCGGCGACGGTGCGCAGGAGGGTCGCGGGCATGGTCGGCTCCAGGGGTGGCTCGCGTATCTCCGCGCCGGCCCCGGTCGGGATGCCTCGGAGCGGTGAAGGTTGAACGGCGCCGGACCTTCTGTGCCCTCGAGACCGACCAGTCGAAACCTCTCCAGCGACATCGGATACGACGACCGCCGACGAGCAGGCGGGCCGGGATTGGGAAGCGGCGCGAGCGCGCGGTACACTCCTCGACGCCGTATGACCGTCGCCCTGGCCGAACGTCCCGAGGTCGCCCCGCCGCCCCGCCATCAGGCCCTGGTGGCGCAGGGCGTCATCTTCGTCATCACCGCCGCGGTCGCCTGCGCGCTGCACGCGGGCGTCCTCGCCGTTCACCGCGAGGAGCCGCGGATGGCCTGGCTCGCCGCGACGCTCTCGGCCCTCGCCCTCGCGGCGGTCGCGGTCGCCGGCTCGGCGGCGATCGAACGCTCGCGCCGACGCCTGCGGCGGGTCGAGCGCCTCGCCACCGCCGGCGCGCTCGCCGCGTCGATCGCCCACGAGATCAAGAACCCGATGGGCATCATCCTCTCGGCGACCCAGGTGCTCGCGCGCTCGCCGACGCTGCCGCCCGCCGACCGCTCGCTGCTGCGCGAGATCGAGGAGGAGGTGCGCCGCGCCGACGACCAGCTCAACGCCTTCCTCGACCTGGTGCGCGACATGCCGCTCAAGCGCGCGCAGTGCGACCTCGGCGACATGGCGCGCTCGACCATCGAGCTGCTCGCGGCGCAGGCGCGCCAGGCCGGCGTCGCCCTGACCGCCGACCTGCCGAGCGAGCCGCTGACCATCCTCGGCGACCGCCGCCGCCTGCGCCAGGCGGTGATCAACCTGGTGCTCAACGCGATCGAGGCCTGCGCCGGACGCGGCGCACGGACGGTGCGCGTGAGCGTCGGCGGCGACGAGCTGCCCGAGGACGCGTGCCTGACGATAGCCGACGATGGCCCGGGCATCCCGCGCCACCTCCTGCGCCATGCCTGCGAGCCCTTCTGGACCACCAAGCCCAACGGCACGGGCCTCGGCCTGAGCACGGCCAAACGCATCGTCGAGCGCCACCTCGGCAGGCTCGAGCTCGAGTCGCGTCCGGGCCTGGGCACCACGGTCACCATGCACCTGCCGCGCAACGCGCCGGGCGCGTCGGGCGTGCACCACCTGCGCATGACGCGGCGCGGCGCCTGATGCGCATCCTCATCGTCGACGACGAGACGCGCTTCGCCGCGATCCTCGCCCGCGCGCTCGGCGCCGAGGGCTACGCCGACGTCGCCAGCGCGTCCTCGGCCGAGGACGCGCTCGACGGCCTGCGCGAGCGCCCGTGCGATCTGCTGGTCACCGACCTGCGCCTGCCGGGCATGTCCGGCATCGAGCTGATGGGCGCGGTGCGCCGCGCGTCGCCGACGACCGACGTCGTGCTGATGACGGCGTTCGCCGATGTCGCCACCGCGCGCGACGCGCTCAAGCGCGGCGCCATCGACTACCTGGTCAAGCCGTTCGACAACAGCGAGCTGGTGGCGCTGGCCGCGCGCACGCGCGCGCGCCTGGGCGCGGTGGCGCCGGACTCCGGCACGCTCGAGATGGCGGGCATGGTCGGATCGAGCCCGACCATGCAGCGGCTGTTCTCCGAGCTCGCGCGCGTCGCGCGCGCCGACGCGTCGGTGCTGATCCTCGGCGAGAGCGGCACCGGCAAGGAGCTGCTCGCGCACGCGGTGCACAGCCTGAGCGCGCGCGCGGGCGGACCGTTCATCGAGGTCAACACCGCGACGCTGCCCGAGAGCGTGATCGAGAGCGAGCTGTTCGGCCACGAGCGCGGCGCGTTCACCGGCGCCGACAAGCGCAAGGACGGGCTGTTCGAGCTCGCCGCCGGCGGCACGGTGTTCCTCGACGAGATCGGCGAGCTGCCGCTGGCGCTGCAGCCGAAGCTCCTGCGCTTCCTGCAGGAACGCCGCTTCTACCGCGTCGGCGGCACCAAGCCGGTCACGGTCGACGCGCGCGTCGTCGCCGCCACCAACCGCGACCTCGCCGCCGAGGCCGCCGCCGGGCGCTTCCGCGAGGATCTCTACTACCGCCTCGACGTCGCGTCGCTCACGCTGCCGCCGCTGCGCGAGCGCCACGAGGACGTGCCGCTGCTGGTCCAGCGCTACCTGCGCGGCAAGAGCACCGCGCAACCCGCGATCAGCGTCGAGGCGCTGGCGGTGATCGCCGCGTACCGCTGGCCGGGCAACATCCGCGAGCTGCACAACGCGATCGAGCGCGCGGTCATCCTCGCCGACGGCGCGACCATCGGCCTCGAGCACCTGCCCGACCGCCTGACCAGCAACGCGGTGACCCAGCGCATCGTCGCCCCGCAGCGCGGCGCCAGCCTCGACGTCGCCGAACGCGAACGCGCGCTGATCGAGCGCGCGCTGGCCGAAGCCGCCGGCAACAAGACGCGCGCGGCGGAGCTGCTCGGCATGACCCGCCGCCGCCTCTACTCGCGGCTCAAGCTGCTGGGGATGGGCGTCAACGACGACGACGAATAGCCGGGCGCGGCGAGGCACACGCCGTCCGCCGCGGTACGCCATCGTACCGGGCGGTACACCCCGGCCGTGGCGCATCCGCACCGCTCGTGGCGACTGGGGTTGCGTCGTTCGCGCGGTTGGCACTGCATGTGCCATGCGACTGGCGGGACACCGCCATGGGCAACGCCGTCAAGATCCTGTTCGCCTGCCCGGCCTGCGATTTCCGCGCGCGCATCCCCGGCCGCCTCGCCGGCAAGCGGATCCGCTGTCCCGGCTGCGCGCAGCCCGTCGACGTGGCGGGCGCCGCCGCGGAGGTGCGCTGCCGCGCGCCGGGAACCGCGATCGCGCCGGCGACGCGCTCCGCCGCGCCAGCCGAGTCGACGCCGCCGCCGCGCCGTGCGCAGCCGTTGACCACGCCGTCGCCGACGCAGCCGGCGGCGCTGGTCGAGGCGCCGCGGCGCACGTTCCTGTTCGCCTGTCCCTCGTGCCGCTTCTACGCGCAGGTGCCGATGCGCGCCAACGGCAAGCGCCTGCGCTGCCCGGGATGCGGCCATTCGAGCCTGGCCGGTACGGCGCCGGCAGCGACGCCGACGCCGACGCCCGCGGCGGCGCCGCCGGAGCCGGTCGTCGCCGCGCCGACCACGGCGACCTCCGATCGCATCAGGGCCTCGCGCCCGACGCCCGCCGCTGCCGCGGCCACCGTGCGCATGGCCAATCCCGATCCGGCGCGCAGCGCCACCACCCGCCGCATCGCCGCGGCGACGCCGGATCCCGGCGTGTGGTCGGCCACGCCTGCGCCATCGCAGATCCACATCGAGGTCGGCGGCATCGCCGCCGCCGTCGACGACGAGGTCTACGCACCCACTTCGGGTGGACCCGACCAGCCGGAGTCGCGCGATGAGGCGACGGCCGAGGACGGGGCGGACGCCGGTCAGCAGGACGAGGCTCGGGCGCAGGACGACGCCGAGGCCGAGCCGTCGGCGACCGGCGCAGGCGACGCCGAGCCGGGCGACGACGCCGGCGACGCGGGCGACGCGGAGCAGCACGACCAGCACGACGACGCGGGGTCGCGCGATCGCCCGACCGCGCGCCAGCGCGCGACGCTCGCCACGACCGTCCGCGTCCGCCGCCATGCCGAGTCCGTGGATCGGCCACGCTCCGGCGGCCGCCCCTTCGTCCGCACCGCGATGCTGGTCGCCGTGGTGGTCGCCGGCGTCGTCGGCTGGATGGAGCGCGACCAGGTGATGGATCGGATCACGAGCTGGCGCGGCGAGCCCCGTCCGACCGTCGCCCCGGTCGTGCCGGACGCGGTCGCGAACGATCGGGCGGCGCCGATCCGCGCCAGCGGCGTGGTCGTCGCCAACGCCGAGATCGACATCGTCCCCGCCGCCAGCGGCACGATCGCGCGCCTGCCGTTCGCGATCGGCGACAGCGTCGCCGCGGGCGCGATCGTCGCCGAGGTCGATCCGGCGATCGAGACCGCCGAGGTCCATCGCGCGCAGGCGCAGTCGGCGCTGTCGCAGGGCCTGCTCGCCCAGGCGCGGCAGAACCTGGTGCTCGCCGAGAGCCGCCACGCCGCCGACCGCTCGGCCGCCGAGGCGGAGCTGGCCGGCGCGCAGTCGCGCGCGCGCGACGCGCTCGCGCGCGCCAAGCGCCAGGAGCAGCTGCTGGCGCGCACGCTGTCGAGCCAGGAGGACGCCGACTCGGCGCGCGAGCTGGCGCTGCAGGCGGATGCCGAGGTCTCCGGAGTCGCCGCGCGCATCGCCCAGTTCGACGCCGAGCGCGCGGGCCTCGACATCCAGCGCCAGGAGATCGCCATCGCCGAGGCCCAGGCCCTGGCCGACCAGCTGGCGCTCGACCAGGCGCGCGCGCGGCTCGCCGCGACCAGCGTCACCGCGCCGATCGCCGGCGTCGTCGCCGCCAGCCACGCCAACGTCGGCGCGACGCTGGTCGAGGGCGCCGGCCTGCCGCTGCTGACGCTGTCGGACGTGTCGCGGCTGTTCGTCACGACCCGGATCGCCGAGCGCGATCTCGGACGCATCGCCGTCGGCCAGATGGCCGAGATCCGCGTGCCCGCGTACCCGGATCGGACCTTCGCCGGCCGCGTCGAGCGCATCGCGACGTGCGGCGACCCCGGCGAGCAGGGCGCGACCTTCCACGTACGCATCGAGGCGCTCGGCGACGGCGTCGCCCTGCTGCGCCCGGCGATGAGCGCGGACGTCGGCTTCGAGGCGCAGGCGCCAGCCCTGGCGCACAACCGGGCCGCCCAGTGAGCGCTGCGGCGGCGAGGACCGCCACGCTGCTCGCGGCGCTGATCACGGCCGCGGCGCTCGCGGCGGCGGAGCCGCAGCCGCTGCGCCTGACCGTGGCCGAGGCGATCGTCACCGCGCTGGCGCGCAACCGCGACCTGCGCGTGCAGCGCATCCAGCCGGCGATCGTCGCGACCGACGAGGACATCGAGCGCGCCGCGTTCGATCCGACGGTGGACGCCGAGGTCTCGATCGGGCGCACGCACGAACGCGTGCGCGACGGCGCGGACACCTTCCACGCGCGGGTCGAGACGCGGCACGCGTCCATCGGGCTGCGCCAGGACCTGCCGACCGGCACGGCGCTGAGCGTGCAGGCATCGACCACGCTCGACCGCGCCCAGGCGGGCGGCGATGCCGCCACCAGCTCGGTCGGCCTGACCGTCAGCCAGGCCCTCCTGCGCGGGCTGGGCCCCGCGGCGAACCTGGCGCGCGTGCGCCAGGCGCGCCTCGAGCACGGCATCTCGCTGTACGAGCTGCGCGGCTACACCAGCGCGCTGGTGGCGTCCGTCGAGGACGCGTACTGGTCGCACGCCGTCGCCGTCAGCCGGGTCGGGATCGTCCGCGAGTCGCTGGCCCTGGCCGAGCGCAGCCGCGACGAGGTGCGCGGCCACATCGAGGTCGGCACGCTCGCCGCCATCGAGCTGCACGCCGCCGAGGCCGAGCTGGCGTGGCGGCGCGAGGACGCGATCGCCGCGCGCGCCCAGGCCGCGACCACGCGCCTGCGCCTGCTCGACCTGGTCGAGCCGGAGGCGCGCTCGCCGCTGACGCTGATGGTCGAGCTCGGCGACGAGGCGGGCGAGGCGCAGCCGCTCGACGACGTCGATCAGCACGTCGCCGTGGCGCTGCGCCTGCGGCCCGAGCTCGACCAGGCGCGCCTGCGCCTGCGCCAGGGCGACCTCGCGCTGGTCGAGACCCGCAACGGGCTGCTGCCGCGCCTCGATCTGTTCGCGACGCTCGGCGGCAGCGGCTACGCCGATTCGTTCTCCGGGACGCTCGACCAGGAGGGCGGCGGCGCCCACGACCTGACCGTCGGCCTGCGCCTGCGCCACGCGCTCGGCAACCGCGCGGCCGAGGCCGTCCATCGCCGCGCGACGCTCGGCCGCGCGCAGAGCGACGCGGCGATCGCCAACCTCGAGCGGCTGGTCGAGCTGGACGTGCGCCTGGCCCACGTCGCGGCCAGCGAGAGCGCCGAGCTGATCGCCGCCAGCGCCGCCACCGTGTCCTTCCAGCAGGCGAAGCTCGATGCGGAGACCGAGAAGCTGCGCGTCGGCACCTCGACCTCGCTCGCGGTCGCGCAGGCGCAGCGCGACCTGGTGGCGAGCCGCCTCGGCGCCGCGGAGACCCGCGTGCGGCACCGCCGCGACCTCGCGGCGCTGCACCGCGCCGACGGCTCGCTGCTCGCGCGCCGCGGCATCGACGCCCCCGGCGCGCAGCCAGGCGACTGACCGCGCGACGAGCGCGAGCGGGCTCGCCGGACAGGCGCGGGCGACCATGTCATCCGAAGATCGTCAGCGATAGCGGCCCGGTCGCCGCCGTACGCAGCGCCTATCCGGCGATCGACGCGTCCGCGCGCGCGATCGCGCCGCGCGTGCGGCATGCGCCGCGACACAAACGATGCGGGGGCCGGCGCATGGCGCCGGCCCCCGCATCATCAGCGTCGCGATAGCGAAGGTTCAGGGAGCGGTCGAGCGGGCGGCGATGCGCGCCTTGCGCGCATCGAGCGCGGCCTGACGCGCGGCGGCGGCCTCGACGTTCGCCGGATGGGCGGTCTTGAACGCCTCGAGCTTGGCTTCCTGGCGCGCGACGTTGCGCTCCTGGACCATGATCGCGCGGTCCTGGCCGCGGACGGCGCCGCCGGCGTTGCCGTTGACCGAAGCGCCGAAGCCGATGGTCGGGGCGAGGGCGAGAGCGATGACGAGCAGTCGGATCATGGGGGCTCCTGTGGTTGTCGGCCGGATGGCCGGGGTTGATGAACCCATGAGCGACGCGCGTGCCAAACGCCCGCACGCGCGCGACGCGCGCGTGCAGCCATCATCGCGCGACGCGCGTACCGCCGCGTACGCGCGCGTACGCCGCGGTACGCGATGCACGCGCGCCACGCGCGCACCGCCGCTCCACCGTCCGGTCGACGGCGGCGCCCGGCGTCAGCCGATCGCGGCGAGGGCCTTGGTGTAATCAGGCTCGTTGGCGATCTCGCCGACCAGCTCGACGTGGCGCACCGTCCCGTCCTTGCCGACGACCACCACCGCGCGCGCGAGCAGGCCGGCGATCGGACCGTCGACCATGGTCAGGCCGTAGCGCCGGCCGAATTCCGGATCGCGGAAATCACTGCCGGTCTTGACCTTGTCGATGCCCTCGGCGGCGCAGAAGCGCTTGAACGCGAACGGCAGGTCCTTCGACACGCACAGCACCACCGCGTCGGGCTTCTGCGTCGCGCGGACGTTGAACTGGCGCACCGAGGTCGCGCAGGTCGCGGTGTCGACGCTCGGGAAGATGTTGAGCACGAGCGTCTTGCCGGCGAAGTCCTTGAGCGTGACCTCGCCGAGCTCGGTCGTGACCAGGCGGAAGTCGGGCGCCTTGCTGCCGACCTTCGGCGGTTCACCGACGGTCGTGACGGCATTGCCCTTGAGCGTGACGGTGGCCATGAGGTGTTCCTTGGGGTCGGACACCGGACCGGCGACCGCATCCGCCGCAAGCGGCGAACCGCCGAGACGCGTCAGCGCGCCGCGGTCGTCGCCGCGGCGGCGATGGTCACCCGCATGGTGCGCGGCGTCGCGCCCAGGCGCCAGCCGGCGTCGGCGGCGTTCGCGGTCTCGACGCAGATCATCCCCGGCCATTCGTCGTCGCCGAAGTCGGGCATGCGCTTGGCCTTGTCGATCCACGGATTCCACACCACGGTGGCGCCGGCGCCCGCGGGGGTGAACGACAGCGACCGCCGCGCGCTCGGATCATCGAGCCGCACCGCGCGGTCGGTGCCCAGATAGACGCGATCGGTCTCGCCGGCGATGCGCAGGGGCGCCTCCCCCTCGACCTGGCGCTCGGCGGCGCGCACCTTGTCGATGAAGGTCATGCCCGCCAGGCCGTGCAGCGCGACCCGCCGCACGTCCGCGACCGCGAGATAGGTGTGCAGCGCCGCGTCGCACGCGACCTCCCCGCCATCGACGGTGCCGGTCAGCGCGACCGTCAGCTCGCGCGCGAAGGTCGCCTCCAGGCGCAGGCGGAAGCGATGCGGCCACAGCGCGCGCGTCGCCGCGTCGTCGCCGAGCTCGAGGGCCACGCGCGCGCCGACCGCCAGCGGCTCGACCACGACCAGCGTCCACGCGCGCACGCGCGCGAAGCCGTGCGCCGGCAGGTCGCCCCGCGTCGGATGCGGCCCGAACCACGGGAAGCACACCGGGATGCCGCCGCGGATCGGCGCGTCCGCCTGCCACCGGCTCGAGCCGCTGACCCACAGCACCTCGGCGGCGCCGGGCGCACGCCAGCGCGTCACCGTCGCGCCGTGCAGGAACACCTCGCCGGTCGCGCCGCCGCGATCGATGGCGACGCGCGGCAGACCGCCCGGCCCGCGGTCGATGACGACCCCCTCGGCGGCGAAGCGTTGCATGGCGGCGAGGTCGTCGGTCATGGGCGGGAGTGTCCTGACCGCGGCTGCGGGGCAAACGCCCCGATCGACCGCGCCGCGTGCCGGCACGGCGCGCGGGACCGCTGGCGGCGTGGACGCGGTCCGAGCCAGAAGACGCGGAAAGCCGCATCACCACGGGCTTCGACACGCCTTGTCGCAACCTGCTCACGGTGTGGTTGAGGTCGCCGCGGAGGCGGCACACTCGCCGATGAAGCCGCAATGGTAGCGGTGGCGATCGATGGGACTGAATCGGACCGAACTGAAAGAGGACTGGCCACATGACACTCCGCGTGCTCACGGTCGAGATGCGCCTGATCGGCGTCGATGGCGACGTGGTCGAGATGACCGAATTCGCCCCCTGGCCGGAACGCTGCGGCATGTGGGAGGCGGAGCCGTACCTCGAGAACGACGGCCGGCGCTACGAGTACGCCGGCTGCGAGAACCAGATCTACATCTATCGCGAACTGCGCCTGGTCGGCGTCGGCGAATAGGCCGGCCGTCAGGCGGCGTCGGGCTGCGCAGGCCGCCGACGCGACGAGCGGCAGCGAGCTGCCGCTCGTCAGCGGCCTGCTACGCCGGCGCCTCGCCGAGCTCGATACGCCGCAGGCGGTCGTCGATGGCGACAGCGGCGCGCGCGCCCTCGGCGGCGGCGGCGATCGCGAACTGCGCTCCGCCCGACGCGTCGCCCGCGACGTACAGGCCGGGCACGCCGGTCGCGCCGCGTTGATCGCAGACGATCGCGCCGCTCTCGGCGACGCTGCAGCCCAGCGCGCCGATCCACGGCGGCAGCGGCTCGCGTTGGGGCTCGAGGAACAGCGCGGCGCCGCGCAGGCGCGTCCCGTCCGCGAGCGTCAGCGCGACGAGGTCCGCGTCACCGCCATCGACCCGCCGCAGCGGCGCGCGATGGACGATGACCTGATGATCCTCCAGCGCATCGCCCCGCGACGACGGCGCGTCGGCGCCTTCGCTAAGCCAGACCACCGTCGAGCTCCACCGCCGCAGCTTCAGCGCCAGGCCGTGGGCCTGCGCCCCCAGCGCGACCAGCAGCCCGTCGGCGTGCTCCCAGGCATCGCAGTACGGGCAGAAGTACACGCCGCGACCGTAGTGCTCGGCGAGGCCGGGGACGGTCGGCAGGCGATCGCTCTGACCGATGGCGATCAGGGCGCAGCGCGCCTCGTGGACCGAGCCGTCGGCCAATCCGGCGCGATAGGCATCGCCGCCGCGCTCCATCGTCGTCACCTCGCCGGGGATGACGCGCGCGTCCGGGTAGCGCGCGATCTCCGCATGGGCGAGCGCGCGCAGCTCGCCCGGAGGCACGCCATCCCGCGTCAGGAAGCCGTGCACGGCGCGCGTGCCGCGGTTGCGCGGGCGCGCGGCATCGATCAGCACGACCCGGCGGCGGCTGCGGCCGAGGACGAGCGCGGCGCTCAGCCCCGCCGGACCACCGCCGATGATGAGGGCGTCGAGCACCTCGTCACGTTCCGCCGGCCGTGCGAGGCGACCAACGGCATCCGGCGGGTTCGCACATTGCCGACCTCGCGGCCGTCCCGACCGGCGCCGTCCCCACCGCGCCCGTGGTGTCGCCGCCGCGCTCTTGGCGGCGGCTCGACCGCCCTACCCTGGGGCCTCGTCGCCGCCCCCAGGAGCCCCATGCAGATCCCTGACCGACTGCGCGCCTTGATCGACGACGGGTTGGTCGACGAGATCATCCGCCCGCTCAAGAGCGGCAAGGAGGCGTCCGTCTTCATCGTGCGCAGCGAGGGCGTGCTGCGCGCCGCCAAGGTCTACAAGGAGGTGCACAAGCGCACCTTCCGCAGCCAGGCCGACTACACCGAGGGCCGCCGCGTCGGTGATTCGCGCCAGCAGCGCGCGATGGACCGCGGCACGCGGTTCGGCAAGCAGCAGCGCGAGGAGGCCTGGCAGCGGACCGAGGCCGAGGCCATGACGCGCCTGTACGCCGCCGGCGTGCGCCTGCCGCGCGTCCATGCCAGCGCCGACGGGATCCTGCTGATGGATCTGGTCGTCGATGCGCATGGCGAGCCCGCGCCCCAGCTCGGCCGCTGCGGCCTGAGCCGGGACCAGGCGGTGAAGTACCACGCGATCATCATCCGCCAGATCGCCCTGATGCTGTGCGCGGGCCTGATCCACGGCGACCTGTCCGAGTTCAACATCCTGCACGCCGCCGACGGCCCGGTGATCATCGACCTGCCGCAGGCGATCGAGGTCGCCCGCAACAACAGCGCCAAGCGCCTGCTGCTGCGCGACGTCGCCAACGTCACGCGCTTCTTCGCGCGCTTCGCCCCGGAGGTCCGGCGCGGCGATTTCGGCAACGAGATGTGGCTGCTGCTCGAGAACTCGGCCTTGCGGCCGGATTCGCCGCTGACCGGGCGCTTCCAGGCGGCGCGCAACGTCGTCGACACGGCGATCGTGCTGCGCGAGATCCAGGCGGCGAAGGAGGAGGCCGCCAAGCGCGAGGAGGTACGGCAGTGGCGCGAGGCGAAGAAGCGCAAACCCGGCTGAGGCGTGCGGATCCCGTCCCCCGACCAGCCGCCAGTTGTCGACGGCGCGTCCATGCGCTACGACCGCCCACCATGTCGCTGCGCACCCGCCTCGCCCAACTCTTCGCCGACCACGACCTGCGCCTCGGGCCGCGCGGGAAGATCGCCCTGGGCGAGTTCCTGGCCATCGTCCGCGAGGAGGCCGACAGCGACGAGGAGGACGCCGACGACGACGATGACGTCGACGGCGCGGGCGAGGACGATCCGGATTCGCTCGAGACCACCCGGGTCATCGCCTGCCCGCACTGCGGCGAGAGCCTGACCATCGCCCTCGACCTGAGCGGCGGCGACCAGGACGCCATCCAGGACTGCGAGGTCTGCTGCAGCCCGATCCGCATCGTGGTCAGCGTCAGCAAGGGACGCGTGACGAGCTTCAGCGCGGAGCAGGCCTAGCGGGGATCGCGGCGTCGATGCGGCGTCGCGTGTCGCATCTCCCGACGCCTCTCGCTTCCGAGAACGGTGATCCGTCCGCAGCCAAGGACGAGATGGCGAAGCCGCACGGATGTTGAAACCGCGCCACCGTACGGCGGCCCTGCGACCGACCGGCCTAAGGTGCCGGCATGCAGGCCACCGAGACCACCGCCGTCCGTGATGTCGAGATCCTCCTGGTCGAGGACGAACCCGGCGATGTCGAACTGACCCGGGCGGCGATCGCCGACGCTCGCGCGCTGCGGCTGCATGTCGAGATGGATGGGCACGCCGCGCTCGATTTCCTGCATCGGCGCAACGGCCGCGAGCACGCGCCGCGTCCGGACCTGGTCCTGCTCGATCTCAATCTGCCCGGCCTCGACGGCCGCGACCTGCTGATCGAGCTCAAGACCAATCCGGCGATGGTCGAGATCCCCGTCGTCGTGCTGTCGGGCAGTACGGCGCCGAACGAGATCCAGCGCGCGTACCGGCGGTGCGCCAACGCCTACATCGTCAAGCCGTTCGAGCACGACAAGCTGGTCGCGATCATCCGCGCCGTGTCGAGCTTCTGGATCGAGACCGCCCGGCTGCCGCCGCGGCAGAAGGACAGTGGAGCCGCATCATGAGCGCAGCCATGAACATCCTCCTGATCGAGGACAATCCCGGGGATTGCGAACTCATGCAGGAGGCGCTGTCGGAGGTCGCCGTCCCGCACCGCCTGGAGATCTGCCAGGACGGCGCCGCCGCGCTGGCCCGCCTGCGCAAACGCGCCGACGGGACGCCGGCGCCGCGGCCCGACCTCATCCTGCTCGACCTGAACATGCCGCGCATGGACGGGCGCGAATTCCTCGCGGCGCGCAAGGCCGACCCCGACCTGCTCGAGATACCGGTGATCGTGCTGACGACCTCCGAGGCCGACAGCGACATCCGCTCCAGCTACCGGCTGCACGCAAACGCGTTCGTGACCAAGCCGTTCGACTTCGGCGACTTCACCGAGACCGCCCGGCGCATCGCCGGCTTCTGGAGCGAGATCGCGATCGTACCGACCAAGGCCTGACTCGCCCTCGCGGCGATTCACTCCGGATGCGGGTTCTCGCGCGTCACGGGAACCGTGGTCTGCGCCGGCTCGGCGGTGCTCCAGTTGCGCTGCTCGTCGGGCGCGACGGTCTCGGTCACCGACGGCACCGGCGCCGTGCGGCTCGCCTCCTGGATCTTGTTCGAGCTCGAGCGCGCGGCGTAGACCACGAAGGCCGCGACGGCGACGACGACCAGGACGATGATGACGAGGTTGCGGTTCATGGGGACCTCCGCAGGGCATCATCGCGATCCCCCGCGGAGCCAGCGATCTCAGCGCAACTACCTGCACAAGCCGTAGAGGGTCGGCGGATTCCGCCGCCGCCGGCGCACCGTCGCGGGTCCGGTCAGCTCAGCGACTTCTGGAGCTCGATGATCGGATAGAAGATCGCGGGCAGGACCAGCACCGCGAGCGCGATCAGCAGCGCGCCATGGAGGATCGCGGCGATCGCGATCACCTGGCCATGACGTGGGAACAGGCGCACGCAGCCCAGGACCACGGCACCGTACACCAGCACCACGAGCACCAGATGGTGGGCGGTCGCCTGCGACAGGCCGAGAACCACCTGCGTCATCACCGGCAGCTTGGCGCCCAG
>DASPLE010000022.1:0-32567 GCA_035627695.1 Planctomycetota bacterium
GCCGCCCTGTCGGCCCGTGCCGCCGACACCACCGCGCCCCCGTCGGCGGGCGAAGCCGTCGACCCCGCCCTGTTCCCCGAGAAGGCCGCGGCGGTGCGCTTCGTCGACCGCGTGCTCGAAGCCGACGCCAGCAACGGCCGCATCCTCTGCTCGTATACCTATCCGACGGACCACCCCCTGGTCCCGGGGCACTTCCCCAAGGCGGCGGTGATGATGGGCGTTACCCAGTGGGCGGCATTCACCGACGCGGCGCGCATCGCCGCGCAGCGCTTCGGCCTCGGCGACCGGATCGTCGCCAACGGTTCGATCCGCCGCGCCGGCGGCGGCGAGATCATCGATGTGCGCGACCTCGACCTGCGCATCGAGGGCGGGCGCGCGCGCGTCGCGGCGACCAAGCGCATCGCCTTCCGCGATCCGGTGCTGCCGGGCGAGAGCATCCTGATCGAAGCCACCGCGGTCCGCGCGTGATGACCGCGACTTCCTCCTCGGGCACCGGTTTCTAGGCTGTGCCGATGGAGCGCACCGCGCGCAGCGACGAGCAGCTGGTGGCGCAATGCCAGTCCGGCGACTTCAGCGCCTTCGAGGAACTGTATCAGCGCTACCAGCGTCCGATCCTCGCCTACATCTACCAGATCACGCGCAACTACGAGGAGGCCGCCTGCATCGCGCAGGACGTCTTCCTCAAGGTCTTCGAGCACGTCGACCGCTTCGACATCACCCGCCGCTTCTCGACCTGGTTCTACACCATCGCGCGCAACGCCGCGATCGACTACCTGCAGTCGCGCAGCCGCAAGGTCATGGTCACCTTCACCGACCTCGACCGCGACGACGACGGCGGCAGCGGCATCGCCGGCAGCGCGGCCGCGCCGGCGGAGAACGTCGAGAACCAGCTGGCGCGCAAGGAGGCGAATGGCCTCCTGACCGCGGCGCTCGACGACCTGCCGCAGATGTACCGCGAGATCATCGAGCTGGTGATCTTCCAGGAGAAGAGCTACGAGGACGCCTCGGTGATCCTCGGCGGCATCAGCCTCGGCACGCTGCGCAGCCGCATGTTCCACGCCCTGCGCCGGCTGCGCACGCTGCTCGAGAAACCGGGCGGCCAGACCGGCGACAACCTGCTGTAGGTGGCGCAGCCCGGCGCTTTGCCGCCGCAGGCCGCGCGCCACGATGCGGCGATGACCATCGCCGCGCTCGCTACGGAATTCGCGACGCTGTCGCCCGCCGACATCGTCGACCGCGCGCTCAAGGACTTCGGCCGCGACGTGGCGATCAGCTTCTCGGGCGCCGAGGACGTGCTGCTGATCGAGTACGCGAAGCAGAGCGGCAGGCCGTTCCGGGTGTTCAGCCTCGACACCGGCCGGCTGCACGCCGAGACCTACCAGCTGTTCGAGCGCGTCGAGAAGCACTACGACCTGCGCATCGAGTACTGCTGCCCGGATCGCACGGCGCTCGAGGCCATGGTCCGCGCCAAGGGCATGTTCAGCTTCTACCGCGACGGCCACCAGGAGTGCTGCGGCATCCGCAAGGTCGAGCCGCTGCGCCGGCAGCTGGCGGGGCTGCGCGCCTGGATCACCGGCCAGCGCCGCGATCAGAGCCCGACGCGGGGAACCGTGCCGCTGGTCCAGCTCGACACCGCCTTCAAGGCGGTCGGCGGCGGCGACCTGGTGAAGTTCAACCCGCTCGCGAACACCACCGGCGGCGATGTCTGGCTCGCCATCCGCGCGCTCGGCGTCCCGTACAACGCGCTGCACGAGCGCGGCTTCGTCTCGATCGGCTGCGAGCCCTGCACCCGCCCGGTCCTTCCCGGCCAGCACGAGCGCGAAGGCCGCTGGTGGTGGGAGGAGGCGACGCAGAAGGAGTGCGGGCTGCACAAGGGCAACCTCGAGCGCTGAGGTCGCGAGGCGTTCGCGTTCGAAGCGCGAAGCGCGAAGCTCGAACCACGGAGCGCGAAGCCGCTATCCCGCGCGCGGCTCCATCATGCGCACGCCGTGCTGGACGTTCTCGCCGTACGACGCGATCTCGAGCTCGTCCATGCGTCCGCCGCTGAGCCACAGCAGCACGGCGCAGGCGTCGGCGCCGAGGCGCGCGTCGACCTTCTGCGCGCCGCGCGCGTTGCCGTCGCCCGCGATGGTGGCGAGCGGCGCGTCGGCCGGCACGACGAGGCGCGCCGCGTAGCCGCCGCCGGTCCAGCGCCGGCCCGCGATGCTCGCGCCGGCGAGCTGCGCGCGCAGCGCCTGCTCGTCGGGATGGCCCGCGATGATCAGCCCGATCGCCTCGCGTTCGCCGTCGTCGAGCGGCTCGCTCATCGCGGGTCCTTGAGCAGCTTCCACACGCGCAGCGCCTCGGTCGCGCCCCACGCCTGGGCGTCGCAGCCGCGCTGCTGGTGCGGCGCGTCGCCGTCGACGATCTCCGGCAGGTGGCCGATGCAGCCGTCGGCGAGCAGGCGGTCCATGCTCGCCAGGTAGGCGCGCGCGGCGGCGACGGCCTGCGGCGCGTGGTCCCAGGCGACGGCCAGCGCCTCGCAGAAGGTCGGGAACGGCCAGGTCCAGGCGGTGCCGTTGTGGTAGGCGGGCTTGCGCCGCGTGTCCTCGTCGCCCTCGTAGCGGCCCCAGTACGGATTCTCCGGGTCGTTCAGCAGGCGCCCATCGTTCGCGTAGATCGCCAGGGCCGGCTGCGAGGGGATCGGCGCGAGCGATCGGATCGCGCCGGGCACCACCAGGTAGCGGCTGGCCGCGGCGACGCAGCGCCGCGCGCGCGCCGGCGGCAGCTGGCCGAACGCGACGGCGAAGAGCATGTTCGGGCGCAGCGCATGATCCGTGACCGCGGCGTTGGCCGAGAGGTTGGCGGGCGCGAGCAGCAGATCGGCGAGGTAGCCGCGGTCCTCGAGCCAGTAGAGCTCGCCCATCGCCGTCGCCGTGCGGGCGGCGAGCGCGGCCCAGCCTTCGCCGGACGACGCGGCGCCGATGCGCTCGAGCTGCCGCAGCAGGCGGATCCACAGCGCCTGGATCTCGATCGGATAGCCTTCGCGCGGCGTGCCCGCGGGATAGTTCGTGTCCATCCAGGTGAAGTGGCGCGGGCTCCACACCAGCCCGGTGAACGGGTCCATGGCCACGCCGTTGGCGGCGCCCGAGCGGTAGTGCTCGGCGATCGAGATCAGCACGTCGCGCAGGGTCCGGCCGCCGCCGTCGACCGCGCGGTCGTAGACGCCCGGGCCTTCGATCGCCGCCAGCTCCTCGCAGACCACGCCGAACCACAGCGGCGCGTCGGAGGTCTCGCGGTTGGAGGCGTCCTCGCCGTTCAGGCAGTTGGGCAACGTGCCGCGTTCCTCGAAGCGGCCGAAGACGGCCAGCAGGCGCGCGACCTCGTCGACCATCCCCGCCGCGAGCAGGCCGCGCGCGCTGATGAACGAATCGCGGCCCCAGTCGAGGAACCACGGATAGCCGGCGATCACCGTCGCGCCGCGTCCGCGGCGCACGACGTACGCCGGCACCGCGCGCGCCAGCGCCGCGCCGAACGGATCGTCGAGGTCGGCGCCGGAGCGCGCGTCGTCGTCCAGCGCCTCCGCGACCATGCCGGCTGCGGGCGGCTCGGCCTCGGCGTCGACCGTCACCGTCGCCTCGGCGCCCACCGACAACGGCAGGGCGAACCAGCCCGGGCTGTAGGCGTCGCCGGAGCCGGCCTGGCCGCGGCTCGCCTCGATCGGGTGCGCGATGTCGAGCGCCCACTCGGCGTGCTCGTGGTACGCGCCGCGATCGGCGGTCACGCGCAGGCGCCGGTCCACCGCGGGGGTGAAGGCGAAGCCGATCGCGTCGCCCAGCGTCGCCGTGTTGCCGGCCAGATGGCGTTCGCTGCCGGCGTCGCGCCTGGTCTCGCCGTGGAATGAGCGGTCCTCGATGTCGATGCGCACGGTGATCGACACGGCGGCATCGGGCGGCAGCGCCCGGCCGCGGCCCTGGGTGCCGACGCGCGCGAAGCGCAGCGCCACGGTGTTGCGGCCCGGCAGCATCGCCGCCGTCAGATCGATCGCGACGGTGCGGCCATCGCCGGCGCCGGCGATGAAGCGCCAGCGCGCCGGCCCGTCGTTGGTGAAGGAGACCAGCGCGTCGCGATCGAGCGGCGAGATGAAGCCGTCGGCGACCACCCAGGCGCGCACGCGCTTGGCCAGGACGTGGCGGTCGCTCGGCACCTCGGGATGGAGGTTGGCGCCCAGCAGGCAGTCGTACTTGGAGCGGATCCGGCCGAGATCGACCGGCATGCGCGCCATGCCGCCGCGGCCGTTGGTCAGCAGCGCCATGCCGTCCGCCGGCGCCGTCGGCTCGACGCGCGGCGCGCCGAGGAAGCGCACCTGGCCGCTGACCTCGCGGCCTTCGCTGGCGACGTAGCGATCGAGCGTCAGCACCGCGTCTGCGGCCACCGCGCACGGCGGGAAGGCGACGACATGGCCTTCGGCGCAGGGGATCGACTGCATGGTGCGCGGCGTCGCCGCCGCGCTGCTCTCGAGACGCGCGCTGAAAGGGGTGACATCGCGCACCAGCAGCCAATGTCCCGCCGGCACGACCGCGATGCGCGCCAGGTCGCGCAGGTTCCACGGCGTCACCCGCGGCAGGTCGTCGAGCGCCGCCGCCTGGTCGAGCGCGCGCTTGCAGTCGACGCGGGCGGCCGCCGGATCGAGCGCCGACACCGCGGCGAGGAAGCGCAGCGGGGACGCCTCGACCATCGCCGCGAGCTCGCGCCAATCGCACGGGCCGATGTCCTCGATCGGCAGCACCTCCGCGAGCGCCTGATGGCCCCAGGCGGACTGCGCGCGCGCGCGCCGGTAGGCGTCGCCGGAGAGCGAACGCGGCACGCGTTCGGCGGCCATGCAGCAGCACGCGCCCGGAGGCAGCGTGAAGACGATGCTGGCGCGTTCGCTGGTCACCGCGATCGGCTGGCCGAGCAGGTCGATCGCCGGCTTGCCGAGCTCGGCCCATTCGGGCGCCGGCAACGTGAAACGCGCCGCCTTGGCGAGATCGGTGTTGCACAGCACGAGCAGGTGGTCGAACCCGTCGGCGGCGGTGCGCTTCAGCGCGTAGACCTGATCGCCGGGGGCGCTCAGGCGCTCGAGCTCGGCGCCGTCGAAGAACGCCGGGTGGTCGGCGAGGAGGCGGTTGAGCTGGTTCAGCTCGCCGACCAGGTTGTCGTCGGCGCCCCAGTTCAGGCCCGTGGAGCGGTGCACGTCGATCTTCTCGCGCGCCAGCCATTCGACGCCGCACGTGAAGCCGAACGCGCCGCTCTGGCTGCTCAGCGCGCACAGCCGGTTGCGCATGAGCGACCAGGCGTCGCCCTGCTTCGCCAGGCGGTCGTTGTCGTGGGTCTCGCTGTAGTGCACCAGCACGCCGAGGCGCCTGCCCTGCTCGAAGCAGTGGTCGAGATAGCTGGAGACGTCGCCGGGCGCGTGGTTCTGGAACAGTTCGCTGTAGGCCCACTGCATGCCGCCGTCGGTCAGCAGGTCGGCGGTCGCGCCCCAGGCGCCGCCGAGTCCCTCGAGCAGGAAGACGGTGTCGGGGAACTCCTCGCGCACGCGCGCGACGATGTAGCGCCACGCCGGCGGCGGCACCATGTAGCCGGCGTCGCAGCGGAAGCCGTCGACGCCGCGCCGGCACCAGGTGAGGAACGCGTCGCCCAGGGCCTGCCACAGCTCGACGATGCCGTGATCGAGCTCGACCAGGTCCTCCCAGGTCGTTCCCCACGCGCCCGGCGAGTGGAAGGCGCCGTCGGGATCGCGCTCGAACCACTCCGGATGGGTCTCCTGCAGGCGCGAGCCCCAGCCGGTGTGGTTGATCGCGATGTCGAGGAACACCCGCGCGCCCTTCAGGTGCGCCGCATAGGTGAGCTCGCGGAACTGGTCGACGCCGGTGGTGCGGCGGTCGAAGACCACCAGCGCCGGATCGATCATGGTCAGGTCCTGCGCCGCGTACGGGCTGCCGAAGCGGCCCATGCGCGCGTAGGTCGTCGGCGTCGGCGTCACCGGCAGCAGGTGCAGGATGCGGCAGTTGAGCGCGTCGACGATGTGCGGCAGCGCCGCGGTCAGGTCGCGCAGCGTGCCCGACGGCGGGATCACCGTGTAGCCGTTGAGGTCGAGCGCCTTCAGCTGGTCCTCGAGCAGCGGATTCGCCGCCGACGCCAGCGCGCGCGTCGGGCCGAACAGCCGCGGGAAGGCGCAGTAGATCGCGTTGCCGCCGCGGTAGCGATCGGGATGGACGGCGATGCCGAGGTCGTCGCCCGCGGGCCAGTGCTGCCCGCCCTGCGGGTCGATGGCGTAGGCCTTGGCGCGGAACCAGCCGACCTCGCACAGCGGCAGGTCGATGACGTACTCGCCTTTGCGCTTCGGCAGGACGATGTCGCGCCACGAGGCGCCGGCGAGGGTCTTGGCGCCGAGATGCCCGATGACCTCGTGGCGCATCGCCGCCGCGCGGCCGAGATTGGTGCGCAGGCGCACCTGCCAGCCTTCGCCCACCGCGGGGAGCCGGACGGCGATGCGCAGGCGGTCGCCGACGTAGCGCAGCAGGCGCGTGCCGGGTGCCGGGTCCATCGTCGGTTCGTGTGCCTGGCTCAAGCCGCGCTTCCTGCGGACGATGGTGCAGGGCCAGGCGCTGGCTCGCAATGGCAGGGACTAGCCTCTTCATCGGGTCGGTCCTCGGGGAGGTCCGCGACCGGCGAAGGCGCACGCAGCGCGTTCCTGGCGCGCCACCGCGCGGCGCGCACGCTCAGCCGCGTGCTGCATACCCTGACGGTCCCATCCGACGCGGCCGGCATCCGGCTCGACGTCTGGCTCGAGCGTTCGCTCGACGGGTGCTCGCGCAGCCTGGTCAAACGCCTGATCGACGATGGCCGCTGCGCCGTGCAGCCCGGCCTGGCCAAGCCCGGCTATCCGCTGCGCGGCGGCGAGCAGGTGACGCTCGAGGTGCCCGACATCGAGCCGATGTCGGTCGAGCCCGAGGATCTGCCCCTGACCGTCCTGTTCGAGGACGATGAGCTGATCGTGGTCGACAAGGCGCCCGGCATGGTCGTGCACCCGGCGATCGGGCATGCGCGCGGCACGCTGGTCAACGCGCTGCTCGGGCGCTACGGCAGGACCCTGCCCGACGGCGCCGCGTGGAGACCCGGGCTCATCCATCGTCTCGACCAGGACACCAGCGGGGTGATCTGCGTCGCGCGCACGCCCGCGGCGCTGACCGCGTACCAGACCATGTTCAAGGAACGCCTGGTGCAGAAGCGTTACCTCGCCCTGGTCCACGGCGCGCCGCGCGCGGACTTCCTCGAGCACGCCGGCGCGATCGGCCGCCACCCGCAGGACTTCCGCAAGCGCATCGTCCTGCCCGACGGCGCCCCGGACGCCAAGGCCGCCTACACCAGCGTCGTCGTCCGCCACCGCGCCAGCGGCTACAGCGTCGTCGAGGCGCGGCCGAAGACCGGGCGGACCCACCAGGTGCGCGTGCACCTCGCCGCGCTCGGCCATCCGGTGCTCGCCGACGGTGTCTATGGCCGCAGCGACCGCTGGCCGGTCGGCGCCGACGACGCCGCGCCCGGCGTGCTGCGCCGTCATGCGCTGCATGCCTGGGCGCTGCGGCTTCCCCGCCCCGATGGCCGCGACCTCGAACTCGAGGCCCCGGTCCCGGCGGATCTGGCCGCGCTGGTGCCGCGCGGGATCAGGCCGACCGCCTGGTGAGCGGCGGCTCCGGAGTCGCGAACTCCATCAGCGGCCTGGTCGCGAACCCGGGGTAGAGATGCATGAAGGGCAGATGCATGCATCCGTTCGTCGCCGCCGGTCTGGCCATGATGCTGTCGGTCGCCGCTCCGGCGGCGGACGACGCGACCGGCGATCCGCTTCCCGACGCCGCGCGCGACGCCCTCGCCCGGTACGAGTCGGCGAAGATGAAGGCGGAGGCGGAGGCCGCGAAGGTCGTCTTCCGGGAGCGGCTCAAGCTCAAGAGCGACCTCGAGAAGTGCCTCGCCGCCGAGACCAGGAAGGGGAATTTCGAAGGCGCGATGGCGGTCAAGGAGCTGATCGAGGGCGGCGTCGACGACGCCACCGCCGAACAGGTCGACGTGCTCGGCCAGCCGCTCGTGGCGATGATCCCAGCGAACCGGCCGGCGGCGAAGAGCGACAACACCGTCGTCGACGGCGCGGAGTACCCCCACCTGGTCCTGATCGACGGCAAGGGCGGCTGGTACGCGTTCGACATCGAGCCCCGCACCGCTGGCGACCACTACCTCTACGCGCTGTACGCGAGCATGGAGAGCCGGCCGTGCGCGTTGTCGATCGGCGATCAGGCGCTGGGCCAGATCTGCGAGCAGACGACCAGCACGTGGAACATCGACGGCCTGCGGTGGGTCCGCCACGGTCCGTACAAGCTGAGGAAAGGCGTGCAGCGCATGAAGATCACGCCGGCGGGCTTCGCTCCGCACGTCAGCGGCTTCGCCTTGTCGACCGACGCGAAGCTGCAGCTGCCGGTCGACGCCTTCACCAAGGCGGCAGCGGCGAGATAAGTCGTCCGATCGGCGTCACCGCGCCCACGTCCGCCGCAGCAGCTCGATCTCGTCCAGGGCCGCGACCAGCGCGCGGATGCGCCGGTCATCCGGCGCCAGCGCCAGCGCCTCGCGCGCCTGCGCCGCGGCCTGGTCCATCACGCCGATCGCGGCCAGGGCGCGTGCCCAGGTTGCGATGACGTGCGCTTCGCCCGGTTCGAGGCGGCGGGCGTGCGCCGCCCACGCGAGCGCGAGATCGAGATGGCGTCGCGCGGGGTCGGCCTCGTCGATCCGCGCGCTGGCCAGGTCGCACGCCTGCCAGGCGCCGAGGCGGTCGAGCGGGATCGCGGCGAGCGTCGCGCGCGCGACATCGGGCCGGTCGAGGCGCTGCGCGCAGGCGACGCGCACGTCGATGGCCAGCGGATGCAGCGGCTGCGCGGCGAGGATCCCGGCGGTCAGCTCGAGGATCCGTTCGAGATCGGGCGCGCGCGCCTGCGCGCTGCCGTCGAGCTCGACCTCGAGATCGCGGACCGTGCGCGCCGCCACGGGATCGAAGGTGCCGCCGGCGAGCTGCATCGCCGCCGCCTCCAGTCCGTACGGGTGCCCGATCCAGGCGATGCGCCCCGCGCCGTCGACCAGCACCGCCTGGGGCAGGGCGATCTCCGGGCCCAGCCATTCGACCGTCAGCGCCTTGGTCGCGCAGCCGAGACGGGTATCGAAGCGCGCCTGCTCCTCGCGCGCGAGCCGTTCGACGGCGGCGGGCTCGTCGCGCAGGATCAGCGCGACCTGGACGGCCTGCTCGTGCCGGCGCTGCAGGCCGCCGAGCCGCTCGGGCAGATCGCGGCCCGGCTCGCACCACGTCGCCGACCACACCAGCGCGGTCGGCGTGCCGGCGGCCAGATCGGGCGCCGTGCCGAGCGCCCAGGTCGCGCCATCGAGGTCCGGCGCGGGGTCGCCGAGATCGAGCGCGGCGAGGCGCGCGCCGACGAACACGCATGCCAGCCACCGCATCCCGCCAGGCTGGAGCATACGCCGCCCGGGGAACCGCGCGCATCGCGCTCTTCAACACGCCAGGGGGTGCGGCGCTTGCCCACGCCCGCGCGTCGCCGCATCGTCGGGCATGCGCTGCGTGCTCGGCATCGGCAATCCGGGGCGCGAGTACGAGCGCACCCGGCACAACTGCGGCTTCCTGGTCATCGACGAGCTGGCGCGGCGCCACGGCGTCGGCTCGTGGTCGACGAAGTGGAAGGCGCACCTCGCCGAGATCGGGCTCGGTGACCAGCGCGTGCTGCTGATCAAGCCGCAGACGTACGTGAACCTCAGCGGCGAGGCCGCGCAGGCGGTGCTGGCGTTCTACAAGCTCGCGCCGGCCGACCTGCTGGTGATCGTCGACGACATCAACCTCGCGCTCGGCGACCTGCGCCTGCGGCCGTCGGGCTCGGCCGGCGGGCACAACGGCCTGAAGGACATCGAGGCGCGCATCGGACAGGCGTATCCGCGCCTGCGCGTGGGCATCGGCGCGCCGACCTCCGCCGAGGCCCAGATCGGCCACGTGCTCGGCGGCTTCGCGCCCGACGAGCAGGCCGACGCCCAGGCGATGATCGCCAAGGCCGCCGACTGCGCCGAGGGCTGGGTCCGCGACGGCGTTTCGGTGTCGTGCCGCTTCAACGGACCGCTGCGTCCGCCGCCGCCGCGCGTCAGGCCGCCGAAGGCGACGCCGGCCGACGGCGTCGAACCGCCGCCCGCCTGATCTTGTATCCCGGCGTCCGCCGCGAGCATCCCGCATGCCCGGACGCCATCGCGTGGTCATCATCGGCGGCGGCTTCGGCGGTCTGAAGGCGGCGCAGGCGCTCAAGCGCGCGCCGGTCGACATCACGCTGATCGACAAGCGCAACTTCCACCTCTTCCAGCCGCTGCTCTACCAGGTCGCGACCGGCGCGCTGTCGCCTGCCAACATCGCCGCGCCGCTGCGCGACGTGCTGCACAGCCAACCCAACACCCGCGTGCTGATGGTCGACGCGACGGGGATCGACGCCGAGCGACGCGTGGTGGTGCTGAGCGACGGCGAGCTGCCGTACGACACCCTCATCCTCGCGACCGGCGCGCGTCACCACTACTTCGGCAAGGACCACTACGAGGCCCTGGCGCCCGGGCTCAAGACGGTGGAGGACGCCACCGAGATCCGTCGCCGCATCCTGGTGGCCTTCGAGCGCGCCGAGATCACGACCGACCCGGTCGAGCGGCAGGCGCTGATGACGTTCGTCATCGTCGGCGGAGGGCCGACGGGAGTCGAGCTCGCCGGCGCGATCGCCGAGGTCTCCCGCCATACCCTCAAGGGCGATTTCCGCGCGATCGATCCGGGCATGGCGCGCATCGTCGTCGCGCAGGGCAGCGCGCGCGTGCTCGACACCTTCGCGCCGGAGCTCTCGGACAAGGCGCTCGCCGAGATGCGCCGCCTGGGCGTCGAGGTGCGCCTCGACACGCGCTGCACCGACGTGCGCGCCGACGGCGTCACGTTGGCGAAGGACGGCATCGAGGAGCGCATCGATGCGCGGACGGTGCTGTGGGCAGCGGGCGTGGCGACGACGCCGATCGCCGCCGCGACCGCCGCCGCCTGCGCCTGCCCGACCGACAGGGCCGGCCGGCTGATGGTCGCGACCGATTGCTCCCTGCCCGGCCGCCCCGAGGTATTCGCCATCGGCGATGTCGCGCACCATCCCGCTCCGGCCGGCGGGCCGCTCGCGGGCGTCGCCCAGGTCGCGCTGCAGCAGGGGGCCTATGTCGCCGGCGTCATCGCCGCGCGCCTCGCCGGCCGCCCCGCGCCGGCGCCGTTCCGCTACCACGACAAGGGCAGCATGGCGACCATCGGGCGCGGCACGGCGGTGGTGCAGATGGGCACCTGGCATTTCGCGGGCGTGATCGCCTGGCTGATGTGGCTGTTCATCCACATCCTCTACCTGGTGCGCTTCCAGAACCGCCTGCTCGTGCTGATGCAGTGGGCGGCGAACTACGTCACGCGCAACCGCAGCGCGCTGCTGATCACCGAGCAGCGGACGTAGCGGGGCTGCTGGAGAGCTGAAGAACAGCGGCCTGCTGGCCGCGGATCGATGTCGCCGGGCCTCGTGCGGCGATGTCCGCGACATCGCCCGCATCTGCTTCTCGTTCCGGGGTCCGCGGCGCCCGAGCCGCGGCAGCGTGCTCTTCCAGCACCCCGCTCGTCAGGTCGACGCCGCCGGGCGCGCGTTGGCGACGCTCCGCGCGAAGCGCTCGCGCAGCTGATCGTAGTTGCTGGCCTTGGGATCGAGGCCGGGCAGATCGCGGAGCACCTGCTCCGGATCGGGCACGGTGCCCCAGGCGGTCACGCAGAACATCTCGTACGGCCGGTTGCCGGCGATGCCGAGCTCGGCGCTGGCCTCGGCGTAGCGCGCGCGCATGAGCCGGCGCCAGTGGGCGAGATCCTTCGGCGCCTCGAGCAGGCGCGGCGACGAGACCCACGGCAGCCACTCGGCGATCTGGCTCTGGTGGCACCAGGTGATCGGGCAGACCACGTCGTCGAAGACCGGATCGATGTCGACCGCCAGGTCGTGGCGCAGCGCGACCTTCAGGTATGGATCGTAGGTGTTGATGATGACCGGCACCTTCACCTGCTTCGACGAGGTCTCGTCGGCCGGGTATTCCGGGGTGAACGCGTGCGGCACGTTGATCATGTACGCGACCTTGCGCACCGCCTCGCCGACGGCGTCGTGGTCGACGTGCATGCCCGAGAGCGGATGGCTCGCGACCGGCGGGCAGAACAGGTAGTCCGGCTCGAAGTCGCGGATCGCCTTCCACAGCGCCGCCAGCAGCGGGATGTCGACCTGCAGGCAGGCCTCGCGCGGCATCTTCCCGTCCGGCAGGCGCAGCGGGACGAACTCGTAGCCGCCGATGCGCGCGGACGCCTCCTGCTCGGCGAGGCGCATGGCACCGGTCTCGTCGCGCGTGCGGAACTGGTGACCGGCCTTGCCGTCGGTGCAGATCACGACCCGGCAGCGCACGTCCTTGCCGAGCTTGCGCCGCCACAGCTCGAAGAGCCCGCCGCAGGTGAACTCGTAGTCGTCGAAGTGGGCATGGACGCAGAGGACGCGCATGGCACGCCAGCGTGCGCTCGCGAGCGTCGGATCAACACGGGGCCGGCGTAGCGGGTCGATGGATGTGTCGCTGGGAGGAGACGGTTTGGCTGACCTCGTCAGCGTCGCCGCCGCGGCGTCCGCCGGTCAGGTCGCGGCGCGGACGAACATCGCGACGTCGGCGCGGTCGCCCGATCCGGTCGCCGATCCGGCCAGCCCGGGCACGGTCGCGACGCGCTGGAGGCCGGCCTGCTCGAAGGCGCGCGCCTGCTGGGGGCAGCGCGCGTCGGCGTGCGCGATGAGGCGACGCTTCGGATCGATGCGCAGCGCTGCGATGAGGTCGCCCGCGCGCCGCCACCACGCCGGATGGCAATAGCAGTCCAGCACGTCGATCCCCGGCCAGTGCGGATGCGGTTGGCGGCTCGCGAAGCCGAGGAACACGCCGCCCGGCGACTGCAGCGCCACGGCCCCGGGCGCCTCGTCGGCGGCGCGCGCGCGCTCCGCCTGGATGAGCGGCAGGAAATGACCTTCGGTGAGCGACCGGCCGACCAGGCCGAGCGCGGCGGCCCGGACGATCCCGGGCTGATCGCCGGCGAACAGCACGGAGGACGTCGGCCAGTGGCGCCAGCCGAGCGGGGCGATCGTCGCCTCGCCCGCTTCCGCCGCATCGGCGCCGAGGCGATCGAACGCGGCGGCGTCCATGTTCAGCAGGCGCATGTCGCCGCTGCCGGGCTCGAGATCGACGAAGCCCGCTCGCTGGTACAGGCGGTACGCCTGGCTGCCGTGATCGGTGTGGAGGTACAGCGCGCGCCCGCCGCGGCGGCGGAAGTCGTCGATCAGCAGCGTCTGCAAGGACGACGAGGCGCCCTGGCCGCGGTCCGCGGGATCGGTGTAGACGTGGCCGAACAGGCCGACGCCGTCGAGCTCGGCGGTCAGGATGTGCGCGAACGGGATGCCGCCGCGGTGCAGGACGTGGAAGCGCGCCTCGACGCCGACGTCGTGCCGCAGCAGCTCGCTGTTCTGCCAGTTCCAGATCCCGCCCTTGTGGGCGAGGAAGCGTTCGAGCTTCGGCGCCCATTCGGCATCGGGAGCGCGCACCACGGCAGCCGAAACGCGTTCGCCGCTCTTCAGGGTGACGGTGCCGAGGCTCGTGAGCATGCCCGGATTCTGCGCCGCATCGCGGTGGCGGAAGCCGCTGCCGGCGCGGCCGTCCGCACAACGTGCAGCCGGTCGAGGACGCCGCGGCGCGCGCCATCGGCTCGGTCCGCGCGCAGCTCAGCCCGCGCGCAGCGTCGCCGGCGTCGTCGACTCGACGCGCTTCTGGATCGCGCCGCTGACCTTCGCCAGCTCCTTCTCGTCGAGCGTGCGGTCGCCGGCGATCAGGTGGACGCGCAGGCTCACCGCCTTGCGCCCGGCGGGCAGCGGATCGCCGCGGTAGATCGTGACCAGATCGACCCGCGCGCACAGCGCGCCGGCCGCCTGGCGCAGCGGCGCGACCAGGTCGGCGTAGGCCAGGTCCTCGGGCGCGTCGAAGGTGAAGTCGCGGTCGACCATCTGGAAACGGCTCGGGGGCGCGTAGCGCACCGGCTTCGCCGGACCCAGCGCGTCCATCAGCCGTTCGAGCGAGATCCCGAACAGCCCCACGCGTTCGGGGCAGCCGGCCGCGTCGCGCACGGCGGCGGTCAGCTCCCCGGCGACGCCGAACGGCTTGCCGTCGACGTGCAGGTCCACGGTGCGCGACGCGTCGAGGTACGGCGGGACGGTCTTCGCCGGCGCGAAGGTCGGATCGTAGCCCAGTCCGCGCAGCGCGCTCAACCCTGCATCGCGCGCCGCGTAGAACGGCGCGTCGTCGCCGGCCTTGGCGTAGGCGCCGACCACGACCAGCTCCTCGTCCGGCGTGTCGCCGCGGCCCATGCCGGCGCCGTAGCGCTTGCCGACCTCGTACAGCGCGACCTCGTCGAGGTGCTTGCGGTTGCGCGCGATGGCCTCCGCCAGGTTCGGCGCCAGCGCCGGGCGCAGCATGGTCCAGTCCGCCGACAGCGGATTGCGCACGCGGATGACCCGGTCGTCCCCCCAGCCGAGCAGCGTCGCCCACGCGTCGCTGGTGAAGCCGTAGGTGACGACCTCGTCCCAGCCCTGCGCCGACAGCGCCGCGCGCGCGCGGTGCTCGGCGGCGCGCAGCTGGTTGACGGCGGGCGCGGCCGCCGGCAGGCGCGGCACCTCGGGCTTGATGTGGTGGAAGCCGTGGAGGCGCAGCACCTCCTCGACCAGATCGGCGGTGACGTGGATGTCCTTGCGCCGCCACCACGGCACGGCGATGCGCAGGCCATGGGCGTGGAAGCCGAGACGGCTGAGCAGCGCGAGCTGGTCGTCGCCCGCCAGCGCGAGGCCGGCGATGCGGTCGGCGTCCTTGGCCGCGTACTCGACCGTGCGCTGCTCGCCGGCGGTCGCGCCGGCGGCGAAGCGGTGCGTGCAGCGCGCGCCGGGGCAGAGCTCGGTGATCAGCTGGATCGCGCGGTTGAGGCCGGCGACGGCCGATTCCGGCTGCAGGCCCTTCTCGAAGCGCGCCGAGCTGTCGGTCGCGGCGCCGAGCTTCACGCGCGCGCGCCGGATGCGCTCGGGCCTGAACACGGCGGCCTCGATGACGATCGTCGACGTGTCGTCGCGCACCGCCGAGTTCTCGCCGCCCATGACGCCGGCGAGCGCCAGCGCCGCGCCGCCGCGCGCCGGATCGTTGATCAGCAGATCGCCGGCGCCGAGCGCGTGCTGCTTGCCGTCGAGCGTGGTGAAGGACTCGCCCGCGGTGGCGGCGCGCACGCCGATCGCCGTGCCGCCGATCTGGCGACGGTCGAACGCGTGCAGCGGCTCGCCGAGCTCGAGCATGACGTAGTTGGTGACGTCGATGAGCAGGCCGAGCGGTCGGATGCCGACCGCCTCGAGCAGGCGGCGCATCCACTCCGGGCTCTCGCGGTTGGCGACGCCCTCGACGACCGCGCCGAGATAGGTCGTGCAGCCGGCGTCATCGAGCGTCGCGCTCCAGCCCTCGCCGACCGCGCGCCAGGCGATGTCCGGATCCGCCGGCGGCGGCAGCCGCAGCACGGCGGCGATCTCGCGCGCCCAGCCCCAGTGGCCCCAGAGGTCCGGCCGATGGCTGATGCCGTGGTTGTCGATCACCAGGACGGTGTCGCCGACGCCCAGCACCCCCGCGAGCGGCGTGCCGGGACGGTGGTCGCCGCTCAGCACGAGGATGCCGTCGTGGCCCGCGCCGAGGCCGAGCTCGTCCTCGGCGCAGATCATGCCCTCGCTCGGCTCGCCGCGCAGCTTGGCGGCCTTGATCGTCAGCGACTTCGGTTTGCCGTCGGGGCCCGGCATGGTCAGCGTCGTGCCGACCGTCGCGACCGCGACCAGCTGGCCGACCGCGACGTTGGGCGCCCCGCAGACGATGGGCACCGGGCTGGCGCCGCCGATGTCGACCGTGGTGCAGCGCAGGCGATCGGCGTTCGGGTGCTGGGAGCAGGTCAGGACGCGCCCGACGACCACGCCGGTCAGGTCGGGGCCGACGCGCTCGATGTCGTTCTCGATCTCGGCGACGCGCAGGGTGAGCAGCTCCTGGAGCTGCTCGACGGTGACGCCGAGGTCGGCGACGCCGAGCAGACGCGTGATCCAGGCCAGGCTGATGCGCATGGGCGGCAGGTTTGCCCCGACCGCGGGGTTATCAATCACCGGTCAACACCCGCCGATGTCCGCTGCCGGGCGTTCTGCCGCGTCTTGCGGCCCAGCGCGGGCGCGAGTAACGTCCGGCCCGTGGATGCCGTGAGTTTCGTAGGCGCGACGGCGATCTATGCGTCGCCGCGCTTCGCCCTGGTCGAGGAGGAGTTCGCCACGCCCGACGGCGTCGTGCGCCGGCCGGTCATCCACCATCCGGGCGCCGTCGCCGTCCTGGCCCAGCCGGCGCCCGATCGCGTGCTGATGGTGCGCCAGTTCCGGTATCCGGTGCGCCGCTGGACGCTCGAGATCCCCGCCGGCACCAGGGTCGTGGGCGAGGCCCCCGAGACCACCGCCGCGCGCGAGCTGGTCGAGGAGGCCGGCTTCCGCCCGGGCCGTCTGACCGAGCTCATGCGATTCTTCCCCGCCGTCGGCGTCAGCGACGAGGAGCTGATCCTCTACGGCGCCGATGACCTCATCGCCGAGCCGTGCGCCCCCGAGCATGGCGAGCTGGTCGCCCCGGAGGTGGTCCGCCTCGCGGACGTGCGGACGCGCGTCGCCGCCGGCGAGATCTGCGACGCCAAGACGCTCATCGCGCTCGCGCTGATCGGCGTGCCGCTGCCGCGCGGAGCCGGGCGATGATCGTCGCCGTCCTCGCGGCGACCGGACGGACCGTGATCACGGCGCGGCAATGGTGCCTGGCCACCGCGGCCGAGACCGGCGCCGCGCTGATCATGCTCGCGCGCGCGCTGGCGTACACGCGCGCGATCGGGCGCTCGCTGCCGCAGCTGCGCCGACAGCTCGACGAGGCGGGCTTCGGCTCGATCGTCGTGCTCAGCCTGATCGCCGGCCTGACCGGCATGATCGTCGCGGTGCAGACCGGCTCGGCGCTGCAGCAGTTCGGCGTCGTCGACACGCTCGGCGCGATCGTCGGCGCCACCTTCACGCGCGAGATGGGTCCGCTGTGGGCGGCGGTGATCGTCCTGGCGCGCGTCGGCGCGTCGATGGCCGCCGAGATCGGCACGATGACCGTGAACGAGGAGGTGGACGCGCTGCGCGCGATGTCGATCGATCCGGTGCGCTACCTGGTCATGCCGCGCATCATCAGCCTGATGGTGATCATGGTGCTGCTGACCTCGATCGCCGATTTCGTCGGCATGGCCGGCGGCGCGCTGGTCGCGAAGCAGATGTACGGCGTGCCGGTGCGCACCTTCATGGACTCGGCGCAGGGCCTGCTGATCGGCCTCGACATCTGGGCGGGCCTGTTCAAGTCGTTGGTCTTCGGCGTCATCATCGGCACGATCGCCTGCGATCGCGGCCTCAACACCACCAATGGCGCCGAGGGCGTCGGCCGTTCGACCACCGCGACGGTGGTGCGCGCGCTGGTGTTCATGCTGGTGGTCAACTACGTGCTCTCGACGGTCACCGAGAAGGTCCTGCGGCCATGGCTGACATGACCGCCGCCGCGATCGAGGACTGGCCGGCCGAACGTCTGGAGACGGCGGCCCCGCTCGCCGAGGCGCCGGCCGACAAGAAGGCGCTGATCAAGGTGCGCGGCGTGCACAAGGCGTTCGGCCCGCGCCAGATCCTGCGCGGCATCGACGTCGACCTCTACCAGGGCGAGACCTTCGTCATCCTCGGCGGCTCGGGCTCGGGCAAGACCACGCTGATCAAGCACCTGATGGGCAATCTCAAGCCCGACCAGGGCTCGGTGATGGTCGGCGATCTCGACCTGGCGACGGCGACGCCGGAGCAGATGGCCGCGTACCGCGGCCGCATGGGCGTGGTCTTCCAGATGGCCGCGCTGCTCAACTCGCTGACCGTGCTCGAGAACGTCGGGTTGCCGCTGGTCGAGGTCGAGCGCCGGCCGGCCGACGAGGTGCGCGCGCGCGTGATCGAGGCGCTGCGCCAGGTGTTCCTCCCGGCCGAGGAGATCCTCGACCTCAAGCCGGCCAACCTCTCCGGCGGCATGCGCAAGCGCGTCGGCATCGCCCGCGCCATCATCCAGAAGCCCGAGATCATCCTCTACGACGAGCCGACGACCGGTCTCGATCCGGTGACGGTCAACGGCGTCAACGAGCTGACGATCGAACTGCAGAAGACGCTCGGCGTGACGTCGATCGTCATCACCCACGATCTCGCCGCCGCGCGCATGATCGCCGATCGCATCGGCATCCTGTTCAAGGGCCGGCTGGTCGCGGTCGGGACCAAGGAGCAGATCGACGCGGATCCGCATCCGGTCGTGCGGCAGCTGCTGACCGGTTCGACCCGCGGGCCACTCACCGAAGGTTATGCATCCGGCCCCCGGCCGGGTGCGTCGGCGCCCGTGGCCGGCATGAAGGAAGCGAAGTGACCAGCGAAGTCCGCGTCGGCATCCTGTTCTTCCTCGGCCTCGGCCTGGCGGTCTGGTTCACGTTCTTCGTGACCTCGATCGGACGGCCGAAGGGCGACCTGTTCGTCCGCTTCCCCAAGGTGCTGCAGCTCAAGGACGGCGACGCGGTGACCTACAACGGAGTCCGCGTCGGCACGGTCGCCAAGGTCGAGCCGGACGTCGTCGCCGACAAGGCCGTCGTCAAGGTCATCTTCTCGGTGGACGACGAGGTGCGCTCGCGCGTGCTGCTCAACGGCGCCCCGCGGTTCAGCATCGGCTCGGGCCTGCTCGGCGGCGCGTACCTCGAGATCATCTCCGATGGCGGCGAGCCGATCAGCCAGGCGCGGCTGGACGGCATCATGGGCGAGACCCCGGCCGCGGTCGCCGACGCCGTCAACAGCCTCTACCGGCTGATCGAGGAGAACCGCGAGAGCGTCAACGAGACGATGATCGCGCTGAAGGACGCCGTGGTGCAGTTCAAGGGCGCGATGGAGCAGGTCCAGGGCGTCGTGAAGGACAACCGCGAGCAGGTCGGCAAGACCGTCGCGTCGATCGGCGAGATGAGCGCGAACATCAACAAGCTGGTGGTCGACAACCGCGAGCAGATCAAGCACCTGCTCGTCCACTTCGACGCGGCGTCGAAGCAGGTCGCCGAGCTGGTCGCCGAGAACCGCACCGACCTGCGCGAGGCCTTCGATCAGCTGCCCGCGCTGGTCGCGTCGATCACCGACGCCGCCAAGCGCATCGAGGCGATGGTCGCCGACAACAGCGGCGACGTGCGCACGACCATGCAGCAGCTCGCGGCGTTCGCACCCAAGCTCGACCGCATCGGCGCCAACCTCGAGCTGATCACCAAGCAGATCTCCGAAGGCAAGGGCACGGTCGGCAAGCTGGTATTCGAGGACACGCTGCACACCAAGGCCGTGCAGGCGACGGAAAGCCTCAACGACCGGCTCGAGGAGGTGAAGCCGTTCACCAGCGGGCTGTCGGATCTCAAGCTGTACGCCGGTCTCGATGGCGGATGGAACACCGACACATCGTACGGGACCGCCATCGCCTACCTGCGCCTCGAGCCGCGGCCGTGGAAGTACTACCAGGGCGGCGTGTCGTATCGCAGCGCCCCCGCCGACCGCGAGACCGCCAACGAGGATCCCGACAAGCTCCATGTGGACTTCAACATCGAGCTGGGCTGGCGCTTCATCCCCGACAACGATCGCCAGTTCTACTGGCTGACGGTCGCCGGCGGCCTGATCGAGTCGAAGATCGGCGCGCGCGTGTTCGTGCCGCTCGGCACCGATCGGCTGCGCCTGCACATGATGGCGCGCCAGAAGGACGACGATCGCGAACCGGACGACCGCCGCTTCGAGGAGGGCGAGGGCGATGTGCTGGCGCGCGCGACCATCGAATGGCAGCCGTTCGCACGCTGGCGGATCTCGATCGTCGGCGGCGCCGACGATCTGGTCGACAACCCGTCGCCGTGGTTCGGCCTGCGCGGCGAGCTGCTCGACAACGACCTGCGCAACCTGACCACGATCACCGGCCTCGCGCCGTAGCGTCCGAGGCGGTTCTTGCCGTGGCCCCGGGGGCGCCACGCTGGCCGGCGTGCACGCTTTCGCGGTCGTCATGCTCGCCGCCGCCGGCCTCGCCTACTGCGGGGCCGCGGCGCTGCGCTGGCGCGCGCTGCGCGCGCCGGGCGACACCAAGCGCGCCCATCCGTGGCTGGTCGTCGCGGGCTTGCTGCTGCACAGCGCCGGCGTCGCGCTGAGTCTGCTCGACAACGCCCACCAGCCGTTCCTGTTCGGTGCCGTCGCCGCCTGGGCGGCGGTGGCCTGCGTGGTCTTCCTGGGCCGGTTCCTCGCGGTCCCCAGCACGTGGCTCCTGGTGCTGCCGATCGGCGGCGTCGCCCTGCTGGTCGCCGGCGCCGGCATCGCCGCGCCGCCCGCCGGAGGGGGCGATGGCGGCGGCGGCTGGATCACCGGGCTGCACCTCGCCTTCATGGCCGCGCATCTCGCGGCGACGCTCGTCGCGGGCGCGGCCGGAGCGCTGTGGCTGGTCGCGGTGCGGCAACTCAAGTCGGCGACGGTCGGAGCGTTCCGCCTGCCGAACCTGCCGCTCCTGGAGCGGCTGTCCGAACGCGCGCTGGTCGCTGCCACCGCGCTGCTCATCGGCGGCCTCGCCACCGGCGGCGCGGCGATGCGCCTGGGCGGCGGTTTCTCGCTGGCGCATCCGACCGTCATCCTCGCGCTCGCGACCATGGCCGTGCTGACGGTCGCGCTCGGCCTGCGCGCGGTCCAGCGGCTGAGCCGCCGCGGCATCGCGGGAGCCGCGATCATCTGCATGGTCCTGGGCGCGCTGTCGCTGGTCAGCCTCGTGCCGGGTCGGCATGGCTGAGCCCGCCGACTCCTTGAAGGGCCTGCCCTTCGCCGTCTTCGGCATCGACCACCACCGCACGCCGGTCCAGATCCGCGAGCGCGTGGCGTTGTCGGGCGACGCGCTGACCGCCCTGCTGCTCGACCTCACGCGCCAGCCCGGCGTCGGCGAGGCGGTGGTGCTGTCGACCTGCAACCGCACCGAGTGCTACCTCGCCGGCGCCCCCGACCGGCCGCACCTGGTGGCGCTGCTCGCCGAGCGCGCCGGCGTGATGCCCGAGACCCTCGCCGCGCACGGCTACTGGCATCTCGGCACCGACTGCGTGCGCCATCTCTTCCGCGTCGTGTCGAGCCTCGAGAGCCTGGTGGTCGGCGAGCACCAGATCGCGCACCAGGTGAAGACCGCCTACGAGCAGGCGCTGGCGGCGAGCTGCACCGGCGCCTTCCTCAACCCGCTGTTCCAACGCGCGCTGTCCGTCGGCAAGGACGTGCGCACGACCACCGACATCGGCAAGCACAAGCTGTCGATCGCCTCGGTCGCCGTCGATCTGGCCAGGCACATCCACGGCGAGCTCGGCGGCGCGCGGCTGCTGGTGATCGGCGCCGGCGAGATGGCCGAGCTCGCGGTCAAGCACCTGGTCGGCGCGGGCGTGCGGGGTCTGACCATCGTCAACCGCAGCGAGGAGCGCGCGCTCGAGATCGCCGGAGCGTCCGCGACCGTGCGTCCGTGGAGCGAGCTCGGCGACGCCCTCGCCCACGCCGACATCGTCGTCGCCTCGACCGCGGCGCCGCACCTCGTGGTCACCGCCGCCGACGTCAAGCGCGCCATGCGCGGTCGCCGGCAGCCGCTGATGCTCATCGATCTCGCCGTGCCGCGCGACGTCGACGACCAGGCGGCGCAGCTCGACGACGTCTACCTGTACAACATCGACCACCTCGAGGCCGCCGTCGCCGCCAACCGCGCGCTGCGCCAGGACGAGGTCCACGCCGCCAGCGCGCTGGTCGATACCCTCGCCGCCGACTTCGCGGTCACCGTCACGCACCACAACGCGCCGCTGCTGGCGCGCGTCGCGGTGTTCTTCAACGACATCATCGCCGCCGAGGAGGCGCGCCTGATCGCCAAGCTCGGCCCGGCGCACGCGAAGGAGATGCGCTACGGCCTGGAGCGCGTCGGCAACAAGCTCCAGCACCGCGTCCTCGCGTACCTGCGCGATCATCCCGGCGATGCGCAGAGCGAAGCGGCGGTGCGCCGGATGCTGGGGCTGGAATGACCCCGACGACGCGGCTCGTGATCACCGTCGCGACGGTCGTCGTCCTGGCGCTCGCGGCGATGGCGATCGCCGGGTGCTTCGCGCGCCGGCCGCCGCGCACCGGCGCGGTCGACGTGCATGCGTTCACGTTGACCGCCAATGAGGGCTCGGCCTATCCGCTGGCACGGCACCGCGGCCAGGCGCTGGTGATCGTCAACACCGCCTCGAAGTGCGGCTACACCGGCCAGTACGCCGGATTGCAGGCGCTGTCCGAGCGGTATCGCGAACGCGGGCTGATCGTGATCGGCGTGCCGGCGAACGATTTCCTGTGGCAGGAGCCGGGCGACGACGCGGCGGTGCGCCGGTTCTGCTCGGCGACGTTCGGGGTCTCGTTCCCGCTGATGGGCAAGAGCCGGGTCACCGGCCGCGGCATGCTGCCGCTCTACGCCTGGTTGACCGGGGAGAGCGCGCGGCCGGGCAGGATCCGCTGGAACTTCACCAAATTCGTCATCGGTCGCGATGGTCGCGTGGTCGAGCGCTTCGGTCCGGCGACCGAACCCGACGATGCGACGATGGTCGCGGCGATCGAAAGGGCGCTGGCCGACCCATCGCCGTGAGGGGGGGCTAGACCGGCCGCCGGTGCCGCAGCCACCAGCCGGCGCTGACGCCGCCGATCAACCCGCCGAGGTGCATCTGCCAGCTGATCGGCAGGTCCGAGTTCGGCACGATCCCGACGAGCAGCTGCGTGCCGTAGAGCAGCAGCACGACGAGCCCCAGCACCAGCGGCAGGCAGCCGCGCCGGACGATGGCGTTGATGAGCACGAAGCCGATGAGCCCGAAGATCACGCCGCTGGCGCCGACGTGGACCTTGCCGGGCTCGCCGATCAGCCAGGTGAGCAGCCCGGCGTAGACCTCGGCGACGCAGGCCGCGGTGAAGGCGAGCCGCCGGCCGTAGCGGCAGGCGAGCATGCCGGTGATCAGGAAGCTCCAGCTGTTGTGGATCAGGTGCTGGAAGTCGGCGTGCAGGAACGGGGCGAACACCACGCCGACCAGTCCCCACGGCTCGCGCGGCGCGACGCCGAGGCCATCCAGCGACCGCGTCGGGCGGCCCGAGCCGTCCATGCTCGCGACCTGCAGCGCCAGATCGAGCATCTCGATGCCCCAGAACGCCGCCAGCCAGCAGAAGACCCACGAGAGGTCGACGGCTGGCCGGCTGCGCGACGTCGGGGCTGTCCCCGTCACGACGGACGAACGCTCTGCTTATTTCGGGATCGCGACGATCTCGACGCGGCGGTTGCGCGGCTTGTCGCTGCCGCGCGGGCGCTGGTCGGCGTAGCCGGCGAAGCCGAGCTTCGACTCGGGGATGCCGTGGTCGTGCAGGTAGTGCAGCACGGCGCGGGCGCGGCCGCCGGCGAGGTCCCAGTTGTCCTCCCAGAGATCCTTGCTGCGGCTGATCGGATCGGCGTCCGTGTGGCCCTCGACGCGGATGTCGTGGTTCGGGTACTCGGCCTTGATGCGGCGGATGACGTCGTCGAGCGTGCTCTTGGCCTTCGAGGTCAGCACGGCCTTGCCCGGGGAGAAGAGCACGTCGCTCTCGACCTGGAAGACGTGCTCCTTCGTCCGATCGAACTCGGAGATGTCGCTGTTGCGCTCGCCGGGTTCGGCGGCGGCGACCGGCTGTGCCGGGACGCCTCCGGCGCGCAGGCGCTCGAGCTCGGCGTTCTTCTCGGCCAGCTGGCCTTCGAGGTCGGCGATCTGGCGCTCGAGCTCGGAGATGTGGACCTTGGCGTAGGCGAGGTCGCGGTTCTTGCCGCAGCCGCCCATGCCCAGTGAAACGATGGCACACATGCCGAGTACGAGGTACCGGTGCTTGGTCATGGGGGGTGTATAAAGGTCCCGCCGCGAAAGTGCAAGGTCAGGACGGGAGCCGAGGTAGGCCATCGGCACCGGTGTCCCGTTCCGAGGCGCCTAGCGCTTCTTCAGGCGCTCGACCACCGCGTCGCCCATCGCGCGCGTGCCGACCAGCGTCCGTCTCGGCTGCATGATGTCGGCGGTGCGCAGTCCCGCCGCCAGCACCGCCTTGATCGCGCTCTCGATCAGGTCGGCCTCGCGGTCGAGCTTCAGGCCATAGCGCAGCAGCATCCCGACCGTGGCGACGGTGGCGAGCGGGTTGGCCTTCTGCTGGCCGGCGATGTCCGGCGCGCTGCCGTGGATCGGCTCGAAGAAGCCCACCGGGCCGCCGACCGACGCCGAGGCGAGCATGCCGATCGATCCGGTCAGCATCGACGCCTCGTCCGAGAGGATGTCGCCGAAGATGTTGCCGGTGACGATCACGTCGAACTGCCGCGGATTGCGGATGAGCTGCATCGCGGCGTTGTCGACGTACATGTGGCTGAGCGCGACATCGGGATAGCTCGCGCCGAGCGCGATCATGGTCTCGCGCCACAGCTGGCTCGACTCGAGGACGTTGGCCTTGTCGACCGAGCAGAGCTTCTTGCCGCGCCGGCGCGCGGTCTCGAAGCCGACCCGGCCGATGCGCTCGATCTCGGCGACGCTGTAGACCTCGGTGTTGAAGCCCCGGCGCGCGGGACCGGTGCCGTCGATGCCGCGCGGGCTGCCGAAGTAGATGCCGCCGGTCAGCTCGCGGATGACCATGATGTCGGTGCCCTTGAGCACCTCGGGCTTGAGCGTCGACGCGTCGATCAGCTCGTCGAACACCATCGCCGGGCGCAGGTTCGCGAACGCGCCCAGCTCCTTGCGCAGCTTGAGCAGGCCTGCCTCGGGCTTGAGGTGGTGCGCCAGGTTCTCCCACTTCGGCCCGCCGATCGCGCCGAAGAGCAGCGCGTGCGAGTCCTTCACCCCCTTCAGCGTGTCGTCGGGCAGCGGGACGCCGTGCTTGTCCAGCGCCGCGCCGCCGGCGAGATATTCCGTGAACGCGAAGCGGTGGCCGGCGACCTCGCCCAGCGTCCGCAGCACGCGCACGCCTTCGGCGCAGACCTCGGGGCCGATGCCGTCGCCGTGGATGACCGAGATCGTGTAGCTGCCCATGAGCGCCTCCGCGAGCGCGGCACGCTACGAGCAGCGTCCGGTCAGGCCAGGGCCTCGGCCGTCGTCAGGCGCTCTGGTCGGCGGTCGCGAACGGTCACGCGATGACCGCCCGTCCGGCGTCCACCGTGCCCGCCGCGGCGACCGGCGTCGCGTCGGCGGTTTGCGCCGCGCTGGCGCGCGGCCGCAGCCAGACGCCGTCGGTCGGCGTGACCACGCCCTTCCAGGCGTAGGGATCCTCGCCGACGACCGGCACGATGGTGCGCGTGTCCATGGCGCCGGCGCCGCCTTCCCACGGCAGGAGCGACCACGCGTTCATGTAGTGGTTGACCAGCGCGCGACGGAAGCCCTGGCTGCGGTTCCGGCGCGAACGGTGCAGCAGGTAGCCGTTGAAGATGACGACCGTGCCGGCCTTCACTTCCACCGGGACCTCGGCGGACTCGTCGAAGCCGTGGCTCTCGCCGGCGAAATCGAATTCGTCGAGCTTGCCGTGCTCGCGCTGCGGGTAGAGGTAGCCGGTGCGGTGGGATCCGGGGATCACCCACAGGCAGCCGTTGTCGATCGTCGCATCGTCGATGGCGATCCACGCGCCCGCCAGCGACCGGTCGCGGGTCGGGATGTAGAGCTCGTCCTGGTGCCACGCCTGCCCGGGGAATCCCGGCGGCTTCACGAACAGCATCGACTGCATGCACTTCACCCGGCCATCCCAGAATGGCAGGTGCGCGGCGATGATGCGCGACAGCGTGGCGCAGATCGCCGCGTGCCGGGCGAACGCCGCCATCACCGGGCTGACGTAGTGCGGCTGGTGCAGGCAGAGGATGCTCTCGATCACCTCGCGATCGCTCAGCCCGTCCGGCACCGGCTTGAGCGTCGCGCACGGATAGGCGCCGCGCGCGAGGGCGACGGTGTCGCGCTTGAGCGCCTCGATCTCATCCGGCTGCACCAGCCCGGGGACGACCAGGTAACCCTGCTCGATGTAGCTGCGGACCTGCGCATCGGTGATGGAGGCGGCCAGGCGCGGGAGCCCGCTCTGCGCCGCGGCGGCAACGGGTGCGTTCATGCCGGCGAGCGTACGCGCCGATGGTGGACGGGGCCATGGGAGGGGGACGCCGCGACATGCCTGGAAGTCGCATGGCGATGCCCGGGGCCGCCGGGGATCGGCGCACGGCGCCGAACGGCGTGCGTCGTCCCCGGCGCGCCGCGTGGCCGGCCCTCAGGCGGCGGCGGACTTCCAGCACGCGCGGATGTGCTCCTGGCGCAGCTCGACTGCGGCGCCCACCGCCAATCCGGCGTGCTGCTGGAGCGTGCGCGCGTCCTCGGCCATCGACTCGACGGTGCCCTTCAGGGTCTCCCCATCGATCGCGTCCAGGCGGACGCGGACGTGGATGTTGTCGAGCCAGGCCTCGACGAGATCCCCGGCCTCGATCTCGTCGCGATCGCCGAAGAACAGCGGCTGCACGAAGCGGCTGCGGGTGCTGAATTCCGATTCCATGCTGTCTCCCCTATGGGTGAGCGCGCACCGTATCAGATCCGACCGCCGTCACCGCCGCCGACCTCGCATCGTATACGCGCTGACGAGGTTCCGGGTATTCGCACTCGACCTGGACGGGAGGAGCCTCTTCCCCGCACGGGACGCACGCTCGATTGGCGATGAGGCGTTTTCCGCGATGGCAGGCGAGCGGACCGGCGGCTACCGTGCGCCATCATGCCATCGCCGCGCAGCGGATCGGACGTCGGCGGCGCCGCGTGGGGGCCGGTGCTGGCGATCTGCGTCTGGGCGATGGTCTCGTCGGCGACGGCGGTCGAGGCGGCCGCCGCGGCGACCAGCGCGGAGGCCACGCTGGTCGTCGCGCTCGCGGCGCCCCTGACCACGGTCGTCCGCCTGCCGACGGGCGGCGCGCGCTGCCACGAGATCATCGCCGACATCACCGTGCCGGACGGCGCGCCGAGCGGCATCGGCGTCGGCGCGTTCGTCGCCGACCGCCACGAGTCGTGGTTCCAGCGCTGCGCCGCCGAGCCGCTCGTGGCGGGAGTCAACCACGTCCGCTTCGCCTTTGCTGACGGCGACGACGTCCGCTGCGAGCCCGGACTCGTCGCGTGGGGGCCGGACGCGGCGGCATCGCTCTGCAAGGCGGGCCTGTTCTTCTGGTCGACGCGGCCCTGCCCGGGCCTCGTCGTGCGCTATCGCCTGCGCTGCGACGCCGACCAGCCGACGGACGGGCAGGCCCCGTCCAGCCCGCCGCGCGTCATCGATCTGCGTCTCGACGGGATGGGCGACGATGCGCGGACCTGCGCCGGCCGCACCGGCGAACGGTGGCAGATGACGTTCGCGCCCGATCCGTTCCCCGCCAACCCGTTCGATGCCGCCGAGTTCCGCGCCGATGCGCTGATCACCGCACCCGATGGTTCGCGGATCGCGATCCCGGCGTTCGTCGATCAGGCGATGCGCCCGCGCGACCGCGGGGATCGCGAGGAGATGGCCGCCGCCGCGGCGCGGCGGTTCTGCGTGCGGTTCCGGCCTCGCCAGCCCGGACGGCATCGCGTGCGCCTGGATCTCGCCTGGAAGGGGAGCGCGCTGACGGTCGCGCTGCCCGACATCGTCGCGACCGGACCCGCGTGGGACGAGTACGTGCGGGTGGATCGCGCCGATCCGCGCTTCTTCGCGATCGGCGACGCGTGGCATTGGCCGATCGGGGTGAACCTGCGCTCGGTCAACGACGTGCGCTGCCGGCAGCTCGTGCAGACGCTGCTCACCCCCGACCGCGGATCGCTGTCCTATGCGGCTTATCTGAAGCGTTTCGGCGCCGCCGGCATCGACGCTGTCGAGATCTGGCTCGCCGCGTGGAACCTCGGGCTGGAGTGGCGCCACGACTGGTTCGGCTTCCACGGCGTCGGCCGCTACAACCTCGCGAACGCGTGCCGGCTCGATCGCGTCCTGGACGAGGCGTGGGCGAACGGCATCCGCGTGAACCTGGTCATCAACAACCACGGCCAGGGCTCGATCGGCAACGACCACGAATGGGAGCACAACCCGTTCAACGCCGCGCTCGGCGGCCCGTTCGCCGAGGCCGGCATGCTGTTCAGCGATCCGCGCGCGCTCACCGCGCAGGAGAACCACCGCCGCTACCTGGTCGGGCGCTACGCCGACCATCCGGCGATCCTCGCCTGGAAGCTGTGGAGCGAGATCGACCTGACCATGGCGAAGGAGAACACCGTCCCATGGCACGAGCGCGCCGCAGGGCGCTGGCGCGAGCTCGACGGCTACGACCATCCGATCACCACGCACTGGTCCGCCGACTACCACGTCGTCGATCGCGCCGTGGTCGCGTTGCCCGGCATCGACTTCACCTGCATCGACGCCTATCACGGCGCCGGGACCCTGCTCGCGCGGCTGATCGCCGACAGCGCGCTCGATCCGGCGCCTGGGCGCGGGCTCGCGCAGTTCGGCAAGCCGCTGCTCATCACCGAGTACGGCGGCTATTCCGACGTGCCGATGCGGCGCCTGCTCGCCGCCGAGTCGGCGTGCGCGGCGTGGGCCGGTCTGGTCAGCGGCCACGGCGGCGCGCCGATGCTGTGGTGGTACGAATGGGTCGATCAGGGCGGCCACTGGCTGCCGTACGACGCCATCCGCCGGTTCATCCGCGGCGAGGACCCGCGCGGCGCCAAGGCCGGTCCGCTGGTCGTCGAGGCGTCCGCGCCCGCTGGCGCGCCGCTGTGGAGCCGCGCCTGGGTGCGGCCCGGATGCGTGCTCGGCTACGCGATGGACGCGGCCTGGGGCGCCGGCGGCCCGGACGATGTCGTCCGCGCCGGGGTCCAGCTGGCGTTGGGCGCCAACGCCGGCGGCGCGATGCGCATCGAGTGGTGGGACGCGGACCAGGGGACGGTCGTCGCGACCGCCGATCTGGTCCACGCCGGCGGAGCGCTGACGCTCGCCGCGCCCGATTTCCGCCGTCACCTCGCCTTCAAGCTGAGGCGCGTCGCCGTGGCGCCGTGATGGCGCCGGCTGCGCACGGCGACGAACCGCGCAGGTGATGCGGACGCGCCGGCGGTGCGCGAGCCGGTGGTGAACCACGGCATGCACGCCGCGTTGGTCCTCCCATGACCCGCCTGCGCCGTGGTGCCCTGGCCGCCCTGCTCGGCCATGCGTTGATCGGCCACGACGAGCCGTCGCGGCGACCGCCGTGGCCGCTCGGCCTGCCGGTCGCGGAGCGCGGCGCGCCCCCGTTCGTCGAAGCCGCGTGCGAGGCGAAGCACCTCGATGTCGTGCAGATGGATGGATCGGTCATCTATCTCACCTGGTCGGGCGAGGTCATCGCGACCGCCGAGGCCGCGGTCGTGCGCTTCCTGGCGGCGGTCGCCGCGGCGCGGACACGGCCGGAATGCCAACCGGCCATCGCCAGCGCGGCGGTCGTGCGCTTCATCGGCTTCACCGATCCCGACCGCGCGCAGGCGCTGGCGGCGCTCATCGCGCAGTCCTTCGCGCGTTCGGGGTGGCGCGTCGCCCATCGCCTGGTGTTCGACGGCTCGCATTGGCGCGGCTTCGCCTGACCAGCCAGGCGCGAAGCCCGGCGCCCCGCTAGCGTCGCTGCAGGAAGACGAACGTGCCCTTCTTGTTGCCGACGACGACGTCGCCGCGGCCGTCGCTGTCGATGTCCAGCGCCTCGACCTGCGTGCCGACGCCCGAGTCGTCGTCGATGCGCTGCGCGGTCCAGGTCACGCCGCCCGCGCCGCGCCCCAGCTTCCACCAGTAGAGCACCGCTGGCGCGTTCGGCTCGGGATCGCCGTCCGGACCGTGCGCCCAGCGGCGCTTGCCGCTGACCACGTCCTTCAGGCCGTCGCCATCCATGTCCATCAGCGCGACGGCGTGCGGCTGCGAGAAGCACGGCTCGCCGCGGCCGGGTCCGTCCATGATCACGTGGCGGATGAAGGAGCCGTCGTCGACCTGCTCGAACCACGCGAGGCCGTAGCCGTGCGCCTGGAGCGAGGTGATGACGTCGGCGTCCCCGTCCCCATCGACGTCGTCCGCATGCATCTGCGCGCCGCCGTCGCCGAACGCGGCGGCGTTGAACGCCCAGGGCGGATCGCCGGCGAGCGAATCGGGCTGGCGCCACCAGCCGCGGCTCTCGATCAGGTCGCGGCGTCCATCGCCGTCGACGTCGCCGGCGCCCAGGCCGTGCGTGAAGCGGTGGAAATGCGCATCCACCGGCGTGCAGGGATGGAAGACCCACGGCGTGGTGGGATCGGCGGGGTCGGGAGCCGCGTACCCCAGGCGGCCGCCGGTCGAGAACACCAGCTCGCCGCGGCCGTCGCCCGTCAGATCGAGCCACTGCGGCGATTCGTTGTCGACCGACCCGTGCGCGATGCGCGCGATCCAGTCCCCGTCGCGCAGGCCGCGAGGGTTCGCGAACCAACGCGCGGCGCGGCCGGGGAAGCCGACGACCACGATGTCCTCCCAGCCGTCGCCGTCGACGTCGTCGACGAAGGTGAAGAAGTGCTCGGAGTAGCCGTGCGGATCGAGAGCGGCCCCCTGGTAGAAGCGATGCGGCTTGGCGGCGGCGAAGTCGGGGCCCTCGTACCAGAACGGTCCGGACGCCACGTCGAGATCGCCGTCCCTGTCGAAGTCGCCGACGTCGGCGCCCTCGCCGAAGAACAGCGTCGACAGCACGTGCTTGGCGAAAGGGGGCTCGGCCGCGGTGGCGGACGCGAGGAGGCCGGCGATCACCAGGTGGCGCATGCGGGTCCTACGGGCGGTGGTGGAGGACGTTGGCGCGGTCGGCAGGCATTGCGCTGCTCCGTAGGCCCTTGCCATCGGCGCCGCCGCGCGGTCGCATGCGGCATGCGCGCCGTCGAGCGGTTGACCTTCGACCTGGACCGATCGTACGGCCTGGCGGTCTATCCGCCTGGGACGACCTTCGGACCGCGCCTGCTGCACGACTACGAGTTCGTCTGGATCATCGACGGCGACGTCACCTACGAAGCCGATGGCGTTCCGTACCCCGCGCCGCCGGGCACGGTCATCCTGAGCCGCGCCGGGATGCGCGACGGCTACATCTGGGACGCCAAGCGCACCTCGCGCCACGGCTTCTTCCATTTCACCTACCAGCGCAACGGCGCCGAGCTGCCGCCGGAGAGCGACTGGCCGAAGACGCGCGCGATGCGCCACGACGACGTGCTGCTGCCGCTGTTCCACCACCTCGACTGGCTGCTGACCACGCATCCGCCGGGCTGGGAGGTGCTCGCGCAGGGCGCGATGCGCCAGGCGTTCATCGCCTTCCTGACGGGGTCGACCTCGTGCGCCGCCGAAGCCGACAGCGCGATGCACCCGACGATGGAACGCGCCATGGCCTACGTGCAGCGCACCTGGTCGGGCGGCCACCTGCGCCCGATCCTGCTGGTCGAGCTGGCGCGCGCCGCCGGCGTATCGCGCGCCCACCTCACGAGGCTGTTCCACTCCGAGTACGGCATGACGCCGATCGGCGCGCTGCGCTGGCTGCGGCTCGATCGCGCCGCGTCGCTGCTCGCGCGCACCAACCTCAAGATCAACGACATCGCCGACCGCTGCGGCTTCGAGAGCGCGTTCCATTTCTCGCGGCTGTTCCGCGCCGCCTACGGTCACTCGCCGAAGGTCTTCCGCACCCGCGTCGCCGCCGGCGTGGCGATGTCCGGATCGCGACTGCTCCAAGGGCGCAAGCTGTCGCAGCGGGTGTGGCGGCGGTAGAGGACGGTCACGAGCTGCGAGCCGCGAGCTTCGTTGAACGTGTTGCGCCTGCGTCGCCGACCACGAGCGTGACGCGCCATGGCTCTCGACCGTCGCCCGCTGAAGACCCGCGATCGCGCCTGGCCGCGCGCGTTGGCGACCGCGCTGGCGCGGCGCGGCATGACCGCCAACGGCATGTCGGTGTCCGGCGTCGTCGCCGCGGCGGGGGCGGCGGTGGCGATCAGCGCGACGCTGTGGGTCGAGGCGCCGTGGGCGCGGTCGGCGCTGTGGCTCGCCGCCGCGCTCGGCATCCAGCTGCGCCTGGTCGCCAACCTTCTCGACGGCCTGATCGCGATCGAGGGCGGCAGGCGGTCGCCGGTCGGCGATATCTACAACGATGTGCCCGACCGGCTCGAGGACGCGTTGGCGATCGTGCCGGCGGGCTACGCGCTGACCGCGCTGTGGCCGTACGGCGATGATCTCGGCTGGGCGGCCATCGCCCTGGCCATCACCACC
>DASPLE010000023.1:0-28444 GCA_035627695.1 Planctomycetota bacterium
GAGCCGAGAGCCGAGAGCCGAGAGCCGAGAGCCGAGAGCCGAGAGCAGCTCGGTCGACGTCTCAGGACGTGAATGTGATCTTCTTGCGGATGACGCGTGTCGCGTCCTTCGCGCCCTTGACCATCCGGCGGGTCATGCCCTTCGCGACCTTGGCGGCGACTTCGCGCGTGCGCATGAGGAACACCATCAGGGCGATGCCGCCGATGACGCCGAGCAGCAGCGCGCCGGCGATCAGCGAAGAGAGGCTCTCCGAGAGCGGTCGACCGGCTATCAGCGAGGCCGCTCCGGTCACGAGCGACCGTTGCAGTGGGCGCGCTTCGCCGTCCACGACCAGGCGTTGCGGTACCGGAGCGCCGAGTTTCTTCAGCGCCGTCGCGGCGAGCGCACCGATCTGGGCGTCGTCGTGCTGGACGACGGGGTTCAGCAGTTCCACCGCCTCGTCGCGGCGCTCGCGGTAGAGCGCGAGGCGCGCGATCGCGAGCCGCACGCGGCCGGGGTCCTTGTCCTGGAGCTGCGCCGCGAGCCGCGGCAGCAGGTCGTTGGCTTCGAGCTCGCGCTCGTCGTGCCAGCGGAGCCACGCCTCCGCGGCCGTTCCGAGATCGACGCGCGTCATCTCGCACAGGGCGATGTGCGCGGACTTGGCCACCTCCGGATCGGCGTCGGCCAGGCATCGGGCGATCGCAGGAACCGCGGTCGCGTCGCTCGAGGCGGCGAGCGCCATCACGCCCAGCATCCGCGCGCGCGGCGCGTCGTCGCGCTGGGCGACCGCGATCAGCGTCTCGACGGCCGACGCGTCGCCGCCCAGCTTGATCAGCGCGTCGAGCGCCGCGATGCGCACCGCGGGCGCGCCGTCGCGCAGGCGGTCGACCACGAACGTGCGACCCGCCGCGAGGCGCTTCTTCGCGATCCCGGCGGCGAGCGCGATCCGCTCCTCCGGGGGCAATTCCGAGCCGCGCCGCGCAAGGGCGTCGCCGTCGATCTCGGCCCCATCCGCGAGCGGCGCGAGCAGGCTCGCCGCCGTGACCGGCGGATCGGCGGCGGCGGCGAGCGTCCCGATCGTCAGGAGCAGCGCGAGCGGGACGGATCGGAGCATCGCACCCTCACTTCGCGTCGTCGATGTAGTTGTTCACGTAGATCGCGTCGTCCATCGTCCACTTGCCGTAGCCCGGCTCGAGCGCGCGCCAGCTGGTCGTCGTCAGCGGCCCGAGGTCGGGGAAGCTCATGCCCGCGGTGTCGGGGTCGTAGGTGACCGTGGCGTTGCCGCCGGCGTCCTTCGTCACCCCGTGCACGATCATCGAGCCGTAGAAGCTGTTGTTGCCCTTGAGCTTCAGCGACGCCTTCGGCGCGATGATGACCGCATTCATCCCCGCCGTGCCGTTAAAGGTCATGGAGCCCTCGAAGGCGCTGATCAGCACGAACTGCTTCGGCACGCCGGGATTGAGCACGGCGTTGCCGTTGAAGTTCATGTCGTCGATGTCCACGGGGTTGCCCTGGCGGACCTCCAGCACGCCTTTCGGATCGGAGTAGGTCACGCTGATGTTGCAGAGGTCGATCGCCCCGTCGATGTAGAGGTACGCGGTGCCCGCGCCGACCACGTTGACCGTCCCGCCCAACCACTCCGAGGCGCGGTAGCTCTCGCCGACGAGCAGATCCTGCGGCGGTCCGGACTTGCCCTTGCCATCGTCGAACTCGACCGCGTCGGCGCCCGCGGGCGGGAGGTAGGCGACGGTGATGTTCGGCATGTCGTAGTGTCCCCAGACGCAGTCCGGGTCGATGTTGTCGCCCGGCTTGTCGAGGCTGACGCTGACGTCCGACGCGAACACGCGCGGCCCCTTGCGCAGGCTCTCGTCCTCGGCCGTCCCGGCGACGTCGTCCATGGTCTGGTTCATCATGTCCGTCTTGATCGCGGTGACGTTGGCGGGGTTGGAATCGAGCGAGGTGCCCCACAGGCTTCCGCCGCCGGTCATCGGCATGTAGCCCATCAGACCGGCGTTGCCGAACTGGGTCGGCTTGCGCACGGCACCGACCTCGTAGACCAGCCGGCGGAAGGTCTCCGGGCTCGTCCGGTCGCCCATGGCCGCCTGCGCGCGCAGCCGGAACATGTTCATGGAGAGCTTCATGATGTCGACGAAGACGTCCGCGTCGGCGATGGCGCTCAGCCCTTTGCCCTCGACGTCGACGATCGGCACGGAATCGACGTCGCCGACGGCCATGTCGGCGAGCGCTTGCGTCCCCGCCGACGACTCGAAGTAGGCGAAGGCCATGTTGATCGCCGATTCGCAGGCGGTCGACATCTCGAGTTGGCGCTGGCGCTGCTCGTGGTCGCGGTGCCGGCGGACCGCCGAGTCGGTGAGCGCGACGGCGATGACCGCCAGGGTCATCAGGACCATCGTGATCATGACGAGCGCGCTGCCGCGTCGGGCATGGTGGGGATTGCTCATGGCATCGCTCCTGCTCTCGGGAATGGCGGTCACGGGGCGACGGTCTGGGACTTGGTCGTCTTGCCGCCGCTCTTGCTGACCGCCGTCGCGGTGACGGTGACGGCGATGTTCTTCACGCCGGTGATCTGGAACGTCTTGACGTAGTTCGTCGGGCTCGAGCTGGTCGTCGTGTTGGCGGACCAGCCGTCGGCGCTGACGGCGAGGCTCACGTCGGTGACCTCGTCACCGCTCGGGACGCTGGCGATGATCGTGCCGGTGACGTCCTTGCCGTTGAACGAGCGGGTGAGCGACATCGTCACCGACGGGTCGTTGGCGACCGGCGGCTGCTGGGTGGGGGGTTCGTCGCCGCCGGTGGGGTCGCCCGTCGGCTCCTCGACCGGCTTCTCGTCGACGGGCTCGTTGCCGGTGTCGCTACCCGTCGTGCTGCCGATCGCCGCGCCGTACGCCGTCGGGTCGATGAGGCCGCTGCGCAGGAAGATCTGGCCCTTGGAGGAGCGCGAGCAGAGGTTGCCGTCCGGGTCGCTGTACCGCGTGGTCATCTCGACGAAGTACACCTGGTCGTCGCCGTAGGTCCGGAAGTCCGTGACGTCGCGGGCGATCGTCTCGCTCCAGGAGTTCGCCTCGCCCACCGAGTGGATCTTGGTCAGCGTGCCGGCCGCGGCGTCGAAGACGTACGAGCGCATGTCGCCATACGTCGCCTGGCCGAACGTCGGGCTTGCCGGGTTGGTATCGAAGCCCGTGCAGACCTTGAAGGTGAGCGGGTCCGTCTTGAAGCCCTCGGCGTCGGCCGCGATCGCCGAGCGCAGCTCGCGCGTGATGTCACCGACCGTCTGGCTCACCTCGTTGTCGGCGGCCATGGACGATTCCATGGTGCCGCTGACCCGCGTGCCGCTGGACAGTCCCTGGAGGGCGACCGTCAGGACCGAGGACAGGATCGCGGCGGCGACGATCATCTCGAGCAGGGTGATCGCCGATCGGGTGGGGGAGGTCATGGCGGTTCTCCGGATCAGGGCAGGGTGGCTTGGGTGCGGTTCGAGGCGAAGTACGTCATTCTCATCGTCGACGGACCGTTCTGGTCGAGCCACTGGCACTCGAGAGCGATCTCCTTCTTCGTCGCCGACGCCGGCGCCGGCGGGTCCTGGCGGACCAGCCAAATGCGCATCACGTCGGTGCGGCCGGTGGGAGCGCCCAGGCCGGCCACGGCGTAGTACCGGCCGTCGCCCGACGGCGCGATCCCGTCGGTGTTCGACAGCGTGCAGGCGCCGAGCTCCTCGATCTTGAGCTGCATCGCGCGCAGCGCCGTATCGGCGTTCGTCGCCCGCGAGCTGGTCTGATGGGCGGTGCCGAGGGCGCCGAAGACGCCGGAGAGTCCGACGGCGAGCAGGCCGACGGACATCATGACCTCGAGCAGCGTGAAACCCGCCTGCATCGTTCGTGGGTGGCTCATGCCCGCTCTCTTGCACGCGCCGTGCCGATACGTCCGCAACGCTTTGGCCATGATCCCGCTCCTCCCCGTCCCGGGCTGCCCCGATGCCGGGCAGAACGGCCCGGCCGCGGCCCCGCCGGGCGCATTCCGGGGGTATAGGTATGCGGGGGAGATACCCCACGCCGCGCCGCGGCGCCAACCCGCCCGGGGGCCCCGCCGCGCGCATGGAAACGCGATGAAACTGCTGCTGGTCGACGATCACGCCGACGCCCGCGCCAGCCTCGCCGGCTTCCTCGACCAGCTCGGGCACGCCGTGCTCGAGGCCGACTGCGCCGAGCGCGCGCTGGCGCTGTGCCGCGACCAGCATCCCGACCTCGTGCTCAGCGACCTGCGCATGCCGGGCATGAGCGGGCTCGAGCTGCTGCACGCGCTCGAGTCGCTCGACCCGCCGCCGCCCGTGGCGCTGATGACCGCGTTCGGCGACACCGACACCGCCATCGAGGCGGTGCGCCTCGGCGCGATCGACTACCTGCGCAAGCCGATCGACGTCGCCGAGCTGCACCGCCTCGTCGAACGCGTCGCCGCCGAGCGCGCGCCGGCGCCGCCGCCGATCGATCCGGCGCTGACCGTCGACGGCCTGGTCGTCGCCGGCGCGACCGTCGCCAAGGCGGTCGCGCTCGCCGACCGCCTGCACGCCGCGCCCGACCTGCCGTGCCTGATCGAAGGCGAGACCGGCGTCGGCAAGGAGCTGTTCGCGCGCCGCATCCACCACGGCGGCCGACCGGCGGCGGCGCGCGGGCCGTTCGTCGCGCTCAACTGCGCGGCGATCGCGCCCGGGCTGTTCGAGGCCGAGCTCTTCGGCTACGCGCCCGGCGCCTTCACCGGCGCCAACGCCGGCGGCGCGCCCGGCAAGGCGACGCTCGCCGCGGACGGCACGCTGTTCCTCGACGAGATCGGCGACCTGCCGCTCGACCAGCAGGCCAAGCTGCTGCGCCTGCTGGAAAGCCGCGCCTTCTACCCGGTCGGCGGCGGCAGCGAGATCCGCCTGCGCGCGCGCGTGGTCTGCGCGACCAACGCCCGCCTGCTCGCGCAGGTGAAGAGCGGGCGCTTCCGCGAGGACCTGTTCTACCGCCTCAAGGTCGGTCACCTGCGCATCCCGCCGCTGCGCGAGCGCGCCGACGAGATCGTGCCGCTGGCGCGCGCGCTGCTGGCGGACATCCGCATCCGCCGCGGGCGCGGATTCCGCGAGCTGTCGAGCGCGGCGTGCGCGCTGCTCGCCGCCAGCCAGTGGCCGGGCAACGTCCGCCAGCTGCGCCACGCGCTCGAGCACGCCTGCCTGATGCACGACGGCGCGGTGCTCGACGCCGCGCACCTGAGCGAGCTCGGCAGCGAACGCACGCCGTCCGGCGGCGCGCCGATCCTCGTGGACAGGCCCGAACCGATCGCGCCGCAGGCGACGGCGCCAGCCGCCGAGCTGCCGCTGACGCCCGGCACCAAGCTGGTCCTCGCTCCCGATGGCTTCGACCTCGACGCCTGGCAGCGCGCGGTGATCGCCGCGGCGCTCGAAGCCAACGACGGATCGCCGGTGCGCACCGCCGACTACCTGCGCATCTCGCGCAAGGTGCTCTACACGCTGCGCAAGCGCTACGGCCTGCTCGGACCGCGACGATGAGCCTGTGGCTGGCGCTGGCCATCGCGGCGCTCGCCGGCGCGGCCGCCGCGCTGGCCTCGACGCTCTCCGGGCTCGGCTACGGCCAGGACGAGCTGGCCGCGCTGTGGGTCGGCGCCGCGCTCGGCATGGCGGCGGCCATCGCCATCGCCATCGCCCTGGCGGCGCGCGAGCGGCGGCTGCGCGGCGAGGTCGAACGCCTCGCCGCGGGCGTCGACCAGCAGGCGCGCGAAGCCGCCGAGGGCCGCCGCCTGGGCATGCTCGGCTCGCTCGCCGCCGGCCTGGCGCACGAGCTCGGCCAGCCGCTGTCGGCGGCGCGCGTCGGCATCGAGGGCCTGCACTACCTGCGCCAGCTGGGCCGCGAGCCCAGCGCCGACCACGTCGAACGCACGCTCGCCCGCGTCGGCATGAGCGTCCTGGCGATGACCCAGACCATCGAGCACCTCAAGACCCTGGCCAATCCCCGTTCGTCGCCGCAGCTCGACGAGCTCGACCTGATCGCCTGCGTCGACGCGGTGCTGGCCGAGCGCGACCAGTGGCTGCGCTTCAGCGACACGCGCATCGCCTGGGATCGTCCCGCGACGCCGGTGCACGCGCGCGGCGACGCCGCCGGCGTGCGCCTGATCCTCACCAACCTGCTGCGCAACGCGGTCGAAGCGGTCGCCGGGCAGGGCGAGGACCGCCGCCTGGTGCGGGTGATCGCCGGACCGGGCGCGGTGGTGACCGTCGCCGACTCCGGCCCCGGCATCGACCCGGCGCTGATCGACCGGCTGTTCGATCCGTTCGTCAGCACCAAGGGCGGCAGCGCGCGCGGCATCGGCCTGAGCCTCGCGCGCGCCTCGGCGATGCGCATGGGCGCGGAGATCGAGGTGGTCAGCGCGCTCGGCTCGGGATCCTCGTTCATGCTGCGCCTCCATCCGCCGGCCGCCCGCGCATGAGCAGCCTGCGCGCGCGCATCGTCGCGCTGATCGCCCTGGTCGCGCTGCTGTCGACGGCGGTCTGCGCCGTCGCCGCCAGCCGCGTGCTGCGCGGCGGCGTCGACCAGCTCGAGCGCGCGCGCCTGCAGGAGGAGGCCGACGAGGCGCGCCTGCGCCTGCGCGAGCTGTGCGACGTCCTGGTGTCCGAGACCGCCGACTGCGCGGCGTGGGACGACCTCCACCAGCGCATGCCGAGGCCATCGCCGGCGTGGAGCGCGACGCATCTTCGACCGGGAGCGCAGACCGGCCGGTTGACCCAGGCGTTCATCCTGATCGATGACGGCGAGATCATCGCGCGCTGCCGCGGCGGCGAGGTGCGCGACCACCGCGCCGGCGACGGCGATCCGGCGCATGCGCGCGCGCTGGCGCCGGTCGTCGTGCTCGACCGCGCCGCATCCGGGGTCGGGGTGTTCGCCGGCGCGCCCGCGCTGTGGGCGCTGCACCCGATCCTGCCCAGCGACGGGACGGGCGCGGCGCGCGGCGCGCTGCTCGGCCTGGCGTATCTCGACGAGGCCGTGCTCGCCCGGATGTGCCAGCCGGACTGGCGCCTGACCATGACGCCGATCGCCGATCAGAAGCGCGTCGCCGGCGTGCGCCTCGGCGATGACCTCGGCATCGCCTTCACGGTCGACGCCGTCGATGGCGTGCTGATGGCGAATCTCCAGCCCGCCGCCCAGCTCGGGCCGCTGCTCGCGATCGAGAGCCAGGTGGCGATCATCGGCGCCGGCCTGATCACCGCGATCGTCGCGCTGCTGCTCGGGGCGTGGCTGGGCATGGCGTGGCTGCGGCCGATCCACGCCCTGGCCGAGGCGTGCCGCGCGCGCGCGCTCGATTCCGATCATCCGCTGCCGGAGAGCACCGGACTGAGCGAGGCCGATGTCCTCGCGTCGAGCCTCGCCAGCCTGATCGAGAGCGAGCGCGCCAGCCGCGAGCAGGTCTCGACGGCGTTGACGCGCGAGACCACGACCAACGCCGTGCACCGCCGCTTCCTCGCCCAGCTCGGCCAGGAGCTGGGCGATCCGATCCGCCGCCTGATCGACGCGATCGCGAGCCTCGACGCGCATGGCCGGCTCGACCCGGCGCACGCCGACCGCGCGCGCGCCGCGGCGCAGGCGCTCGAGGTGCGCTTCCAGGAGGCGCTCGGCCTGGCCAGCGGCTTCGCGACGTCGCACGGCTCGTTGCCGGCGCAGAGCCGGCTCGACGAGTTCATCGCCAGCCTGGCGCAGCTGCTCGAACCGCTGGCGCGCCAGCGCGGCGTGACCCTGGCCGTCGACGCCCCCGGCGAGGCCGCCGCGCTCGACCGCCGGCTGCTCGCGCCGGTGATGGTCAACCTCGCCTCGAACGCGATCAAGGCGTCGACCGGCGGCACGGTGACGCTGCGCGCGCGCATCGACGGTCACGACCTGCGGCTGAGCGTCAGCGACCAGGGTTCCGGATTGCCCGATGAGCTGGCGCAGCGCGTCGCCGCCGCGTGCCGGCGCGGCGAGGTCCTGCCCGGCGAACCGGGCATCGGCCTGGGATTGGCGCTGGCGCTGGCGAACACGCGGGCGATGGGCGGCGAGCTGACGCTCGCGACGACCGGGCCGCAGGGATCGCGGTTCGATCTGCGCATGCCGATGCAGACGCCGACCGGGATGTGGCGGCGGCAGAAGTAGGCGAACGGCGGACGCGTCAGGCTGAACCGCGAGCTCGAAGCGCGAAGCTCGAAGCGCGAAGCTCGAAGCTCGAAGCTCTCGAAGCCGTCGCTGCTACTGCGTCACATCCAGCATCGTGCTGACCGTGCGGATGACCTGGACCCCGAACGGCGCGACCGGCGGCTGGCCGGCGCGCGAGAGCAGATCGGTGTTGAACGTGATGTTGCGCGTCGGGGGCGAGTAATAGCTGGTGCTCATGTTGAGCGGACCGTGCGACGCGCCGAGCGTCGTGTAGCTGTAGCGCATGCGGTTCATGACCACCAGGCTGCCGCGGAAGTTGTAGCTGCGTCCGCCCCAGTTCTCGAGGAAGCGCACGACGTTCGCCACGGCGCCCGAGCCCTCGTCGTCGGCGGTGATGTCGTCGGTCGGCACGTTGTTGATGACGTACGAGAGGTTGAACGTGGTCGCGCTGCCCGCGGTCGCGGTGGTGACCACGGTCTGATGCGCGGCATCGCTCCACGCGTTCGACAGCGCCGTCACGCCGTCGGCGAAGATCGCGCACGGCGGCGTCTGCATGATCCCGGCGGCGTCGACGTGCGGCACGACGTTGTAGTCGCCCTGCACGTAGCACATGTTCGGCGTGATCACGGTCAGCCCGCTGGTGCCGAGCGGCGCCGGCCCGGCGCCGTGCGCCCAGTTGATGTCGCGCCCCTGGCGCAGACGCACGGCGCAGTGGAAGGTCTCGATCGCGCCCGAGCCCTCGCGCACGCGGAACGGCCAGTCCACCGCCGGCGGGAGCGTGTAGGTCGTGTTGGGCAGGTCGTAGGGATCGAGGACCAGCTTCGGCCGGTCCAGCGGATGGTAGGTCTCGCTGCGCCGCGTGCGGTGCGCGTAGAGCACGCCGTTGAAGCGGTCCTTCGCCTTCCCGGTCCCGCCGGCGACGATCGTCGACCAGTCGGTGTTCCTCAGCCAGTCCTGGGTCGCGCGCAGATTCAGCGTCAGCACGTTGACGCTGTACGGACGCGCGCCCGGCATGCCGGTCGCGCGCGGCACGCCGTGGAAGACCTGCATCGCCGTCGCTTCGCGCACGTTGACGAACTGATCCTCGGTGGCGATGAAGTCGGTCTCGGCCGCCGCCGCGGCGACCTGGCCGAAGAACGCGTCGGTGACGTCGACGCCACCGAGGATGACCATGTACTGGCTGGCGAGGTAGCTGCGGTAGGCGGCGCGGAAGAGCGCGAAGTTCCCGGCATAGGCCGCATCGGTGACCACCGGCTTGGCTCCGTCGAAACGCGCCGCGAGCTGCCGCGGCCGCTCGCGGATGGTCAGCCCCGTGGTCGTGGCGGCGGCTTCGCCGTCGAGCGCGATCGCGAGGTAGTGGCCGCGCGCCTCGGCCTGGGCGAAGCCTTCGTTGAGCGTCCCCGCTCCGTTCACCGGCGGGACCCCGCCGTCGGGCCACACGTCGACCGGCGAATTGGGATCGCCGGCGTCGAGGTCGTAGAGCGGCAGGTTGCGCGCGAAGATCGGCGTGCGCGGCACGCCCGCGCCATCGAGCGGCTGATCGGTCGGCGTGAACACGTCGTTGGCGAAGTCGGTGTAGTAGAGCTGCACCGTGTCGGCGGTCGGCAGGATGGTGTACTCGTGCAGGGCCGCGCTCTTCCAGTACAGGCGCGCATCGTCGGCCGCGAAGCGGTGGTGCTCGAACGGGCGGCCGGCGAGCTGCGGGATGTTCGCCAGGGTCTTGACCACGGTGCCGCCGGTCTGGCCATCGCGGACGTACGGCGCGAAGGCGTTGGCGCTGGCCCAGGTCGGGCAGCGGCTGTCGTTCGCCGAGGTGAAGGCGCGCCCGTTCAGCTCATGCAGCGTCGACGACGGCGTGTCGCCGTTGAGATTGGCGGTGCCGCTCATCCCGCCGACGCCGTCGAGCGGAACCAGCATCGGATCGGGCATGTCGCCCGGGCCGAGCGCCGAGAAGTATGGATGGCCGGCGTCGCGCGAGGCGACGACGTTGCAGCCCTTGCGCATGCGGAACAGGCCATCGACGCCGCAGATCGAGATGCGCTCGGCGCCGGCGCCGCCGAGGCGCACCCGACCGCCGAGGCTGCACGCGTTGTGGTAGTCGCCCCAGCGGTAGGCGTTCGCCTGTCCGCCGATGTAGATCGCGCCGTTCGAATGCACGGCGCCGCGCACGTTGATGCCGGTGCCGACCCAGAACTCGAGATCCCCGGTCGTGCCCTCGGCGGCGTAGAAGATGGCGTAGCGGAACAGCGAGTTGAGGCGCAGCTGGACGACGCGCTGGGCCTGCATCGCGCAGACGCGGTTCAGCGGATCGTAGGTGCGGCCATCGACCGGCTCGCCCGTGGCGGGCTCGAAGGGACGCCGGTCGCCGGCATCGCCGTCGGCCAGGTAGTGGGCCTCGGTCGAGATCCGGTAGACGTAGTACTCGTAGTTCTTGAGGTAGTCCGGGTCGTTCGGATCGAGCAGGTTGAGGTCGGCGACCGGATTCACCGTCCAGCGGCCGTCGGGATTCTCGATGCGCACCGGTTCGATGCGCCAGCGCACCAGGCACTGCCCGAACCATACCGCGCCGGAGTTGGGATCCGGCCGCGTGTCGAGGCCGACGAGATCGTTGCTCGCCGCCAGGTCGACCATCTGCACCTCCTTCATCGCCGCGACGGCCTCGGCGGCGTACGCCGCCTGCTGCTTGGCCAGGCCGATGTCCTGGAGCCGCTTCACCGCCAGCACGCGTTCGGACGAGAGGATCAGCAGGCCGCCGATCAGCAGCGCCAGGGCGAACACCGCCGGCAGCGCCGCGCCGCGCCGCGCGACGATCGATGGGGGCATGGGCATGGGGACGCCTCCGCGCATGTCAGGGAACGCCGAACGAGCCGCCCGAGCCGAGCCAGCCGCCGAGGTTGAGCGAGTACTCGGGATCGACGGTCGAGCGCAGCGCCATGGTCGCCTCGATGCGCTGGCACTGGTACAGGCCGGGCTGCTCGTGGTATTCGCGCGACAGCCAGATCGTCACGCGGACCTGGTTCACGTTCAGCCCGGGCGCGGTCCGGTAGGTGTCGAAGACGATGCGGTCGACGTCGTCGCTGACCACGCGGTCGAGGGCCATCGCGCCCCCGCCGTTGCGGTAGCGGCGCTCCAGCCGCCCGCGGCCGGTGCGCGGATTCGGCACCAGCACGTAGGTGTGCTCGCGCAGGTCGTCGACGTCGCTGTTGTCGGCGGTGGCGAGATGGGTCTCCCACGCCAGCGGGATGTCCGACACCAGCGCCGACAGGCCGCTGCCGCTGGTCGCGGTCTGCACCGAATCGACCGGCACGCCGTCGCGCGCGAGCGTGCGCGCGGCGATGGGCACGACCTCGTCGTTGAAGTTCACGCGGCGCACCTCGGTCGCGGCCACGGTCGGCGCCACCGCGCCGGTGCGCACCTTGAGGAAGATCAGCTCCTGGCTGGGCAGCCGGTGGTCGGGCGGCAGCGCCGCGGGATACGCGGCGACGTCGACGACATCGGCCGGCAGGCGGGCGTGCAGCGGGAACGCCGCGCCGAGGCCGGCGGGCGCCTGGACGTTGACGTACGGGTAGTAGCGCAGCGCCCGATCGCGCGCCGGATTCGCCAGGTCGTCGAGGTCGTTGACGTCGGCGCCGGTGGGCGGCCGCTGGACGCCGTCGCCATCGCCGTCGAGCGGGATGAACCAGGCGCTGTTGCCGACGTCGGCGATCACGGTCGCCAGCACCCGGCGGCCCTCGAGCACGAGGTCGTTCTGCGCGCCTTCCTGGTCCACGTAGCGGCGCACGCCGCCGAAGCATTCGAGCGCCGCCGCCATCAGCACCGCGAAGATCGCCAGCGCGATGGTCACCTCGATCAGGCTCATGCCGCGGCGCATGTCATCTCCTCCGCGCGAAGGTGAGCTCGTGGCGGCGCGTCCCGCCGACGTTGTCGTCCCAGCGCAGCACGATGCGGACGACGATCGCGTCGCTCTGCTCGCGCAGGTTGATGACCGCGTGGTCCTGCTCGAGCCGCAGCGACGCGTCGGCGAGGCGGGTCCTGAACTGGCGGCCGTCCGCGACCATCCACGCCGCATCGCCGTTCTGGAAGAGCTCCATCGCGTAGTACTCGACGTGGACGCGCAATCCCGCGAGCCCGCTGGGCCCATCGAGGATGCCGAGCGCCTGCAGGCTGCTGGCCGGATCGCCAGCGTCGGTCAGCGGCGGATTGAGCGCCGCGGCGTCGTCGCGCCGATGCCAGGACCACGGCTGCGCGGTCTGGCCCAGCGAGTGCCAGGACGCGCCCTGGAAACGCTCGACCATCACCTGGGCGATGCGCTGCGCGGTGGCGGTCTCCTTCGCGGCGCGGTGCGCCTGGTCGAGGCCGACGATGGTGCTGAGCATGGCGCCGATCGCGACGACCAGGACGACCAGCGCGATCATCACCTCGACCAGCGTCAGCCCGCGGGCGATCATGCGTTCTTCCGCGGCAGCGCCGCGTTCGCGCGCGATGGCGTCGGGTCGCCGGCGATCACCACCACCCGCCCGCTCGCCGTGGTGATGCGCTGCGCGCCCGAGGGATCGAGCACCTGGCGCTGCGCGCCGCTGCCCGCCGCCGGGGTGGCTTCGGCGACGTGGCGCCGCGTGCCGCTCGCGGCCGGCGCCGTCGCCTTGTGCCGCGCGCTGATCCCGCCGGTGACCGGATCGGCGACGATCCGCGCCGCCCCCGACGCGTCGCGGACGGTGCGCACGGCGCCGACCGCGTCGGCTCCGACCGTGACGACCATCTTGCCGTTGCGGCTGATCAGCCGCGTCGCCGGTTCGGCCTGGCGGACCGTCATCCAGCGCCCGACGCGCAGGCCGATCCAGCCGAGGATGGCCACGCCGAGCAGCGCGATAAGCGCGGTGAAGGATTTCCCGGAGGTCGCGTCGCCCACCGGCGCCGGCGCGGCGACGGGCACGGCGGGCACCGGCGGTGGCCGGATCGCGGCGCTGCGGACCTCGCTGAGCCAGGCGGCGCCGACCGGACCGCTCGCTGCGGACGCGGTGCGATCGGCGACGATCACCGCGGGCGTGCCAGGCGACGTGGCATCGGCGATGACGACGTCCTCCACGGACCCTGGCCGCGCGAGCGCCGGGGCAGATCCATCCGCGGCCCACGCCGGGCCCGGCGCCGCCATGGCCGAGACGAGGATCGCCGAGATGAGAAACACCATATGCACGCGCATGGAACCTCCGCGCGGAGGGGACGCCGAGCGTGTGCAGCATAGACGCGGATGGCCTCCGGATGCAAGCCCACACGTCGCGATTGTCGACGGACCACGGCAACGCTGGTGCGACACGCGCAAGCCGGCGGAGCCAGCGCACCTGCGACGCGGTCGGGATGGGCGGGACGTCGCCGGCGTGACAGCGGCTGGCGAGATGATCGACGACGGTGCGGCGGTTGGTGGTATTCCCGTCAGCCGCGCCGGGGGCGCGGTTCAGGCCCCGCGATGCTCGGCGTCGGCGCGTTCGATGCGTGCGCGGTCGGCGGAGCCCGACGCGGCGGCCTCCGCCCGTCCGCCGATCGCGGCGAGCGCCTCGACCTCGCTCGCCGCCGCCGCCGACGCGCGGCCGGCGGCGCGCGCCGCGGCTTCGCCATCGCCGCGCGCGACCGCGGCATGATGTGCCAAACGTGCCTCGCCGTGGTGCTCGCGCGCAACGATCGCCGCCATCGGCGTCGGCGCCGGCGTCGACTCGGTGGCGACCGCGCTGGCGTAGGACGCGGCCGCGTGCATCTGCGCGGCGCGGCCGATCGCGGCACCGCCGGCGGGGCGCGGCGTCGACATGGCGCGCGCGCTGCCCACCACGGCGCCGCCGACGAAGCCGGCGCCTCCGGCATACGCGGCCGCCGTGGCTGGGCGCGCAGCGCCCGTCGCCGCACCGACCGGACTGCCGCCGGTGGCGATGAACGGCGACGGCTGCGACGCCTCGACCAGCGGCCGCACCCCCGCCATGCTCGGCTGGCTGGTGAACAGGGTCGCGACCTGGTTCGAGCCGCCGAGCAGGCGGAAGCCGGTGCCGTACACCGACGCGCCGACGCGCGACAGGCTGTCGAGCGTCGGCAGCAGGAAGATCTGGGTGATCGCCGGGGTCATCAGGATCAGCGACAAGCCGACGAACATCATCAGGGTCTCGCCCGGGCCGGGCTGACCGGAGAGCAGCGCCGCCCAGCCGGTCTCGCTCGCGCCGGCGTTGGCCGCCGCCAGGCCGAGGTTGACCACCACCGGCCACATCAGCACCCACAGCATGCAGCGGCCCCAGTCGAGCAGCGCGTGCCAGCGTCCGGGAGCCAGCGCGAACAGCGCGAACAACGGATACAGGGCCATGAAGCCGGCGATGGTCAGGCCGATGAGGTGGGCGCACAGCCAGTGGACGAGGGTGTAGGCGACCTCGACGAACACGCCCATGAACCATTTGCCGAGCGCCGGCGCCTGCTCGAGGAAGCCGAACATCGATGCGCCCCCGTCGGGCATCGAGGCGTAGACGTCCGGCGCCAGCGAGACCTGGGGCAGACTGCCCGGCGCGGCGAGGATCAGGTCGACGGCCGAGAGCCGCGCCGCGTAGTTCTCGAATTCGTCGAGCGCGAACAGGTCGGGGTCGCCGGCGCGCGCCAGCTGCTCGAGGCGGCTGGTGTGGCGCTCCTTGATGTCGTCGCCGGCATAGAGCATCTGCTGGAGGTTGTAGCCGGGACTCGTGCCCGCCGAGTTGTCCCAGAAGAACATGGTCGTCGCGCGCGAGCTGGCGCATCCGCTCTCGGTCTCCGCCAGGCGCGTGAAGCGGCCGGTGACCATGCAGCCCCAGTACAGCTTGTGCGACGGGTGGCCGCAGGCCTGCCGGCAGGCGTCGAGCCCGTAGTCCTGGAGCAGGCTGGCGCGCAGCGCATCGCCCCAGTCGGGCGTGGCGAACTCGAGCTCGTTGCCATGCGTCACCGTCGAGAACACGTCCTCGACGTAGCGCGACGCCAGCGGCAGATCGCGCCAGTCCGACTGCTGCTGATAGGTGACCTCGCCGTCCTCCGCCCTGACGTGCAGCACCGGGAATACCTCGTCGCGTTCGGACGGCACGGAGCAGAACGGGATCGCCCAGCCGTCGAAGTTGCCGAGGGTCGAGAACCCGGAGCCGCTCCACAGCCGCGCGGCGCCGAACGGCAGCTTCCATTCCTGGCCGCGCGGGACCGGCACCTGCGGTGCGTACGGCACGCCATGGTGCACGCCGTGGCCGAGCGAGGCGCCCTGGAAGATCAGCCGGTCGCGCCTCGTGTCGCCGGAGGCGCGGTAGGCGTTGACCCACTGCGAGGTGATCCAGTCGCGTTCGAGCGGGATCGCATCGCTGGCGGTCGCCGCATAGACGTCGCCCGGATCGTTGGCCGCGTATCCGTGCACCGGCACCATCGACAGGACACCGTCGCCCCACGGCGACAGCAGGTTCATGCCCGCCGCGGGCACGCGGCCGAGCCAGCCCTCGGCCCAGCGTTCGCGCAGCAGTTCGGCGCGGCTGGCGCCGAACCCGGACGGGATGTAGTCGTGCTCGTTGGCGACGTAGCCGGAGAACGCGGCCGAGCAGTGCATGGCATAGTCGCGGTACTCCGCCAGCCAGCGCGGTGAGAGCTGCGCCGATCGCGCGGCGAGGATGATCTTCGACATCTCCGAGCCGACCGGTTCGCGGTTGATCGAGCGGCCGAGGGCCTCGCTCAGATCGACCGCGGCGATCAGCAGCAGCGCCGGCGCCAGCGGCAGCGAGCTGCGCGTCGGATCGCCGATCGCGTCGACCGGCAGCGAGTCGTTGATCCGCGCCACGGTGCGCACCACCTCCGAATCCTGCACCGCGGCCAGATCCGCCGGCGCGAAGCGCACCATCGGCACGAGGCCGAAGGTCAGCAGCAGGATCACCGAGATGATGTAGCCGATGACGCTGCCCGGCTTCTGGTCGACGGTGATGCGCTTGTAGGTCCACATCGCGAATATCGCCGCGACCAGGATCGGCAGGCCGAAGGAGAACATCATGCGGATGATCGAGTTGCAGGCGACCAGGCCGATGTAGCCGTAGGCCCTGACGTAGTCGCGCGCGACCGCGTCGCTGTCGGACGACAGGTCGTCGGTCTGGCCATAGACCGGGAATTCGCCGCCCTCGATCAGACCGGGCGATCCGGCGTCGCCGTAGAAGTTGGCGATCAGCGCGCGCGACAGGGCGAGGAAGATCAGGCCGCCGATGCCGAGGAACACCGCCGACTTGTTGCCGCGCGCGAACTGGTACAGGCAGGCGAGCACGCCGATCGCCGCGACCAGGTACATCACCGGGCCGAAGACCAGGTCGGAGATGCCGCGCACCGACTCGCCGGGCTCGGCGGCGGCGAGCGCGGCGCCGATCAGCGCCAGCGGCGCCACCCGCAGCGCCCGCCAGGATCGTGACGGCGCGATCATCACTCCGCCGGGAAGCTGAGACCGGGCGTGGTCAGCGCCGGCGCCGTCAGGTAGGGCCGCTCGAGCTGATCGCTGCGCGGCGCCGGCCGGTACGAGTTGATGCGCGGAAGCAGATCGAGGACGGTGCGTTCGATATGGCAGAACGCCGCGTTCATCTCCTCCGTCGCCTTCTTGTAGTGCTCGCGCTCCGCTTCGACGACCGCGCGGTTCTCGGCGCCGGACTGCCTGGTGCTGGTCTGCATCATGACCAGCTGGTTGTGCACGTCGGCCATGCGTTCGCGCAGGTAGAGGTAGACCTCGTAACGCGCGAGGGCGGTGATGAACTCGCCGATCGGGTACTGCTGGATCAGGCGCGCCTTCATCGGCGGGTTCTCGGCGTAGGCCTCGAGCATCCCGACGAGATAGGCGCAGGCGTCCATGGTCTCGTCGGTGATCGGCGACGACGACCCGAACGACCAGGTCGATTCCAGCCACGGCTTCGAATCGGCGTGGCCGCCGCGCGCGTGGTAGGTCCAGATCTTGAGGATGCGGTACGATTCGGCGAGCGACTCGCGTCGATCGGGGATCGACTCGTCGTGGATGTCGCGCAGGCAGGCGTAGTGGTTGCGCAGGTGGCTGATGATCGTCTCGTGGACGTTGGCGCAGTGCGATTGCACGCGCAGGTTGAAGAGGTTGATGCTCTTGCGGTTGACCTCGAGCGAGCCGTTGCCGTGCAGGCGCACCGAGCCGTAGAGCGAGCGGCTGAGCGACTCCAGCGCCCTGCCGCTGCTGTCCATCATCTTGCGCACGTTCGCGCTCGCGCTCAACGCGTTCGCCGTGCCCTCGGCGGTGGCGCCTTCATTGGTCCCCGGCTGGGCCGACGCCGATGCCGCGGCGGCATCCTGCTGGGTCTGCGCGGTGGACCCGGCGTCGTCGTTGAAGATCTCGCTGAGCTTGTCGCGGCTGTACGAGAACGAGCTGCTCAGCCAGCCGCTCGACCCGGCCTGCGACGTGTTGACGTTGACCAGGTCGCCCTCGTTGTTCTGCGCCGCCGAGGCGTTCTGCGATTGGCACAGCTCCATGCTCCTCTTCACGCCCTGGCTCTTCGTCCGCTGCAGGCAGTCGGAATAGCCCGTGGCCCAGGAGTCCTTGCGCATGCCGGTGGTCAGCGCGTTCTCGATCGCATGGCAGTCCGCCTTGGTCGCGCTGATGTCGAAGCCGGCGATCAGCTTGAGATGCTTGACGATCTCGGCGAGCTGCGGGCTGAACGCGCCGATCAGCGCCATCGGCAGCGCCGCGGCGACGCCCTCGGGCAGCGATTCGAGGTACTCGACCAGGGCCTGGGTTCGGAACGCCTGCTGGAACTGCGCCGTCCAGTCGAAGCCGCCGCAGGTGTGCTTGTTCATCCACTTGCTGGCGCGCTTCAGCGACTTGTTCAGGCCGGCGAGCCGGTTCTTGCCGCCGGTCACGAAGCGGAAGACCTCCGGACGGTGCGGAAACGCGCTGGGATGATCGACGCCGTTGAGCGAGGTGCCGACGCCGAGATGGATGTCGAGTGCCGGCGTGTTGCGTTGCCAGCGCCACAGCGCGTCGCCGGCCTTGGCGCGCTCGGTCTCGCCCAGATCCTCGACGTTCTCGTCGAGCACATCGGTGATGAGCGCCATGGGATCGCCGGGCAGCGCGTACTGCTGACGGACGTTCTCGATCTCGTCGGCGGTCGCGACCATGGTGCCCTGCACCGCGGCCGCGTTGGTCGTCACCACGGAGCCGTCCACCGGATCCTGCGGCTGCGGCGCGTTGCTGCCTTCGGCCTCGACGTCCTCACCCGGTACGCCACCCGGGGCCGGCACATTGCTGGGCGGGTACTCGGCGGCGGCCGCGACCGCGCCGAGCAGGACGAGCAGCAACGTGGCCACGCGCGGTGATGGGATCATGAGGCGTATCCGATCTCAGTCCGACATCCCGTCGGGATCCCAGGACTGGTAGCGTTCGCTCGGCGGGCGCACCGGGGTCGCCGTCCCCTCGCCTGCCGAATCGGGCACGTCGGCCGGCGGCTCGACGTCGGCGGGCGCCGCTCCGATTCCCGGCCTGACGGGCCGGAACCACTCCGCCAAGGCATCGTCCCAGGCGCTGTCGGCATGCCCCACCAGATCGAGCAGCGTCGCGCGCAGGCTGTCCGCGCCCTGCGCTCCCTCGAGCCGGAGGAACCGGCCGCTGCGCCGGTCGATGAAGACGTAGGTCGGCGTGCGGGTCACGCGCAACGTGCGGCGCAGGTCGGTCTGATCGAGCCAGTTCTCGACGTGGCGCGTCGGCACCTCGAGGTACTCGAGGAAGTCGAGCTGGGTCTGCACCGCGACCTGGTCGTTGTCGAGCGACACCGCGAGGAAGCGCGGACCGAGCTCGCGGTCGAAGACCTCCTTCGACACGGCGGCGAACGGGCGGTAGGCGCGCATCGAATGCGCGCAGCGGTGATCCCACATGAACACCACCTCGACGTAGCGCGTGGTCGTGCGTCCCGGCGTCTCGGGGATCTCCTCGCGCGCCAGGCCGGCGAGGCGCGACTGCTGCGGATCGAGCGCCGGGGTGCCCCAGCTCTCGCGGTCGTACGTCACCGGCGGAGCGAGCGCGCGGTTGTTGCTCAGGCTGTTCTCCGCCGGCTTGAAGGTTTCCGGCGTGACGTAGCCGTGCGTGACCGCGACGCGCTGCATCATGTCCGACGCCTGCATGTAGCGCCGCACGCGCACGCGCTGGCTCTCGAGGTAGGCGAGGGCGTTGGCCTCGGTCGGGTCGTCGAAGAAGGCCTTGGCGAACGCGTCGGGGAAACGCGGCCGCGGCATGCCCGAGGCGTCGTAGACGCTTTCCGTGTAGAGCGGCAGCGGGCCGATGTTCGAGTCGACGAAGGTCTGGTCGGGATGCTGCCAGAGCCAGCGCGCGGCGTCGCCGCGGTCGCCGACGGACGCATCGGCGGACATCGCCGATGGCGTCGCGGCGATGATCGTCGGCGCCGTCGGCTCGGCGACGATGATGACCTCGTGCTCGATCTCGCCGGCGACGACGGCCGCGGCGGCGACGCAGAGCAGGACGAGCGGGCGCATCAGCGGCTCCCGTCCTGCTGCTGCCGGCGCTCGAACTCGTCTTCCCAGGCCTGGGCCCGCGTGACCCAGACGGCGAGGTCGACCGTCGGCGCGAAGCCGTCGAGCGCGTGCACGCGGCCGGCGGGCGAGATCAGCCGGAAGCACGGCACCGATTCGACGCGCAGCGCGCACGCCTGGTCGGCGCGCGCGACCAGGGGCAGCCGACCGCCGTGGAAGGCGCGCGTCATGTCGCGGCCGTCGGCGACCGCGGCCTCCCAGGCGACGGCGATCGCGTCGCAGCGGCCCTGGTCCTGGGCCCGCGCCGCCGCCCACATCGCCTCGCGGAACTCGTTCATGCGGAAGGACTGGGCTTCGTACGCGCGCAGCGAGGCGAGGTGCACGGCACGGATCGTCGCCAGGCCGGTGGCGCGCAGCCCCAGGAGCGCGCTGGCGAGTCCCGCGCATTCGGGCGCATCGTGGGCCCAGAACACCCACAGCCGCCAGCCGCTGCCGGAATGCGGGTCGGCTGGCGCGGTCTCGCCCGGCGTCGGCACGGCGACCTGCACGGCGACGCCCTCGCGGATGCGGCCGAGCATGGCTTCGAGCTCGGCGATGTCGGACGAGCCGTCGATGCGGAAGGCGGCGAGCGCCTCGTCGGTCACGACACCGAGGGTCAGCGGCGGCGCGGTGCGCTCGATCCGCGGGGGATGCGTGGCGATCCAGCCGTCGTCGGCGACCAGCGTCGCGCACAGGAGGATGGAGATGATGACGGCGCGCACGCGGGGCAGTCTTCGCGGACCCGGTGACCGTCAAACGTGGCAAGGCTCTGGCGAGGAGGAAAGCGCACGGAGCCGTCCCGGCGGTCTCGGTCGCGCAGCCTGCCCCGCCCCCTGGACGACGCTCGCGGGGAATCGGCGCTGGCGTGGCGGCGACGACTGGACCGCGGACGTGCAGTCCGCCCGAAGGGTCGCGCCGGTGGTGGCGCACGGCTGCGGTCACGTCGTTCGCCCTGCCCCGCCCCCGTGAGCCGCCGTCACACGCACAGGGACGTGCGTCGCTTCGGGCGGACGTGGACGTCGGCGGTCCAGGCGTCGCTGGTGGCACGATGCCGCTTCCCGCGCGCCGGTCGCTGACGTCGACGCACCAGGCCGGCTCCCGCGGCGCTCACTCCTCCGTGCTCAGCACCAGCTGCGGCCAGATGCCCTCGCCGACGATGAAGTGCTTGTAGGCGGCGTCCTGCGAGCCGGCGCACATGTTGCAGCAGGTGAAGCGCGGCCAGAGCGCGGCGGCGACGTTGCGGTGCTGGTCGCTGACCTCGTTGGTGTTGTTCTCGGCGATCGCCTTGGCCCCGAGCTGCGGCATCCAGATCTCGGACTTCTCGTCGTCGATGTCGTTGGAGGGGAAGCCCTCGAACGAGGTGTCGATGCACTTGTCGTCACCGCCACCCCCCATCCCGCCGCCACCGCCGCCACCGCCCATGCCGCCGCCGCCACCGCCACCGGAGCTGCCGGCACCGGGCATGCCCGCCGACGCCGGGAACAGCGGCTGCAGGTAGCCGCCACGCGTCAACAGCGCGTGCATCGCCATCGAGCCCTGCTGGTTCGACGCCGTCGAGTGCGCCTGGCCGACGATCTGCGCGCCCATGCGCAGGTGCAGCGGGCCGTAGGTCATGAACGGCGCGTAGGTCGGATTGAGCGAATCCCAGGCGCTGTCGACCAAGTTCATGAGCTGCGATTCGGCCGGGTTGGTGCCGGCGGCGGGATAGACCGTGCCCCAGCCGCCGTGGCAGAAGAGCTTGAAGACGTCGACGGCGCACAGCCCGGGGATCTCGAGGGCGCGCGACAGCGCGGTGAACGGGGTCAGCCACGGGGTCAGCCAGTAGTTCGACACGATGCCGCGCCAGTTGCCGAACTCGGTGCCGTTGGTGTGGTCGCCCTCGGAGGCGAAGGCGTAGCCCGAGGAGGTGTGGGTCAGCTCGAACGCCGGCATGCACCAGTCGGCGGGCATCGCCTCGCTGATCTTCATCTTGATGGTGAAGATCAGCATGAACATGTTCGCGGCGTGGCCCTGGGTGGTGGCCGACGCCGAGACGAAATCGCCGACGCGCTGGAACATGGTCTTCTCGGTCGGTGACATCTTCTTGTTGAGCTGCTTCATGTGGCTCTCGAGCGACTGCGTGTGCAGGGCCATGTGGCCCTGGCGATCGCTGCCTTCGATGAAGGCCATCGGCACGTTCATCTCGGTGCGGTTGCAGATCATCGGGAAGGTCACGACGCCGAGGTTGTAGGTGCAGGTCGTGTCGGCGATCGCGTAGTAGACCGTGTCGACCAGGCAGTTGGTGTCGGCGCCCTCCATCACCGCGTCCTGGATGTCGGACTGCGTCAGGTATCCGGAGACCGTGCTCGCCTCGGCCCCCGACGCGGTGCCGCCGCCGACGGCGGCGTCGAGGCGCGCGGCGAGCGCGATGACCATCAGCAGGAGACGCATCACGGCGGTCATCGCGGCTCCACGGCGGTCGCTTCGGGCACGGCGTTGGCGGGATCGATGAACCAGCGGTACGCGGTCCAGACCGGCAGCTGCTCCGGATCGGTCGGCGGCACGGCGGCGATCTGCGCGGCGGTCTCGGCGAGGATCTGCTCGTCGCCGGGCCAGCCGACGCCATCGGCCGTGATCGCCGCGCGCGCGACGCCGACCCAGGCCTCGCGATCGGCCGCGTGCCGCAGACCGGCGGCGTTGGTATCGAGCCACGACTGATATGCGGCCTGCCACGCCGCATAGGCGTCGCCGGCGGCGCGCCATGTCGCGTGCAGCATCGGATACCGCGCCGAGTCGATCTGGTACTGGTCCCACGCAGCGCTCGTGTCCCGCCACGCCGCGAGCAGCTGCGGGTACTGCGCGCTGGCTGCGCGCCACATCTCGACCTGCGCGCGGCGCTCGGCCAGCAGGTCCTCGTAGCGGCGCACCGTCGCGGCCAGCAGCAGGGCCTCATGGAACCCGCTGGTCAGCGGATGCGCGATCGCCGCGAACGGCAGGTCCGTGCCAACGCCGTCGTCGAAGACGAAGCGCGCGTCGCCGGCCGCGTCGCTGGCGACGCGCAGCCGCATCACGCCGGCCGGCAGGGCGAACCCGGTGGCGGCGACGCCGGTGAGGTCCACCAGGGCGGCACCGGCCGCGTCGGCGAAGACGGCGCGATCGTCGAGCCGATACGCGGTCGCCACCACGGCGTCGGGCAGCATGCCCCAGCACTCGGCGCTGCGGTCGAGCCCCGGCGTGCCGAGCGGGCGGTCGGCCTCGCCGCCGTCGGCGCGCCAGATGTCCGTCGCCGCGGCCCCCTGCCAATCCGGGCCCGCGTACGAGAAGCGCAGCCAGCCGCGCGCCGATTCGTCGCAGGAGTCGAGCGTCGCCAACCACCGCTCGTAGCCGGCGGTGAGCGTCACGTCGGCGAAGTCGGCGTCGCCGCGCCACGGGCACCAGTCGAGCGGCATGCCCGCATCGGGGTCGGGAACGTCGTTGGGCTCGGTCCAGGTCACGGTCGCGACGCCATCCCACGCCGGCATGACGCCGACCGGCTGGGTCGGCGGTGGCGAGGGGTACGCGGGCATGGTCGGCTCGACCGGCTCGTCTCCCGGTCGCGGCGGTTCGCTCGGCGCGTCGTCGCCCGCCGCGAGCTCGGCGTCGCGCCCCGACGCGTGCAGCGCGTCGTAGATGCGGCCCAGGCGCGCCTCATCGCCCCACGCCTCGAAGCGCGCGCGGCGCAGCGCTTCCGGACCGATGACCGGACCGAGTCCGGGAGGCGGACCGCAATCGTCCCAGTGCTCGGTGAAGACCGCGTCGGGATCGCAGTTGCGACCGTAATGGACGTAGATGCAGCTCGCCGCGTCGTGGTAGACGACCAGCATCGGATGGCGGAACTCGAAGGCGTGGTCGCGGTAGAGCAGCTGCCCGTCGTCGACCCGCCACTGGCGCGTCGCGAACTCGGGCGCGCTGCGCAACACGTAGGCGTAGGCGGCGAACGCCATCGGGATGCCCTCGGGCAGCTTCTTCATGAACCCGTCGAAGCCGACGCCGGCGTCCTTCTTCACCGTCGACGCCGAATCGTTGACGCCGAGGAACTTCGGTTCGGGGATCTCGACGGTCGGGATCCCGAAGCCGCCGCCTTCCTCCTCCTCGCGGTCGCGCGGCTGCTCGCTGCCGATGACGCCGTCGTGGTAGAAGAGGTCGGGACCGCGGGTGTCGAACCAGTCGAGCGACAGGCCGCGCAGGACGTCGATCTCGTTCGAGACGGTGGTCTCGGTCTTGACGCCGAACGCGTCGGTCACGGAGTAGGTTCGCGTCTCCGGGAAGACCACGTTGTGCCCGTCCTGGCCGAGGATCGCCCGCACGTCGTCCTTGCTGTCGTATTCGACGCAGACCAGGCGCACGGTCGCCGGCATGCGCCGCGCCATCGCCAGTTCCCATTCGCGACCGCGCGCGGCGGAGAACAGGAAGACCTGCTCGCGCATCAGGCGCGAGCGCCGCTCGGTCGCCTTGCGCGTGCGCTCGTCGTCGCCGCCGGCCATCTCGGCCATCATCTCGCCGATGATCTCGATCTCGTCCTGCTCGTTGGCGGCGATCCCGTCCTCGCCGCGGTTGCGCACGGTCGAGGTCTCGCGGATGCGCGCCGTGTTGAGCGGCTCGCTGGCGAGGTCCCAGTTGTCGAATCGCTGCGGGATGCACAGCGACGGCAGGCAGAGCTGCCCGGGCAGGCTGGGATATTCGCGGCCGGTGAAGTGGTAATGCCACATGCGGTAGAGCAGGCGGTACTGCTCCTCGATCGTGCGCGTCACGTGCTTGCGGCCGCGGAAGACGTACTCGTTCGCCGCGCCGGCGGTGATGTCGAGCACGCGCATGCCCGACTCGAGCCGGGCGTCGCCGATGGCGCGCGGGTTCGGCCCGTAGAGGTCGGTGCGCGAGTCCCAGTCGAAGACGTGGTACGGCGCGCGCCCGGGCGAGTACCACGGCATGCCGCGCTGCCAGCCGTCGCGGATGAACAGCGGTTCGCCGTCGCGCCACGCGCGCAGCGCCGGGTTGTCCCCGGCCGGCGTCGGATCCAGGGCGGCGTTCTCGGTCAGCGACCACTGCAGGACGATGTCCTCGGCGCCGCGGTCCGCCTGCAGGCCCTCGTGCGTCAGCTTCGGCAGCCGGCCGCGGTACTGCGGCCAGTACCGCAGGTCGGCGGAGTTCAGCGCGAAGGACTGGCGCGACCGGCGACGCGAATGCTCGTTGCCGTTGAAGGCGATGTTCCACGGGAAGCGCCAACGCCGCACCTCGGCCTGCGGCATGCTGCCCGCCGGAACGCCGTCGGCGCGATGCTGGGCCGTCGACTGCCCGGTCGGGTAGTCCCACATGTAGGCGTTCGACACCGGCCGCGGTTCGCTCTCGCTCGGCATCGCCAGCGGCACCAGCGATGGATCGAACGGCTGCGCGCCCTCGGGTCCGACCAAGACGGGCCGCCGCGCGATGCGCGTCGCCAGCGCCTGGCCGCTGGGCGAGCGCTCGGTCTCGGTGATCACCGCGGGCAGGCTCGCGCGATCGGGGATCGCCGCCGGCAGGACGTAGTCCGGCGGATTCCACGTCCACACCCAGTCGCCTTCCGCGTCGGGCGGATCGTCGGCGACCAGCTGTCCTTCGAGGCGCGGGTACCACTCGACGCGGTATTCGATCGTGCGCTCCTCGAAGACGCCATCGCCGTCCGGGTCGACGCTGCGGCGCACCGTCGCGGTGGCGACATCGGGCACCAGATCGGCCGGGTCGGCGCCGTCGCCGCCATCGCCGCCGCCGTCGCCGGTGTCGATGGCCTCGACGTTGCGGATCGCGAACTGGTAGCGCGTGCGGTCGTCCGGATCGACCGGATCGAGCGGCGTGACCAGGCCCGAAGCGTAGTAGTTGTGCCAGCCGAAGCGCCACTTGCGGCGCTTCCACACGCGCAGGCTGTGGCCGATGTGGCAGAGCAGATCCTCGTCCACGACCCATGCGCCCTCGTCGTCGCGCCGCGGCTTCTTCATGCCGGTGACGATGACGTTGACCGACGGGTCGTGGCTGAACCTGCTCAGCTTCTTGGCGCCGATCTCGACGTGCCAGCCGATGCGCAGCTTCTTGTAGCCCGTGTCGTACGGGTCGGTGGTCTGGAAGCGGTCGAGATCGCCGTCGTCGTCGACGTCGTAGAACGGGTGCCCGGCGTAGTTCACCGCCGAGTACTGCTCCGGGAACCCGGCCGGCTCCGGGATCTCCGGGTTGTCGCCGTCGCCCGGGATGTTGGCGCCGAGCCGATCGGCGACGGTGTCGGCGCTGACCGCGCCCCAGCGCGCGATCTGGTCGTCGTCGACGAGATCGATCGGATAGATGAGCGCGCCGTGGTGGTCGCGCAGCGCCCGACGCCAGGTCGTCGCCTCCATGTGCTTCGCCATCTCGGCGTTCACGTCGTCGGCGCGGTGGTACAGCTGCTCGCGTTGCGCCGCCTCGGTGACGCGGGCGTCGCCGATCGACCCCTGCGCGTCGACCACCAGCGGTTCGGACTGCGGGTCGAGCTCGGCGCCGTCGACGATGCGCGGATCGACCTGCCGGTTGAGCGCCTCGTCCTGCGCCGCCAGCGTCGACGCGCCGCTGATCTCGCGCTCGATGGGATTGCCGTCGGCGTCGCGATCCGGGACCGTGGTCACCGCGTCGGTCGGGCTGACGCTGGGCGCATAGCGCAGCGGATCGGCCTGGGCCAGGGCCTCCGGCAGGTTCATGCCGCTCGCGCCGGGACCGGTCGCGCGGTCCTCGATGTCGAGCTCCCGGCCCTGGTTGTCGCGCACCCGCAGATCGGCGTTGTCGGCGTCGGCATCGCCGACCCGGTCGCGCATGCCGAGGACGTCATCGACCACGCGCGTGGTGCTCTGGCTGCCGCCGTCCGGATAGAACGCGACGGTCTCGCCGCTGTCGCTGCCGTCGGAACGCAGCACCGGCACCGGCGCGCGCTGGTGGCTGGTGTCGACGATCGCCGGTCCGCCCGGCGCCGGCACGGTGGCGATTTCGCTGTCGCGGGCGGTCGCGAACTGCGCGGCGGTCAGGCTGTGGCGCTGCGGCGTGACGCCATCGGGCAGGTCGATCGCGAGGTCGACCGGCAGTCCGGCCAGCGGCAGTCCATCGCCGATGTCGAAGGTCGCCGTGACGCGCGCCGCGCCGAGCTGGTACTCGAGGTCGCCGACCGTCCCCGGCCCCGGCGTGTAGCTGCCGCCGAGGATCAGCTCGCCATCGTAGCGCACCGGATCATAGGTCGCCGGATCGGCGTGGGTCATGGCGCGCTGGCGGACGTAGAGGTACGCGCCGGTCGCGGTGTTGCGCACCTGGACCCAGGCTCCGGCGATATCGGCGAGCGGGATCAGCGCGCCGGCGTCGCCGAGCGCGATGCGCACGCCACCGCCGCGCAACCACCCCGGTGCCGGCGTGCCTTCGAGGATCGCCGGCAGGCGCGGCGTGGCCGACGTCCAGCGGAACGCCGCCGCGTCCGCCGCGGTCGGGAAGACGAAGCCGTCGCCGAACGCGATCAGCTGCGCGGCCGGCGGGTCGAGCTCGCGGCGCAGGCGGTAGGCCGCGAGGTCGAGCGCTGCCGCGGTCAGCGCCGGCGGCTCGCCCGCGCGGCCGTAGTCGGCGAGCACCGCCGGCTGCTGATCGCCGCCGCGCAGGACGCGGCGCACGCGGTAGCCGTCGATGACCCAGTCGGCGCCGTCGCGCCGCGCGTCCGGGATGAGCTCGGCCTGGTGCACCGGCGACGCGCCGGGGGCGACCGCGGTCGCGATCGTCACCCGGCCCAGCACCATGCGACGGAAGATCTCGGGCTGGTTGAGCGCGAACCAGTTCGCCGCCTCGGGCGGCAGATCGCCCGGCCGCACGACGCCGTGCACGGCGACCGTGACGATGGCGCCGTCGGCGCAGGCCGCCGTCAGGAGCAGCGCGGCGAGGAGACGTTTCATGGATCGAGCCCCTGCACGACGTCCATGGTCTCGTCGCCGAAGACGATGCGCGCCGGATAGGCGGTGACGCCGTAGAACACCGCGAACTGGTCGGTCGCCACCGGGCTGATCGGCACGCCCGGCCGATCGTGCCAGTAGTCGTCGCGGTCCTGCCCGGAGCGCCAGCCGGTGCAGTACGCGAACGTCATGAGCTGCGCCGCGCGGCCGGTGGCGGTGACCCACGCGCGCTGCGCCGGATCGCGATCGTCGAAGATCAGCACCTGCACCGAGCGGCGGATATCCATCGGGATGCCGTAGGCCCACACCGGCAACGGCACGACGTCGTGCGTGCGCCGGACCTGGCGCGGGAACGCCGTCGGCTGCTCGCGCCGCGTGTACTCCTCGTGCCATTCGGCGAGGCGCTCCTCGAGCAGGCTCTGCTCCTTGGCTTCGGCGAGGAGCGACAGGCGCAGGTAGCGGCTGACCACCTCGGGCGACTTCAGCCAGCGGCGCAGACCCTCGCGCTCCTCGCGGATCAGCTCGGGATCGCGGGCGCGCGACGCCCCGGCCGCGCCCCAATCGACCCAGGTGACGATGCGCCCGCCGAGATCCTCGTCGCCGTGCCACAGCGGCTGGTCGGGCACGGCGTATTCGCCGGCGGCGAGAGCGAGCGGGAGGATGACGACGAGCGCGGCGCGACGCATCCGCTGACTCTGAGCGGAGAGGGGAATCGCGGAAGCTTGGCAGAACGGGCTTCGAGCTTCGAGCTTCGCGCTTCGAGCTTCGAGCTTCGAGCTTCGAGCTTCGAGCTTCGAG
>DASPLE010000024.1:0-12731 GCA_035627695.1 Planctomycetota bacterium
GACGGAGATGACGGAGATGACGGAGATGACGGAGATGACGGAGATGAGCCGGAGATGAGCCGGAGATGAGCCGGAGATGACGGGACAGGCACCGATCTCACACACGCGCACCCGCTCATCCGAATCGCATCACGTCCAAGATTGACCGGGTCCGCGCCAACGACGATCACCCCGATGTCGATCGCTCGACCCCACCTCATCGACCAATCCCGAGCCCCGGCGCCTACCACCTCGTCAGCCGCTGCGTTCGACGGAGCTTCCTCTGTGGCGACCGATGGGACCACCGACGGCAGTGGATCCACGACGCCGTGCGCGAGCAGAGCCGTGCATTCGCGATCGACGTCTCGCCTACGAGCGAGTTCATGGATCGCGAGGCGCCGTCTCGGTCGCGCCTGGCAGAGACGCGCCAAGCGGACTTCAGCCACGGCTGCGCCGCAGGTTCAACGCCAGCATCAGGCCGAGTCCGACTGCAGCGGCCACGCCACCGCCCCTACCGCAGCCGACATCGCCTGCGCCGGTCGTCGAGCCGCTGGCGCCACCGGTCGAACCGGTGCCGGTCGTCCCGGTGGCGCCGCCCCCGGTGACGGGGCTCATGGTGAGGGTCGCGGCGCTGGAGGTCGCGCTGCCGGCGCTGTTAGTGGCGATGCAGCGGTAGCGCGTGCCACTCATCGCCGCGCTGGTCGCCCCGGTGGTGTAGCTGGCGGCGGTGGCCCCGCTGATGGCGCCGAAGGTCGACGACCCCGGCGGCGCCGACTGCCACTGGTACGTCGGCGCCGGGCTGCCGCTGGCGGCGACGGTGAAAGTCGCGGTGGTGGGCGCGACGACGCTGCGGTCGGCCGGCTGGGTGGTGATCGCGGGCATCGTTGCGGCAGGCGTGACGACTACGCTGGTGTCGTCGGAGGCGCTCGCGGAGCCGTCGCTGGCGGTCAGGCGCAGGACGTAGGTGCCGGCGACCGAAAAGGAGGCGTTGCTGGTCGGCGAGGACGGTGCTGAAAAGGATACCGTTCCCGGACCCGAGACCTTGCTCCAGGTCGTAGTCAGCGTGTTGTTCGGCAGTCCGTCGTCGCTGGCCGAGCCCGCCAGCGCCGCCGTCGCTGGTAGCGTCACGGATCGGTCGGGCCCCGCCGAGACCTGCGGCGGCTGATTCGTCGTCGGGATGGCGATGGTGGTGAACCGGGTTATCGGGGCGGTGTACTGCGACCAGAACCCATCGGCCTCGGTCGTCGAGAGCCTGGAGCACGTCCCGGCACCATCTCGCACCGTGGTATAATTGAGGTCCACCAGCCGGCGCGTCCCGGTGCCGCTACCGGTGAATTCGACGACCAGATTCCCCCATTGCGGATCGTAGTCGAAGGGAGTCGCCAGCGTCATCACCACGTCGAAGCTCCCGTCGCCCCGCGACGTCGCATGGAATGCGCCGTTGTACACCGTCGTCGAACGGCTGCCGATGATGCCCGCGAACGGCGTGTCGTTGCCGGAGTCCTGCGGGATGTCGTCCGGATGGCTCGTGCTCGCCGCGATGCCCATGACGATCCGCAACTGGGCGATGTCCACGGCGCTCGCCTCCCGCGCACGGAAGGCCAACGAGGTGATCCGGCAGGGACCTGCCGCCTGGAAGAGCGAATCGTCATACACCACCGCGCAGCGCATCCCGCTCTCGAAGAAGACCGGGATGTAGGATCCCTGGAGGTCGGTGGGCACGGGCGTGGGCGCGATGATCGTGCGGGAGGATGCCGACAGGGACGCGCTGCGTTCGCGCGAGGTCGCCGTGCCGATCGAGCGCAACGTCACCACCCGGTAGGTGTAGGTCACGCCCTGGGCCGCCGTCGTGTCGGTCCACGAGGTGGCCTCGGCGGCCGTGGTCGCCTTGACCTCCCAAGCACCGCCCGACACGCGGCGCTCGATGCGGAAACCGATCTCGTCGCTGCTGTTGTCGTTCCAGGAGAGCACGATGCCGCCCGTGCCGGGCTCGGCGTTGAAGCCGGTCGGAGCGACGACCCGCACCCGCGCGTAGCGCACCTGGGCCAAGGCGACGGTGCGCGCATCGGGCCAGGCCGCGTGGAACACCGTGCCACGTCCGCCATCGACGAAGCCGGTCTCATCGCCGAAGTGCCCCCAGCCCTCGTCCCAGTTGTAGCGATAGGTGAATTCATTCCAGAAATCCGGTTGCGACACCGCATCCGATACCGCCTGCGGCACGCCGAAGGTCACGCCACCGTCGACCGACGCCGCCGCCATCATCGTGAATCGGAATGGCTCTCCCGGGTTCTCACCGGTCGGATCGCTCTCGACATGGCCGCGGGTGTCGACCCAGACGACCAGCACCGTGCCGTCGGCGCTGACGGCGACGTCCGGACGCCCTTGACGGCTGGCCATGGGCGGCGAGGCCTCGATGCGGGCGGGAGTGCTCCACGAAGCCCCGCGGTCATCGGAATACGTCAGCCAGACGCGTGTGCGGAGGCGTCCTGTCGCCGACGTCACGCTTTCGCTGGCCTCCCACGTCAGGTACAGCCGGTCCTTCCATGGCCCGTCAGGCGCGACCGCGAGGACCGGATTGCTGGCGACGCCATGGCGCACCCGCGGGCTGCTCGCCGGATCCGCGGGGCTGTAGAAACCCTCCTGGAAGGTGCGTTTCTGCGCCGACACGGACACCGCGGGATCGTGTGGATAGGGAATGGTGGCGGCCTTGGTGGGCGCGCTGAAGGCCGTCCCGTCGGTGGTCGTGGTGATCTTCAGATCGACGGTCCCCTCGAGGGACGCGGGCACCGTCAGGTCCCACTCCCGGTACGGGATGACGCACGTGCCATCGGAGAGCACGACCGCCTTGTTCATGTTCAGCACCCAGTGGTTCGCGTCGCCGATTCCTGGAACGGTCGCGAAGGCGCCCCAGGTGGCGCCGCCATCGTCGGACCGGCCGACCCTTAGGCGGTGCGTGGAGCCACCATTGTCGCTGAAGATCCCGTACACGCGTCGGCTGCTCGGGCGGGGGTCGACGGCGAGGCGGATGTGGTCGCCGACCTTGGGAGCGGCGGCGCGGGTCCAGGTCGATCCCTTGTCGTCGCTGGTGTGGAAGATGGTCTGCACGGGATTGAAGCCGCTGAACAGCGCCCGTCCTTCGGGAGTCCAGTAGACCATCGGGTCGCCGGTCGCGTTGCTGGCTCCGGGCTCGCCGAGGAGGAACGTCTTCGTGGTCCACTGCGCCCCGCCATCGTCCGACACGAAAACGAGCGGACGCGATTCGGGCGCGGCGCTGTCGCCGCGGGAGCGGTTCGCGGTGGCGATGATCCTATCGTCGCTCGCCGGATCCGCGGCGATGTAGATCTCGCTGAGCATGTAGTCGGGGTACGCGGTCGTCAGCGGCACGCTGGCCCTCACATCGAGGTCGACCGCGCCGAGGAGGGTCGGCAGCATGGCGAGGCAGGCGACGGCTGCGGTTAAGCGGAGGGTTGAGCGGTATCTCATCAATGGATCCTGGCGGAGGAGGTTTGCAGCCGGCGGATTGACGTCGTACACGCGTCGGGCCCGGCGAGGCAGTTTGCGAAGGAGGCGCGTTGCGAACAGGCGCGAGGTTCGAACTCCTACCGTCGCGATCGCTCCCAGGAGGCGGCGGTGGCGAGCACGATGGCGCGTGGCATGGAGCATCATCCGGATGCAGGGTGTGGGTAGAAGTAGATTTGTTACTGTAAATTACACTACAGTGACGCGCGCGTGGCACCCGCCCCGGACACCCGGGCACATGGCTCACCGCATCGGCGCACATGGTCGATGCCGCCCGCCGACCGACCGGCATGGACGCCGTCGCTCGCATCCCGAGTACCACTCGAGACCTGAGACATCGGCCCGCGCACGTGCCGTGGCGGCAGCGCCACGGGGCGCCCACGCGCCGGGGTCAGCCGTGAACCCGCTCGCGCGACCACGCCCGCGACGACCCCCGAGACCAGGCGCTCCACCCGGAGCGCGCAGCGCTGGAGGAAATCGTCCGGTTGTCGCCCGCCCTGCCGGCGCGGCGAACGCGCGCCGCTCGCCGCAGCGCCGACACCGCCCCTCGATCAGCGGTTCCGGCAACGAGGCGATCTACCTGGTCGGTCTCGGCGACGAGGCTGGCGCGGGCGAACGCCTCGCCGCTGCAGGCGGAACGCGATCGGTAGGCGCTCGTGGAACGCGCCGGCACGCACGCACCATGCCGCCCATGCGCGTCCTCATCATCGGCGGTTCGGGTCTGATCAGCGTCGGCATCGTGACGGCGCTGCGCGCGCGTGGCGCCGAGGTGACGATCTTCAACCGCGGCAGACGAGCGCACGACCTGCCGGTGGACGTCCAGGTCATCACCGGGGATCGCGAGCGCGTCGACGAGTTCGTCGCCGCCGTCTCGCATCGCACCTGGGACGTGGTCATCGACATGATCTGCTTCACGCCGGCCCAGGCCGACGCGTCGGTGCGCGCGTTCAGCGGGCGATGCCAGCAGTTCATCTTCTGCTCGACGGTCTGCACCTATGGCGTCAAGATCCCGTCGGGCGTGCTGATCGACGAGGACTTCCGCCAGGAGCCGATCAGCGGCTACGGCCGCGACAAGCTCGCCTGCGAACGTCGTTTCATGCGCGCGCACGCCGACGGCGCCTTCGCCTGCACCATCGTCCGACCGAGCCACACCTACGGCGAAGGCTCACCGCTCATCGACCAGCTCGAGTTCGATCCGGTGGCCTGGGACCGGATCGCGCGCCGCGAGCCGGTGCTCTGCGCCGATTCCGCGATCGGACTGTGGCAGGCGACGCATCGCGACGACTGCGGCGCGTTCTTCGCGGGCTCCTGCCTGAACCCGGCGACCTATGGCCGGGCCTACAACGCGGTGCGCGAGGAGGTCTTCACCTGGCGCGACTACTACCGCCAGGTCGGCGAAGCCCTCGGCGTGCGGCCGCGTCTAGTGTCCATGCCGGCCGACTGGCTGGTGGCGCAGGCGCGCGGGCGCTTCCATTTCCTCGCCGAGATCTCGCGCTTCCACGGCGCCTATGACACCGGTCGCGCACGGCGCGATGTGCCATCGTTCCATTGCCAGGTGCGGTTCGTCGACGGCGCGCGGCGGACGTTGGCCGACGTGCGGCGACGCGGCGCGTGGAAGGATGCTCGGGGCGACACCGCCTATCAGGCGCTCGTGCAGATGGCGCTCGGTGCGGGCGTCGAGCCGGTCGAGGCCTGAGCGACGGACCGGCTCGCCGCCTGGCGCCATCGCTCGACCTCCGCCCTCTGCTCCGTCCTGGCGGGATCTGAGGCTAGGCACCCGAGCGCGCAGCCCGAGGTGGCGCCCCTATCTCGCTGTCGCGGCCGCCTTGGCCGAGGCGTTGGCGTACCACGCGGCGGGAAGGCCGTCGCGCTGGGCATCGAGCAGCTCGTCGACCATGCGCTCGTTGTCGCCGAGGTTGGGCTTGATCGCTCGCCGTCGGCGAACTCGCGCGTCACCGCGCGGTACGCGTCCATCCTCTTCTGCGTGCGCGCGACCCGGTCGTCGTGACACGCGCCGGCGCGCAGGTGCCGTGCGCGGTGCCGACGGCGTGATGACGTTCGCCGCTGGCGCCGACGCCGAGTACGTGCCAGAGCGGTGCCCCCATGCGCGCCTGAGCGGTTCGATGTAGCCCTGCATGAACAGGTCCCCGTGCGCATCCGGCATGAAGCGATAACTGGGACGCAGTTGGCCATACAAGCTGACCAGATTGCAATACCCGGAGATCGACGCGGCGGCGGTGAAGCGATCCGTCTGCATCACGAGTCCCTGGACCGCATAACCGCCGAAACTGTGGCCGAGCAGGTACACGCGCTGCGGTCCACGGCTCCGCTCGCGATGCCCGCGTCGACCGCCGCCAAGGCGTAGTCGGGCAGCTGCTCGAGGACATCACCAGGCCGTCCTTCCGGCGTCGTGATTGGCATGCGCATCGAGTATCGATGCGCATGCCGATCAAGCGGGGCGGACGCGTGCGGGATGGCGCCGATCGAGAGCATCCACAGGCTGATAGCCGAATCGAAGCGCGATAGTTACTGTAAATTCCATCACCGCTTGCTCGCGATGATACGGCGTCCAGGATCCCGTCAGAGTCGCGGAGCGCGTTTCCGAACACCACCGAGCAGGACCTGCGCGTGCGCACACCCAGCATGCATCGCATCACTGACGACCGCGCGAACTCTCGGCGAGGGCAGCAGGCCCGCTCCGCCTCAGAATACGGGGAGCCCTCCACCGGCACCGCCGACGCGATGCCGAAGGTCGAGATCCAGCGTGCCGGGCCGTTGATCCACCACGATCAGGACCTGACGGGCACGAAGGTTCGCGGTCTGCACGCGTTCGAAGGGCCCGATCGCCAGGCCGGTGAATGTGACAACACCGCCGATCGTGACCGGCCCCAAGGGGTCGCCCCAGTCGATCTCGAGGCGATCGTCGGAGCTCGCGAGGTCGAGCGCTCCCGCGCCCAGCGCGATCGCGTCGTACGCGATCGTCGATTGCACCCGGATCGCGATGGTCACTCCCGACGCGCCCGCGGTGCGCAGGGCGGCCGCCTGCAGCTGGCCGACCAGCGCGGCGCTGCCCGGGCGGATGGTCCCGCCCACGGCGTCGATCTCGCCGACGGTGCCGGATCCGGACAGCATGCCATCCGTCAGTGTCACCGCGGCGCTGGCGAGGTTTCCATCCGCCGCGAGCCCGCCCGCGTCGATCGCCAACGTGCCCGCGAGGGGACTGGCGCCGGACAGCGTCAGCGTGCCGGCGCCGATCTTGCGCAGGATGCCGGTGCCGCCGAGCGCCCCGGCGTAGGTGCTCGAGGTGTCGTCGGCGCCGACCGTCAGCTCGCCCGCGCCCAGCGCGACGTCGCCGCCCGCCGGCCCGCCGCCGGCGAGCGAGCCGATCGTCTCGGTGCCATCGTCGAGATCGAGCTCGGCGCCGGCGACATCGTCGAAAGTGACCGCGCAGCCGTCGGGGATCGCCGCGCCGGTCCCGACGCGCAAGCTGCCCGCGTCGATGCGCAGCGCGCCGGTCCAGGTGTTGGCGCCGGCCAGCGCCAGCGGCGCGGCCCCCTGCTTGGTCAGCGCCGCACCGGAGACGACGCCGGTGAGCGTCGTCTCGCCGGACTCGATCGAGATCACGGCGCCGGTCGATTCCAGCGCCACGTCGGCGGAGCACGACGCGGTGCCGGTGCCGACGAGCGCGCCACGCCCGGCGACGCCGGCGCCGATGAGCGCGAGCGGCTCGGCCACGGCGACGCCGGCGAGCACCAGCGTGCCGCCGTCCTCCGCACGCGTGCCCGAGCCCGTCGCGCCGAGCGCCGTTGCCGACGCGACGGTGAGGGTGCCGCCTGACAGGATCCAGGTCTCCCCGCTGTAGGTGTTGTTGCCGCTGAGCGTCAGGCCGCCGGTGATCGCGGTGGCGAGCCTGCCCGCGCCCGACACATCTCCCGACAGCACGAGCGCACCGCTGCCGCGCACGGTGCTGGCGGCGGTCAGGTCGACGGATCCCGTCCATTGCGACGAGCCCGTAGCGTTCAGCGAGCCGTCGACGTGCGTCTCGCCCGCCAGCGCCAGCGATCCGGCGACGGCCACGCTGTTCAGGTGGAGGCACGCCACGCTCGCCACGCTGACCCCTGGTACGGCACCGAGCGCGCCCGAATGGCTCAGCGTCAGCTTGCCGCCTGAAACCAGCGTCGACCCGCCGTAGGTGTTGGCCGACGCCAGGACGACCTCGCCGGGACGGACCTTGCGCAGCTGGTACGCGCCAGAGACCACGCCGCTGATGGTCAGGGACGTGAGCGCCTCGCAGCCGATCGCCGCATCCGCCATCATTTCGATGGCTCCTGACCACGTAGCGGGCCCAGTGGTGCACCAGAGCGCGCCGACCGTCGACGGCCCGACGCCGGCGATGCGCAAGGGCTCGGCGATGGTTACGGCGCCCGCTACCCGGAGACGCGCGCCAGAAGCGACCGAGGTCACCGCCGCGGTCGTGCCCAGCGCCGTCGGCGTGGTGGCCGTGACGGTGCCCGCGTCGATCTGGACCGGCCCGGTGAATGAGTTCGCGCCGGACAGGATCACATCACCAGCACCTTGCTTGGTGATGCCGAATGCGCCCTCCATGCCGCCGCTGACCACGAGGTTCGCATTGCCGTAGACCAGGATGTCGCCTGTCAGCGTGACCGGACCGCTCCAGGTCGAGGTTCCACTGCGCATGTTGATCGACCCCGCGATGGACAGCGCCTCGTCGGCGATCGTCACGGTATCGAGGGTCAGGATCGCTCCAGCGGAGACGATCGTCCCGGCGGCCGGATCGCCCAGCGCGCCGTTCGCGGCCAGCGCGAGCGATCCGGTCAGCACCGTGGTCAGACCCGTATAGGTGTTGGCGCCGTAGAGGGTCATTCCGCCGGTCCCCCGCTTGGTCAGGCCGTGCGGCCCCGAGACAATGCCGTAGATGGCGTTCGTCGAGAATCCCGCGCCACTGACCGAAGCGTCCGCCGTCAGGGCGACGGCGCCGCGCCAGGTGACGACCGACGCGTTCAGGATCAGGGCGCCGACGCCGGTGTCGCCATCGCCGGCGATCGCGAGCGGTTCGTAGAAGTCGCCACCGCCTGACGGATTGGCGTTCAGGGTCGCGCCGCTCGCCACGCTGGTTCCCGCGGCGGTGGCCCCCAGCGCGGACGTCGAGTTGGCGGTCAAACGGCCGGCGCTGACGTCGGTGTCGCCGGCGTACGTGTTCACGCCGGACAGGAGCACGGTGCCGACGCCGACCTTGTCGAGCCCGCCGGTGCCCGAGATCACGCCCGAGCAGGTGAACGTGCCGGCGAGCCGCACCGTTCCCAACACTTCCAGCGGGCTGGCCCAGATGTACCCGGCAGCGGCGCCGACCTCGGCCCCGTCCGCGAGGCGGATGCCCGCGTAGTCGGCACCGATATGCGCGCCCAGCGTCATCCGCCCGGCGACCGCCAGCGAGGGCGGCACGGCGCCACTCGCCAGCGCATTGTCCGCTGAGAGGTACCATTCCCCGCCAGCGCGGACGTCGAGGCCGTCGAGGTGCGCGTGGGCGATCGCCGAGGTGAAGCGGCCGCCGGCGCCGACCACCACCGAGGCGTTCGCGAGCAGCGTCGCGACGAGCAGACGGGCGTTGCCGCCTGCACCGATCACGATCTCGCCGGTGAATCCCCCATCGGAGCCTTGGAGCGCCACCCATGTCGCGAATGCCGGGTCGGAGCATGCGACGCGCAGCGTACCGGCACCTGCCAGGGAGCCCGACAGGGTGATCGTCCGTGGCGTCGCCGTGTTCAGGTCGTGCAGCACCACCGTGGTGTCCCCCGCGATGGTCACCGGACCGCTCAAGGTCCTGTTGCCGCTGGCGGCACCGACCGTGCCGCCTTCGAGCCGGATGCCGTTCGCCACGCTGCCCGCGGGCCTGAGCTTCAGGGTTCCGGAGACCAGGCGGACCGCATCGGTGGCGACATTGCTGCCAAGCCCCGTCGCGTGGCCGAGGTCAAGGATCGGCCCATCGATGACCCAGCGTCCGCTGTAGGTCGCGCTGACCTCAGAGGTCACCGTGCCGGCACCCGTCACCTGGATGGTGGCGCCAGAACCACCGGCGATGTCGCCCGTGGTGTCGCCGACGCGCAGCACATCGCCGGCCCCCGGAGCCTCGTAGGCGACGCTCGCCGCGGCGGCGATCGTCGCCGTGCCGTTGATCCGCGCGTTGGCGCCCACCCCGCGCAGCGTGCCGGCGCTCCACGCCAGGGCCCGCGTCCAGGTGATGTCGCGCACCTCGATGACACCGCCGCTCAGCGCGAGCGTCAGCGCCGACGCGCCGGTCGCCGACGGATCGGTCAGCGCCACGACGCCCGACGACACCGTCAGCGAGCCGCTGCGCGTGCTGGCGGCCGACAGCACCGTCGTCCCGGAACCGTCCAGCGCGAGCGCCTGGGTGCCGCTGACCGCCGCGGCGATGGTCAGCGCGCCGGTGCCGGCATGCGTCCAGGCCTGGCCGGCGCCGAGCGCGATCGGGCACGCGAACGTGTGCGCGCTGCCGTTGCCGGCGACGATCTGGAGGCCCGCCGCGCCGATCGTCAGCGCTGACGCACCGCTGGCGCTGACCGAGCCCGCGATCGCGATGCGCACCCCGGCGACGGTGGCAGGAGCGGTCAGCACCGGCGCCGCCGCTCCCGCGAACACCGCGGTGTCCGCCGCGCCCGGCACACCGAGGTCCCAGTTGGCGGCGGTGCTCCAGGCGGCGTCGCCGCCGGAACCAGTCCAGGTGACATCGACGGCGACCGCGGACCCCGGACTGGCCAGCACGATGGCGAGCGCGGCGATGGACAACGTGGACCAGCGACGTGCGTCGGGATGACGCGCCGCGCGCTTGGACGTCGTCACTCGCGACTCCCTCTCCATGGTCGTATTCATGCAGGCGTTACGCATAGCCGCATCGCTCCCTGCGATGCGACGGTGCATCGCGGGCGCTCCGAGCCCGAGATTGTACCACCGTATCGCCTTGGTCGCCGACCCGCGACGGTACCGCAGTGCGGAGATGTCCGCGAAGCCGTCTCATCCGCTCGCGAGTCGCAGCTGCCGCCCTTATCGAGGGACGACCTCGACAAGGTGAAGCCAAGAGCGGGTCAGCGCGGGTCATTTGGTGCCGCAGCGCTCGAACACATCTGCAACATGTGCGCGGGTCGTGCATGACCGCCCACGAGGCGACGCCGCTCCGGCGGTGCGCGGCCACGGCATCAGGAAAACTCGAAAGGCAGCTGGTCTGCCGTGGCCTGGTATGCGGCGTCACTGGGATGCGTCGGGCAGGATCATGATCGTCGGACAAGGCATCATCGAGGCGAATGAGCGCCATGGATTCGGCTACGGCGACGGTTGCGGTGTCCTGATGACCGATCCTGCGTGGCAGATGCCGGTCTTCACCACCGCACTTCGGCGGTGAGGGCAAAGGGCGTTGCAGCTTCCCAACCCATCGCCGGCGCGGACGTGGAAGTCCACGCGGGCGTGCGTCGATCACCGACGCGTCGCTGCTGTCGAGCGCGTTCCTGCACGCTTCTATCAGTTGAGGCACGCGCACTGGCGGGCTTCATCGCGGTTGCGAACCAAGAGCGCGTCGGCCGGTTCCCGGCGAGTCGCTGGAGGTCGATACGTTATTGTAGTACCTCGCGGCATCGCGATGCAGACGATAGCGCGGCGTCGCACGTGAACCGGATGGCCATTGGCGTCGAACCCGCGCGCGGCAGCGGCGTCGCGGCGGAAGCGGCCAGGTCGGCAGGGCGCTCCACGCCGGAGATGAGATGCACACCACCCGTGACATTCGGCCTTCACACCTGCGCTGCGTCCACGGCGGAGAGAGCGCCGATGTCGCGCAGGTCCTGCCGCGACTCGGCATCGCATCCCGGCTGGCGATCGTCTCGCCGCGCGGCGAAGACGCGATCCTCGACGGGGGATATGCGATCGCTGCGGCGGTCGCCGCCTTCTACGCCGTCCGTCCGCGACCGCGCTCGCACGCGTGCGACTACCCCGCGTTCGTGCTGCTGACCAACGATCCGATCGACGACGCGTTGGCGACGGCGTGGGCGAACCTCGACGTCTGGCCCGCCGAGCGCTGGATCCGGGTCGCGCCCGGACGCGACGCCGTCATCGAGGCGATCGTCCACCAGGACGCGACGCACGTGCTGTGGCCGGAATCATTAGCGGGGGCGCCCGACATCCCCGGGCTGCGCTACGGTGGGCGGAACGACAGCGGGGACGTGCTGATCGAGGCCGACGCGCCGGTCGAACGCATGATCCGGGTCAGCCTCGACGCGCTGCCGGCCAGCGCCGCGATCGCGGCCCGGCGCTCGCGCGCGCCGATGGAAGCTTACGGCCGCCTGGGATGACCGCGGCGAGGGCGCCGCCGGCCGCTCTCACCAGCCATTCAGCCGCGGCGCAGCTCGACCGTCGCGCCGCACGCCGCGATGACGGCCACGGCGACCGGTGTCGGCCCGACGTCGACGACATGGCGGCCGGCGATGGCGCGGTAGGTCACCGTGAACTCGTGGTCGTGGACCGGCACCTGGACGACGGTCTCGCCATCTCCGGTGAATGGCGCGAGCACCAGCTCGATCGCCGTGGTCGGACGCGCGTCGACGTAGGGCAGCACCGGGCCGAGCGGGACGACCGCGCCTTCACGGATCCACAGCGGGATGCGGTCGATCGGTGCGTGCACGTCGATCCACCGGCCCCCCAGGACGCCGGCGCGCGTCCACCAGTCGACCCATCTGCCCGCTGGCAGGTAGGCACGGCGCCGGTCGCTGACGTCGAAGATCGGCGCGACCAGGAGGTCGTCACCGAACAGCCACTGGTCGTCGATGCGCCACGTGCTCGGGTCGTGCTGGTGGTCGATGACCAGCGCGCGCAGCATCGGCAGCGAGAGCCGCAGGCACTTCGCCGCCTGGCCGTACACGTATGGCATCAGGCGATAGCGCAGCTGGATGAAGTCGCGGCAGTGGCGCATGACGTCCGGCGGGAACTTGTAGACCTCGCGATCGCCCCCGCCGTGGATGCGGCAGTGCGAGATGAACATGCCGATCTGCATCCAGCGCACGAGCATCGCATCGCCGGTGTGCCCAAGGAAACCACCGATGTCCTGGCTCCAGAACTGGAAACCGGAGAGGCCGAAGGACAGGCCTCCGGTGATCTGCGGCACCAGGTTCGACCACTGCGGGCTGTTGTCGCCCCCCCAGTGCAGCGGATAC
>DASPLE010000025.1:0-15810 GCA_035627695.1 Planctomycetota bacterium
TCGCCGGCGTGATCCACGGCTACGCCGACTACGTCCAGCGCCTCGACCGCGACGCCGCGCTGCGCTATTGCCAGGCGGCGCTGTGGTACGCGGCGCGCAAGGGGCTGCCGGTCGAGCTCTACGACGGGACGACCGCGATCATCGACTTCATGCCCGGCCACGAGCCATGGCGGCAGGTGCAGGCGCTGCGCTTCGTCGCGCACGCGGCGACCTGCCTGACGCGCTGGCACACGCGGGTCGCCCTCGACGGCGGGGTGCCGATCGCGCCGCTGACGCACGACGGCACGACCTCGCTGCCGGTGACCTGGACGACCGGGCGGATCCAGGCGGTGCACGAATCCTGCCTGACCCTCGCCACCGCGTTCGCCGCGCGTTTCCCGTACGACTGGCGCGCGCCCCGGCCGGCGAACCGGATGATCTTCCTCGACCATCCCCTGCTGCAGTGGGATCCGTTCGCGCCGACGCTGACCGGCAGGATCACGGGCACGGCGATCGACGCCGAGCAGTGGCGCCCGGTCGCCGCGCGCGACATCGTCGGCATCGGCCGGTCGTTCTCGTACATGGACGACGCGATCCCGTCGACCAGGCCGGCGTGGCGCTGGTGGCGCGGTGCGCCAGGCGAATCGCTGTGGGGCGACACCGCGCGCTTCACCCTCGCCGACCGCTTCGCGGCCTGCGAGCGCGCGCGCGAGCTGGTGTTCTGGTCGGTCGATTGGCAGTCCTACGTCGACGCCGAGACCGCGCCGAGCGCGCCGGTGGACGCCAGCCGCTACCCGTTGAGCACGCCCGACCGCGCCGGCATGACCCTGCCGTGGGCGATGGAGATGACGCCGTTCCGCGACTGGCGCCAGTTCGCCTTCCGCAATCCGGAGAAGACCCTGGTGTTCACCGAGACGGTCGCGCACCTGCCCGATGGCGCGCCGGTCGAAGCCCTGCGGCTCGGCACCCAGCAGTGGCTGGACGAGGCGCCGGGACGCCGCGACCAGGGGCGCACGCCCCAAGCGAAGGCGATCTTCTCCGGCATCCACGGCGCCGACCGCAACTGCAACGGCCGGCTCGATCGCGGGCCGGTGCCGGCGTCGACACGGCTGCGCGCCTCGTCGGTCGCGCGCTTCAACGTCTACGATCCGCGCCTGCCCCTGACCCTGCGCTGACCGCGCCCGCGAACCGCCGTCACCCCGAGCACGCCATGCGCCGCGCCCTCACCCTGATCGAGCTCCTCATCGCGCTGCCGCTCGGCGCGATGATCCTGGTCGCGGCGGCGACCACGCTGCGCGTCGCCGCGCAGGCCACGGCGCAGGCCGAGCGCCTGGCGCTGGAGAACCGCCTGGCGCGGGCCGGCTACGCCGAGGCGATGCGCAGCGCCGATTTCTGGGACGACATCGACGACCGCAGCGCCACCTCGCCGGCGCGCCGCCGGCTGCGCGCCGACGCCGGCGGACGCGGCCTGCCGTTCGCGCCGATGCGCGCGGTATGGCCGCCCTCGGGACGCGACGACGGCGATCGCGAGAACGATGGCGGGTGGGACGCGGACGACGCGTGGGCGGCGAACGACCCGCGCACCTGGTTCCGCGGCAACCTCATCGAGCGCTACAAGCCGCCTGCCGAGCAGGAGAAGACCTGGTTCGGCCACTACGAGCTGTTCGCGCACCAGGACGACGCGGTCGAGTTCACCGACGGCGACGCGTTCGGCGCCGCCGAGCCGACGCACCGCTGGCTACCGGCGCAGCTCGACGGCGTGCGCGACGCGCTCGGCTACTACGGCGTCTGCGACTACCTGCCGTCGGCGACCCTGTGGGGCGCGCCGCCGCGGCGCGCGCGCGACGGCACCGACCAGGGCTGGGCGCGCGAATGGTGCGGCTACGCGGGCTACGACCGCCCGTATGCCTTCCGCTTCACCTCCGAGGAAGGCGGCTGCCTGTTCCCGCGCACCCTGTTCGGGCACACCAACAATACCGCCTACGCGATCGCGCCGGGCACGCCCGGCACGACGCTCGCGACCGAGCCGCTGGCGCGGCTGATCGCCGCGAACCACGGCTACCAGCCGGTCGGGCAGTACGCGACGACCACGCACATCGGCGACTTCCAGCGCGCGACCATGGCCTCGGCGGAGCTCATGCCGCTGCGCCCCAGCCACTGGCCGCGGATCGCGACCAGCGTGACGCGGATGATCGCCTGGCGGCGGCACATCGCCTCGTGCCGCGTGCGCTGGACCTCGCCGCTCGACGGCGCGACGCGCGAGCTGAGCTTCTCGGTCGCCACCACCACCCTGCGCGGCGCGCGGCAGCAGCGCCGCCTGGCGGAGGATCCCTCCTCGCCGGACCACGCGCTCGACCTCGATGGCGGCCGGATCGACGAGCGCGCGCGCGTGCGGCTGGACCTGCGATGAGCGCCCGTCACGGCACCGTGCTGATCGCCGTCGCCGGCCTGGCGGCGATCCTGATGTCGCTCGCCGTCGCGTTCCTGGCGCGCATGCGCACCGACGCCGACGAGGCGCGCGAGATCGTCGCCGACGCCCAGGCGCGGATCATGCTGGTCGCCGCCTGCCAGTACGTGCAGGAGACCGCGCGCATCGGCTGGGACGACCCGGCGACGCCCGAGCACGAGGAGTGCTGCGGCTGGATCGACGTCCGCGACGGCGCGCCCGGGCCGAAGACGCTCGGCGACCGCGACCCCGCACGCCCCGAGAACGACCATCCGCTGGATCGCTGGGGCGATCGGGTCTACCGCCGCGATGCCGACGTCTGGCCGAACATCGGCGGCGTGATGCGCGCGCCGGTCCATCGCCTGCACCGGCCGCCGTCCGCGATCCTGCCGATCGCCGCGCGCAACCCGATCGTCCAGGATCCGACCTCGCCGGACTTCGGCATGCCGTACCTGCGCCGCCCCGATCCGGTCCCCGCCGCGGCCGACCCCGCCGGCTGGCAGGAGGGCGACCTCGAGCCCGTGACCGTCAGCGCCGGTCGCAGCTGGTTCCGCCTGCTGCGCCTGGCGCCGGCGCGCTTCCTCGTCACCTGCGGCGCCGGCGCCACCCAGGGCTTCCGCGACTGGAGCGAGGTCGAGGCCGCTGGCGCGCAGGGCCAGTTCGGCGACGCGGCCGCCTTCGCCGACGTCGCGCAGCAGGACCGGCGGATGTGGTACGTGATCGAGTGGAGCGCCTCCTGCGGCGACACCTACGGTCTGTACAACAACCACGGCGGCGGCGAGCGCGCGCGCGAGCACTACCGCTGGCGGCCGTTCAACGCGTCGATGGATGGCGATGGCATCGGTCAGTCGCTCGACCGCAACCTCGGGGGCACGATCCGCTGGGTGCAGCGGCTCGACGCCGAGCCCGCCGCCTGGTGACGCGGCGCAGGGCCGGGTCGTACGCCGCCGTCGTCACCCGCTGATGTCGCGCAGCGCCTGGCGCAGCGGCGCCTCGAGCGCGTCGGCGATGCGCGCGAAGCCGAGGTCCGTCGGGTGCACGCCATCGACGGTGTCCTCGCCATCGCCCGCGAGCAGACGCTCGCCTGGGACGACGGTGAGCCCGCCGATGCCGGCCGCCGCGAGACGCGCGCAGGCGCGGGCCATGGCGGCGTTGCTGTCGGCGCAGCGCCGCGCCTTCGCCGCCACCAGCTCGCTGTCGCCGTAGGCGACGTTGCCGACCAGCACGATCGGCGTCGCCGGCCGCGCCGCGCGCAGCATCCGCACCAAAGGCTCGAGCCGCTCGGTCACCAGCGGCTCCTCGACGTTGGGCAGCGCGTCGAGCACGAAGGCGACCGGATCGAGCTCGGCGAGCAGCGTCGCGATCTCCGGCTCCATCCGGCCGTTGCCCGAGAAACCCAGGTTGATCGCCGGCCGGCCGAGCCGGCGCGAGAGGATCGCGGGGTACGCCATGCCCGGGCGTGAAGCGCAGCCGCCCTGGGTGATGGAGGTGCCGTAGAAGCAGATCGGCCTGCCGCCGTCGGGCGGCGTCGGGCCTATCGACGCGCCGGGCGCCACGCCCAGCTCGACGGCCTCGACGCCGTTGTAGAGCGGCAGGTGCACGCGCAGCGCGCGCGGGCGCCCCTCGTCCGCCGCGAACAGCAGCGCCTGGCTCCACGGCGACGTCGGGTTGCGCGCGGTCGCGCGCCAGCGCCAGCCGCGCGCGTCGCGCTCGTAGCAGTCGATCCCGCTCACGCCGGTCGCCGGCATGTGGTCCATCGCCACCTCCGCGCCGGTCACGCGCCAACGCACCGCGAGCAGCGGCGAGTCGGTGGTGATCTCGAGCGCCAGGCCGGCCGCGTGGCGGCTGAGCTGCCAGACCTCGTCGCGCACCAGGGCGCGCGCGCGGTCGGGCAGGCGCGCGTACGGCGCCGCGTCCTCCCAGCCGCGCCCGGTCAGGCGCGCGACGGACGCCGCGTCGTGCCACCGCGCCTCGTGGCCGAGGGCGGGGGCGCGGAAGTTCGGGTCGAGCGCGGACAGCGGCATGGGACGGCTCCTGGCTGCGACGCGCAGGCTAGATCCGCTGCGCGCCCGCGCGAGCGGTGGCGGCCGCCGAAGAAGATCGTCCAGGCATGCGCGCTCGGCGTCCATGTCATCGCGATACGCCGGCGGATACGGTCGACGGCGACATGCGGCACGATCTCGACCCCGACCAGATCCGGCGCTACCGCGAGCAGGGCTTCCTGGTCTACGACGACCTGCTGACGCCGGCCGAGCTCGACGACCTGCGCCTCGGCGTGGCGCGCGCCCTGCGCCGGTACGCCGGCGTGCGACAGCTCGACCGGCCGGACGAGTCGAAGGACGACGGCCCCGACCGCATCTTCCAGCAGCGCTTCGATCTCTGGCGCCACGAGCCGATCGTGCGCCGCTACCTGCAGGGTCCGGAGATGGGCGAACTCGCCGGGCGCCTGTCCGGCGTCGCGGGCCTGCGCGTGTACTACGACCAGTCGCTGGTCAAGGGGCCGTGGGCCGACGCGACCGGCTTCCACTTCGACAATCCGTACTGGTCGTATCACCACCGCGACGCGCTGACGGTGTGGGTCGCGCTCGACGACGCGACCCTGCAGAACGGGTGCCTGCATTATCTCCCGGGAAGCCACCGCCTGCCGGAGCAGCGCAACGCCGGTTTCGCCGGAGCGGTCGGAGCGATCTTCACCGAGCATCCCGAGCTGGCGGGGGTCGCCGCCGTCCCGGCGAGCGTGCGCGCGGGCGGCTGCGTGTTCCACAACGGGCGCACCGCCCACGCCGCCGGACCGAACCTGACGCCGCGCCCGCGCCGCGCGATGACGACGATGTTCATCCCGGACGGCGCCGTCTTCAACGGCGCGCGCGACGTGCTGCCGGAGGAGGAGTTCGCCGCCCTGACCATCGGCGATCCGATCCGCGACGACCGCCGCCATCCGCTGGTCTGGCGGGCGCCGGACGCCGCGCGCCGACCGCGAGGCTGACCTGGTTCTCGCGGCGGGACGATCGCCGCGGTAGGATACTCCATGCGCGGACGCGTCCTCTGGCCCGGCGACGACGCGCGGCGCATCAGCCCCGGGCTGACCATCTCCGGCATCGGCGTGCGCGACGCCATGCCGCCGTGCCTGGTCGACCGGCGCGCCGGCACCGCCGACTGGCTGTTCATGCATTTCGCGACGCCGGTCGTGGTGTGGCACGATGGCGCGATGCGGCCCTTCCCCGCGCACACCTTCTTCCTGTGGTCGCCCGGCAACCGCCACAGCTTCGGCAACACCCGACGGGCGTGGTCGCACGACTGGATGCATGGCAGCGGCGAGGTCGTCGAACGCGCCGTGCGCGCGGCGGGGCTGCCGCTGAACCAGCCGCTGTCATTCACCGACGCCTACGCGGTCGACCCGCACCTCGAGGGCATCTACGGCGAGCTGACGCGGTACGTGCCGCCCGACGGGGTCATCGTCGAGTCGCTGGTGCGCATCTGGGTGCGCTCGCTCGACCGCGCCGCCAACCCGGCGCGCCACAAGCTGCAGCCGCCGCAGCGCATCCTCGACGCGCTGCGCGCGATCGAGGCGCGCATCGGCGAGCGCATCACCCTGGGCGATCTCGCGCGCGCCGCGCGCCTGTCGGTGTCGCGGTTCAGCGCCGAGTTCGGCGCCCACGTCGGCGCGTCGCCGATCGACTACGTGCTGCAGCTGCGCCTGCGCCACGCGACGCACCTGCTGCGCGACCACAACCTGTCGATCGGCGAGGTCGCGACGCGCGTCGGCTTCGCCGACCAGTTCTACTTCTCGCGCCAGTTCCGCCGGCGCTACGGCGTCAGCCCGATGCAGTACCGCCGCCGGCTCGATCCGGCCTAGCGGGCTGCCGTTCTCCAGCAGCGCGCTCGACGCTCAGGCGAGACCCCACAGGCGCATGCCGAGCTCGTGGTCCATGCGCTCCGGATATCCGGCCGGACGGCCCGGATGGTGGAACGGATCCTCGTAGCGGTTGCGCGCGACGACCGTGCCGAGCGCGTCGCGCGCCACCAGGACGATGCGGTAGCGGCGCGCCGGATCGACCGCGAACCCCACGTCGGCGACGCGCACGCGCGCGTCGGCGGGGACGTCGACCTCGGCATCGCCCTGCGCCACGACGCCGCCGCCGTCGACCGCGACCGTCCAGGCGACGCGGCAGCGGCCGAGCGCGCGCGGCAGGTCGTTGATCAGCCACACGGTCTCGGGGCGGTCGAGGTGCTGGAGCGCGACGCACACCGGCATGTTGGCCTCGGCGAACGCGCGCAGCCCGCCGCCCAGGCCTTCGCACTTGGGTCGGCCGAAATGGTCGACGACGCCGTAGAAGCTCTGCGGGCACAGATCGATCCACAGGAACTGGAAGTAGCCGGCGGACGGCGCGCCCTTGGTCATGCGCAGCCGCTCCATCTGGAACTTGAGCAGGCGGTACTGGTAGTCGTGGAGCTCGGCGATGCGCGGCGCCAGCGGCGCGAGCCGGTCGGCGACGGCGGGGACCGCGCGCATGGCCGCGGGCGCCGGCGGCGCGTCGACCCCGAACTCGCTGAGCAGCTTGCAGGTCCGCGCCGCAAGATCGGTGTAGACGCCGCCCGCGAGCGAACCGTCGTAGAAATGGCAGTCGCCGCTCGCGCTGTCGTCGTCCTGCCACGAGTTGAGGATGGTCGGCCGCGTCGGGTCCTCGCCGCGCGCCGCCGCGGCCAGGCGCAGCCCGAGCGCGCGGTACGGCGCGCTCGACGGCACCTCGTTCATGCACACCCAGGCGAAGATCGACGGGTGCGCCTGGAGACGCCGGATCATGCGCCGGAAGAGCGTCTCGGCGACGTCGCCGAACGCCGCCTCGGCGGCCGGGAAGCGCCAATTGAGATCGGAATCCTGGAGCACCAGCAGCCCGAGGCGGTCGCACTCGTCGTAGAAGCCGTCGGGCTGCTGGTGCACGTGCACGCGCACCGCGTTGCAGCCATGCGCGACCATGGCGTCGAGGTCGCGCCGCCAGCGCCCGCGGTCGACCAGCGACACGTACACGTCCGGGAAGTAGGTCGTGCCGCGCAGGAACACCGGCTCGCCGTCGACGCGCAGCTCGGTCCGGGCCGCGTCGCGCACCAGCTCGACGGTGCGCACGCCGAACGCGCGCTCGGCGACGACCACGTCGCGGCCGTCCGCGCGCAGCGTCAGGCGCGCTCGGTAGAGCGAGGGCGTGCCGCGGTCCCACGTGCGCCAGCGCTTCGCGGCCGGGATCTCGGCGGCGAGGGTGATGGTCGCGCCGCCCGGCGTGATCACCGCGCGGCATTCGGAGGACACGACCGGCAGCATGGCCTCGTCGTCGAGGATGGTCAGCGCGACCACCGCGTCGGGCATGGCGCGCACCGCGTCCACATCCCAGGCGACGGTGACGCGCGCGGCGCCGCCGGGCGCGCCCGCGGCGACCGCGATGCGCGGCGCCTCGGCGAAGGCGTCGTCGCTGCCCTCCAGCCACACCGGCGCGTGGATGCCGATCGGATTGACGTCGCGCTGCACGAAGGTGTCGGCGTGCTCGTAGGTGCCCTTGATCAGGCGGCGGACGATGCCGCCGACGCGGTTGCCGCCGTCCTCCGGCGCGACCTCGCGATCCCACGGCGACTCGACGCGCACCACCAGCGTGTTGTCGCCGTCGCGGCGGATCGCGTCGTCGACCGCGAAGACGAAGGGATCCGCGTAGCCCTCGTGCCGGCCGAGCTCGCCGCCGTTGAGCCACACCGTGGCGCGGTAGTCGACGCCGGCGAAGCGCAGGCGCAGGCCGGCGCCGAATCCGGCCGGCACCCGGAAGACGATGCGGTACCACCAGGCGTGCTCGTTGTACGCGTGCAGCGCCGAGCCGAACCACGGCTGCGCGGCGAGCAGCGGCTGGAGGTGCTCGAGCCGCGCGATCGGCCGCCACGGCGACGCGCCCGCTCCCATCGGCGCGGCGAAGTCCGGGCGATGGAGCCCGATCTGCTCGCCGCGGTCGTGCACGTCGTGGATGATGCCCCAGCCCTCGTTCAGCGGCAGATCGCGCATGGATGCTCCGATCGGCATCGTAGCCCGTGCCCACGCGGTTGAATGGAAGCGGTGCGCACGCACCTGGACTATCTTCGCGGCCGGCGCCGGAGCGTCCTGCGTGGTCAGCGCCAGACGGTGGCCGGCGCGCGGCGCGCGTCCTGCCACAGGCGCAGGGACAGCTCCGCGCTCGGCTGCCGCGTGCAGCCATCCCACCAGGCGCAGTGCCGCGCCTCGACGCGCTCGCGCAGGCGCGCGAGCAGCTCGTCGCCGGTGCCGCCGCGGCCGCAGGCGAGCTCCGGCAGCAGCGCCCAGCGCACCGCCGGCGCGCCGCGCGACGGCTCGAACGGCACGTACAGGTTGACGTCGTTGAAGCCGGTCGTCGGCGCGCGCCGCGGCCGGAACGCCTGGTTCATCGAGCAGGCGCGGAAGCAGCCGGCGCCGTCGGGATTGGTGTACGGCGCGAGGTGCTGGCGCTGGCGCCCCTCGATGACCGCCGCGAACGGCACGCCCCGGCCGTCGCGCCGCCAGAACAGCGCGTAGCGCACATCGACGGTGTCGACCCGCTGCACCGGCGCCGGCCGATCCCACGCGAAATCGCCGATGTGCTCGACGTGCATGTCGGTCATGACCTCGTCGTTGTCGACCCACATCGCGTTGAGGATCGCGCAGAGATTGTGCACCGGTCCGCCGAGATGGCGGCCGTCGACCGTGAACGCCGCCTCGCCGTCGCGCAGGCGGTAGCGCACGACCAGCGCGCCGTCGGCCACGCGCATGCCGGGAGGCGCCTGGCGCGCCAGGTCGCGCGGCAGGTCCGGGTACGACCAGGTCTCGCGGCCATCGTCGGCGTGCTCGAACTGGCGGTAGACCACCAGCGGCGAGGGATAGGCGAGCTCGAGCGTCACCGCGTCGCCGTCGCGCGCGACGCGCGGCTCGAGGTGGACGCCGACCGTGTTGACCACCTCGGTCCCGCCGCGCTCGCGCGCGCCGACGTCGACGCCGAAATTGTAGCGCCGCTCGAACGCGCCGACCGCCTCGTTCCACACCAGGACGTAGTTGTACATCGTGTCGCTGGTGCGCAGGTCGAAGTCCAGGCGCACGAGGTCGTTGCCGATCTGCAGGCGGGAGCCGGACTGGTACACGCTGAGGGCCATGCCCGCCAGCCTACGCGCCCGCCGCGGGCGACCATGACGCCGCCTCGTGCATTGCTGGACTATCTTCCGAGGCGGGCGATGGGCTGGTCACCGCTCACGGGCGCTCCCACGAACGGTCAGTCGTCGTCCGGAGACGCGCGCAGCGATCTCATCCAGGCGGCGAAGGACGGTCCGATCTCGTGGATGGCGCTGTCGGGCGTCAGGTCGCCGGATTCCGTGCTGACGGTATCGATGAAGTACATCCTCCCCGTCCGCTTCCCCGACAGGCCGATGGCGAGATACGTCCCCGCCATCCCGTCATCGCCGATCACCAGGAGATCGGCGGGAACCTTGGAGTCGTGCCGATCCCGGGCAGTGGTCCGCAGATCGTCGGGCTCCTCGAACCCATAGAGGATCTCGATGCCGCTGCCCCAATCGCCTTTCACGACCCAATAGAAATCCGGCTGGGGAACCGACCGGTCACCGGCTGCCAGCCACGAGCGGTAGTCGGACGGCAGCGCGACGCCGACGATCCGCTCGAGATCGCCGATCTGGTCCTCGATGCGCATGTGCGATGTCCGAGGGAGCGTGCACGGCCGGCCGAGAGGGAAACCTGGCGCGCCGAGCGAAAGACCCTGCCAAGCTCGTGCCGGGCAGGGTCTTATGATGGTGTCCAGCAGAGGACTCGAACCTCTGACCCCTACCATGTCAAGGTAGTGCTCTAACCAACTGAGCTAGCCGGACATTTTCCGCGTCGGGAGTGTCGCGGGATCATCCCACGGTCAAGCACCGCCGGACTCAGCGTGGCGTGCCCTGATGGATGATCACGCGTTCGCCATCGGGCGTGACGACCGGGCGCGGCGCCTCGCCGGGAGGCGCCGCGTCGACCACCGGAGCGGCGGCGGCGCCGAGACGCACGAGGTGCGACTGCCGCACCGACGACCCCGGCCGGCTGATGGTCGCGGTGAGGGTGCCGCCGGCATCGCCGACGCGGACGACGACAGCGACCTGCTTCGCGACACCGGCCTCGAGCGCGCCGAGGTCGGTCGGGGGCGGCGGGTCGACGACGGCCACGCCCGGGCCGGGGGCGATGGCCAGCAGCGCCGACGGCAGCGCCGCGGCGGACGTGATCGTCAGGGTGACGGCGTGACGCTGCGGATCGTCAGCCGCGGGGATCGACTCGTGGTTGATGGTGAACGGCGCGCTCGGCTTGATGCCGCGGTCGTCGGGACGCGAGGGCGACGGATCGGCGCTGCAGCCGACGACCGCCGCGATCAGGATCGGGAGGACGATGAGCGGGCGGCGCATCAGCCGGGACCTTCCGGCATGATGGGCGAGGCCATCGGTTCGACGGTGACGGTGAACGGGATGGTCCGCCCGGTGAACCCGGCTTCGAGGCCGACCGAGAAGATCAGGTCGTTGCCCATCGGGAAGGCGTCGTAGATGAGCGGCTCGCCGGGCAGCGGCAGCCACTTCTGGGCGACGTTGGGCAGGCGCAGCTCGATCGGCGCGGTGATCGGATCGGGCGTGACGGTGATGCGATGCCGGCCGCTGGCGGTCAGGCCCGCGCGGATCATGACGCGCGCGAACAGCTTGTTGAAGTCGGCGGCGTCGCCGTTCGCGTAGGTGGCCTGGATCGTCCCGGCATAGGTCGTGCCGTTGGCCAGGATGTTCAGGTAGCGGCCGCCCGGCGTCAGCTCGTGGTCGTCGCGCGCGCCGATGTTCTCGCCGGCGGCGAGCGCGTCGATCCCCGCCTGCCGTCCGCCGATGACCTGCTCGAGCGCGTTCAGGAAGGTGAAGATCGAGGTGAAGTAGGGCGTCGAGATCTCGCCGCCGCGCATCGCCTGGTAGATCGGCGTGAAGCCGAGGTCGACGGTGTCGCCGGCGTCCGCGGCGCTGTCGAAGATGTCGTAGAGGATCTCGCTGACCGAGTTCTCGCTCCAATAGCCCTCGTAGGGCCGGCCGCCGGGTCCGGTCCCGACCGTGTCGTCGTCGAGCTCCATGTCGAAGCTGAAACCGCCGGTCGCGGTGTTCTCGACGTAGAGCGGGTCGCCGACGTGCGTAACCGGATCGCCCATGATCATCCCGGCCAGGCCGGTCGCGAAGCCCTCGCCGAAGGCGATGGAGTCGTCGAGGAAGTCGCCGTCGCCGTGACTGCCGCCGAGGCTGTCCGTGCGGCTGAAGTGGTGCTCGAAGTAGTGGCCCCACTCGTGGGCGACGATGTGGGTGTCGAATTCGTCGAGGTCGACGCCCTCGAAGCCGCGGATGTAGAGCGCGCTCTCGCTGCGACGGTAGAACGACGAGGCGTCGTCGGTGCCGTCGAGATCGGTATCCCAGTTGGCCAGCAGCATCGGGAACGACGCGCCGGGATCGGCGGAGCGGATCAGGGCCTGGGCGCGGTAGATGACGTCGAGGATCGCGAACGGACCGGACGGACGGCTCGCCGAGAACACGCCGGTCGAGGAGATCCCGGAGGCGGCGTTGACGTCCTGGCCGGTGAGGTCGGCGGCGACGACGGTCAGCGGCGAATCGAGCACGAACAGCGCCTTGCCGCGCAGCGGGTCGCTGGCCGGCGGGTTCGGATCGGCGATGTCGGCGTCGACGACGTAGGTGTTCGGCGACAGCGGGCTGCCCAGCGCCGCCTTGACGCGCAGCGTATTGCCCTGGTTCTGCGCCGCGCGCAGCGTGTAGTTGCCGCTGGCATCGGTGTTGCCGTAGGAGACCAGGCGGTTGCTCGCGTCGCGGATCTCGACGACCGCGCCGCGGATCGGCATCTCGACCTGGTTGCCGTAGTCGAGCCCGGTCGGCAACGGCAGCGACGGCACCCGGGTGTAGGTCACCCGGCCGGTGACCTGGACCGTCGGACCGGTGTACGGCGCCGGGACCGCGCTCCCGCCGCTGCCGCCACCGGTCGCGTCGTTGCAGCCGACGAGCGCGGCGAGCGCAACGGCGATCGCGGCGCAGACGCCGTAACGGAATGGGGTCATGGTCAACGCTCCGGGCCGGTTGTGCCGATCAGACGCAGATGGTAATGGGACGACCCGGCTCGCAAGCGCGCCGGATGTCGGTTCTGGTGATCTGGTGCGTGAACAGGTGGTCGCCGGACCGCGCCGGACGTCCAGCGATGACCACTATCTTCCTGCGACCTGGGCCTCGTCACCAGCCCAACGCCGAGCGCAGGTTCGCCGCGTAACGGGCCATGCCCAGCGCGGTGGGATGCAGACCGTCCGGCAGCAGGCGCGGTTCACGCGGCATCAGGTCGTCGATCAGCTCGATCGACGGATGCTCGGCCAGCGCCGCGCGCAGCGCCGACCGGATCACCGGCAGCCGCGGCGCGGCCGGCGCCAGGGGTACGCCGGCGAACTCGGCCGGGCCGAAGCCCCCCTCGAGCGCCTTCCATGGCGGCAGCAGCCAGCACACCCGCCGCGGCGCCGCCGCCAGGACCCGCGCCGCGAGCGCCCGCGCGCGTTCGCCGACCGCGGCGACGTCGCTGTCGCGCCAGGCGTGGTTGCTGCCGAGCGCGATGAGCACGGTGTCCCAGCGCCGCTCGAGCGCCCACGCGAACGCCTCCGGGACGATGCCGATGCCGCCGACGCCCAGGTTCCAGGCGTCCCGGCCCCGGGCGCGCGCCAGGCGATGGACCCACCCCTGGGTCGGATCCTGCGCGCAGAAGCCCTGGGCCAGGCTGTCGCCCAGCACCAGCCAGTCGGGCTCGGGCGGACGCCACGGCGAGACCACGGCGCCGTCGGCGACGGCGATGCCGGCGATGGCGCAGGTCGAGATCAGGGGCAGCCACGCGATCATCGCCGCCGGCTCGGCGCCGCGCTCGCGGCCGGTGGCCAGGCGGACGGCGACATCGCCGTCGTGCTCGCGGAGATCCGGGCTCGACGTCACGCGCCAGGCGTCGGCATCGTCGGCGACCTCGAGCGCGATCCCGCAGGGCGTCGGCTGATGGTGGCGCAGACGCGCCAGGCGCAGCTCGACCCACGGGCTGTCGCTGCGGAAGGCGATGCCGCACCCGGGCGATGAGCGCAGATTGGCGAGCGGCCCGATCTGACCGGCCAGCGTCGTCGCCACCGCGGGCGGGAAGCGCTCGAGACGGATCTCCGCGCGCCCGCGATCGACCGGCTGCGGCGCGAGGTACGCGAGGCGCTCATCCGCCGGAAGAAGCAGCATCAGCGTCCGCCCGGGCGCCACAGGACGTCGCCGCGGCCGTCGTCGTTGGCGCAGCGCGCCCAGACGAAGCACAGGTCGGACAGCCGGTTGAGCCATTGCGCGCAGGCGATGGACGGCGCGCTGCCGTCGTCGACGCCGCGCGCGGCCCACACCGCGATCTCGGCGCGGCGCGCCACGGCGCGGGCGAGATGCAGCGTCGCCGCGGCGCGCGTGCCGCCCGGCAGGACGAAGCTGGTCAGCGGGGCGAGGCGCGCGTTGGCGTCGCCGATCAGCGCCTCGATCCGCGCCATCGCCGGCGCGTCGATGCGCGGCACGCGCGCCGCCTGCGGCGAGGACGCCGGCATCGCCAGATCGGCGCCGAGGTCGAACAGGTCGTTCTGCACGCCCGGGAGCGCCGCGGCGATCGCCGACGGCAGCGCCTCGACCGCCGCCAGGCCGAGCGCGCAGCTGGTCTCGTCGACCGCGCCGAGCGCGATGACCAGCGGATGATCCTTCGCCAGCCGTCGCCCGTCGGCGAGCGCCGTGGCGCCATCATCGCCGGTGCGGGTGGTGACGCGATCGATGCGCATGGGCTGGGGTGGGTGCTGGGGTGAAGCGCACATTCGCAGCCCGAAGGCCGAAGGCCGACGTTCGCGCGCGAAGCTCGGGATCCAGCCACGAGCCTCGCCACCCTGCCTCCCCCACCCCGCCCGCCAAGCGCCGGTCGGGGCTGGCCGAGGTCGGCCGCCGCCGCGACACTCGCGCGCATGGCCGGACCGTGGTGGCAGGAATGGCTGATCCCGGAGCGGCCCGGCCTGCGCCAGTTCCTGCTCGCCGCCGGCGCGCTGCTGCTGCCGACGCCGGCGCTGCTGCTCGGCCCGGAGTGGATGCTGCCGGCCATGGTCTCGACCATCACCATCGGCGGCGGCCTGGGGATCGGCTGGGCGCTGACCGTCGGGCCGGCCTGGCTGCGGCGGGCACCGGCCAGCGCCATCGGCGTGTTCGTGGTCGCGCTCGCCTGCCTCGCGCACCTGCAGCTGATGCCGTACTGGAACCTGGTCCTGCGCGCCCAGGCGCTGCGCAGCGACTTCTCCGCATGGCTCGGGGCGGGGGCGGATCCGGCGAGCGAGCCGACCTACGACTGCGGCCCCTACCGCTCGCTGCTGCAGATCGAGCGCGCCGGCCAGGCGGTGACCGCGCACACCCCGGAGCCGCTCCACCGCTGGACGCCGTTCGGCTGGCGCGGGCACTGGTACCTGCTGCTGCGCGTGCGCGACGGGGTCACCACCGCCCGGACCTTTCCCAGCGCCGAGGCCCTCGAGCGCGCTCTGGAGGAGCGCTGACGAGCACGCAGATCCATATGACTATGGTCTAAGTACCAGTGGCGGCGCTAACGCGACCATGGGAGCCGGATGTGAAGATGCTGTTTGCCCTGGTGGTTATGAGACAATGATCCGCCCGCCTCCCGGACCCCATGAACGACGCCGCCTCCCTTCATCGCCATGTCGCCGAACTGTGCTCACGGGCGCGGCCGGCCGCCCGCGTCATCGCCGGCACCAGCGATCAGGCGCGGGCGCGGGCGCTGACCAGCGCCGCGCAGGCGATCGAGGAGGCCGCTGAAGCGATCCTCGCCGCCAACGCCGCCGATCTCGACCAGGGCCGCAGCGATGGCCTGAGCCCGTCGATGCTCGACCGCCTGCGGCTCGACGGCAGCCGCCTGAGCGGCGTGGTCAAGGAGCTGCGCGCGGTCGCGGCGCTGCCGGATCCGGTCGGCCGCGTGCTGGAGCGGCGCGCCATCGCGCAGGCGATCCAGCTCGAGAAGGTGACCGTGCCGATCGGCGTGATCGCCATCATCTTCGAGAGCCGGCCGAACGTCACGATCGATGCCGCCGCGCTGTGCGTGCGCTCCGGCAACGCCTGCATCCTGCGCGGCGGCAAGGAGGCGGTGCGTTCGAACCGCGCGCTGGCCGGCGCGTTCCGCCGCGGCCTCGAGCAGGCCGGCGTCACGGTCGACGCGGTGCAGCTCGTCCAGGAGCAGGACCGCGCCCTCGTGCCGCTGCTGCTGGCGCGCGACGACG
>DASPLE010000026.1:0-45899 GCA_035627695.1 Planctomycetota bacterium
CAGGGCCGGCGCTGCCGCGTGCTCGGGCGGGTGACCATGGACTACTGCATGGTCGACTGCACCGACCTGCCGCGCGTGCCCGCACCCGGTGAACCGGTCGTGCTGTTCGGACGGCAGGGGGATGCGGCGATCGCCGTGACCGACCTCGCCGACCTCGCCGGAACCATCCCCTACGACATCCTCTGCGGATTGCGCGGGCGCTGCGACGTCGTGGGAGTCCCGTAGCCGACCGGGACGGCGCTGCGTCAGCCGATCCGGAGGTCGGGAACCAACCCGCGGTTGCGCCTCAGGGCCATTGGCTCCATAGTTTTAGGGCGTGGCGTCAGCCGAGGGGCTCACGTCTCCGGAAACAGCGGCGCATGCCAACCTCGAGCTACTCGTCCTCGTCGGTCCTGTCGCTGGTCGACCTGCCGGAGCTCCTGCAGACGATCTCGACCCAGCGCCGCACCGGCACCCTGCTGGTGCGCGCCGGCGACGATTCGCGCCGCGTCCACTTCGCCAACGGCCAGGTGCGCGCGCTGTGCGGCGCTCCGCCGCGGATGTGGACCAACGCGCTGCTCTGGTCCGAGGTGCTGAAGGCCGAGCAGATCGCGGCGATCGTCGGCGGCTTCCCCGCGCGCTGGAAGGAGATGGACGTCATCGACGCGGCGCGCAAGGGCGGCCTGCTCGACAAGGACTCGGCGCTGGACGCGCTGGACTGCTACATCGAGGAGGGCTTCTCCGAGATGGTCGCCTGGACCAATCCGGAGATCAACTTCGCCGCCAACCTGCAGGGCGACGCCTGGGCGAAGTACCAGGTCGAATGCGGCGTCAACGTCGCCGTCGGCTCGGTGCTGCTCGAGGCGCTGCGCCGGCTCGACGAATCGAAGTCGATCGCCGCGCACGTGCCCGACCGCTGGGACGTGCTGATGCGCGACGCCGCCGCGCCGCCGGCCGAGCCGACCCGCGAGGAGCAGGTCGTGCTCGAGTCCATCGGCGACGGCGCGCCGGTCGAGAACTTCGCCGGCGGCCGCCTGCCGCCGTTCCGCGCCAACCGCGCGATCGCGCACCTGCGCCAGCTCGGCGTCATCCGCATCGGCACCGCCGCCGAGGTCGTGGCCCACGCCGACGCCGCGCATTCGCAGGCCAAGCCGATGGTCGCGTTCAACCTGTACCAGCGCGCGCTCGCGCTGGGCGCCGACAGCGCGCGCATCCACCTGCACCTCGCCGAGCTCGCCGAGACCCTGCTCGACGACCAGCGCGCCGCGACCGAGTACCTCGCCGCCGCCGACCGCATGGACGACGCCGGCTCGGCCGTGGTCGCGCTGCGCAGCGCGCTGCGCCTGGGCAGCGATCGCCGCGCGCCGCTCGAGCGCCTGCTGGCGATCTTCCGCCGGCTCGACGCCAAGGACGAGGCGGTGCCGCTGCTGCTCGACCTCGCCGAGATCTACGAGAAGGCGAAGGAGCTCGACCTCGCCGCCGTCGCCGTGCGCGACGCGCAGGAGCTCGGCGCCGACGCGACCGCGTGCGCGCGCCTGCGCGCGCGCCTGGCGATGGCCGAAGGCGACATGGAGCAGGCGGTGATCCAGCTCGAGCTGGTCGCGCGCGGGACCCAGGCCCTGGGCCGCCACCAGGAGGCCGCCGACGCCTTCAAGGAGCTGCTCGACGTGTTGCCGGGGCGCGGCGAATACGCGCTGGCGCGCGCGCAGTCGCTGGCCGAGCTCGGCAACAAGGACGAGACCATCAGGACGCTGCGCGCGGCGCTCGATCACCAGCAGGTCGACGACCTGCAGGTCGCGCTCTACGAGATGATCGCCAAGGTCAATCCGGGCGATTTCCAGGCGCACGACTGGCTGGCCAAGGCCTACCAGAAGCACAAGAACCGCGACGGCGCCACCGAGCAGCTCAAGCTGGTGGCGACGGCGCAGGAGAAGTCCGGCGACCACGCCGCGCTCGCCAGCACGCTCGAGCAGATGCTCCAGCTCGGCGGCGAGCAGATCGCCGTGCTCAAGCGCCTCGCGCTGGTCTATTCGCGCCTCGGCCAGGAGGGCAAGGCGAGCGCGACGCTGGTGCGCGCCGTCGATTCGGCGCTGGCCGCCGGGCACCTCGACGAGGCGCGCGACATGTGCGAGGTCGCGGTCGAGATGGATCCGTCGAACCTGCTGCTGCGCATCCGCATGGCGCACGTCTCGCATCGCCAGGGCCACGCCGACATCGCCGAGGTGCATTTCCGCGCCGCCGCGCGCATCGCGCGCGGCATCGGCAAGCCCGAGGTCGCGCAGAAGATGATCGTCTACCTGCGCAACCTGCGCCCGGACGACCTGCTGGTGCGCATCGAGCACGCCGAGCTCGCCATCGAGCTCGCCGATCCGACGCTCGACGACGCCTTGCGCGATCTCGTCCATTTCGCGGCGCGCACCGAGAACTTCGGCATCGCCCTCGGCTACGCGAAGAAGCGCGTCGAGATCGCCGGCAAGGACGCGTACCACGCGCGCACCGAGCTGGTCGAGCTGATGCGCCGGATGGGCGACACCGCCGGCGAGCTGAAGGCGGGCAAGGAGCTGCTCGACGACCTGCTCGAGCGCGGCGACTTCGAGCACGCGGTCGAGCTGCTCAAGCGCCTGGTCGCCTCCAACAGCCGCAACAGCGATCTGGTCCTGCACCTGGCCGAGCTGATCGGCGGCCTCGGCGATCAGCGCCAGTCGCAGCGCTTCTACCGCCACGCGGTGACCCTGCTCCAGCTCGAAGGCCGCATCGACGAGGCCAACAAGATCCTCGACCTGCTCGAGCACGTCGGCGAGGACTCCGAGACCGTGCGCATCGCGCGCGAGCATCTCGGCAAGGGCCAGGCGCTGGAATGGGAGGCGATCAAGTTCTCACTGTCGCATCGCGATGCGAAGAAGATCGCGCAGGACATCGTCAGCATGTCGGGCGCGCACCCGGTGGTGCCGACGACCAAGTGAGCTGAGGCTCGAAGCTCGAAGCTCGAAGCTCGAAGCTCGAAGCTCGAAGCTCGAGGCTCGAGGCTCGAAGCTCGAAGCTCGAAGCTCGACGAGCTTACGGAGCGGCGAACGCCGCGCGCACCGCTTCGGCGCGCTCCCCCGCCCGGCGCAGCGGCTCGTCCGCGCGCTCGGGCTGCCCGTCGTAGAGCAGGAAGAACGCGCTGACGGCGTACGTCTCCGCTTCGCCGTCGCGGACGATAGCCGCGGCGAGCTGCGCCAGGTCGTGTGGCTTGAGCGAGCCCCACGCCAGCCGGATGCGGCCGGCGTCCATGCGCACATCGAGGTGATCGCCGGCGATCGCTTCGAGCGTGGCGGGATCGCGCAGGCCGCTCGGCGTGAAGGCGATGGCGCGGTCGCGGGCGAGCGCCTCGCCGAGCAGCGCGTGGAGGCGCGCGCGCATCGCCGTCAGCGCGGACTCGTCGACGAGCACCGGCTTGGCCCGCGGCGCCGGCTTCGGCTTCGCCGCCTTCTCCTCTTTCGCCTTCGGCTTCGGCTTGGCGAGGATCGGGAACGGGTCCTTGTAGTACGCCGCTGCGGCGAGACGCATGAAGCCGCCGTCGTCGTCGGCGAAGCGCGCGATCTCGCCGCGGTTGTTGGCCGGCGCCGTCGGGTTGGTGATGCCGTCCTTGCGCGCGTCGTGGGCCTGCGTGCTGTCGCCCTGGCCGCCGTTGAACACCCAGCCGCAGCAGCCGGCGGCGACGTAGCGCGCGATGCCGTCGTTGCGCGGATAGCCCTCGAGCACGAATTGCGCCAGGTTGTCGGTGTGGTGGCCGGGCGTGTCGTCGCAGCTCGCGTACACGGTGTTGCCCATTGCGACCTGCCACATCGCCACCCACAGGCCGCTCGCCTCGTGGAAATCGCGGACCCAGGCGAGGTGGTTGGGGAAGGTCTCGCAGATCCCGCTCTGGTCGGCGTACGGCGGCCGCTTCCCGGACACGCCCTTGTCGCGGTCGCCGAACTCGAAGGCGGCGAGCTCGTAGTCCTCGCCGCACAACGCCTTGAACGTCGCGCCCATCCTGGCGCCGCTCATCGAGCCCCGCCAATCCCATCCCGATGGGTTGGTCGCCAGCAGCACGCGCGGGGCGTGCGCGTCGCGCAGCCTGGCCATCGCCTTGGCGTAGCCGAAGAGGTTGTCGGGCAGCCCGGCGAGCTCCGGATGGCCGCACGATCCGACCATGACCACGGCCTTCGCCGGATCCATGCCGCCGGCGATCAGCAGGTGGTTCCACTCGTCCGGCTCGATCTGCATCACGATCGGCACGTCCGGATGCTTGGCGCACTCGTCGAGCGTCCGCGCGAACCAGGTGAAGTACTCGCGCATCGTTTCGGGCACGCGGGCGTTGACCGGCGCCGCCTCGGCCGGGCCCGGCTTGTAGTCGGCGGGCATCGACTGCGAGAGCATGTACCACGTGAACCAGGCGCCCATGCCGAGCTCGCCGCACTCCGCGATGCGGTTGGAGACGAAGGGGCTGTACGTGAAGAACCACGGATCGCCCTTCCCGACCCCGGCGGACAGGTAGGCGTTCAGGAAATCGAAGCGCGCGCCGTGCTGGGTGCGCACCTCGGCATGCCACTCCCTGGGCGCCTCGAGGCCGAAGAAAAAATGATCGAGCAGCACGTCGCGCAGGATGCGCTGGCGGATCGCCTTCGCTTCCTCCAGCGCCGCGCTCTGCGTCTTTGCCGTCTCGGGTGACTTCTTGCTGCGCGGCGTCGCTTCACCGCAGCGGGCGTCGCCGAGCGTCATCAGCGTGAGCAGCGCGGCGAACAGGAGACGGAGGCTCATGGTGGAACGGTCTAACGTACCAGTTCCCCTAAGGTTCACGTGTGCAGTACTGCCAATACGTACCGTGCGCTGACATCGAAGCGGCCCTGCGGCGTCGCCGTCGACGCGGCGTCGGGCCGGCGGACCGAAGCGGATCCAACCCGGTCCGCGCGGCGCGCTTCCACGTCCCCGGCAGCGCCGCGCCCGGTCGCCGACGTTGGATGACCCCGGCGAAGCGGACGGAACCGCCATCGGGTGCTGGGTTCGCGCGATCAGCGCGGCGTCGGCAGGCCCTAGGCTGCGCGACCCCGCTCCGGAGCCCGCCGATGCCCCTGTCCTCGCTGATCCGCGGCAAGAAGTACGTCGCCTGCGTCATCCCGCACACCCATTGGGACCGCGCGTGGTACTGGTCGTTCGAGCTGTTCCGCCTGTCGCTGTGCAAGATGACCAGGCGCATGCTCGAGATCCTCGAGAACGACCGGGAGTACCGCTTCACCTTCGACGGGCAGACGGTGGTTCTCGAGGATCACCTCGCCTTGTTCCCCGAGGACCGGCCGCGCTTCGCCGCGCTGATCGCCGCCAAGCGCCTGACCGTCGGTCCGTTCTACGTCCAGCCCGACAACACCCTGATCACCGGCGAGTCGCTGATCCGCAACGGCATCATCGGCCGGCGCATCGCCGACGGCTTCGGGCGCAGCAGCCGGCAGGGCATGGCGCCGGATCCGTTCGGCATCGTCTCGCAGGTGCCGCAGATCTGGCACGGCCTCGAACTCGAATCGATCATCTTCAGCCGCGGCGTCTCGACCGCCGAGATCGACCGCCTCGGGACGGTGTTCCGCTGGCGCGGCGCCGACGGCGACAGCGAGATCCTCGGCGTCTTCCAGCCGGGCATGTACGCCAACGCCTACTACTGGGGCATCCCGCCGGGCGCCTACCCGCGCGCGGACGCGGACACCGATCGCATCGATCTCGCGTATTCGGTGACCCAGACGCGCGAACTGGTGGCCAAGCACGAGGCGCGGCGCATGACGTCGCGCGTGCTGTACTTCGGCAACGGCGTCGACCACTTCCCGGCGCAGCACACCACCACCGCCGTGGCGGCGCACAACGCCAGGGCGTGTCCCGACATCCGCTTCGTGGTCACCGACACCGACGGCATGGTCGCGTTGATGAAGCAGGAGACGGCGCGCCGCGAGACCTACGCCGGCGAGCTGCGCATGCACGAATCCGAGAACCTGCTGGCGGGGACGCTCGACGCGCGGCCGTACCTCAAGCAGCAGTACGACGCCGCCGCTGAGATGCTCGAGAAGCGCTTCGAGCCGCTGCAGGCGTGGTGCCACGGCGCCGGGCTGACGCGTCGCGAGATGCGCGAGACGCACCACGCCGCCTACGCCTACAACGTCGGCAACAACCGCACCATCCCCGAGGAGGTGATGGAGCGCTCGCGCGAGTACCTGTGGAAGCTGCTGCTCAAGAACGCGCCGCACGACGACATCTGCGGCTGCTCGCGCGACAGCACCCATGAGGACGCCGAGAACCGCGCCAAGCGCGTGCTCGAGACCGGTCGCAACCTGGCGATGGACTGCCTGCTGAAGATCGCGCGTTCGGTCGCGCCGGTGGTGGGCGCGCGCGGCCAGGTGGTGGTGTTCAACCCGCTGCCGGAGGCGCGCAGCGCCCACATCCGCATCCGCGCGCCGCTCGCCGCTCCCAGCGCGACGCTGAAGCTGGTCGACCACCAGGGCGTCGAGGTCCCGTGCGTGCTCGACGCGCGGGTCGCCGGCGGCGCGTTCAAGCTGTTCCACAGCGAGGACTTCATCGAGCGCGCCGACCCGCGCATCGAGCTCGACGCGTGCTTCGTCGCCGCGCTGCCGGCGTTCGGCTACGCGTCGTTCTCGTGGATCGACGGCGTGGCGCGCGTGCCGGCGACGCAGGTCACGGCGACGGCCGACGGCATGCGCAACGCGGAGGTCGAGGTCGCTATCCGCTCCGACGGCTCGTTCGACCTGACCGATCTCGCGACGGGCCACCGCTACGGCGGGCTGAACCGGCTGAACGATCACGGAGACCTCGGCGACCTCTACACCACGGCGCTCGCGCCCGACGGCACCGCCGTGGCGCAGCCCGGCTGCGCGACCATCGCGCTGCACGAGGCGCTGCCGTTCTCGGTCACCTGGAAGGTGGTCGTGACGCTCCCGGGCGTTCCTGCCGGGCTCGACGAGCGGCGCACGGCGCGCTCCGGCCCGCGCGAGGATCTGCGCGTGACGTTCCTCTACACGCTGCAGGCCGGCAGCCGCGAAGTCCGCATCCGGTCGGAGCACGAGAACCGCCACCGCGACCACCGTCTGACCGTCGACTTCCCGACCGGCCTCGCCACCGCCGAGACCGAGGCGCACACGGCGTTCGACGTCGTCCGGCATCGCGTGCCGTTCCGGCAGAACGCCTGCGCGATGTTCGCCACCGCCGCGGCCTCCGGCAGGCGCTTCACGATCGCATCGCGCAGCATGCATTCGTACGACGCCGTGCGCGGCGACGACGGCCTGACGCTGTCGAAGTGCCTGCTCAAGGCGAGCGGCTGGGTGAACAAGGGCCTGGTGCCCGATTGGGCCGCGCCCGGCGGCGACTGCGTCGGCCGGACCATCGTCCACGACTACGCGGTTCAGCTCGGCGCGGAGAGCGACGGGCACGCCGCGATCTTCGCTCGCGCCGCCGCGTTCGTGCACGATCCGGTCAGCGAGCACTACCTGCTGTTCGACGCGCAGGGGGATGCCCCGGGCGCGGCGTCGTTCCTGCGCGTCTCGCCGGGCTTCGAGCTGTCCGCGTTCACCCTCGCCGCCGACGGCCGGTCGCTGACGGTGCGCGTCGTCAACATGGGCGAACGTGCGCAGCCGGTGCAGGTGGCTTTCGCGCCGGCGATCCGCGTGCGACGCGCGCGGCGCACGAACCTGCTCGAGCGGACGATCGCCAAGCTCGCCGTGCGCGAGAACGCGGTGACCTGCCGCGCGCGTGCGAAGGAGATCGTGACGCTGATCGTCGACATCGCGATGCCGCGCTCCGGCGGCGCCGCCGCGCGCCGCGCCACGCCGTCGTCCGGCGCCGGGCGCGTGAAGCGACGCTGAAGCCGGACGGCGTCAGCGCTTTCCGGCCGCCTTGCGACGCTTGAACTCGGCCTTGATCGCGGCGTGGGTCACGCGATCGGCGCCGAACAGCTCGGGCGACCGGGCGCAACCGACGATCCCGGCGATGCCGATGATGATCGCCAGGAGGCTGCCGCCGGTCATCATCAGGATGCAGGCGATGATGCAGGTCGCGCGCGCCCAGCCCTGACGGGTGAAGCAGCCGACTCCGGCGACGATCTGGAACAGGCCGATGACGGGGAAGACCAGGTGCGGCACCAGCAGGTCGACCTCGGGCGGCACCCACAAGGGCAGCGAACAGGAGAACGCCCCGCCGATGAGCACGAGCACGCCGATGGTCCCGATGTTGATCGAGCGGTGGTAGATCTTCTTCACCTGCTTGAAGTCGAGCCGCGCGAAGTCGCGGCCTTCGGAGACCACCGTCTCGCCGGTCGTCGGCGCGGCGAAGGGATTGTTGTCGGTCGCGGCGGGCACGGGGTCGGGCATGTGATTTCCGGCGCGGCTTATAGGGCCGCGCGCCGGCGCCGCCACACCCGGATCAGGCGAAGATCTCGGCGACCTTGCGCAGCCCCGCCACCAGCCGGTCGATGTCCTCGCGCGTCGTGTAGACGCCGAGGCTCGCGCGCGCCGTCGCCGGGATGCCGTAACGGGCCATCACCGGCTGAGCGCAGTGGTTGCCGGCGCGCACCGCGACGCCTTCCATGTCGAGGATGTTGGCGATGTCCGCCGGATGCGCGCCGTCCATGACGAACGACAGCACCGTCGAGCGCTCCGGCGCGCGGCCGATGCGGCGCAGTCCGTCGACCTGGTCGAGCGCGGCCTCGGCGTAGGCGAAGAGATCGCGCTCGTTGGCCTCGATCGCGTCGAGGCCGATCGCGGTCAGCCAGTCGCACGCGGCGGCGAGGCCGATCGCCTCGACGATCGGCGGCGTGCCGGCCTCGAAGCGCGCCGGCGCGGGCGCGAAGGTGGTGCCGGCGAAGGTGACCTTCTCGATCATCTCGCCGCCGCCGCGCCACGGCGGCATGGCGTCGAGCAGCGCCTGCTTCGCGTAGAGCACGCCGATCCCGGTCGGCCCGTAGAGCTTGTGCGAGCTGAAGGCGAGGAAGTCGCAATCCAGGGCGCGCACGTCGACCCGGCGGTGCGGCACCGATTGCGCGGCGTCGACCAGCACCAGCGCGCCCGCGGCGTGCGCGCGCTTCGCCAGCTCGGCCACCGGGTTGACGGTGCCCAGCGAGTTGGCGATGTGGATCAGCGAGACCAGCTTCACGCGGCCCGAGCGCAGCAGCCGGTCGAACGCCTCCAGGTCGAGCGCGCCGTCGTCGGTCATCGGGCAGGGGACCAGCTCGATCCCTGTCATCTCGGCGAGGATGTGCCACGGCACGATGTTGGCGTGGTGCTCCATCGCCGTGACCAGGACCTGGTCGCCGCGGCGCAGGTTGGCCCGACCCCACGACCAGGCGACCAGGTTGATCGCGTCCGTGCAGCCCATGGTGAAGACGATCTCGCGCTCGCTGCCGGCGTTGACGAAGCGCGCGACCGTCCTGCGCGCGTCCTCGTAGAGCTTGGTCGAGCGCACGCTGCGTTCGTACAGGCCGCGATGCACGGTACCGTACTCGGTGCGCAGGAAGCGATCCATGCGGGCGATCACCGCCTCGGGCTTCTGGGCGGTCGCCGCGCTGTCGAGATAGACCAGCGGCTTGCCGTGCGCCGTGCCGGCGAGGCCTGGGAACTGGGCACGGATGGCGGCGACGTCGAGCATGGAACGGATCGTCGGCTGCGCCGGCACCTGTCCAGGCGCGGAGGGGACCGCCTTGGGCGGCGTCGCCGGTCGTCCGCACGCGAGCGGTCGTGCCGAGGCGATTCCGGTTCGCGCATTCATCCGGTACACTGGTGGGTGGGTGTCCCTCTGCGCCGAAACGGCCGTGCGATGGCATCACTAGCGCCATCTGACCAGGTCCTGGTGGGGCGGTCGTCCCGTTTCCAACCAATTGGTTGTCCTGAGCGGGGCGTCGCGCACGTCATGATTCCCGTGACCGAGCGCCGCGGATCCGAGGGCCGTCGCGACGTCGCGGGCGGGGGTCGCTCATCCTCGCGGCCACGTCGGGCGGGTCGGGTCGCCGCCGCCTTCACCCTGTTCGAGGTCGCGATCAGCGCCGCGCTCGTCGCCAGCGCGGCGACCGTGGTCCTCATGGTCATCCCGATCGGCCTGCGCGCGCAGCATCAGGCGCGCTTCCAGCTCTACGCGGGCTGCAAGGTCCTCGAGATGATGGACACGTTCGCCAACCACGACCACACCTACGCCAGCCGCCAGCTCGAGGGCGTGCTGCTGGGCCAGAACGCGCAGCCGCTCAAGTGGCCGATCGATCTCGACCGCATGATGATGAACCAGCAGCTCGGACTGCTGCCGCTGCCCGAGGTCATCGCCCGGCGCATCGACTCGGACGGCGACGAGATGGCGCGCATCGTCAACGAGGGCGGCCGGCTCTACTACGCCTCGCCGCAGGCCTACGAGGTCGGGTTCCACCAGCACTCCGGCGGCTACAACCTGCCCGGTCCGATGCCGAACGAGCGGGTGGCGCCGAGCGAGGCGAAGACCGTGATCTTCGGCATCGCCGGCTACGCCCAGCAGAACGGCCTCGCCAACCACCCGTGCATCGCCTGGCCCTACGGCGCGAACTTCCCGTCGACCCCGACCAGCGGCGGCTCCGGCCACAACATCTGGGCGTGGCAGAACAACCATTGGGAGTACCTGGTCTGGGCGAAGACCTCCGGCGCCAATCCGCCCAACCTGAACCGCCTCGGCATCCCGTCGGCGGCGCAGGACGAGTTCATGAAGATGTGCGCGGCGTGCCCATCGTGGGAGTACCACTTCGCGAACCTGCCGTACCTGCGCGACAAGGCCCGCCTCCAGGCCTACATCGACGCGTCGCAGAAGCTCGTCCAGCTCCTCGGCGTCGACTGCACGGGCGCCCCGCCGTACCTGATGCCGGTGGCGCCGAAGGACCTGACCACGATCGCGAAACCGTGGTACTACCCGGGCCACCCCGATTCGGCCCACCTGTTCCCGGATCCGCGCCACATCTCCGCCATCCGCTGGCTCGCGGCCGGCGCGCTCATGCGGACCGGGTATTACATCTCCGGCCGCGACGGCTCCGTGCCGATCTGGCCGGTGACGGCGCAGGACATCAAGTACGCCAAGGATCTCGAGGAGATCTGCATGCGCTGGGGTCGGCGCTACGCGTCGATGAACCCGTACGACTGGGGCTCGCCGCGCGCCTTGAACCGGTGCAGCTCGTGGGACTTCCCGTTGCTGCAGTTCGATCTCTTCGCGCCGCACGCGGTCGGCGACGGCGCCGTCGACCTGTCGTCGCCGCCGCGCGGCGACGTGACGTGGAAGATCACGGCGCCGCGCAAGCCGCGCAACTACCACAGCGGGTACGCGGTCATCGGCGCGGAGTGGCACGGCGTCCACGCCGACAACTTCAACGCCATCGACACGTCGTGGGCGACGAAGGCCGATGGCACCTTCGATGATTCGCGCTTCAACCTGACCGAGCCGTTCGCGGCCGCCGAGCGCTGCCGGCAGATCGTCTGCTGGGCCGTCGACTGGCAGGCGTACCAGGATTTCGAGACCGCGCCGACCGGCGGGTACGATGCGAGCATGGCCTTCATGGATTCGCGCGGCGGGTACGTCGACGCCGAGATCGCGAACCACCCGCCGGACCTCACCCTGTCCTGGAACGACGCGTCGCGCACGACGCGGTTCCCGCGTCCGTCGGTCGACGTGCACTACGTCCCCGACGCGACCGATCCGAGTGGCTACAGGCAGGTCGGCGCCGAGCCGTTCGGGACCGCCCAGGCGCGCCGTGGCACCGCGGCGTACCGCGCGGCGTTCTTCGGCCTGTGGGGCGCCGACCGCAACGGCAACGGCGTGCTCGACCAGGGTCCGTTGCCGCCCGGCGCGCGCGTCCGCGCGGTGTCGATCGGCCGCTGGAACTTCTACGACCGGCGCATGGTCAGCGCCCTGCGGAACTGATCGTGCGCCTGCGCGGATTCACCCTGGTCGAGATGCTGGTGTCGATGTCCATCGGCGGCGCGATCTGCGCGACGGCGTTCGTCGCGATCCGCGTCGCCAGCCAGTCCGTCGTCGCGGGCAACCGCCTGTCGGTCGAGAACCAGCTGCTGCGCGCGGGCATCGGCGCGGCGCTCGAGGATCTCGACGCGTGGACCAGCCACGACGATCCGGCGCCCGGCGGCGACCGGCCGCTGCGCGGAGCGTCGCACCCGTTCTTCCCGCTGACGCAGGCCGACGACTTCAACTTCGATTACAACCCGGTGCGCGATCCGACGGCGAGCTACGAGGCGTGGTGGCGCCGCGATGCACGGCTGTGGTTCCGCAACGATCCCAACATCGGCACCTCGTACCCGGGAGGGACGGCGATCGGCGACTACTCGCTGTTCGGCTGGGACGGCTACACCGACGGGACGATCCTCGGCGGCGAGGAGAAGCGCTGGCGGCATCGCCTGGTCAAGGAGGTCAACCGCAACCTCGGCTTCTACGCGCTGATCGACTACGCGCCGGCGAACATGCTGTACGCGCACATGGAGCCGCGCTGGGATGGCAAGGTGCTGACCGCGTTCGAGGGCGTCAACTCGAGCAACGGCGGCTACGGGACGATGGTCTCGCGGGCATGGCAGGAGGACAAGCCGCACGACTTCGTGTGCCTGCTGACCGGCACGTTCTTCACCATCGTCGTGCCGTCGCGCCAGACCGATCCGCTCTACGCCAGCAACGACGTGAACCGCGCGATGTTCCAATCGTGGTGGGAATTCTACATGACCGGCAAGGTCGGGCCGAACACCGGGTGGAGCGGCAACGACGGCTACACCGCGTCCGGCACGAAGCTCACCATGCTGCCGGTGCGTCCGTCGGGGTGGCCGGACGTGACGGTGCGCGTCCGCCACTACGCCGCCAACGCCCGGCAGTTCCACAGCGCCACGGTGATGAGCCAGAGCCCGATCACCGGCCAGGTCTTCAAGCTCTTCTTCACCTATACCGGCACCACCCTGCGCGGCGCCCGCCGCCAGCGCGGCCTCGACGGCACCTGGGTGGCACCGTGAGCGCCTCGCCCGCGCGCCGCGGCGCGCTGCTGATCGTCGTCGCCGGGTTGTGCGCGCTGCTCGCGGCGATGTCGTTCGCGTTCCTGATCCGCATGCGCGCCGACGGCGAGGACGGCCAGCGTCTCGCGCAGGACATCCAGGCCCGCGTCATGCTCAGCGCCGCGCTGATGTACGTCCAGGAGACCAGCCGCCTCGGCTGGAAGGGCGAGACCTTCGGCTGGGTCGACGTGCGCGACGGCATGCCCGGACCGCGCGGCTTCGACGGCGAATGGCCGCCGAAGCTGGCCGGGCTGATGGAGGACGACGGCACGGCGTCGACGTCGCCCGGCGTCTTCCCGGCGATCGGCGGCCGCGCCGCGCGCAACCCGATGTACGCGATGCGTCGGCCGCCGTACGCGGTCAAGCCGACGATCGCGCCGAATCCCGTGCCGGTGACCGATCTGGCGACCGCCGCGCTGCCGTGGGACAAGCTCATCAACTACGCCGTCCGCGATCCGCAACCGGCGGAGAGCGACTGGGACGACTTCCGACTCGGCGATACCGAGCCGCTGCCGGCGTCCGGGATCCCGTCGTGGTTCCGCGTCTACCGCGCCGGCGTCACGCGGTTCATCATCACCTGCGGCGCCGGCGCGAGCCAGGGCTACCGCGACTGGGCCGAGGTGCAGGCCGACGGGGCCGAGGCGGCGTTCGGCTCGGAGCGCGAGTTCAACGCGATCCGCGGCTTCGAGACCCGCCTGTGGTACGAGACGCAATGGACCGATGTCGTCACCGGCAACAACTTCCTCTACGGGCACTACGGCCGCTTCAACCAGCGCGCGTGGGGACCGGTCGACGTCAACGCCGCCGAGACGCCGAACATGCGGCAGTTCGCCGGCACGTTCACCTACATCCAACGGCGGTTCGACGAACCGGACGAGTGGTGATGGCCGCCGGTCGCGAGCGGCGCGCGGTGCTTCGCGCGCGACGTCAGCGCCAGGCGCAGGCGTAGCGCAGCGTCCGTCCCGGCGCGGTGGCGAGACGCGCGAGCTCGGCCAGGCAATCGTCGGCGACCGTGGCGAACGGCGTGGCCAGCGACGCGATCGCGAGCGCCGGATCCGCGGCGATGCCCAGGCCGTCGAAGGCCACGATCGGCAGGCGCGTGCCGCGGCCGGCCAGGCCGGCGCGCAGCCCCACCGCGAGCCAGTCGTTGGCCGCGATGACGCCGTCGGCGGCACCGAGGGCGGCCGCGGCGGCGAGGCCGCCGGCGTGGCTGAGCGGGCAGTCGCGCGCGGTCACGGCGACGCCGAGGGCGCGCGCGGCGCGCTGCGCGCCGGCCAGGCGGTCGCGCACCGCCGGAAGGTCGCGGCGGCCCAGGAACATCAGCGAGCGGCAGCCCCCGGCGATCAGCGCGCGCGCCGCGTCCTCGCCGGCGGCGACGTCGTCGAGCAGCAGCTGCGACACGCGCGCGCCGGCGGGCGCCGCGGTCGCGACGAACAGCGCCACCGCCGGCGGGTCGTCCGCACGCCAGGCGCCGAGCAGGCGCGCGCCGGCGGTGCCGAGCGTGATGATGCCGTCGCCCGGCGCCGTCGGCCGGATCGCGCCGTCGGTGCGCGCCAGCCCCAGCCGGGCGCCGATCCGCGCGGCCGCGGCCTCGAGGTGGTCGATCACCGTGGCGCAGAAGGGGTCGTGGCCGAGCCGGAAGCCGTCGTCGATGACCAGCGTCGCCGTGGCCAGCCCGCGCGCCGCGCCGGCCGCGTAGGTCCCGCTGCCGTGCCGCCGCACGACCAGGCCCTCCTGCGCGAGCGTCGCCAGCATGCGACGCAGCCGCGGCCTGGGCAGGCGCAGCTGGGCGCTCAGCTGGCGCTCCCCCGGCAGGCGCGCACCCGGCCGATCCCGGATCAGCCCGCGCAGACGTCGTTCGCTCGCGTCGCTGGCCATGGCGGAGTCATACCACTCTTGAACCACTTTGGAAAGTGGTTCCTATTGGTCGCACCACCTGGCCCGAGTGGAGAACCCCCATGGCGCGCGCGACGACGAACTGGCCGATCCTCTCGACCTACGAGGGCGCGAACCTGCTGCGCGTCGCCATGCCGATCGGCGGCATCGGCGCGGGCTGCGTCTCGCTCGGCGGGCGCGGCGACCTGCGCGACTGGGAGGTGATGAACCGGCCCGCCAAGGGCTTCACGCCGTCGCACGGCTTCTTCGCGCTGTGGACCCGGACCCGGCGCGGCGTCGCCGCGCGCGCCCTCGAAGGGCCGATCGATCCGACCCAGTACGAGGGCGCGTTCGGCTGCGCCGTGCCCAACCACCACCTGCCGCGCATGCGCGGGTGCCGCTTCCACGCGGCCTATCCGCTGGCGCAGGTCGAGCTGGCCGATCGCGACGTGCCGCTGCGCGTGCGCCTCGAGGCCTTCAACCCGCTGATCCCGGGCGAGGTCGACGACAGCGGCGCGCCGGTCGCCGTGCTGCGCTACGTGCTGCACAACCCGGGGCGCGAGACGGTGCGCGCCGCGGTCTGCGGCAACCTCGAGAACTTCATCGGCAACGACGGCGTCACCGCCGACGCGGCCGGCAACGTCAACCGGTACCGCGAGGACGGCCTGCGCGGCGTCTTCCTGGGCAGCGCCGGCGTCCCGATGACCAGCGAGGTCGGCGGCACGATGGCGTTGACGACGACCGCGACCCGCGGGGTCAGCCACCGCACCGACTGGGCGGACCTCTCGTGGGGCGACTCGTGGCTCGACTGGTGGGACGACTTCATCGCCGACGGCGCGCTCGAGCCGCGACCGCCCGGCATGAAGCTGCCGCGCGCCTCGCTCTGCGTGCGCGTGGACGTGCCGCCCGGGGCGAGCGTGCCGGTGACCTTCATCCTCGCCTGGCACTTTCCCAACCGCATGGGCTGGGCGGCGCCGCGGCCGCCGAACCCCACCGATCGCGTCGGCAACTTCTACGCGACGCGCTGGGCCGACGCCTGGGACGTCGCGCGCTGGACGGCGCGCGAGCTGCGGCGCCTCGAGGAGCGGACCGTCGCGTTCGTGCGCGCGCTGGTCGACAGCGATCTGCCGCAGCCGGTGCGCGAGGCCGCGCTCAACAACCTGTCCACGCTGCGCAGCCAGACCTGCTTCCGCACCGAGGACGGCCGCTTCTACGGGTGGGAAGGCACCGGCGACCACCACGGCAGCTGCCACGGCTCGTGCACGCACGTGTGGAACTACGAGCACGCCACCGGCTTCCTCTTCGGCGCCCTCGCGCGCGACATGCGCGAGACCGAGTTCACGCGCATGACCCGCGACGACGGCCTGATGCGCTTCCGCGTCGACCTGCCGCTCGCGAGCGTGCAGTGGCGTACGGCCGCGGCCGACGGGCAGATGGGCGCGCTCATGCGCCTGCACCGCGAATGGCGGCTGTCCGGCGACGACGCCTGGCTGCGCGGCCTATGGCCGCGGGCGAGGCGCGCGCTCGAGTTCGCGTGGATCCCGGGCGGCTGGGACGCCGACCAGGACGGCGTGATGGAGGGCTGCCAGCACAACACCATGGACGTCGAGTACTACGGCCCGAACCCGCAGATGGGCCTGTGGTACCTCGGCGCGCTGCGCGCGTGCGCCGACATGGCGCGGCATCTCGACGAGGTCGATTTCGCCGCGCGCTGCCTCGACCTGGCGCAGCGCGGCGGACGCTGGATCGACGCGAATCTGTTCAACGGCGAATGGTACGAGCACGAGATCCGCCCGATCGCCGATCCGGCGCTGATCGCCGACGGCCTGCGCCACGACCACATGGGCGCGCGCGATCTCGCCGATCCGGATTTCCAGCTCGGCGCCGGATGCCTGGTCGACCAGCTCGTCGGCCAGTTCACCGCGCACATCTGCGGCCTCGGCCACCTCGTCGATCCGAAGCACCTGCGCGCCGTCAACCGCAGCCTGATCCGCTACAACTTCCGCGGCCTGCACGACCACTTCAACCACCTGCGCACCTTCGCGCTCGGCGACGAGCGCGCGCTGCTGATGGCGACCTATCCGCGCGGCCGGCGGACGAAGCGGCCGTTCCCGTACTACAACGAGGTCATGACGGGCTTCGAGTACGCCGCCGCCATCGAGATGATCTACGAGGGCCAGGCCGCCGACGGCCTGCGCTGCATCGCCGCGATCCGCGAGCGCTACGACGGGCGCCGGCGCAACCCCTTCGACGAGGCCGAATGCGGCCACCACTACGCCCGCGCCATGGCGAGCTGGGCCGCGATCCCGGCGCTGACCGGCTTCCATTGGGACGGCGTCACCGGCGAGATGCGCTTCGCCGTCTCGAAGAAAGCCGCGCGCTGGTTCTGGTCCAATGGCAGCGCCTGGGGCACCATCGAGCAGCGTCCGCGCACGGCGGCGACGCTGACGGTCCTGCACGGCGAGGTCGCGCTGCGGCGGATCGTCATCGGCGCCACCGCGATCGATCTCGGCGGGCGCCGGCTGTCGGCCGGCCAGAGCCTGACGCTGGCTGCCCGGCGTCCTGTCGGCGGCGCTCGCCGCTGATACCGTCGCGGCGAGGCCCGCCGCATGAATCCGTTCAAGCGCTTCTTCCAGGTCTCGGCGTCGCCGACGCTGCCAGGCGCGCAGCGTCGCCAGGGGCCGCAGCCGTTCGACGTCGCCGACCTGTACCGCGGCCCGGTGACGACCGGGACCGAGGCCGGCGGCGAGGCGACCGCGTGCGACGAGAAGCTGCGCAAGGCCTACTTCTGGATCGCCAACCACGCGATCATCAATCCGTTCCACGACATCGCCTTCAACGACCGGCCGCCGACCACGTTCGCCTTCGGCGACAGCAAGGTGCCGGTCGAGCTGCCGACCGAGCAGAGCTACTCCAGCTACATCCTGCTGCCGCTGCTGACGCTGGTCCTGCGCCGCCGCTGCCTGCTGGTCGGCGGTCCGGGCCGCGGCAAGACCGCGATCGCCGTGCTGATGGGCCGCATCGCCGGCTACGGCCTCGACGAGGTCCGGCGCGGCATCCAGCACGGCCATCCGCAGATGACCGTCGCCGATCTGCTCGGCAATCCGCTGCCGGCGAGCCTGATGAAGGCCGAGACCGGCGACGAGATCCGCGTCGCCTGGCGGCGCTGGCTCGGCATGCGGGTCAAGGTCATCGACGAGTACAACCGCATCCCGACGCGCACCCAGTCGGCGCTGCTGACCGTGCTCGCCGACGGCTACGCCGAGATGTACGATCAGCTCTACCAGTGTCCCGAGTCGGCCTGGTACCTGACCGCCAACGACGACGCCGGCGGCGGCACGTACCAGGTGATCGAAGCGCTGCGCGACCGCATCGACGTGGTGGTCAAGGCGCTGCACTTCAACAGCCGCTTCCTCGACGAGCTGCTGACCCGCGTCGAGGAGGGGGTCCGTCCCGAGGAGGCCGTTCCCGGGGAGATCATCTTCACGCAGGAGGAGCTCGACCGCGCGGCGCGCGAGATCCGCGCCGTGCCCATGCCGACCCCGCTGCTGCGCCGCCTGGCGTTCTTCACCAGCCAGTTCGAGCTGTGCGAGCCGGCGGCGCGCCAGATCGACTACCTGACCAAGGACACGGTGAAGTCGTCGGGCGTCGATCTGGCGGCGCTGATCGAGGGCCAGACCGGTCTCGACCGCCTCGCCGAGCTGGGCATGCAGACGCTCAACGGCCTGTCGGTGCGCGCGCTGATGACCGCCCTGGCCTACTGCAAGGCGATGGCGTGGTTCCGTGGCGGCTCCGAGGTCGCCTACGCCGATCTCGTCCAGGTGCTCCCGTTCGTCCTGCACGACAAGCTGGCGCAGCACGCCGAAGCGCGCGTGTTCTCGACCGGCGACGGCGCCGCGCTGCGCAGCGACCGCGTCACGTGGATCCGCCGCCTGTTCGACGCGGCCTGCGCCGAATACGACCGGCTCGATCGCGACCACGATGATCCGGCGGCGGCCATGCTCGACGAGTTCGCGCGCGGCCTCGACGGCGTCGACGAGAAGACCGCGCGCGCGCGCCTGACCGCGATCGAGCGCCAGCTGCGCCTGTGGACCGAGGGCCGCAAGCTCAACGGCCATCTGTTCGACGACGTCCTGGCGCTGAAGTACCTGCACCAGCGCTACACCAACTACCTGCGCTGGCTGACATGGCGGCGCTGAACCCGGCGTTGACCCAGGTGCTGGCGGCACGGCGCGGCGAGATCAACGCCGCCGTCGCCGCGGCGCGGCACGCGCGGGCCGGGTTCGATCCGGCGACCTTCGCCGCGCTGGTGCGCGGTCCGATCGACGCCTGCGCCCGCGCGGTCGAGCCCGCGCGGGCCGAAGCGGTGGCGGCTGCGATGGTCCAGGTCGCCCTCGATCTGGTCGCGCTCGGCATCGATCCCATCGACCACGGCCCGGCGCTGGCGACGCTCGCCGCTGCGCCGCGCGCGTTGGCCGCCGCGCCGCAGCGCGTCGCCGCCTCCTGCCTCAATGCGGCGGCCCGGTTGCGGAGCTATGGCATCGACCCGGCGAGCTGGTTCGTCGGCATGCGCGCGTGCGGTCCGCTCGCCGCCGACGCCGACGCCTGGCTAGCCGCCGGAATCGTCGTCGCCTGGCGTTGCGGCCTGGCCTGCGCGCGCGCCGGCGCGCGCGACGCGTTGGGCCCGATGGAGGATGCGCTGGCCTGCGCGGCGATCGGACTCGCGCCCGGGGCCACGACGCGCGCGGCGCTGGTCGCGGGCTTTGCCAATGCGTGGTGGCGTCCCGACCACGTGCCGCCGGGGCCGCGCATCGCGGCGAGGCTCGGCGACTTCGTCGGTTTCGGTGGCGCGTTCGTGCGACCGCCGCGGGTATGCGCGCAGTCCGGCCACGTGCTGGCAGGCGACGACCAGCGCTGGTTCGCGCTGCATGCCGATGCCTATGGCGCGGTGCTGATCGCGGCCGACCCGCCGGACTCCGACGCGACCACGGTGGATCCGGCGGCATTCGCGCATCCGCTGGGAGTCGTCGACGCGACCTCCGCGGCCTGGGCCGATCATCTGGTCGCGGTGACCACCGCCTCCAGCCACCGCGTCATCGTGGTCGCGCCATGAGCGCCGACGGCGAAGCGGTCGCCGCGCACTGGCGCGCGCAGTGGCCGGCGGCGCTCGCGATCTGGAGCCCGTTCACGCGTCTGGGCGAGCCGCGCTTCTGCACCACGTCCGTCGCGGCCGCGACCGAAGGCCTGCGCGGTTCCTTCGCCATGATCCGGCTCAACGACCACGCCGTGGTCATCGACTGCGCGGAGATCTCGCGACTCGGCGTCGCCGGCTTCGCGCGCGAGATCCTGGCGCACGAGGTCGGCCACCACGTGCTGGCGCCGGCCGACCTGCGCGACCAGGCGCGGCTGCTGGTGCGGGTGCGCGCCGGCTTGCCGGGGCTGGCGCACCTGGCGCCGATGGTCGCGAACCTGTGGACCGATCTGCTGATCAACGATCGGCTGCAGCGCTCCCGCGGGCTGGACATGGCCGGCGTGTACCGCGCCCTGGGTGTCGCTGGCAGGGGCTCGGCGCGTTCATGGCAGCTGTACCTGCGCATCTGCGAGGAGCTGTGGCGGCTCGACGCCGGCACCCTCGCCGACGTGGCCGGCGACAGCGATCTGATCGCCGATGCCCGGCTCGGCGCGCGGACCGTGCGGGTCTACGCCCGCGACTGGCTCGCCGGCGCAAGCCGCTTCGCCTGCCTGCTCCAGCCCTACCTGGCCCAGGAGGCGGATGCCGCGGCGGCGGCGCGTGCGGCGGCGTCGCTGCTCGACGCGTGCGCCGTCGGCGCCGGAGCCGAACCGCCCGACGGCCTGGCGACGATGGACGAGGGCGAGGACGAGGCGATGCACCCGGCCGAGGATCCGGCCATCGTCGGCGACGACGCGCAGCGCAACGTCCCCGGCGATCGCCTGCCCGAGGCCGATCGCGCGCCCGACCCTCGTCAGCATCAGCGTCAGCGGGATCCGCCGGGCTACGTCGCGGTCATGGCCGGCATGGGCGTCGCGGTGAGCGAGCGCGACCTGGTGATGCGCTACTACCGCGAGCTGGCGCTGCCGCATCTCGTCCCGTTCCCGGCGCGCGTCGCGCGACGCGGTCATGATCCGCTGCCCGAAGGCCTCGAGACGTGGGACCTCGGCAGCCCGACGCACGAGATCGACTGGATGGAGTCGACCGCGCGCGGCGGGCGGCCCATCCCCGGTGTCACCACGCTGCGCCGGACCTGGGGCGAGAGCGTCGGGCCCGATGTCAGGCGCGAACCGCTCGACCTCTACCTCGGCATCGACTGCTCGGGTTCGATGGGCGATCCGGCGAGGAGCCGTTCCTGGCCGATCGTCGCCGGCGCGGTCATGGCGTTGTCGGCGCTGCGCGCGCGGGCCAAGGTCTGGGCCTGCCTGTCGGGCGAGCCGGGCGAACACGCGCAGACCGCTGGCTTCGTCCGCGACGAGCGCGCGATCCTCGCGACCCTGACCGACTATCTCGGCACCGGCTACAGCTTCGGCATCGAACGGCTGCGCGCGGCGTTCCTGGTCGGCACGCCGCCGGAGCGGGCGACGCACCTGCTCGTGCTCAGCGACAGCGACTGGTTCGACATGCTCGACCGCGGCGCGCCCGACGGTTGGGAGGTGGCGCGGCGCGCGGCCGAGGTGGCCGGCGGCGGGGCCAGCGCGGTGCTGCGCCTGCCGCCGGGTTCCTGCGCTGGCCCCATCGCGCGATTGGAATCGATCGGCTGGTCGGTGCATCGGGTCTGCAGCGACGAGGAGCTGGTGGCGTTCGCGCGGGCGTTCAGCCGCACGCGCTGGCTCGAGGAGGCGCGGCGATGAGCGACGGTCCCCGGCTCGACGATCTGCTGCGCCATCTCGCCGATTGCCCCGACGCCTTCCTCGCCGCGCCGCAGGTGCCGCGCGGCGACGGCGTCCGCGTCGGCGCGGTGGTCCACGATCTGCTGCTCGATCTCGGCGCGACGGCGGTGGCGCCCGGCGACCTCCGCGCCTTCGCCGCCGACCGGCCGGTCGACAGCCGACGCCTGGCGCTGGTCGGCTGCTGGCTGCTGCACGCCCCGTGGTGGCGAGGGCGCGTCGCGGCCGACGCCGCGGCGATGTGGTTGCGCGACGAGTGCCTCGCGCTCGCCGAGCTGCTCGCTGCCGAGCGCGTGATCGCCGATCCGGACCGACGCGAGGAATTCATCCGGCTCGCGCTCGCGGGTCTCGGCTTCGTGCCGGAGGGCGAGACGGCTGCCCAGGCCGAGGACCGGCTGCGGGCGCTGGACAGCGGCGAGCGGCGTGACCTGATGCGGTCGATGCGCACGCGCCTGGCGCGCGCGCGCGAACTGCGGCGCAAGATGGCCGAGGACGAGGCGCGCGAGGCGGCGGCGCGCGCCGGCCGCGAATGGTGAGCGACCCCCGGCGTGAGCGTTGCCCGCTCGCCGGCGACGATGCCCTCGCCGGACTCGACCGCGTGCTGCAGGATGCCGATGCGCCACGCTGGAACTGGTCCCTGGGCGATCGCCTGCGCGCCGACGACCTGCCGGCGTTGGCGGCGATGCGCGAGGCGCTGGATGCGCCGCCGCCGAGCCGAGACCGGCCTCCGGCCGCGTTGCTGCGCGCCCTTGCCGGAGCGCGTTCGGCCTGGCTGCGCGAGCGGCTCGCCGGCATCGACGATCTCGTCGCGGCATGGCCGCGATTGCCGTGCATGCGCCGCGATGACCTGGTCCGCGCCCTGGCCGACATCGTCCCCGACGACGTGGCGCTCGATCGGCTGATCGTCTACGGGACCTCCGGTTCGACCGGGCGGCCGCTGGACCTCCCGCACCATCCGGCGGCGGTGGCGCAGCATTTCGTCCTGCTCGAACGCGCTCTCGCCCTGCACGGGGTGCGCCCGCGCTTCACGGCCGGCGAGGTCGCGCTGTGGAACGTCGGGGCGCAGGCGTCGCCGGCGGTTTTCGCCACGCCGTTGGCGGTGTGGGGCGGAGCGATGCTGCTCAAGCTGTCGCTGCACCCGCGCCACGCCGATCGCGAGCGGCTGCGGCGCTTCGCCGCGCGGCATCCGCCCCAGGTGATGACCGGCGATCCGGCGGGATTCGCCGAGCTGCTCGCCTGGGACATCGATTGCGCGCCGCTGGCCCTGGTGTCGAGCGCGGCGCATCTCGATGCCGGGCTGCAGGCGGCTCTGGCTGCGCGCTATCGCTGTCCGATTATCGACAGCTACGCCACCACCGAGACCGGACCCGTCGCGGTCGCGCATCCGGATGCGCTCGGGATGGTCGTGCTGCCGCCCGACATCCATGTCGAGACCGTCGGCGACGACGGCCGACCGACCCCGCGCGGCGAAGCCGGCGAGATCGTGGTCAGCGCGGCGCGCAATCCGTACCTGCCGCTGCTGCGCTACCGCACCGGCGATCATGGCCGCCTGGTCGACGCTGGCGACGGAACCCTGCGCCTGGTCGACCTGCGCGCGCGGCGCTGCGTCGTGCTGCGCGCGGCAGACGGGGCCGCGGTCATCGCCGCCGATGTGGCGCGCATCGTGCACCGCCATCCGGTCGCCTCCTTCCGTTGCGTGCAGCAGGTCGCGGGCGCGATCGAGATCGCGCTGCGTCCATTGCCTGGGCACACGCTCGACCGCGAGGAGCTGGAGCGCGAGCTGTCGCTGCTCATCGGGCGCGCCGCCGTGATCGTCGATCCGACGCTCGGCGACGATGGCCTCAAGGTGGAACCCGTCTCCGTCGGCTGACCCGATGGTGCCCCGAGGCGGCTCCGCTAGCGTCCCGTCCATGTCGCTGCTGGAATGGATCGGCGCGCTGCTCGGCGTGGTCTGCGTCGCGCTCACGATCGTCCGCAGCCTGTGGTGCTGGCCGGTCGGCCTGGGCATGGTCGCCGTCTACCTGGTGGTGTTCCACGACGCGCGTCTCTACGCCGACATGGGCCTGCAGGCGGTGTACATCGTCCTGCAGCTCTACGGCTGGTGGTATTGGTGGCGCGGGACGGGCGATCGCGCGATCGCCGTGCCGGTGCGACGCATCGATCCGCGCTCGATCGCGCCCTGGTGCGCCGCGACGATCGGCGCGTCGTGGGCGCTGGGCGCGGCGCTGGCGCGCTGGACCGATGCCTCGCTGCCCTGGTGGGACGCCACCGCAGCGGTGATGAGCCTGGTCGCGCAATGGCTCATGGGGCGCAGGGTGCTCGAGTCCTGGTTGGTGTGGATCGCGGTCGACGCGCTGTCCATCGGCATCTTCCTGGCGAAGGACCTGCTTCCGACCGCCGGCCTGTACGCGGTGTTCCTGGTCATGGCCGCGGTGGGCTTCGCCACCTGGCGACGCGCGCCGCGCGACGCGATGCCGGCGACGGCCGCGATCGCGTGATGGCGCAGCGCGGTTTCCTGCTCGGGAAGTTCCTGCCGCCCCACCGCGGCCACGAGTATCTGATCCGCTTCGCGCGCGCCTGGATGGCGCCTGATCCGCTGACCGTGCTGGTGTGCTCGATCGCGAGCGAGCCGATCCCCGGAGCGCAGCGCGTCGCCTGGGTGCGCGAGATGGTCCCGGACGTCGATGTCCGCCACTGCGCCGACGAGCTGCCGCAGGCCCCGGAGGAGCACGTCGATTTCTGGCCGCTGTGGCGGCGCGCGATCCTCGATCGCATTCCGGCGCCGCCGAGCCACGTCTTCGCCTCGGAGCCGTACGGTGCGCGCCTCGCCGCCGAACTCGGCGCCGCGTTCGTGCCGGTCGACATCGCTCGGGAGATGGCGCCGGTCTCGGGCACCGCCGTGCGCAGCGATCCGCTCGCCCATTGGGCGATGCTGCCCGAGCCGGTGCGGCCGCATTTCCTCAAGCGGGTCGCCGTGGTCGGTCCGGAATCGTCGGGCAAGACCACGCTGGCGCGGCGACTGGGCGACACCTTCGCCACCGCCTGGGTCCATGAATGGGCGCGACCGTTCTACGACTTCAAGGGCAGCGTCGAGCGCGCGGACATGCCGCTGATCGCCCGCGGCCAGGAGGCCGCCATCGCGGCGCGTGAGCGTGTCGCCCAGCGCGTGCTGATCAGCGACACCGATGCCCTGACCACCTGCGTCTGGAGCGAGCTGTTGTTCGGCGCCGTCGATCCGGAGGTCGAAGCCATCGCGTCGCGCCAGCGTTTCGACCTGACCCTGGTGATGCCTCCCGATGCGCCGTGGGTCGACGACGGAACGCGGCTGATGCCCGACCTCGCGCTGCGCCAGCGCTTCGACCGCCGCCTGCGCGAACGCCTGGCCGAGGCCGGGCGGGTCACGCAGATGCTGGCCGGGAGCTGGGCCGAGAAGGAGGCGATCGCGCATGCCGCGATCGTCCGCCTGCTGGCGCCGGGGCGCTGAGGCCTCAGCCCGCCGCCATCACCCCCGCCACCGCCGGATCCTTCTCCAGATCGGTTGCCGGCAGCTTCACCATCGTCAGCAGGCGGTCGATGATCGCGTCGACGCTCAGGCCCTGGGCCTCGGCCTCGTAGCTGGCCTGGACGCGATGGCGCATCGCCGGCTTGGCGACGCGGCGGATGTCGTCGAGGGTGACGTAGGCGCGCCCGGCGAGGGTGGCGCGGGCCTTCGCGCAGAGCATCAGCGCCTGACCGGCGCGCGGGCCGGCGCCCCAGCGCAGCAGGGGGGCGATCTCGCCGTTGCCGCCGTCGACGACCGGGCGCGTCGCGCGCACCAGCGCGAGGGCGTAGCGGACGACGCCGTCCGCGGCCGGGGTCTCGCGCACCAGGTGCTGCAGGGCGAGCAGCTGCTCACCGTCCATCAGCGCGTCGGGCTGGGCGCTGCGGTTGCCGGTGGTGCGGGCGATGATCTCCAGCTCCTCGGCTTCGCTCGGGTAGCCGACCACGATCTTGAGCAGGAAGCGGTCGAGCTGGGCTTCGGGCAGGTTGTAGGTGCCCTCCTGCTCGATCGGGTTCTGCGTGGCGAGGACGAAGAACGGATTGGGCAGCTTGCGGCGCTGGCCGCCGGCGGTGACCTGGCGCTCCTGCATCGCCTCGAGCAGCGCGGCCTGGGTCTTCGGCGGCGTGCGGTTGATCTCGTCGGCGAGGATCACCGAGGCGAAGATCGGCCCGGGCAGGAAGGCGAGCTCGCGGCTGCCGGTCGCCTTGTCCTCGCGGATGATCTCGGTGCCGGTGATGTCGGCGGGCATCAGATCGGGCGTGAACTGGACGCGGCTGAACGAGAGGCGGGTGGCGGCCGCCAGCGTGCTGATCAGCAGGGTCTTGGCCAAGCCCGGCACGCCCTCGAGCAGGACGTGGCCGTTCGCGGCGAGCGCGATCAGCGTCTCCTCGACCACCTGCGCCTGGCCGACGATGACCTTGCCCAGCTCGTGCTTGAGCGATTGGGCGGCCTTGGCGGCGTCTTCGCGGGTGAGCGTGGGCATGGAGTCTCCGATCGGTGCAGCCGAGGATGGAAGCGGGACCCTGGGCGGCAAGCGCGGCTGCGCCGGCACCGCGTGGTGCACACGGCGCTGCCCCCGTCACCCGCCCGACTTGCGCAGGCCTCGCGAGGCCGCGAAGGTCGCGGCTGGCGGCTCATCCCGACGCCTCCCCGGAGCATCCATGACCCGTATCGCCATCGCCGTGTCCTGCGCCGCGTTCCTCCTCGCCGGCTGCGACCTGAGCTCGTCGTCGCGCAAGGAGAAGGACGCCGCGCCGGTCCACAGCGGGGGCGCGGTGCCGACGATCCAGCCGACCGAGAAGAAGAAGGTCAAGAAGGGCGAGGTCGCGTCGGCCGCGCCCGCCGTCGATCCGTCGCAGCCGCCGGTGCCGCCGCTGCCGGCCGATGTCGATCTCGGGACGACCAACGTCGAGCTCGGCGCGCACGCGCTGATGGTGGCGCAGGAGGAGCACGCCCAGGGCATCCTCGGCGGCAAATCGATCAGCGACCGGCACCTCTACCTCTACCTGGCCTGGCTGCCGCAGATGACCGAGCGCCAGGCGATGCTGCAGAAGATCGTCGACGAGCGCGGCGTCGCGCATCAGGCCGATGTGGCGGAAGCCACGCGCGTCGCGCGCAACGAGGCGACCATGGACGAGACCGAGGAACGCCTGTCGAAGGCGGTCGCCGCCGAGCGGCGCAAGACGGTGCCGGTGCTGACCCCGGACGAGGTCGACATCCTCGAGTAGCGGCGGCGCCGGGGGCGATCCCGCGCCGGTCATGCGCACCAGCGGCATTCGGCTCGTTCCCGACGGCGCAGGTCTGCGATCTTCCGCCGCGCGCTCGTTGCGACCATCACCGCGGTGGCGGCTCGGGTGCGGCGACCGCTGGCGCGGCAGCGGGAACGTGGTCGTAGAGCGTCGTGCGGACGTTGCCGGGGTCGGTGAACTCGAACCTCGCCGCCCGGATCCAGCGATAGGGCATCGTTGCGGCGGTCGTCCACGACGCCGCTTCGCCGCCGTCAAGCGTCCCGGTGATGATGACGCCCTCGCCGACCTGTCGGCGCCGCAGCGTCGCCGTCATCGTCCCGCCCGGACGCAGCGGAGCGTCCGACTCGACCAGCGCGACGCCGCCGCGGCTGATGCGGATCCCTTGGATCGTCCGGTCCATGGCGTTGGCCAGGACGACGGGCACCGGACGGGTATCGAGCCACCACAGCGCCATGCCCCACGCCGTCGCCGCGACGAGCGCGACGATCAGCGGGGCGATCCACCATATCGGCGATGCGGTGGTGCGGACGGAGTCGGGCCCGCTCAAGCGGACGGCCTCGGCCTGTCGAGATCGCGCCGCGGCGGAGCGACGGACGGGGTGACGGTGATCCGCATCGGCTTCCACGGTGTCTGGAATGCCGGTATCGGCAAGACCGTCGCATCGATGCGCCCCGTGCCAGCGGGTGCAGTGACGTCGTGCTCCAGGTGACTCTGCGCGCGAGCGATGCGTGCAGCGGTGTGGCGCGCAGCGCGTCGACGTCGCGCGTGTCTGTCAACCATGTCGTGGTCCGAGACGGAACTCGCCGGGTTCTACATGCTCCGATGACGTGTTTGACAACAGGAAGGACTGGGGCACAACCGGCGCCCCATGAAAAGACGCTCACTCGCGATACTCGCAACCTGTGGTCTGGGCGCATGCCTCGTGACGCTCGTGCGACAGGTGCCGCCATCGCACGCGCCGGAAGAGCCGACGGTCGCCGAGCCCGAGTTCGCCACGGTCCCGGCTCCGCTCGAAGCGGAGCGGCCCCCAGGACGCGCAGCGACGCGCGTCTCGGAGCGCGACGCACCAGTAGCGGTCGCAACAGTCATGCCGAAGGCCGCGCAGCCAGCAGCGTCGCCTGAGCCGGCGCCGGCAGCGGCGCCTGAGCCGGTGCCTGCAGGCTCGGTGCCCGGCGTGCGCCCCGCCCACCCCGGCGATGCCGCCGGAATCAATCCGCCCGCGCCCACGAACGACGCGAGCGCCGTCATAGCGGAGGCGCTTGCCGACGGTCGCCATCCCGAGCGCCTGAGCGCGCTCGCCGCGCCGACGCCGTTCGACCTTGCCGCGTATCGCGCGGATCCGCGGCCATATCTCGCCGGGGTTGAGCCCGGCCGCGTCTTCCAGACCGCCCAGCCGGGATCGGCGGTGCCGGCGTTGAAGACCGTCGGCGCCAGCCACCGCCGCATCCGAACCGGCGCCACGGTCCGTCTGTTGGTGTCGGCGCCTCCGGGTGCGCCGGTCAGCTGGACGTCGTTCGATTGCGGGCGCTTCGCCGACAACGGCGTGACCGCAATCACCACCGCGGCCGACGCCGACGGCATCGCCAGCGTCACCTTCGAGGCGACGCCCGGCACCACCGGCGACGTCGACATCCTCGCCGGATCGCCGCTCGCCAGCGGCCAGCTCCACCTCGTCGTCGAGATCGATGCCGCGCCCGTCGCCGCCCTGCCCGCCAACCGTCAGCCGTGATAGGTACCGTCATGCGCCAGATCCTCATCGTCGCGCTCATCCTCGGCGCCTGCGGCCGGCTCGCCGCCGAGGCGATCAACGACACGGTGACGCCGCCGCAGGGCGCGGCGATCGTCAGCGACACCGGGTGGCAGATCTGCGGCAACACCGAGAGCCGCACGTGGTGCTGGGCGTATCCCATCCCCGGCAAGAGCGACTGCACCTGCACGATCTGCCCCGACACCACGACCAGCACCAGCACCACCGCCAGCTACGGCGAGAAGATCTGCGCCACCGAGCACCGTTCGCTCTCGGGCTCGATCATCGACAACCTCGCCTATCAGCACCACCACATCGCGACCGATTATTTCCCCGATCTCACCGCCTTCACCGATCCCGGCCAGGGTTGTGCGCCCTGCGGGGGCGCCGCAGCCTCGGCGCCGATCGACGACCTGCCGACGCTGACGCTCCAGCGCCGCCACCGCTTCCGCGACGTGGTCTACGACAGCAGCTTCGGTCCGGGCGTGTTCGGCACCTATGACACGAAGCTGTACCTGCGGACGGACGAGAACGGCGAGACGCTCATCGACCTCTTCGACCCGCGCCAGCCGGCGCGCCAGCGCTTCGTCGACGGACCGTGGACCAACCCGTGGGGCTACGCCGACGCCAAGGACGGCATCTATCGCGATCCGCGCAGCAACTCGGCGCGCGAGCTGTGCCTGACCGATGCCGCCGGCACGCTGGTCACCGACCAGGCCGCCGCCACGCGCGCAGAACTGCACTACTGGACCGGCGAGGTCGCCACCTTCCAGATCATCGATGTCGACGGCGGCCGCGCCGGCCGCCTGGTGCGGCTCGCCGATCGCAACGACTACGCGATGACGCTGACCTACCACGTCGCTCCGGGCGACGACCTCCAGGGTTCGCTCGCGCGCCAGTGGCAGATCGCGACCATCACCGACGCGCACCAGCGCACCGCGTCGTTCACGTACGCCAGCGCGCAGGTCGGCGGACGCTGGGTGGTCGAGCGCATCGATCTGCCGGGCGGTCAGGCGATCCATTACGGCTACGCTGGCGACGGTTTCCTCGCCAGCGTCGACCTGCCGGACGGGACGCGGTCGACCTTTGATCGCGCCTACGACCCCGTCTCGCGCTGCATCGTAGTGACCATGTTCGAGGCGGCGGCGGAAGCGGAGCACCGCGCCAAGCGCGTGTACCTGACCACCAACTTCACCGTGCTGCCGTCGGTGGGCGACTTCGCCTATCCGCAGTCCGCGCAGCTGGTCCGCATGGTGGTCAACGGCGAGGACGAGGTCGCTTATCTCAACATCCCGCATCCGCAGTACACCGAAGGCTACGTGTACGAGGGTCGCCACCGCCTGCGCCAGGTCGGCTATGACTGGTTCAGCCGCTACGCGCGCTCGTGGTCGATCGAGCGCGGCGAGGGTGAGCCGTGGTCGTGGCACAGCGTGCATGCCGATCTCGAGCCGACCTTCGATCATCAGGATTACGATGCGGGAAACCATTATCGCACGTGGTACCGGATGGAGCCTCACACCGACACGGACGAGTTCGGGGTGCGCCGGTCGTTGGCATACAACGAGGCGAGTCGGTTCACCGAGGTCATCTACGACGACGGCACGCGCGAACGCTTCCAGCTCAATGCGTTCCAGCAGGTCACCCAGAGCATCGACCGGCTCGGTCGCGTCACGCGCTGGACCTACGACCAGCACGGCAACACGCTCAGCCGCACCGCCGGCCTGCAGTGGAACGGCATCGACGCGGTGCCGACGCCGGCGCTGGCGACATGGCGGTGGACGTACCATCCCGCGGGCCATCCCCACCAGTACCGGATGGCGAGCGCGATCGACGCCAACGGCAACGAGACGCGCTTCGGCTACACGCCGGAGCACCTGCTCGCCGAGATCGTCGAGCCGGCGGACCTGCCGGGTGGAGTCCAGGCGATCACGCGTTTCGCCTACGATGCCGCCGGACGCCGCGTCGCGGTGACCGACGCCGATGGCCGACTGGTCACGTTCGCCTACGACGCGCGCAACCGGCTGAACGAGACGCGCTATCCCGACGGCAGCGCCGAGACCGTGGCCTATGGTGCCGGCATCGATGCCAACCTGGTCGTGGCGCGCGGCGACCGCAACGGCCGCGTCGAGCGATGCGCTTTCGACCGCGCGGGCCGCGACATCCGTTGCGTGCGCGCCGACGGCGTTCCGACGCCGCTGGTGGTCGAGACGGCATATCTGACGGGCACCACGCTGCCGGTGCGCATCGTCGACCGGGGCGACGCGCGGGATCACCAGTACGACTACCGCCATCGGCTCGTCGCCGCGATCACCTACCCGCGCGCCGGGGTCGTGCTCGTCACCCGCACCGTCTTCGACGACCGCAACCTGCCGGCATCGCGCATCGACGCCTACGGCCGGGCGACGTACCTTCGCTTCGACGGTAACGCGCAGCCGGTGCGCCTCGTCCGCGAGTTGGTGCCCGGAGGTGTGCCGGCGGGTACGGACCTCGCGACGCTGCCGCGCGACTTCGCGGCAAATCCGGCATACGTCATCGAGGACCGCGTGTTCGACGCCGAGGGCCAGGAGACGTCCGTCATCGGTGGTCGCGGGCTGGTTTCGACCACCGCCTACGATGCCCAGGGCCGGGCGATTGCGGTCGTTCGCGGTGCGGGCAGCGCCGATGAGGCGCGGACCGAGACGGATTACGATGCGCAGGGCAACCTCATCGAAGTGCGCGAGCCGCGCCACTTCAGCGAAGGCGGCGGCTTCGTCACGCGCATGACCTGGACGGCGCGCAACCTGATGACGACGCGCACGATCGCTGTCGGCCGAGGCGCCGACGAGGCCGCGACCACCATGCTCTACACCCTGACGCGCAAGCCCGAGACCATCATCGAGCCCGGCGGCGGCGTGCTGCGTTCGATCTACGGCGACTGCTGCGATCGCCTCGTGGAGTCAATCGATCAGCGCGGCGCGATAACGCGCTATACCCACGACGCGGTGGGCAACGTCATCGCAACGACCGACGCCAACGACCTCACCAGCACACGCGTGCTCGATGGCATCGACCGTCCGGTGCTGCAGGTCAACGGCGCCGGTGAGGCGACCAGCCTGATATACGATGAGGATCTCTCGGACGGGCTTCAGATCCCAGGTCATCCCGAGTTCGCCGACGCGGCCGACGGCCTCGGCCTCGTGCCGGGATCGGACGGCTCGGCCGTCGCCGTGCTCGATCCGCTCGGACAGGTCACCGTCGAGATCCACGATGGCATCGGGCGCGCCGTCCGCCGCGTCGATGCCCTGCGCCATGCGCGCACCGTGATCCACGACGCGGTGGTCGACGGCCTGGTCGAGACCGCCAGCGTCGATCCGCTCGGCCACGTCACCCGATCGCGTAGCGACGGCAACGGCATCGTGCGCGTCCAGATCGATGCCGAGGGCCAGATCACGCGGCGCGCCGCCGATGCCAACGGCAACATCGTCGCGGAACGCGATGCGAACGACGTCGGCTTCGATGCGCAGTTCGACGCGCTCGATCGCGAGACTGCGCGCACCGATACGTACGGGCTAACATCGATCAACGTCTTCGACCGCGACGGCAACCTGGTGCGCAGCGTCGACGCCGCGGGAGTCGCCACCGAATCGGTATTCGACCCGCGCGGCCGACGCGTGGCGACGACCGACCGGGTCGGTGCGACGACGGCGTTCCGCTATTCCGTCGACGACGACCTCGTGGCGATCGTCGACGCCGAGGGCGGCGAGACCCGCTACGCCTATGACGCGGCGCACCTGCTCGTCGGCGAGACCTTCCCCGGTCCCACCGGAGGGACGCGCACCTACGCCTACGACGCTGGCCGACGCCTTGTCCTGCGAATCGATCAGGCAGGCGTGGCGACGACGTACGCCTACGACGCCGCGAACCGCCTGGTCAAGCGCGGCTATTCCAGCGGCTCCGCCCCTGATGCGTACGCCTACGACCCGGCCAGCCGCCTGGTGGCCGCGACGAGCGGACGCTACGCGAACCGCATCGAGCGCGCCTACGACGCCGCCAGCCGCTTGGTCCGCGAGCGCCACGTGATCGCCGGCGCTGCATACGACGTCGATTACGAACACGACGACGACGACCGCGTGATCGAGCTGTCGCATCCGGGCGGCCAACGCGCCGAGCGCTCGTACACCGCGCGCGACCAACTCGCGCTCGTGCGTTTCGACGGCGCCGATGTGGCGGCACGCCGCTACGACCCCGGCATGCGCCTGATCGAGACGATCTACGGCAATGGCCGGGTCGAGACCCGCGCCTATCGGCACGACGGGGCGCGGCGCGACGATCTCGTTGCGACGATCTCGACGCCGGGCGTTTCCGGCTTCACCTACGCGTACGACGATATGCGCAACAAGATCTCGGAACTCGACCACGTCGTCCCGGCTTCGAGCCAGCAATTCAGCTATGATGCCGAACAGCGACTGACCGGATGGACCCAGGGCGCTGGTTCGCCCACGCCTTCGAAACAGGCGTGGGATCTCTCACCGGTGGGCGACTGGCGGCGCACCGTGCGCGACGGTGCGATCGAGGATCGCACGCACACCTCCGTGCACGAGATCGCGACCATCACGGCCTACGGCATCGCGGCTTCCCTTCTGCACGACGCCAAAGGCAATCTGTCGCGCGACGAGCGCGGTGCGCTTTTCGGCTGGGATGATGAGAACCGACTGGGGAGCGCGACGATCTCCGACGTCGACGAGGGAATCTCCGGCATGGCCGCCTACGAGTACGACGCCCTGGGTCGACGCGTGCGCGCCCACGTCTGGGGGGTGACGACGACCTTCATCCATGCCGGCCCCCAGGTCATCCACGAGTTCGACAGCGCCCACGTCCTATCGCCGGAGGCGGCCGACGATGACGGCGCCGCCGACGCCTCGGCGCAGGAGCCACCCGGAGGCGGCATCCTGCCGGCCGACCAGGTCCTGACGCGCGTGAACTTCCAGCCGCTGACGACGGCGATCCCGAGCGGCTTCATCGCCGACAAGGGCAAGTCCTTCGCCGCGCGCACCAATGCCTACGCCTACGGCTGGGACGCTCCGCTATCGCACGCTGCGATCGCGCGCGGCGAGCATCCCTTCCCGCAGTTCGACACCTTCATCGGCATGCAGCCGGCCGGGGAGCGCCCCGGGATCTGGGAGTTCGCCGTGCCCAACGGAACCTACCCGGTGATCCTCGTCATGGGCGATTGCGCCTCCACCGAGCAGACGAATGACGTCGCGATCGAGGGCGTGCTCCACGTCGATCCCGATCCATCGGCTCCGGCCGGCTATGAGCGCGGCGATTTCGATGGCTATGCGGCGGAGGTCACGGTCGCCGACGGTCGCCTGACGATCGCGGTGGGCGATGCGTCGCTGACGCCGAAGCTCTGCTTCATCGAGATCGGGAAGGCGGGAGCGACGATCGACCAGGCGACGCGCGACCGCCTTGCGGTACGGATCGGCGGAGCGACGGCGAGGACCGGGGGCGAGCCATGGCCGCGGCGTCGGGCGTCGCCGCGGCGATACGTCTATGGGACGTACGTGGATGAACCCTTGGCTCTCATCCGGGGCTCGGAAATCCGGTCATACTATCACGCGAACAGCCTCTACTCGGTGGCCGCGCTTACTGACGCGACCGGTGCGGTGATCGAGCGGTACCGCTACGATGCCTATGGGAAGCGCACCGTGTTGTCAGCCGACGGTGCGACGGTGGTACCGCATAGCGTCGTCGGGAACCAGATCGGATTCACGGGCCGTCATCACGATGACGAAACCGGTTTGATCCATTTCCGTGCGCGACAGTACTCGCCCACCCTGGGACGGTTCATTTCGCGCAATGCTTTCGAGAAGGCTGGCGGATGGGCCTACTCGTCCTCCCGCGCCCAGAAGGCACGGCTCTTCCTCAAATCGATACTCAAAATGAATCCCGGTGCGGAGTACATAGACGGTTACAACCTGTATGCGGCGGTTTTCGCCGCCCGGCAGCAGCTCGATCCCTCAGGAGAGCCGAGCTCGGTCATGACCCCGCAGGGAGCCGTCGTGCTGGGGGAGGCGGTCGTCGAAGCCGCTGGTTACGCGACGGCGGCCGCGTGGTACGGTGCCGTCACGGCGAGGGTGCTGGCTACCCTCGCAACGATCGAGCTGCTCTGCAAGACATCGACGGGAGGTTTCAGAGGAGACAAGAAATGGTGCTGCTGCATGCTTCTTGCCATGGATAAGGCGGTCAAGGCAGCGCAGAAGGCATACGATGCCGTGAAACACGGCATCGCACTGGACGTCATCCAGGATGCCAAGTGGGAATTGGAGCGTCACGAAATCGAGCGCGATTCCGTCAGGAAGCTGTGCAAATCCGGGATCTCCGCGCCAGCGGTCCTGGCATGTGCCCTGTCTGCGTTGCTCATCATGGTCATCATGTCGACAAGGTCGGCGAAGCATGCTGTTTAAGAAAAAGCGCGTACCTGATGAGGATTATGCGTCCGCGTTCTTCGCCACCGCCATCGCCGCTGCCCGGTCCGCTGGGGCCACGTCGATCCAATTCGGCAGCGGCGCCCTCGCGCCAGTCGCAGACGAGACCTACCGGAGGCAATGCGAGATTGTCAATGCTACGGGACTGATGGCTTCGCCCATCACCGTCGCATTCCGGATCGACGGCGACCTCAGGCACTGGAATACCTTGCCCTATGCCACGATCGTGGCGCTTTTGACCCATGTTCTCGGAGGCAAAGGACTGCCTGCATCGATGCGTCCCATGATCATCGGCTCGCTCGACTTCGAAATTCAAGTCGACTGATGGATGATAGCGATCCGCGACGTGAAGGTTCCAGCAGCCTCGGCCCCGTCGCTGATGGTGATGGTGAAGCGGATCGCAATCTTCGTCATCGTCGCCGCCGGCGTGAGATATCTAACCCCGCATTCTGCGCAGGTGGCGATTGCTGAGGCCGTCCAGGCGATTCTCGGACTCGCCCGGATGGACTGCCTCAGGGTGGACGTGTTTCTCGTGAAGGACGCTACGGCCTATGCGATCACACCAGAATGCGCGCTCCTCGATTTGACGGCTGCATGCGTAGGCACCTATGTCTTCACGCGCTGGGACAGGTCATGCATCTGGCGGATCATCCTCTTGACGCTCATCATGATCGCTGCAAATCCGTTACGCATTGCCGCCGCCATTCTCGGCCATCAACATGGGACCTCTTGGTTCGTTTGTCATGATGTGCCGAATGTCGCCATGTGGCTCGGCTCGATATGCCTGATGCTGCGCTTCAAAGAGCGTCGCTGCGCTCGCGATGCATTTCCCGCCCCGACGAGCAGCGCCGACGCGAATGCACTCGTGCGTTTCCCAGTGCTGGAAGGTCCTCTTGCCTCAGCGACGGCAGTCGATGCGTGTTGAGCGACTGAGCGCGTTGAGGGGCTCACAGGGTGCCAACGTGCCGGCCGGTCCCGGTGGGTCCCGGGACCTCGCCAGGTTGAGCACGTTCCGCCAAGCGCGCGCTTGAGGAACAGCCGTGCCTCCCGCATCGACACCGCAATTTCGCGTGCCCACCGGTTGCGCATTCCGACCGGTTGCACCCCCAGGATCCAGGCACATCTGACGCTCGCGACTCCATGTATGACCACATGGCGCCCACCGATTCCGACCCTGCGTGGTTGCAGCCAGGCCCGCGCGCGCATCCTCGGTCCCAGTCTCGGTCTGTAGCTCGAGCGCTGACGGGGTGCCTATGGAAGTCGCCGGTTTCCTCGGACGTCTGCGCAGCCGCCTGCGCGCCGTGCTGATCGCCGAGGGTCTCGCCCGCGTCCTGGCCTACGCCCTGGCCGCCTGCGTCGCCGCGGTGCTCATCGATTACGTCTTCCGCCTGCCCGCGCCGCTGCGCTTCGGCCTGCTGATCGCCATCGCCGTCGCGGTGGTGGTGACGGTGCGCCGGAGGTTGGCGCGCCCGCTCGGCCAGCCGATGGACGACCGGTCGCTCGCCAGCCTGATCGAGCGGCGCATCCCCGCGCTCGATGGGCGCCTGCTCTCCGGCATCGACGGTATCGCGCTCAGCGAGATCGACCGGCGTTCGCTGGCCGAACTGTTGTCGCCGGCGACCGCGCGGGCGCTGGTGCCGGCGCGCGCCATGCCGTGGTACGTCGCCGCGGCGGCCGGCGTGGTCATGGTCGTCGCGATCATCGCGCTGACGGCGCCGCAGTTCCTCGCCAGCGGCGCCAGCCGGCTGTTCCTGCCGTTCGGCGCGACGACCTGGCAGCGCTCGGACACGCTCGAAGGCCGCGTTCTGCATCCGGTGGTGCCGGCGGACGAGCCGCTGGTCGTCGAGATCCGCCGCATCAAGGGCGGCTCGTCGGCGCTGCATCTGGCATGGACCGACGTGTCGCGACCGGGCATCGGCGACAAGCGCACGCTCGACGGACTCGAAGGCCCGTGGCGGCATCCGCTCAACCTGCCGCCCGGCACCTGGCGCATCGAGGCCTGGTCGGGCGACGCCGAACCGTTGACGCTCTCCGGCCGCGTCGTCGCGCGTCCGCGCCTCGCCGAGGTGCGCGCGGTGCTGACGCCGCCGGCGTACGTCCAGGGCGAGGCGCAGGAGCTGAGCACGCTGACCTGCACGGCGCTGCCCGGCAGCGTGCTCGATCTCGCCGTCGGCTTCGACATGGAGGAGGACCGCACGGCGGAGGCGATCGTGCTGACGCTCGCCGGCGAGACCGTCGCCGCCGAGCGCGACGCGCGCGGCCTGCGCGGCCGGATCACCGTCACCAAGGGCGGCGAGCTGGTCGTCGGCATCCTCGACCAGGACGGCATCGGCGCCAAGCCCGAGCCGCGCTTCACCATCACGCTCGCCGAGGACCGCGCCCCGGTGGTCGCGCTGGACGGCGCGCGCAACAACGAGGCGGTGACGCCGCGCGCGCGCCTGACGCTGCGCGTCGATGCGCGCGACGACATCGGGCTCGGCTCGCTGGCGCTCGACGCCCAGCGGGTGCCAGCCGCCGCCGAGGGCTCGAGCGAGGAGCCCAAGCCCGGCGAGCGCCGGACGCTGGCGCAGTTCCCCGAGGTCAGCGGCTTCGCCACCACGCGGCCGCACGCGCTGGTGGTCGGCGACCAGGCGGCGATCGGCGAGCGCCTCCTGCTGATCGGCATCGCCAAGGACCTCAACGACGTCTCCGGCCCCGGCATCGGCGAGAGCGAGCCGCTGCAGCTGCGCGTGGTGTCCGAGGAGGAGCTGCGCCGCGAGCTCGACCGCCTGATCGCCGACGCGCGCGAGCGCGTGTCGCAGGCGCGCGACGAGCTCGGCCGGGGCCTGGCGAAGAAGGACCAGCTGCCCGGTGCCAGCCGCAACGCCGGCCTGGCCGCGCGCAAGGCGGGCGAGCTGCTCGGCCAGGTCGGCCGGCGCTGGCGCGACAACCAGCTGCCCGAGGACCAGGCGGTGCCGGTGGTCGAGGCCGCGCGGCTGATCGACGTCGAGGCGACGCCGAAGCTCGCCGAGGTGCCCGGCGCGGGCGAGCGCGGCGCGCCGTTGGCGGAGACCGCGGACAAGGCGCTGGGCGAGGCCGAGCGCCTGCTCGCGGGGCTCATCCAGGACGGCGACCTCGGCCGCGAGCTCGCCAGCGTGCTGGCGCGCGAGCGCGCGCTGCACGACGAGAGCAAGGACTTCGCGCGCGAGTTCCTCGGCAAGCCGCTCGACGACGCCGGCAGGCTGCGCCAGGAGTCGCTCGGCGTGCGCCAGGGCGAGCTCGCCGAGCAGATGAAGGCGATCGAGCGCAAGCTGCTGGCCAGCACCGCGCGGCAGATGCAGCCCGCGCAGGACACCGTGCGCAGCGAGCAGCCGGCCGACACGCTGAGTCAGGCGGCGCGCGACCTCGCCAGCAAGGAGCAGCGGCCCAAGGGTATCGAGCGACAGCTCGCGGCGATCGCGGCGATGGAGAAGCTGCTCGCGCAGCTGCAGGGTTCCGACGCGGCCAAGAGCATGGCCGAGCAGGCCGGCGCGCTGGCGCGCGATCAGGAGGCGCTGGCCCAGGAGCTCGAGCAGGGGACGCCGCCGGGCGAGCTGCGCGAACGGCAGCAGAAGCTGGCGGAGAAGACCGCCGAGCTGCTCGAGCAGGTGCAGGAGCAGGGCCAGAGCGAGGAGGCGGCGAAGAGCCTGCAGGGCGCCAACCAGAGCCAGGGCGGAGCCGAGCAGTCGATGCAGAAGGGCGACCGCAGCGGCGCCGCGCGCGAGGCCTCGTCCGCCGCGGCGCAGCTGCGCGAGGCGCAGCGCCAGCTCGAAGGCGAGAACGAGCAGAAGGAGAAGGAGAAGGACAAGCGCAACGCCGACATCATGGCGCTGCTCAAGGAGCTGCGCGCGATGCAGATCAAGGTGGTCAACGATTCGACCACGCTGCACCAGCGCCTGGGCGACAAGCCGCTCGACTTCGCCGGCAAGCGCGACCTGGCGGTGATCGCCGAGCTGCAGAGCGAGGTCGCTCTGCGCCTGACCGAGGAGGGCATGAAGGAGCTGGAAGGGCACGCGATCGCGCTGATCGCGCTCAAGCGCGTGCAGGAGGCGATCGACAAGGCGGTGGCGCATCTCGAGACGCCGGCGCTGGGCGAGCGCGGCCTGCGCCTCGAGAAGACCGCGCTGCACGAGCTCAACCGCCTGATCGAGATCGCCGAGGACCTGCCGGATCCCGACGACAGCGAGCAGGAGGGCAACGGCCAGGGCAACGGCCAGCAGGCGCCGTTCCCGCCGCAGGCCGAGATGGCGCTGCTGCGCGCGATGCAGGACGAGCTGGCGATGCGCACCGCCGCCAACGCGCCGATGGACCTGACCACGCAGCAGGGCGAGCTCAAGGATCTGGTGGCGACGCTCGAGGAGCACGTGCGGCCCGGTTCGCGCGCCGCCGTGCTGCTGTCGCGCACCGGCCGGGCGATGGCCAGCTCGCACTACCTGCTCGGCGAGTCCGACCGGGGCCTGACCACGCGCCACGAGCAGGAGGCCGCGGTCGCGGCGCTGACGCGGCTCATGCAGGAGGCCAAGCGCAGCGGCGGCAAGAACGACCAGCCGCAGCAGAACCAGCAGCAGGACCGCCAGGACGGCAAGCCGAGCGGCACGCCGCAGGGCGGCGGGCAGTCCGGAGCGGCCGGCGCGGGCGCGCAGGGCAGCGGCACCACCGACAAGCCGGGCACGCCGGTGATGGGCGAGGGCGTCGATGGCGGGGCCGCGCTCATGCACCTGCCGCCGGAAGCGCGCGAACGGCTGCAGCAGGCGCGCGATGCCGAGCTGCCGCCGGGCGCGCTGCCGCTGTTCCAGCGCTATCTCGAGGAACTCGGAGCGCAGCCGTGAGCGCGCTGCCGACCAGGCGTGCGAGCGGCGTGATGCTGCGTTCCACCGCGCTGTCGCTGGTGGCGATGGTCGCGCTCGCCGCCGAGGACATCGCCGTCACGCCCGACGCGGTGGTCGAACGCGGGCTCGCCGCGCTGGTCAAGCTCCAGCAGGCGGACGGATCGCTCGGCGATGGCGCGGGCATCACCGGCCTCTCCGGCATGGCGCTGCTCTCCGGCGGCCACACGCCGACGCGCGGGCGCTACCGCGAGGCGAGCGCGAAGGCGCTGCGCTACGTGCTCGGCAAGCAGGACAAGCTCACCGGGTACCTTGGCGCGGACATGGGCAACATGTACGCGCACGGCTTCGCCACGCTCTACCTCGCCGAGTCGTACGGCATGACGCCGGATCCGCAGGTGCGGCGCGCGCTCGAGGCGGCGATCGACCTGATCCACCGCTGCCAGAACCACGAGGGCGGCTGGCGCTACGTGCCGGCGCCGCTCGACGCCGACATCTCGGTGACCATCGCCCAGGTCATGGCGCTGCGCGCGGCGTGGAACGTCGGCATCGGCGGCCAGACCAGCCAGGAGGTCATCGCCAAGGCGGTGCAGTACGTGCAGAAGTGCGCCAACGCCGACGGCAGCTTCAACTACACGGTCCAGTCCGGTCCGGGCTGGGGCACCAGCGGCGCCGACGGCGTGCCGCGCTGCGCCGCCGGCTCGATGTGCCTGATCGGCGCGGGCATCAACGATCTCAAGCACCACGTGCTCGGCCCGGCGCTGGGCTTCCTGGTGAAGAACTACAAGGCGCACCTGCAGGGCCGCGGCGAGTGGTACTGGTACGGCCAGTACTACTGCGCGCAGGCGATGTTCCACCACCCCGACTTCAAGCAGTGGCAGCTCTACTACAACGACGCCTGGCGGATCATCGCCGGCTTCCAGGGCGACGACGGGCTGTGGCACAAGCCGGACAGCTACGGACCGGCGTTCGGGACGGCGATCGCGTTGATCATCCTGCAGATCCCCAACAACTACCTGCCGATCTTCCAGCGCTGACGAGGAAAGGCCGCCGACTGCGAAGCCCGAAGCCCGAAGCTCGAAGCGAAGCCCGAAGCAATCCCTGGGCCTGCGACCTGACTCAGGGATCTCGCGCAGCGAGTGCCGGTGGCGCGCCCAACCTCCCGGTGATCCACCAGCCGATCGCGACGACGACGAGCGCCGCGATCGCATGCCCGACCGCGAGCGGCATCGCGCCGGACGTCGCCGCGGCGACGAGCGACTGCGTGGCGGCGATCGCGACGCCGGTCATCAGCGCCGCGCGCATCCGGGACAGGCCCCAGAGGATGCCCAGCCACGCCGCCACGGCGACGACCACGGCGAGTCCGGCGGCGATCAGCGGCGCGTCGGCCGCGGCGAGCGCTGCGAGGACGACGCCGACGACCAGCGCCACCAGGCCGGCGAGGATCGGCCGGTGCTCGCAGCCGAGGCGGTCGCATGCGGTGGCGAGGCCCGCGTAGGCGATGACCAGCCAGCACGCGCCGGCGAGGTCCGTCACCAGCACGGCGAGCGGCGGGAACAGGTGGTCCAGGCCGTCGAAGGTCGGCCAGGGCGGCGCCGTCGCCGCGGCGGCGGCGGCGGCCGTGGCGATTCCCGCGCAGGCGAGCCCGGCGGCGAGCCCGTTGCGGCGGTCGCCGGCGACGATGCCGCGACCGGGCGCCATCGTCCACGCCGCGATCAGGCCGAGCATGACCGCCGAAGCGACCGCTCCGAGCAGCGAGCCGCCGACGCGCATCAGCAGCTGGCTGGCGATCGGCAGGTGCGGTGCGAGCGCGGCATCGAGCCGCGGCCACGACAGCAGCAGGCCGACGACGCCGAGCGACAGGACGACGGCGCCGGCGAGGAGCAGCGCGCGGCGGTTCGACCGGCCGCGCGCCAGCGCGACGATCGCGGCGACGAGCGCGGCGCCGATCGCCAGGGCGATCACCAGGCCGGCGATGCCGCGGGCGACGGCGGCGACGGTCTGGCGCTGGCTCTCGGCGCGCGACCACGCCTCGGGGATGTGCACGAAGCACCCGGCGTCCGTGACGCGATCGCCGGCGAGCGCCACGTGCAGGCGCAGGTCGCCCTCGGCCAACGGCTGGCGACGGTCGGCCCAGACGAAGGTCCAGTCGGTGCGTTCGGGGCGCGGCGTCGGCGTCGCCGACACGGTCTCGAGCTCGCCGACGGCGACGCCCAGGCGCTCGGCGAGAGCGCCTTCGGCCAGCGCGCGAGCCGCCGCCTCGTCGAGGCGCGCGCCCGCGGTCGCCTCGGCCACGGTGTGGACCAGCCGGCGCACGACGCCGTCGGCGCCGACCATGCAGGTCCAGCGCTCGGCGCGCCGCTGCTCGTCGCCGTCGCGATGCGCGTACTGCACCTGCCACTGCGCGCCGTTGAGCCAGCCGGCCGCGGTCAGCTCGCGATGCCGTTCCGGCGCCGTCGCCCAGATCAGGCGGTGCTGCTGATCGACCTGGTCGGCGACGTTCGCGGTCTCGGTCCACTGCGCGGGATCGACGCCTTCGGCGCGCAGCGCGGCGCGGGCGATGTCGCGCGCGGCCGTCGCATCGATGGCGAGGCCGTCGATCGCGGCCGGGCGTTGCGCCCAGGCGATCGCCGCGACGCCGGCGACCCCGAGCGCCAGGGCGACGCCCAGCGGCAGGCGTCGCGTGGAGGTCGGCCGCGGCGCCGGCTCCGGCTGCTCGCCGGTCGGCGCCAGCCAGGCGCGGTTGCGCGGCGCGTCGGCGCCGGGCACCTCGCGACGGCGCACGAGGCCGCGCGCGACCATGAGCAGCGGCACCGCGGCGGCGGCGATCACCGCGCTGCGCTGCCACCAGATCCCCGGCGTGTCGCTGACGAACAGCGGCAGGGACATCAGCGCGAGGTCGTAGACCACGTGCATGACGATCGCCGGCAGCAGGCCGAAGCGCAGGTAGACCAGGCCGAGCAGGACGAACGGCACGCCGAGCTCGACGACGCGTGCATAGGCGGGCTGGTTCGGGTAGTTCGCGTGGCACGCGCCGAAGATCAGCGCCTGGATGATCAGGGTCGCGGCGATCCACCAGCGCTCGCTCCTCTTGCCGCCGAGGCGCCGGCCGATCAGCGCGGCGCCGGCCAGCGGGATGGCGCGGAACACGCATTCCTCGACGAAGCCGGCCTGCAGCGCGGTGGCGACCGGCACGATCCACGGCTGCCAGGCCGCGAGCAGGTCGGGATCGACCAGGGGGAACATCGGCGACCACCAGCCCCACGAGCGGATCGCGATCGCCTGGAAGGCCAGCTCGGCAGCGAAGAACGCTGCGGCGAGGAGATAGCCGCCGCCGGTGCGCCCGATCACCGCCCGCGAGCCCGCGGCCTGGACCGACCACACGCCCCACAGCTGCGGATGTCCGCCGAAGGCGAGCCGCCCGAGGCCTTCGGCGACCAGCGCCGTGGCGCCGGCGAGCACCGCGATCAGCAGCCCGCCCTGCAGCGCCTGCAGGACCTGCTGGATGAGGAAGACGTTCGGCGCGAGCGCGGTGTCGTAGCCCGTCCAGGACATCGGCAGCGACGACAGTCCAGCCGCGGCGACGCCGGCGCCGACCACCGCGCCGGCGATCAGCGCCGGCCGCCCGGCGAGCGCGCGGCGACGCACCAGGACGACCAGCCCGAGGCCGCAGCCGAGGATGCCGAACAGCAGCACCGCGGCGATCGATCCGGCGCTGGCGATCAGGCTGTTGGCCGTGCGCATCGCCGCGTAGCGCAGCTCGAAGGCCTGCGGCACCTCGACGCGACGCGCGATGCCGCTGAGCCGATCGCCGGCGACGCTCAGCACCAGGCGGACCGGCGCCTCGCCGATCCGGCGCTCGCGGTGCTCGTAGGTGAAGGTGTGGTCGGTGCGCCCGCCCGGACGGACTTCGCTGCCGGCGTCGTGGGCGGCGTAGCGCGACAGGTCGATCGACCACGGCGCCGCGGACGCGCCGCGCTCGGCGATGGCGCGCGCCTCGTCCGCGGACAGCGCCGCGCCGGGATCGCGCTCGTCGCGCCGCACGTCGAAGGCGAACGGCGTCCCGGTCGGCGAGATCGCGATCCACGCCTCGTGCGCGTCGCCGGGCACGAAGCGCCGGACCCACCACAGGTACGGTTCGATCTCGTCGTCGACCAGCAGCGCGCGGAACGCCGCCGGACCGCCGGCCTCGAGCTCGACGTAGGTCTGCAGCGTCCCTTCGTTGCTGAAGGTGGCGACCGCGCGCGCGTCGTTCGGGCCCAATCCGTGCGCCTGGGCCAGCTCCGCGGCGCGCGCGAGCACGGTCGCGCGGTCGACGGTGATCTCGAGGGTCGCGATCGGCAGCGCATCGGGCGCGTAGCGCAGCGCGCCCACGACCGCGACGATCGTCGCGGTCGCGGCGATCAGCCAGAAGAGCGGGCGGTGCGAGAGCGGCGGGGACGGCGGATTGGGCATGGGAGGCGGATGCTGGCGGGGGTTCCGGCGAACGGAATCCGGATCGCTCCTCGCGCGCGCTCGGCCGACGCGTCGGGGGCGTCCCAGGCCATCGCGCCCGTCGCTTCACCACCCCCGCGGCGCCCTACCCTGGGGCACCGCGATGACCGCCGCCAACCGCTACATCCACCCGCTGACCATCGGCGGCCTGACCCTGACCAACAACCTCTGCCTCGCGCCGATGGCGGGCTTCACCAATGTCGCCTTCCGGCTGATCGCCAAGGAGGTCGGCGGCTGCGGCCTGGTGGCGAGCGAGATGGTCGCGGCGCTGGCGCACCGCAACGCCGCGATCGACCTGCGCTTCAAGACGCTGACCGAGAACGTGCCGGCCGAGAAGCCGATCGCGATGCAGGTCTATGGCCGCGATCCCGAGCTCTGCGCCGAGACCGCGCTGGCCCTCGAGCGCGCAGGAGCGGACCTCATCGACCTCAACTGCGGCTGCCCGGTGAAGAAGGCCAAGCAGTCGGGCTGCGGCGTGGCGCTGATGCGCGAACCGGAACAGGTCGGGCGGATCATCGCGGCGATGCGCGCGGCGGTGACCAAGCCGGTGACCGTCAAGATGCGCCTCGGCTTCGATGCCGAGCACCGCTCGATGCTCGAGGTCGCCCGCGCCGCGGTCGAGAACGGCGCGGCCGCCGTGTTCGTCCATGCGCGCACCGGCGAATCGAAGCACGGCACCGCGGTCGATCTCAGCGGCGTCGCCGCGGTCAAGGCGGCGGTGGCGGTGCCGGTCATCGCCAACGGCAGCATGGACACCGCCGACTCGATCCGCCGCGCCAAGGACGAAGGCGGCGCCGACGGCTACCAGATCGGGCGCTCGGCGTGCGGCGACCCGTGGCTGTTCCGCAACCTCATCGCCGAGCTGACCGGTGGCGAGCGCTACACGCCGACGCTGGCCGAGCGCCGGCGGCTGCTCGAACGCCACTACGCGCTGATCGTCGGGCTGTTCGGCGCGGACCGCGGCACGCGGATCATGCGCAAGTACACCTTCTTCTACTGCAACGGCCTGCCGGGCGTGCGCCGCTTCCGCGACCGTTTCATGCGCATCGACGGCCCCGCCGAGTTCGCGGTGCTGGTCGCCGACTTCTTCGCCGCGGTGGAGTCCGGCCGCGCCGGAGATCCGGTGGAACACTTGACGTTGTTCGATCGCGGCGCGACCGCGGACGCGCCCGCCGAGGACCCTGCCAGCGGTTGAAAACGCTGGCGCGGCGCGGTCCGGACCCCGTGGTTGACTGGGTCGCAGGTG
>DASPLE010000027.1:0-5189 GCA_035627695.1 Planctomycetota bacterium
AGGATCCGATCGGGCAGGGCGAACGCTGGAGCTACTGGGATGCGGCCACGCAGCGCGTGACGGTCGCGCCGAGCGTGCAGGAGCACGATCACGTCGGCTGGCAGTGCCTGCCGACCGGCGAGAACCTGACCCGCTTCTTCCTGCACGACATCATGCGCGGCATGGACTACATGCGCACGCGCGCCGAGATCGATCCGGAGCGCATCGGCATCACCGGCAACTCCGGCGGCGGCACGCAGACCTCGATGGCGATGCTGGCCGATCCGCGCTTCGCCGCGGCGGCGCCCGGCACCTTCATCATGGACCGGCGCAGCTACCAGCGCGCGGGCGGGGCGCAGGATGCCGAGCAGATCTGGCCGGGCTTCACCGCCGCCGGATTCGACCACGAGGACATCCTCCTGGCCATGGCGCCGAAGCCGGTGCGCGTGCTGGCGGTGACCTACGATTTCTTCCCGATCGACGGCACGCGGCGCACGGTGTCGCGGTGCAAGCGGCTCTGGGAGCTGTGCGGCGCCGGCGACCGCGTCGATCTCGTCGAGGATCCGACCATCCACAACTACACGCCCGCGCTGGCGCGCGCGTCGGCGGCGTTCTTCTCGAAGCACCTGCTCGGACGCGAGGTCGCGGTCGATTCATCGACCGTCGCGACGTTGCCGGCGGAGAAGCTCTGGGCGACGAAGACCGGCCAGGTGCGCGGCTCCTACCCGCAGGCGCGCGGGGTCCACGACGAGCTGCGCGACCGCCTGCCGCAGCTGGCGCGCGCGCGCGCCGGCAAGCGCGCGCAGGGGCTGGCGTGGCTGCGCGAGCGCGTGCACGCCGGCCGCGTCGCCTGCGAGCCGGTGCTGAAGATCTACACCTGGCACGCGCAGGAGGATCTGGCGGTGGAGGGCGCGCTGTGGTTCTCGCAGCCCGATCTCACCGTGCACGGGCTGCTGCTGCGCAAGGGCGATCACGGCGGCGCGACGCAGCCGGTGACCATCGCGCTGTGGGATGGCGGGACGACGCGCATCACCGCGCATCTCGCCTGGCTGCGCGCGACCTGCGCCGCGGGCCGCGCGGTGCTGGTGCTCAACGCGAGCGGCATGGGGCCGGGCGCGCCGTACGGGCCGACCGGGCACTACGGGCGCCTGCACAAGCTGACCAACGATCTCCACTTCCTGGGCGACGACCTGTGCGCGCTGCGCATCCACGACTGCGTGCGCGCGATCGACGCGTTGGCGACCTGGCCGCGCATCGACCTGAGCGACGTGCGCGCCTATGCGGACGGCATCGAGGGCATCCCGCTGCGCCTGGCGGCGCTGATCGAGCCGCGCATCCGCGGCATCGACGTCGCCGGGGGCCCCGCGGGCTTCGCCGACTGGATCAACGAGCGGCACTACGATCCGCGCGTGATCTACGGCGCGACGCTGGTCGGCGCGCTGGCGCACTTCGACCTGCCGGAAGTCGAGGCGGCGCCTGCGAAGGCCGGCAAGGCGTAGGCGCGGGCTCGATCGGGCCGCGCTGACCCGATTCGTCGCGTCCACGCCTATCGCGCGCGCACGAGCCGCCGCTCCACGAGCAGGGTCAGCAGCGTCAGCGCTACCGCGGCCACGGCGCCGATGCCGCATCCGCCACCAGCGCCATCGCCATCGCCGCGTCGCGAGACGGGCGCCGGCACGGGCTGGTCGTCGCCATCCGAGGGCACGCCGTCGACGATCGCGTGCATCCGCGTCGTGGCGCCGGGAACCTGGCCGTCGTCGCGCTCGACGGCGTTGCCGGACCAGCGCACGCGGCTCTCGCGCGGATCGGGCGCGTCGGTCGAGCCGATCACCAGCGCCAGCGGCGTGCCGGGATGCGCCGCGAGCCACGCCGGCGAGTAGCGGAAGCGGTTGTCGCGGATGTCGGCGGAGAAGTAGGTGCGGCCGCAGCCGCCCTTGATCGGCGGCCCGTGCTCGGGGCCGAGGAACACGCGCCCGGTGTCCTCGAAGACGTTCCCGGTCAGCGTCAGGCCGGCGACCGGCGCGTAGCCCCAGCCCCAGCGGAACGGCTGGTGCTCGGTCGGAGCGGCGACGATGTGCGCCGGCAGCGCGCCGAGGAAGTGATTGCCGACGACGCGGCTGCCGTAGTGGTTGCCGGCGAGCACCAGCGCGGTCGGGCTGCCGCGCAGGCGCGGAAGCGGCACGCGCAGGTCGATGCGGTTGCGCGCGAACTCGAAGCCGCGGAAGCCGCCATCGCTGATGTTCACCGCCGGCGGCGCGCCGGACGCCAGCGCGCGCAGCGGCGGATCGACGATGCATTCGCGCGCGTTGATCACGTGCACGATGCGCGACCAGGTGCCGGCTGCGTCGCCGTCGAGCACGGTGACGGCGCCGCGCTCGCCCAGCGCGCCGGCGAGCGTGCCCGGGATGCGCAGGACGCGACCGTCGGCGCCGAGCGACGTCGGCACGCCCTCGAAGACGGTGTGGTAGGATTCGGTGAGCACGACCTCGGGCGCGTTGATCTGCGGGATGCCTCGCGCCTCGTCGTCGTCGCGTTCGCCCACGCCGACGACTTCGTTGTCGGCGACCAGGCAGCGCGATCCCCACGACGTCACGACCAGGAAGCGCCAGGTCCTGGCGCGGATGGCGACGTCGGGCGTCAGGCGGTTGCCGGTGAGCGTGAGGTCGTGGGTGAAGTGGCAGGCGAACGCGCCGTGGGAGAAGGTGTCGACGAGCGCGCCGAGGTGGTGGTTGCCGACGACCTCCCACGGGCCCCCGAGCAGCCGCACCGTGCCGCCGCGCAGGGTGTTGCCGCGGATCGCGCCGCCGCCCGAATCCTTCATCACGATCAGGTGCACGGCCTCGTCCCACGAGCCCGTCGCGGCCGGTCCCTCGATGGCGAGGTCCTCGAGGCGCAGGCCGGCGCGGCGGTCGGGCACGTGGCGGTCGACGACCGTGCCGATCACGGCGCTGCCGTACGAGACGATCGATTCCGGCCTGAAGCGGACCGGAGCGGAGAATCCGACCGTGAAGCCGCGCAGCGTCGTGCGGCCGACGCAGAGCTCGATCGCGCGCGTCCACGCCGGGTCCGAGGCGCCCTGGTGGAAGAGGATCCGCGCCGTGCGCGGGCCGGTGATCTCGATCGGCCGGGTCAGGCGCAGCGGTTCGCCCATCGCGTAGTCGCCGAGCGCCAGCGCGATGCGGCCATGGGTCAGGGCCAGCGCGTTGAGGTCGTCGCCGGGTTGCGCGGTGATCGCCGTGTCCTCCGGCGCGGCCTGGCCGGCGGCGGGATCGCTCGCGCCGCCGACGACCGCGCCGACGCCGTGGACGATCGCCGGCGTGGCGAGCACCAGACGCAGCGACAGGTCGCGACCGCGCAGATCGGCGGTCGGCAGGAACGAGAAGGTGCGGCCGCGCGCGGCGTCGCCAGCGACGACGAGCGCGCTGGCGCCGGTCGTCGGCACGAGCCCGGGATGCGCCGCGGCGGCGGGGCCGACGTGACGCCAGACGCCGGCGCCGTCGACGATCTCGGCCAAGATGACGTCGCCGCTCTCGGCCTGACCGCGCGAGGCGAGCGTGACGAGCCCGCTCGCGGGATCCTGGCCGATCCACTCGACGGCGAGGGCGATCGGCGGCGCCGTCGCCGGCATGGCATCGACCACCGCGCCGGGCGCGGTCGGCTGCGCCGCGTCGACGCCGCAGCTCATGACGGCATCGCTGTCGTAGGTGACGGTGATCTCGTAGCGGCCGCTGGCGAAGATCTCGTCCTGGAAGAACACGGACGCGCGTCCCGGCGCGGTTCCGACGATGTCGGCGTTGCCCTCGTCGATCGCGGTCATGGGGCCCGTCGTCCAGCGCCGCGCGCCGCGGGTGATGACGATCCGCTTCACGCCGAGCCCCGGGTACAGCCCGGCGAGGTGGATCTCGTCGTCATGGACGCCGTCGGGGCCCTTGCGGAAGCCGGTGAGGTCGGAGCCGCTCGTCGCGCCGCGCCACTCGGGCGCACCCTGGTACGCGGCGCTCCAGCGGTTCGCGTCGACCGGGCCGCCCTGCACGGTGACCGACGCGGTCGCGCCGCCGGCGAAGGTGAACTGCAGGTCGTAATGCGGGAACGCCGCGCCCGGTGTCGAGAACACGACGTAGGCCTGCGAGCCGGCGCCGACGCGGATCAGGTCGGCCGCCCAGTTCGGGGTCGGGCCGCCATCGGCGCGATGCTGCCACAGGCCGCCGCCGAAGCCCTGGAGCGCGAAGCCGGTGACGGCGTCCGCGGGCAGGTCGCGGATCAGCAGGGTGACATCGAGACGCCCGTCGGCACCGACCTGGTTGGCGTAGCGGGTGCGATCGGTGAGCTGACCGAGGAACGCGCCGTTGATCGGACCATCGACCGGCTCGTCGACCAGCGGCGGCAGCACCGGATCGGCGGCGGCGTGCACGGCCTGCGCGCAGGCGATGAGGAGGGCGATCGCCACGACGCCACGCGCCCTGACGATCCGGCCGTGTGCCGCTCGCGCGCTTTCGTGCACGCGGCTGGGATGGAGATGGGATGTCACGGTTTGCGTTACGCCGTCACGGGTCGCCGCGTTGCCGCGAAGTCCGCGACGCGCACGGATGGCGGTCGACGGACTGCGGAAACGACGCGGCGCGGGCCGAATGACCCGCGCCGCGTCGACTCACCGATGATCCGGTTCAGGTCTTCTGATCCGGCGCGACCAGATCGGTCGGCAGCTTGGTCTTCTCGTCCCCGCCCTCGATGCGGCGGAACACCAGGTGGCCCTTGCCCTCGGCGTCGCCCTCGACGTCGACCGACAGGTTGGTGCCGGGCGTGAACTCGCCGCGCAGGATCGCCTCGGACAGCGGGTTCTCGACGTGCTGCTCGATCGTGCGGCGGATCGGGCGCGCGCCGAACTTCGGGTTGTAGCCTTCCTTGAGCAGGAAGTCGATCGCGGCGGTGGTCAGCTTCAGTGCGAGGCCCTGCTCCTGCACGCGCTTGGCGATCTTGAGGAACTCGATCTCGACGACCTTGTGCAGATCGCTGCGCTCGAGCGGGCGGAAGACGATGATGTCGTCGAGGCGGTTGAGGAACTCGGGCCGGAAGTAGTCCTCGAGCGAGCGCTGGTAGGCCTGACGCGTCGCCTTGTAGGCGTAGTTCTCGGTCGTCGCCGCGGTGTCGAAGCCGAGCGTGCCGGCCTCGCTCGCCATCTGCGCGCCGACGTTCGACGTCATCACGATGAT
>DASPLE010000028.1:0-29794 GCA_035627695.1 Planctomycetota bacterium
GCTTCGGGCTTCGGGCTTCGAGCTTCGAGCTTCGAGCTTCGAGCTGCGAGCTGCGAGCTTCGAGCTTCGAGCTTCGAGCTTCGAGCTTCGAGCTTCGAGCCCGTCGCCCGATCACGGCAAGCGCGAGCGGATCGCCTTCAACGCCCCGAGCATGTAGACCGTGGCGAGGTGCGGGATCCCCTCGCCCCAGCGCCGCGCCTCGTTGATCCAGAACGCGCCCGTCGAGCCATCGGCCAGCGGCGTGCGCTGGACATGGCCGGCGATCGCCGCGTAGAGATCCGCGCGCCAGTCGGCGCTGCCGCCGTCCGGCAGCTCGACGTGGTCGATGCCGAGCAGCGCGAAGGTCCGGGCCATCAGCGCGTAGTAGTAGAACAGGCCCTGGCGCTCGCGGCCCGCCGCCATGCCGGGATTGGCGTCGAAGCGGTAGTTGCGGCGGACGTAGTCCAGCGCGGCGCGCACGCGCTCGTCCTCCGGCGTCAGGCGCAGCGCGAGATAGGTCGACAGCAGGCTGTAGCTCATCGTGCCGGTCGAGGTGAACTTCTCGCGATCGGCCGCTCCCTGCGCCTGCGCCGCGTCCCAGCTGCCGCCGGCGTCGGTCGGGCTGTACACCCCGCCGCCATCGTTCGCGACCCACGGGGCCTGGTTGACCGACGACAGGTTCTGGCAGCGCTCGAGGAACGTCAGCGCGCGCTGCATCGCCGGGTCGTCGGCGGGAACGCCGGCGCGCGCCAGGGCGGCGAGCGCGTAGCCGGTGTTGGACAGATCCTCGCTGCCGGCCTGCTTGCCGTCGCCGTAGCCGACGCCGCCTTCGCCGAGCGAGCCCGGCTCGCGGTTCTGTCGACCGAGCAGCCAGTCGCGCGCGCCGGCCACCACCGCGTCGTCGACGCCGCCGGCGCTGGTGAACAGCTGGAGCGCCAAGGCGGTGCCGTAGTTCGCCAGGCCCTCGTCGGGATCGTACACCCCGCCGTCGTCCTGACGGAAGCGCAGCACGAACTCCACCGCGCGCCGCAGGCGTGGATCATCCGTCGCCAGGGCCGGCTCCTCGCAGAGCATGGCGCCCGCCATCGCCGTGACGCCGAGCGCGAAGCCATCGTCCGGCAGGAAGGCGCCATCGGCGCGCTGTCCGGCGAGGAGCCACGCCTGTCCCTGCGCGATCAGGGCATCGACCTCGGCGCGCGTCGGCGGCTCGGCGGCGGGCATCGCGGTCGCGACCACCACGAGCGCGGCGATCGCCGCGTCGAGCGCGCCGCGCCTCATGGCGCGACCGGCGCCGACAGCGGCGTCACCACCAGATCGTCGAAGCGCGACACCGATTCCGCCTTGGTCCACACGCCGCACGCGCCGCCGTCCGCGAGCACCGCGTCGCGCGTCTCGAGCACCTGCGCCCCGGCGAAGATCGCGCGCAGCGTGTCGCCCTCGACCTCGAGCGCGATATCGTACCAGACGCCCGGCCTGGCCTCGACCTCCGCCGAGCCGAGCTCGGTGCGCTTGCCCTGCACGAACCGGTACAGGCGGACGTTCGAACCCCAGTCCGAGGTGTTGCATCGCGCGAGGTAGTACGAGTCGTCCCGCTGGCGGGCGACGACGCCGAAGGAGCGGTCGCGTCCTCCCGCGACCGCCTGCGCGCGCACCGCGACGCGGACGTCCGTCGCGGTCGAGCCCGGAGCGAGGGCGAGGTTGTAGCGGTGGTTGGTGTCGTCGTCGTCGCGCTGCATGAGCGCGCGTCCGCCGGCGGGATCGTCGACCACGACCCACTCGGCCGGTCGGCCCGGACCATGCGACCGGGCGACGAAACCGGCGGGGAACGCACCCGGCGACGCCTCGTCGAACGAGAAGGTCGTCGCCGCCGGCGCCTGCGCGGCGGGCCGGGGCTGGGTCGCGGGACGCGGTGGCGGGCTGCCGCAGGCGGAAGCCAGGCACAGGATGACGATGGCGGCGGACCAGGCGGACCAGGCGTGCGCGGGGGCGATCTGCATGCGGCCAAGGCTATCGCCGGCGCGCCGGATCGCGAACGCCCGACCTGCCGATGCGCTGCTCAGCGCCCGTCGGCGGCGCCCGGTCGGTCGACAGGGCGGCGGCAAATGGCGGACAGGGGGGGATTCGAACCCCCGAACGAGTTACCCCGTTATGCGCTTTCCAAGCGCACGCATTCGGCCGCTCTGCCACCTGTCCGGATCGTCGCGGGCGGCGGCATGATCCCGCGATGGGCCTGAGCGTCAACCGCGGCCGGCGGCCCGCACCTCGTCGATCGCGACCACGCGGCCCTCGCGCTGCGAGCGGATCGCGGCATGGGCGAGCGTCAGGGCGCGCAGCCCGGCCTCGGCGGGCACCGGCGGCGGCGCGCCGGCCCGGAAGCCGCGCAGGATCGCGTCGAGATGGCGGTCCATGGTCTGGTGGAACGAGCGGTCGCGGTCGTTGAAGTAGCCCGGCTCCCAGACCTCCGCGTGCTCGCTGCCGTGGGTGCTGATGGTCAGCCGGCGCACCGTGTCCTCGACCACGATCCGCCCGCGCGTGCCGCCGATCTCGAGGCGATGCGTCGCCGGCTGCGCGTAGGACGCGTCGTAGCTGCCGAGCATGGTGCCGACGGCGCCGCCGGCGAAGCCCAGGGTCAGGGCCACCGTCGACGGGCCGCGGCCGGTCGGCGCGTACGCCTGCATCGCCAGCGAGCGGATCGGACCGCACAGCCATTCGAGCTGGTCGAAGCCGTGGCACTGGGTCTCGATGAGGTTGTCGTGCGCCTCGCACGCGCCGCCCTCGCCGCCGAAACGCCAGCTCGCGTAGACGATGTCGCCGATGCGACCCGAACCGACCGCGTCGCGCGCCAGCTCCAGGGCGCGGGCGAAGCGGTGGTTGAAATTGATCGCGAAGAACAGCCCGCGGGCGCGCGCCGCCGCGATCAGCCGCTCGCCCTCGTCGAGGCCGAACGCCAGCGGCTTCTCGACCACCAGCGGCACGCCCGCCTCGATGACCGCCAGCGTCGGCGCCAGGTGCTCGCGGTTGGGCAGCGACAGGAACACCAGGTCCGGGCGCTCGCGGACGAGCATCTCGCCGATGTCGACGTACGCGCGCGCGCGATGACGCTCGGCGCGCGCGCGCACGCGCGTCCAGGTGCGGGCGCAGAACCCGACCAGCTCGACGTCGTCGCGCGCGGCGAGCGCGCGCGCGTGCTGCTCGCCCCAGCCCCCGGCGCCGACGATGGCGACGCGCAGGCGGCTCATCGCTCCACCACGACCTTGCCGCAGTCGCCGGCGAAGAACGTGGTGAACGCCGCCGCCAGCTCGGCCGCCGGCATGCGGTGGGTGACGATCTGCGCGAGGTAGGCGCGGTTATCGCGCAGCAGGGCGAGGTTCGGCGCGAGGTCGGCGAAGGGGAAGTACTCGCTGCCGAGCACGGCGCGCTCCGACGAGATCAGGTCGCGCGAGACCTCGAGGCGCAGGTCCTCGCCGTGGCCGACGCAGACCAGGACGCCGCAGCGGTCGAGCACCGCCATCGCCTCGTGGCGCGCCGACGCCTTGCCGGTGGTGTCGACGACCACGTCCGGCGCGTCGGCGCCGGCGAAGGCATCGGCCAGCGAGCCGCGGCCGCGATCGAGCGCGATGCCGCCGAGGCGCTCGATCAGGCCGAGCCGGTAGCGGTTGACCTCGGCGACGCGCACCCGCGCCCCGGGCAGCAGCAGCCGCGCCATGGCCAGCACGCCGAGCCCGATCGGGCCGCCGCCCAGCACCAGCAGCGAGCGCCGCTCGGGCTGGACCAGGCCGGCGCGGGCGATGGCGTGGCCGCCGGTGCCCATGACATCGAGCAGCATCGTCGCCGACACCGCATCGACGTCCGCCGGCAGGGCGAAGAAGGCGCGCTCGGCGACCACCGCGAAGGCGCCGTAGCCGCCGTCGCGCGTGAAGCCGATGTCCGCGGTCTTGGCGCGGCACTGGTTGGTGAGCCCGCGGCGGCACGAGCGGCAGTCGCCGCAGAACTCCATGAGGTAGGCGGCGCCGGTCGTGCCGATCGCGCACGTGGTCCCCGCGCCGCGCGCGACCACCTCGCCGACCAGCTCGTGGCCGGGGACCACCTCGGCGCCGTGCTGCCATTGATGGCGCTCGCTGCCGCACAGGGCGTTGGCGCGCACGCGCACGAGCAGCTCGCCGGGGCCGGGAGTCGGCACGGCGCGCTCGGCGAAATCGATGCGGCCGCCTCCGACGAAGCGGGGGGCGATGGCGGAGGCGGCGATGCGGGCGGTGGTCATGCCGCGCATCGTCGCATTGAAAGTGCCCGGTTCTGCCTACTTTCAACGCATGACCGCGCGATTTCGCCGGAGCCGCGATCCGGCGATCCCGAGCCGGCGCACGAGGGGTCATCCCCCGACCGGCGGCGCCGAGCCCCCCTTCGCCTTCTTCACCTGCGCGGTGCAGCCATCGCGCCAGCCGGTCACGCACCTGCATCGCCACGGCGGCGTCGAGATCGGCTTCTGCCACGCCGGCCGCGGCGTGCTGCTCGTCGAAGGCCGCGTGCTGCCGTATGCCGCGCCGTGCGTCGCGCTGATCGCGGCCGAGGACTGGCACTTCCACCACAGCGCGCCGGGCACGATCAGCGACTGGACCTTCGCCTTCGTCGACCCGGCGCGCCTGCTCGCGCCGGGCGATCCCGGCATCGCCATCGCGGCGACGCTGCGCGGGCCACGCTTTCCGCACGTGTGCGGCCCCGATCAGCCGGCGCTGATCGCGATCGGCGAGGCGCTCGCCGAGCTGTGCCGCCGTCGCGGCGTCTCGCGCGACGACGCGTTCACCGCCGGAGCGCGCGGACTGGTCTCGGCGCTGATCGCCGAGGCGTCTCGCCTGACCGGCCGCGATGGCGCGCGCGGCGCCGTCGGCCAGGCCGCGCGCGAGCGCCTGCTGCCGGCGCTGCGCCTGATCGCCGCCAGCCACGGCGAAGCGCTGCCGGTACCGCGCCTGGCGCGCGCCGCCGGCCTCGCCCCGAGCGCCTTCCGCGTCGCGTTCGCGCGCGCCTTCGGCGTCGGGCCGAAGGCGTACGTGACGCGATTCCGGCTCGAGAAGGCGGCCGCCGCGCTCGACGCCGATCCGCGCGCGCGCGTGCTCGACGTCGCCCTCGATTGCGGGTTCGCGTCGCTCAGCGCCTTCAACCGCCAGTACCGCGCGTTGTTCCAGCGCGCGCCGCGTCGCGGCTGACGCAGTCGCGGGCGGCGTGGCACGCCTGCCCGACCGGAGCGACCGGAGCGACCGCGGCGACCGGCGCTGACGGTTCCCGGGAGCGGTCGTCGTAACCCGCGATCCCGGTGCCGTGGAATCGCGCACGCCGCCACGGCGCGACGGTGCAAACAAGGCGCTCAGCGCGGCTTGTGGAGCGGGTGTCTGGACACGTCACGAGCGGGCGTCTGCGCGTTATCGTGACAGTTGAGACGGCGGCGGCCGCGAGCGATACTCGACGGGAGACCGCGTGGGCGACTCGAGCGCTGGAACCGAGGAGGACGAGCTGGCACCGGGATCGGTGCTGGGCGGCTACCGCATCGTCGACCGCATCGCGCGCGGCGGCATGGGCACGGTGTACCGCGCCTGCCAGCTGTCGATGGACCGGGTCGTCGCGCTGAAGGTCCTGCCGCGTCACCTCGCCGCCGATCCCGATTACGCGCGGCGCTTCGAGCGCGAGGCGCGGGTCGCCGGCGGCTGCGAGCATCCGAACCTGATCCGCGTCTTCGAGGTCGGCGCGGCGGATGGCTGGTCGTTCTACGCCATGGAGCACATCGACGGGCCGACGCTCGCGAAGCTCTCGCGCAGCGGTGGACCGATCGAGGAGGCCAAGGCGGTCCGCTGGATGGCGCGCCTGGCGGCGGCCCTGGGCGAAGCGCATCGCGCCGGCGTCGTGCATCGCGACGTCAAGCCCGACAACATCCTGCTCGCTCCCGGAGGCGAGCCCAAGCTCGCGGACCTCGGCCTCGCGAAGCGCGCCGACGGCCGCGGCGACATCACCGCCGCAGGCGACGTCATCGGCACGCCGCGCTTCATGGCGCCGGAGCAGGCGCGCGGCGAGGCCCTCGACGGACGCGCCGACCTCTACGCGCTGGGCGCCACCTTCTTCCGTCTGCTCACCGGCCGCCACGTCTACGAGGCGTCGTCGCCGCAGGCCGTGCTGCTCAAGCAGGCGCGCGAGGACGCGCCCCGCGCCCGCACCTTCAACCCGACGCTGTCGCGCGCGCTCGATCAGGTCCTCGCGCGGCTGCTCGAGCGCGACCGCGACGACCGCTACGCCGATGCCGACGCTCTGATCTCCGATCTCGAGCGGATCGCCCGCAACCAGACGCTGCCGATGCGGCCGGACCATCCGCGCGCGGCGCCGGTCGTCGGCCATGCCCAGCGCGCGCACGTCGAGGCGACGCGCGCGCACACACCGCGCCGGCTGCGCGCGCGATCGCGCTGGCCGCTGTGGCTGGCGGGTTGCCTGATCGGCTGCGCGTGCGGGGGCGTCGCGTTGGCGCTCGGGCCCGAGGAGCGCGCCGGCGCGCCGTCCGCGGCCGACGCCCGGCTCGCCGCGGCGCACGAGCGCTACACGGCGGCGCGTGGACGCATGACGCGCAGCGGCGCGGATTACGACCGGCTGATCGGCGATCTGGTGGCGACGGCGACCTACGCCAAGGGGACCTCGCTCGAACGCGAGGTGGCGACAGCGCTGGCCACCGCCCGCGCCGCGCGCGCCGCGTTGGCGCGGCGCGAGACGCCGCCGGCGGCCACGGCGACGCCGGCGCGCGATCTCGAGGCCGCGTTCGCGGCGGCGCAGCTCGCCGCCACGGCATTGGCGGCCGCCGGGGACATCGACGGCGCGTGGAGCGCGTACACCGGCCTCGACCGCGAGGTGCGCGACGCGTTCGACGAGCGCATCGCCGAGGCCCTGCAGACCATCGGACGCGCCGCCCGCGAGCGCATCGAAGCCGCTCTGGCGGCGAGCGCCGCCGCGACCGCGGCGGGGCGCTACGCCGACGCCCGCGCCGCGCTCGCGGATCTCGACGGCCTGCGCTGGCGCGACGGCCTGGACAAGGCCGCGCACGGGCTGAGCAGCGCCCGGCTCGCGATCGATAGCGCCGAGACGGCCGCCAACGCGGCGTTCCTCGCCGCGAGCCGACGTCTCGCCAGCGCCGTCCACGACCGGCTCATCATCGGCGATCAGGCTGGCGCCAAGGCGCGCATCGCCACCGCCGATGACGCGCTCGCCGTCACCGCGCGCGAGTGCCGCGCCGTCGTCGACCTGATCATCGCCAGGCCGAGGGCGCTGCGCGCCGCCGTCACCGCGGCGATCGGGACGCGCCTGACGTTGACCGTGCGCGGCGCGCGCCGCGTCGGCGAGGTGGCCGAGGTCGACGATCGCGGCTTCGCCCTGGTGACGGTCGTCAGCGGCGAGCGCGGCAGCGGCCAATCGCGCGTCCACGTGGGCTGGAGCGAGGTCGATGCCGCCGAAGCCGAGCCGCTGATCCGCAGCCAGTGGCAGCCCGAAGGCGCGGCCGGCAGCATGGCCGAGGCGTACCTGGCGCTGAGCAGGGGCGCGGCAGCCGAGGCGGCGGCCTTCGTGTCGGCGGCAGCCGGGCACCCGCTCGCGACGGCGATGACCGAGGCGACGAAGGAAGCGGTCGCGACTGCGAAGTGAGCGCACGCCTGGGGGCGCGCTCCGGTCGGGCCTCGGGCCTCGGGCCTCGCGGCCTCGGGCTTAGTGCTTCGCGCTCCGAGCGTCGCTCCGGATCTGACGCGCCGCGATCGCGCCCGCGAAGCCGTCAGCCGCCGAACGTGGTCAGCGCCTCATCGGCCGCGGCGCCGGCGACCACGGCGAGGAACGCCGGCCCATAACGGTTGAGCTTGACCTCGCCGACGCCCTTCACGAGGCGCAGCTCGTCGGACGACGCCGGCCGCGCCGACGCCATCCCGCGCAGCGTCACGTCGTTGAAGACCAGGTACGGCGGCACGGCGAGGCGCTCGGCGATCAGGCGCCGCAGGGCGCGCAGGCGCTCGAACAGCGCGTCCTCGGCGGCGTCGGCGGTGGTGGCCGCGCCGGCCGCGCCCCTGGTCTTCGCCGCCTCGCCGCGCAGCCGCGCGCCGCGCGGCGCCTTGGCCGGGCGATCGACGCGCCCGAGGCGGACCTGGCCCTCGCCCTTGCACAGCGCGCGGCCGGCGTCGGTCATCTCGACGAAGGTGTAGACGCCATCCTCGGTCGCGGCGAGATGACCCTGCACGATGAGCTGGTCGATCCAGGCGCGCACCGGCTGCTCGCCGGCGTCCTTGAGCAGGCCGTGCACGCTGAGCCGGTCGTGGCCGTGGCGCAGGATCTGCTCGTCGCGACCGCCGACCAGGACGGCGGTGACGTGGCCGGCGCCGAAGCGCGCGTTCCCGGTCGCGTTGGTCCGCCACACCGCCGAGATGATCTTCTGCGCCGTGACCATCGCCTCCGCCGCCGGCAGCTCGCGCGTCTCGCCGAGGCAGACGTCGCACGCGCCGCATCCGTCGGCCGCGGCGATCACGCCCGGCGCCGGATACGGCTGCCCGAAGTGCTCGGTCAGCAGGCGGTGGCGGCAGACCGGCGCGACCGCGAAGCGGCCGATGTCGCGCAGCTGGCGATCGAGCGCGCGCGCGCGCTCAGGCGACAGCGGGCCGTCCTTGGCGGCGAGGCTGCGATGGCTGACCAGATCCGCGCCGCTGTAGAGCAGCACGCACTCGGCGGGCAGGCCGTCGCGCCCCGAACGGCCCGACTCCTGCTGGTAATGCTCGATGCTCTTCGGCGTGTTGGCGTGGACGACGTAGCGCACGTTCGAACGGTCGATGCCCATGCCGAAGGCGATGGTCGCCACCACCACGTCGATCGACTCGTTGACGAAGTCGCGCTGCACGCGCGCGCGCACCGCCGGATCCATGCCGGCGTGGTAGCCCGCGGCGTCGACCCCCTCCTTCTTCAGCGACTCGGCCAGGCGCTCGACGCCGGCCCGGGTGTGCGCGTAGACGATGCCGCCCTCGCCGGGGTGCCGGCGGATGACCTCGAGCACCTGCTTGGCGCCGCCGTGGCGCGGCAGCGAGCGGTAGACCAGGTTGGGTCGGTCGACGTGGCCGCAGAACCGGCTGGGCTGGCGCAGGCCGAGCTGGCGGCAGATGTCGTCCTGGACCTGGGGCGTCGCGGTCGCCGTGAGGGCCATGCGCGGCACGGTGGCGCACTGGTCGAAGATCGGTTGCAGCTGGCGGTACTCGGGGCGGAAATCGTGGCCCCAGTGCGAGACGCAGTGCGCTTCGTCGACCGCGACCAGCGCCAGGCGCGGCCTGATGACCGGCAGCAGATCGCCGACCACCAGGCGCTCCGGGCTGACGTACAGCAGGTCGAGCGTGCCGGCGCTGGCGGCGGCGCGCACGCGCGCGCGCTCGTCGGCGGCGAGATTCGCGTGCAGGGCGCCGGCGGCGAGGCCGGCCTGGCGCGCCGCGGCGACCTGATCGTCCATCAGCGCGATCAGCGGCGAGACCACCAGCACCAGCCCGGCGCCGCATGCCGCCGGCACCTGGTAGCACAGGCTCTTGCCGCCGCCGGTGGGCAGCACGACCAGGCAATCGCGGCGACCGAGCGCGCAGGAGACCGCCTCGCGCTGCAGCGGGCGGAATTCGTCGTAGCCCCAGTACTGCTTCAGCGCGGCATCGGGATCGTTCGCGCGCGCCGGCGCGGCGAGGCCGTCGTTGGTCGAGGCGCTCGTCCCGGCTCGTGTCGATGCGGCTTCCGGCATCGCGACACGATCGCCTCCGACCGGCGACCTGTCCAGCGTGGCAGGACCGGGTGCGGGCGGCGCCGCGGCGGCCCCGTAGCCTGCGGCCATGGCGGTCTCCAGCCGCGCCGTGCCGGGGAACGCGGACGGCGACTTCTTCGTCGACGACACCTGCATCGACTGCGACACCTGCCGTCGCATCGCGCCGGCCGTGTTCGCGGACGCGGGCGGGCACTCGGTGGTGCGGGCCCAGCCCGTGGACGCGCGGAACCTGCGCGCGGCGGCGCGCGCCGCGCTGTGCTGCCCGACCAATTCGATCGGCGCGCGCGCCGGCGGCAGGGCCGAGGTGGCGCGGGCGGTCGACGACTTCCCCCTGCGCGTGGACGGCGGCGTCCATGAATGCGGATTCTCGTCGCCGAAGTCCTATGCCGGGGCGAGCTGGCTGATCGTCCGTCCGCAGGGCAACTGGCTGGTCGACGCGCCGCGCTGGCAGCCGCGGCTGGCCGAGCGCATCGCGGCGCTCGGCGGCCTCGCCGGGATCTTCCTCACGCATCGCGACGATGTCGCGGACGCGGCCGCGTACGCGCGGCGCTTCGCCTGCCCGCGCCTGATCCACGCGCGCGATCGCGATGCCGTGCCGGATGCCGAGCGCGTCCTCGACGGCGACGACGCGATCGCGCTCGGCGACGATCTGCTCGTCGTCCCGACGCCGGGCCACACCGCCGGGCATTGCGTCCTGCTGCACGCCGACCGCCACCTGTTCTCCGGCGACCACCTGTGGTGGGACCGCGATGCGCGCAGGCTCGACGCCTCGCGGACGCATTGCTGGCATTCGTGGCGGGCGCAGACCGCATCCATGGACGCGCTGCTCGCCCGGCGCTTCTCGTGGGTGCTGCCCGGGCACGGCGATCCGGTCGCGCTACCGCAGGCGCGGATGCGCGAGGAATGCGCCGCCCTGGTGGCGCGCATGCGCGCGGCGCCCTGAGAGGGTCGTCTGCTAGCGCGGCGGGATCGTGATGCCGACGAGGGACAGCACCCCGCTATCGAGGTTCGGCCCAGGCGTGATCGTCATCGTGCCGTCGACGTCGCGCTCGAACAGGTAGCCGCCATCGATGAGGTCGTCGACCACCTGCTGCGCGCGTCGCTCATCGCAGGGCATCTCGGTGCGGAGCAGTCCGGCGAGTTGGCCGCGCTCGACGCTGGCGAACGTGCGGAACAGCCGCTTGACGATGGTCAGGGCGCGCAGATCCATGAAATTTCAGTTCCGTAGGACCGATATACCCGCGCGCCAGCTTGCCCGCCAGGGATGGGACGCGTGACGCGGAGAGCGCTGGGACGAGCCGCCGATGCGCTGGCTTGACCCCCGATGGGCCACACCTAGCGTCACGGGCCCTCGTGGCGACGTGGACCTTGTAGCTCAGTTGGTTAGAGCGAAAGATTGTGGCTCTTTAGGTCGCGGGTTCGACTCCCGTCAAGGTCCCCACTCCAAGCCCTGGCTCCGCCAGGGCTTGTTCGTTGACCAGCGTCCCCGCATCGGCTGACGCCCCCGGCCCGCCGCCGGGGACGAGGCGCGCGCGCCTACTGGATCGGCCGGCTCCAGCTGGCGATGCCGTTGACGGTGAACGAGAACGGCGCGAACGGCGGTGTGCCCGCCTGCAGCAGCAGATCGTTGTTGAAGCTCAGGTTGCGGGTCGGCGGCGTGTAGACCCGCGGCAGCGGTCCCTGCCAGTCGCGATCGGCCGCCGCGAAGGCGGCGCCGCCATTGAACTCGGCGAAGTCGGCGTTCCAGCCGATGACCCCCAGGGCGCCGCGCCCCGCCCATTTCTCCTGCTCGAGCAGGAACGAGCGCGTGTAGCGCGCGGTGTCGAGCACCACCAGGCTGCCGAGGTAGTCCAGGGGACGGTTGTCCCAGCTCTCGAGCAGCTGCAGCGCGTTGACCACCGACGCGCCCTCGCCCATGCGGACGCGATCGCGGGTGGTCGGCTGGTTGTTGGTGACGATGCACGTGTTGTAGCGGGTGGGGGACGCGCGGTAGTTGGGGTTGTTCCAACCCAGCTCGGCGAAGCAGCCGCCGAGCGTGCCCCTGCCGAAGCCCCAATCGATGCCTCCATCCGTGAGGCGCAGGCCGTCACGCTGGAACGCGGCCATCGACCACGAGTTCGACAGCAGCGTCACCGTGTCGCCCATCACCGCCATCGGCACGACCCGCGGCCCCGACCCGTCATTGGCCATCACCGAGTTGATGTCGCCGTTGAGATAGAGCTGGTTCGGCGTGACGATCGTCAGCCTGCTGTTGTTCCACACCGCCGAGCCGCCCCAGAACAGCCGGGACGCGTTCGAGATCATCACGCCGTGATGGAAGTCGAATGGCCGGATGGGCAGGGCGTGGGCGTTGCCGGTGATCGCATTGCCGAGCGGTCCACCCGAGCCGAGGGAGAAGACCAGGTCGCTGTTCGTGGTCGAACTCAAGGAGGTGCTGTTGCACAGCGCCGTGTTGGCGATGTTCGGCAGCTCCGGATTGAACGGGTTCTGCACCGCCTGCAGCGGATGCTGGCCGGCGATGACGGGCACGACTCCGGTGTTCACCGGCACCGGATTCCACGGATAGCGGTTGGCCCGGGCGACGTAGATCAGCCCGCTGAAGGTCGACGCCAGGGGCACGTTCCACGTCACCGGGTCCATGGCGGGCGTCCCCCAGCCCCAGCTGTCCGCGGTCGCCTGCGCGACGGTCGTCGCCTGCATGTACTGCTGGACCTTCTCGAGATTGACGTCGAGGAAGGTCGAGCGCGCCATCATGCGGCGCCAATAGGTGTTGTTCCGGTTCGTCGTCCGATCCACGGCGACGGCGAGGCCGGTCTCCTTCTCGATCCACTGCGCGCGCGGCACCGGGTTCCCGGTCAGCGGGTCGCGGTCGGTCTGGTTCCACCAGCGTGGCTGGCTCCAGAACTCGCGCGTGTTGTACATCCAGCCTTCGGTCACCAGGCGCTCCTCCGGCGCCTCGTCCTGCTTGTAGTTGAAGAAGTGCTCGGTGATCTCGCGCGTACCCCAGAAGACCTGGTACTGGCTGGCCATGTAGCGCGCCCATTCGTTGGGCTTGGCGAGGTCGACGCGGTTCTCCCAGTCGATGCAGTCGATGACCTCGAGCGGCGCCGGCAGCGCGGTCTCGATGCGGATGTTGGAGTACGTCGCGGACATCGGCCAATCCGCCTGCCCCGACTGCGAGGCCAGGCCGACCACCCAGTCGGATTCCCAACCCGTCACCCGCGCGCGCGACAGGTTGCCCTGGCCGTCGGTCATCTCGATGAACTGCGCAGCCGTCGGCGTGGAGGCCAGCCCGGCGTAGTAGAGGAAGCGCAGGTACTGGTGCGACCCGTCGGTGATCTTCTCGATTCGCAGCCAGAGGCCCGCCGGCTGCCACGCCGTCATCCAGGTGAGGCCGGTGCCAGGCCGCCGCGCCGCGTCCGCCGAATGGGCGGCGGTGCAGGTGAACAGGCGGGAATCGCACTGGATGGTGTCATCGGGGTTGTACGTGGCGCCGCTGCTCCAGCGCGCGATGGGCGAGTCCTCCCACGGATCGCCGACGACGGATGTCGAGGTCGGGGTGGCGAACGTCGGAGCCGTGAAGTCGCCGGAGCCGACGCCGACGTAGAGGTCGGGGCGGAAGGAACCGGTCTCCGGGTAGATCGTCGCGCGCACCGGCAGGTACGGCAGGACCTGCGGCACATTGGTCAGATCGGCCAGGGGCGTATCGCACGACGACGGATAATCCGCGGTGCCGATCGGCGCCGGCGCGTACCAGGCGCCGCGCTGCGAGATGTACGAGTTCACATCCACCTGGACGCTGCGCGGGACGACGAAGGTCTTGGCATCGGGGTCCGTCGGCGACACGCCGATGTTCGGGATCTCCGAACTGGTGAACCCAGAGAGGGTCGGCCAGACGACCGACGGCGCGGGCTCGGGCGGTTGGTTGAGGTCGACGTCGTAATAGCCGAGCGGAGTGCTGAGCGGGACCTCGGTATCCCGGATGGCATCGATCACGCGCTGCTCATCCCCGCCTGCGGCCGCGACCGCGGCGGCCCACTGGCCGCTCTGCACCAGGTTGCCCCAGGGGTCGCGTTCCCATTTGACGACGGTGCGCGCATCGCCGGGGCGGGTGTAGGACGCGGCCGCAGTCGGGCCGTAGGTGTAGGCCTCCGCGGGATTCTTCTCCCATCGGACCTTCACGGTGGTCGGGCTGATGTACCCGATGATCCTCGCCCAATGCATCTCGGGCGCTGCCGCGCTGGGCTGATCCCAGCCGAGCATGTAGAAGCCGATCGAGCGCGCGGGATTCGCGGTGGCGTCGCTCGGGACGAACGATCCCGGCGCCGCGTCCGACAGCGTGACGTTGAACTCCGCGGCCTGGCGGCGCTGCCGCGCACGCTGCTGGATGAGGCGCGTGTATCCGCCGGTGCGGAAGGTGTAGACGCCCTCGCCGGTATCGATCGTGACCGACCCGGGCGGGGATCCGGACCGCCCGAAGGGGTCTTCGATGCCCCCGTCATACTTGGTATCGATCGGCGAGCTGCGGTAGACGGTGGCGGCGGGCGGCCATGCGAAGCCATCGTTCGATGGATCGACCGTATCGAAGGTGTTGGTGAAGTAGTCGCTCACGTCCCCGACGCGCGAATGTTCGAAGCGCCGCTGGGTGAAGAAGCCGCGCTCCGGCGAGTAGAAGATCGCCGCGTAGGGCCTGCGGCTGTTCAGGCCCTTGTCGTATTCGTGGATGCCAGCCTGGCCGAGCGTCGTCGCGTCGAGCGGCATGATCATCAGCCCGGCCTTGCGGCCGCGCGGACCAGGATTCGGCAGGCCGCCGGAGATCGACGAGATCCGGGTCTGCACCGCAACGAAATCGTCCTTGGCGAAGTACGCCGAGGCGGCGCCGAGGTTGCGCACGCTGGGGTAATCCGCGCTCGCGGGGATCGGCTGGACCGGCGCCTTGAGATGGATCACGCGCATGTTGGTGCGGTGGTACCCGTCCTGATCATGCGGCGATGGCGATGAGCCGTTGGCGGTGGCGTTGTTGGCGCAGCGCACGCGGACGTGGCCGCCGAAGAAGTACTCCTGGTTGGTCACCGCTTCGCTGCCGTCGGCGCCGCTGTTGTTGACGTCGGCGAGGACGGCGTTGTACGTAGCCGGCGTCGTCCCTCGATCAGTGACGAACATCGGCGTGAACGGCCACAGGTAGGGCCGCTTGTGCTTCCCGTAGGCGAACGGGACGTACGCGCGATGCGTCTCGTTGGCCGGCGAGAGATCGGTGACCGTGGCGCTCATGATGTAGCTGAAATCGGGCACCGGTCGTTCGCGGATGATCAGGCCGGCCTGGGTCGCGGCCGGCGCGGCGGTGGCGAGATCGCCGAGCTGGCGGATCTGCCAGCCGTTGAACGGCGCCGACTTGCGCACGAAGTGCGCGTTCCGGTCGCCCATCGCGTTGGTCAGGTAGGTGCCGGGAACCTCGATGTGCGGCACCGGACCGGCGAGGCTGAAGGGAACCCTCTGGCCGGTGGCCGCATTGACGAACATCGGCGTCGCCTCGAGATGCTCGTCGTGGTCGTCAGTGGGATCGTCGGTCGCGCCCACGCCGGCGTCGGTGCCGTAGACGAGCGCCTGCGGTTCCAGCGGGCGGCCGCGCATGCTTTCCGGCAGGCTCTGCTTGCGCGCATTGGTCACGCGCGTCAGCGCGCGGCGGTTCCACGTGGCGAGCGACGTCGCGCTCCACGTCTCATCGGCGTCGCGATGCAGGTCGCGGCTGTCGTTGCCGATGGCGCCGCCATCGATGTCGCTCGTGATCTCGATGTTGTTGATGAACCGGCGGTTGCTGACGCCGCTGCGCGTGTACAGACGCGATTGGTTGCGGACCCGATACGGGTTGATGTGGTTGCCGTCGAGCGTCGCCTCGGCGACCGTGGCCGGCGGTCCGAGCAGCCCGGGCGGATCGCTGCGCTCGGGCGGGGTGATCGCGAGATCGTAGGCGCTGGCCAGCGAGAAGCCGGGATTCGAGCCGCCCATCTTGCCGAGGAAATTGAAGGCGCTGTACATCACCGGCTTGCTCAGGCGGAAGATGCCGTCGACGCCGACCACGCGCACGGTCCTGCCGGTGGTGTCCGGGCCGAGGTTGGTGGGCTGGTTGCCGGGGGCCAACGAGTCCCAGGTCAGGCTGGTGCCGCCGCCGATGTAGATCGCGCCGTTGGAATAGACGCCGCCGCGGACGTTGAGGCTGAAGCCGTGCGACAGCTCGAGATCGCCCTTCACCCCGTCCTTGGCGTAGAAGATCGCGTAGCGGAACAACGGCTCGCCGGTGATCGACAGCATGCGCTCGCCCTGGGCGCGGCCGAGGGGCAGCGCGCCATCGTCGTTGGGCTGGACGCGGGCTTCGGCCGAGATCCGGTAGAAGAACGAGAAGTCGTTGATGACCTCCGGGGCGGTCGCGACGTACGTGCGCAGCGGCGACGGGTTCTGGACGAACGGGATCGTCGTGCCGCTGTTGTCGGCGGCGCTGTTGTCGGGGGAGCGCACCGGCTCGATCTTCCACAGCACCGCGCATTGGCCGACGTAGTCGACGCCGAAGTTGTTGCGGCACTCGGGCAGGGCCTCGTTGGTGTCGGTCGCGACGCCGCCCGTCCAGGTGCGCAGCCGGTCGTCCTCGGCGTCCTGGATAAGCATGCCTTCGCGCTTCGACAGCACCGCGTCGACCGCGGCGAGCGATGCGTTGTGGTGGTTGCGGCGGAAGGTCTCGCCGTGGACGCTCAGGGCCTCGTCGGTCGAGACGGTGACGGCGACGGCGATGAGGGCCAGCAGGCCGAGCGAGATGACCAGCGCGTTGCCGCGACGTGGCGTCCCGGCGGCATGCCGCGGCGCGCGGGGGACGTCGGACGAGGATGTGGTCACGGGAATCTCCTCGGTGCGCGATCAGTAGTCGAAGCCGATGAAACGGACGCCCGCGCCGAGATCGGCGGCGCGATCCGCCTCCGAGCTCTTGGCGCGCATCAGCACGATGCTCTCGACGAGACGACGGATGACGATCGCGGGATTCGATTTCTGCGCGCGCGCGAGGTAGAGCCGCACCCGCACCTCGAACACGTCGAGCGTCGGATCGGTGCGCGCGGTATCGAAGGTCACGCGCACCACGTTGTCGGACAGGACGCGGTTGATGACCATGGCGAAGCCGCCCGACGACGAGATCCGCTGGCCGACCTCGCGACCGATCCCCGGGCCCGCGCCGGCCACCTTGTGCGCGCGCACCAGGCGGCCGAACCCGTTCGGGCTGGGGATCACGGCATAGAGGTATTCGCGCAGCTGCGTCGCCGCGACCGGCGGGGTGTAGGTGCCCGCCGCGGGCGGCGCGTAGTTGGGCGCCGTCAACGACTCCCACATGCGGTCGAACTGGATGACGCCGTCGAAATCGATGTAGAAGCGGCCGCTGCGCATGACCACGCCGAAATCGCGGTCGACGCGGCCGTCGGCCGGGCTGTCGTCGAATTCGGAGCGCACCACGTAGCTGGTGATCTGGCCGCTGCCGTCGCGGACCTCGCGCCAGCCGCTCATCCACTCGACGTCGTGGGGATCCTGGGCCATCGCCTTGGGATGCAGCACCGACTCGTACTCATTGAGGCGGCCGAACATCTCGACCGGGCGCTGCTGCTGGGCCGCGTCGGCGTTCCATCCGTTGTCCGTGAGCTGGCGCAGGAAGATCATCTCCTGGCTGCGCGCATACCAGCTGTCCTGGTAGGCGCGGCGCTCCGCGGACCAGGTCGCGAGCGTGGCGCTCTCGCTCGCGGTGAGGACCGCGGTGCTGGCCAGGATCGGTCGGATGGTGTCCGGATCGACGCCCGAGAAGTTCGTCGCGGCATCCGCGGGCAGCCCATCGATGCCGTAGAGCATCGGCTGGACATCCAGGGCCGCCTCGCGGCGCATGTGGGCGAAGACGGTATCCGCCAGCCCCTGCTCGCGCGACGAATCGCCCAACGACTGCTGGATGATGTACGGATAGTACCGACGCGTGCGGTCCAGCGCGAACGTGTCGCCCGCGGGCAGGATGCCCTGCGCCATGTCCGGCGCGGGCACGTACCAGCCGCTCAGGGCGAGATCCTGGCTGATCTCGCCGAGGATGCGGTTCGCGTCGATCCCGACGTCGTCCTGGACGGCGCCGAGCGAGCTGAGGTCGCGCGAGGCGATCATGAACTCCATCGCCATGCCGGCGGCGACGCCGAACAGCGCCATGGAGATGGTCGCTTCGAGCAGGGTCAGGCCGGCGCGTGCCGCCTGACGTCGGGATGGACGCGTGGAGGTCATTGCTCGAACAGCGCCAGACGGCGTTTCGCGGTGAACAGCTCGGCGCGGCGGCCGTTGCCCCGCACCAGCACGCGGATCAGGACGGTCTGGTTCTCGGCCACCTGCTCGAGGGGCGGGAAATCGGGATCGAGGCGGCATTCGTCGCGGACGTCCGGGTCGGCGAAGCGCGCGGCGAAATCGCCCGGATCCTGCAGCACCGTCGGATCGAGGATCCCCGGCAGGTCATCCACCGTTCCCGGCCCGCCGAGATCGGGTTCGCCGCGGTAGTACTCGACGAAGACCTCGATGTCCTCGCTGCCGGTCGGCTCGATCATCAACGGCCCGAAGGCCGGGCTCAGCAGGTCGGCTTCGGTCATCGGCGGGATGCAGGGCCCGCGGCCCAGATCGTCCTGACCGTCGGCGGGCGCGACATCGACGAAGTCCTCGTACCGCGGCCGCGACCACTCGAAGACGTATTCCTGGTTGAAGGGCGTGATGGTGTTCAGCACCGCGCCATCGGCGGCGACGATGCGCTCGAACACCGTGCGCAGCACGTCCTGGACCTGGGCGATGGCCTTGGTCGAGCCACGCATCTGGTAGAGCGTCAGGTAGTGCGCGAAGACGCTGCTGACGCCGATCGCCAGCACCGAGATGGCGAGCATGACTTCGATGAGGCTCAGTCCGGCGCGCGCGAGCGGCGTCGAGGTGGGGCTGGCGGCCAGAGGCACGTCAGTCGTCCTCGCGCCCGATGCGACGGGTGCCGCTCTGGTGCTTCTGCCGGATGCGCTCGCTGACGGTGTCCACGTGCTCGCGATCCTTCGGACCGTCGAGATCGAACATGTCGCCCTCGCTCGGCTTGGCATCCGGCTCGGGCGCTTCCTGGCCCGCGGCCTCGGCGGCTTCGCGCGCCTCCTCGGCGGCGAACTCGGCGGCGATCTCCTGCAGCGAATCCGTGCCCGGCTTGGTCTTCAGGCGCTGCGTCGATTCGGCGCGGCGCGCCGCGTCGGTGTGGTTCCTGACCTCGGCGCGATGCACCGCCGAACTGCGTTCGCGCTTGTTGAGCGTGATCAGGCCGGTGCCGGTCCGGGCGGCATCCTGTTCGATCTTGACCACCAACCCGGTGGCGGTCATCAGCACCGGCTCGTCCGCGGCCTCGAGCTCCTCGCGGCGGCGCTGGACGCGCTGCACGAACGAGATGGTCAGGAAGATGACGCCGGCCACCACGGCGAAGACGATGGCCAGGCCGAAGATGCCGAGACCGGTGGTGCGGCGTTCGATGGCGGCCGCCAGGCCGGTCGCCTCGGGGACCTTCTCGACGCGCACGATGCCCGAGGCCCGCTGACGCATCGCCGGCGCGGTCGGCGCGGTCGCCGGATCGGCTCCCGGATGCGGGACGCGGTAGGTCCGGCCGTTGAACGTCCACTTGTAGTACTGCTGCTGGGGCACCGCGGCGAGCGCCTGGTCGTCTTCAAGAGCGGTCGCGGCGCTCGCGGCACCGAGCCAGGCGGCGAGGAGCCACGCGGCTGTCGTCACGGACAGGCGATTGAGGACGGTCATACGGCGTTCTTTCACGGCGCAGCGGGGCGAAGGCGCACGGGCCTGGGGAAGGATGGTGACGGCGATGTAAGTCCCAGTGGTGATAAGCGCTGATCGGCGTTTGGCACTATGCGGGAAGCGGTCTTCGGCTGCGACAGGACGACATGGATATATACATCGGCTTCGATGCCCGCCAACGTCGTTTCAGATGTCGCGAAAGCCGACGAAAGGCGGCGCGGCAGTGTGCTTACGGCGCGCAAGTCGAAGGCGCCTGACCGCTTTGGCAACGTTTTCGTCCGATCCTGCAACGTGGTCACGGGGCACGCGCGCCGTCGCCCGACAGCGCCTGGCGCAGGCGCCGCTGCTCCTCGGGAGGCAGGCCGGCACGGTCGAGCGCCGCCAGGGCGTCGGCCGAACGACCGAGGGTCGCGAGCGCGACCACACGGATGCGCCACGCCTCGACCGATCCGGGCGCCTCGGCGATGACGTCAGCGGCCAGACGCTCCGCCCCGGTCGCGTCACGCGCGCGCAGGCGGCAGCGGGCGTCGAGCAGCCTCAGCCCGTGGTCGTACGGCGCGAGGGCCAGCCCGGCCTGGGCGCTGGCCGCGGCGCCGGCCGGGTCGTCGTGCCGCAGACGGTCACGCCCGCGCAGGAGGTGGACCAGGGCATAGGTCGGGTTGTCCTCGCACCAGCGTTCGAAGCGCTGGCGCGTCTGCGGCTCGTCGAGCCGGTCGAGCGCGGATGCGAGGCTCATCCAGGTGCCGACATGCGGCGGCCAGCCGCGGAAGCGCGTGGCGTGATCGGCGAACAGGCCGCAGGCCTCCTCGGTCGCGCCGGTTTCCGCGGCGAGCACCGCGCGGTGGTAGAGCAGCAGCGCCTCGGATGCGCCGCAGCGCCGAGCTTGCTCGAGATCGCTCGCGGCGCCCGCGGCATCGCCGGCGCGCGAGCGCGCGCCGGAGCGCATGAGCCAGCGCGCGCCGTTGCCCGGCTCGAGCGCGATCGCGCGCTCGACGAGTTCGCCCGCCTCGCGCCGCGCGTCGTCGTCTGCCAGACCGGCGAGCGCCTGGGCCAGCGCGGAGCACGCCTCCGCCTGGCCCGGCGCCAGGACGTGCGCCCGACGCAGGCACGCCAGCGCCTGCGCGTCGACCTCCGCGCCGCGGCGGACGACCCCGGACGCCGACGCGGCCAGCAGCATCTCGCCGAGCGCGAGGTGGGTCTCCCACAGGTGCGGCGCGGCGGCGTGCGCGGCGCGCGCGGCCGCCAGCGCTTCCGCGATCGCGCCGCGGCGCAGCGCGCGGTAGGCGCCGCCGACCTGGACCAGCGGGTGCTTCGCGTCGGCCTGGGCGAGCCTGGCGAAGGCGACGTCGGCGCGTTCGTAGGCGCCGATGCGGTCGAGCGCGAACGCGGACGACAGCAGCGCCTGCGCGTGCTGCTCGCCGCCAAGCTCGAGCGTCAGGCGATCCGCCTCCAGCCAGGCGTCGGCGGCGCTGGCGAGATCGCCGCGCATGCGCCGCGCCTCGCCCAGCGCGTAATGCGCCTCGGGGAAGCGCTGGTCGATGGCGAGCGCCCGTTCGAGCAGGACGACCGCCTCGTCGGCCAGCTGACCGCGGCCGATCAGGTCCATGGCCGCGGCGTAGGGCGCGAAGGCCTCGACGCGGCGTTGCGCCCGCGCGGCGACCTCGTCCTGGATCAGCTGTCGCGAGGCCTCCGCCGATGCGGCGCGTTCGGCGAAGCGCAGCGCTTCGCGATCCTTGGCGGCGACCATCGCGCTCGCGACGGCGATCGTCACGAGCAGCGCCGCCGCCGCCGCGCCAGACCAGGCCATGACCGCGCGTCGGCGCATCAACCAGCGACCGACACGGCGCAGCGGCCCGTCCGGCGCGGCGACCAGCGCTTCGCCGGCGCCGTAGGCGCGCAAGTCGGCGAGCAGCTCGCCGGCATCGGCGTAGCGGTCCTGGCGCTCGTAGGCCATGCAGCGCATGCAGATCGCCACCAGGCCGCGCGGCGCGCGGCGTCCGCCCGCCGACGCGCGCAGCGGCGTGATCCGGCCATCGGCCGCCGAGGTCATCACCGAGCGCGCGTCGCGGCCGGCGAACGGCGGGCGGCCGGTGAGGATCTGGTAGAGGATCCCGCCCAGGCCGAAGATGTCGCTCGACGCGTCCGCGCCTTCGCCGCGCGCCTGCTCGGGCGCCATGTAGCACGGCGTGCCGACGGCGAGCCCCGCAGCGGTCAGCACCGGCGAGACCTTCGCCCCGAGCAGGCCGCGAGCCGGCGTGACGTCCGCCTGGTCCTGCATCTTCGCGAGCCCCCAGTCGAGCAGCCAGACCTCGCCGTGATCGCCGATCATCACGTTCGACGGCTTGAGGTCGCGGTGGATGACGCCGCGGTCGTGGGCGTAGCCGACCGCCTCGACGACGCGCTCGAAGATCGCGATCAGCCGCGGCAGCGTGAAGCCCTCGGCGGCGCCGCCGGCCCGGTGCCAGCGCTCGAGCACCTGGCCGAGATCGCGGCCCGACGCGAGCTTCATGCAGAAGAACTCGCTGCCGTCCCCCGCGAGCCCGAGATGATAGACGGGCAGGATGCCGGGATGCTCGAGACGGCCGGCGATCTGCGCCTCCTCGACGAAGCGCCGGCGCGCGAGCTGGTCGTGCGATCGCTCGGGCAGCAGATGTTTGAGCGCGACGCGCCGGCGCAGGCGCGGGTCGATCGCCTCGACCACGCGACCGGCGCCGCCGCGACCGATCTCGCCGCGCACGACGAACCCGCCGATGTTCTCGCCGGGGCGATCGAACACCGAGGTGCTCTCGCGCCGCGACGGACGCGTCACGGGCGCGGGCGCCGCGGACGGCCGTTCGCCGCTCATGTCAGCCGGCGCTCGCGGCGGCGACGACCTCGTCGACATGCCCGGCGACCTTGACCTTGCGCCACACGCGGCGCACGCGCAGGTCGGGGCCGACCAGGAAGGTGCTGCGCTCGACGCCCATGTACTTCCGGCCGTACAGGCTCTTCTCGACCCACACCCCGAAGGCCTTGGCGAGCGCGAGGTCGACGTCGGCGAGCAGGACGAAGGGCAGCCGCTGCTTGGCGATGAATCCGAGGTGGCTCTTCACGCTGTCCGGGCTCACGCCGATGACGCGCACCTTCTTCCGCGTCAGGCCGGCATGCGCGTCGCGGAACGCGCAGGCCTGCGTCGTGCATCCGGAGGTGTTGTCCTTCGGGTAGAAGTAGATCACCGTCGTGGCGCCGACGAGATCCTTCTCGGTCCAGGTGCGCCCGTCGGAGCCTTCGAGGGCGAAGGCGGCCACGGTCGCGGTCGCCGACGCGCCTGCCGTCGCCGCTGGTGCATTCTTCTTCTTCGCGCCCGCGCCCTTGTTCGCCATGGCCACTCCGGGTCCCGAATCTGACCGCGACCGGCGGCGCTGCAACGGTTGCCGAGGATGCACGTCTCGTGCGCAGGTACCAGCGTCCCAGCACGCCCTTGCCAGGTCCGTCGTCGCGGCACCATATCGGCCGAATCCCATGCTGAATCAGAGCTTCATCTTCGCGCGCGGCATGACCGAGGAGCTCGAGCGTGCGCTGTGGGCGCACGGCCTGACGACGTGGGATCTGCTGCGCCGCCATCCCGCCGAGGCCGCCGAGGTCCTCGGCGCCGGCCGCGCGCAGAAGCTCAACGAAGCCGTCGGCGAGGCGCAGCAGGCGCTCGACCGCCGCGACCTCGCCTGGTTCCGCGCCAACTGGCCCGAACGCGAGCTCTGGCGTCTGTGGAAGGGCTTCTGCAGCGATTCGCAGGTCGCGCTGATCGACATCGAGACCACCGGCCTGACGCCGGGCTACGACCAGATCACGGTCATCGGCCTCTCGGACGGCACCATCGCGCGCGCCTTCGTCGCCGGCCGGCCGCAGCCCGGCGACGACCAGCTCGAGAAGTTCATCGAGCACATCCGCTCCTACCACCTCATCGCGACCTTCAACGGCGCCGCCTTCGACGTGCCGTTCATCGAGAAGCATTTCCGCGAGGCCGGCTTCAAGTTCGAGATGCCGCACATCGACCTGCTGCCGCCGGCGCGCGCGCTCGGCCTGGGCGGCGGCCTCAAGGACATGGAGAAGCAGCTCGGCATCGTCCGCGACGCCGACATCAAGGACATCCGCGGCCACGAGGCGATCCTGCTGTGGGGCGCCTGGAAGAACGGCGACGCGAACGCCTACCGCCGCCTGACCACGTACTGCAAGGCCGACTGCGTCAACCTGCGGGCCTTCGGCGAGACCATCTGGCGCCGGCAGTGGGACAAGATCTTCACCCCGCACGCGCGCGAGGTCGACTTCGACCGCATCAACGGCCAGCAGATGTCGCTCTTCTGAGCACACACCTGCACGCCGCTGCCACTCGGGGTTGGCTAACCGTCCCCGGATCGGTTAGTTAGAGGCCATGGGCGGGAGCATCTTCGACACCGAGCTCGGCTATCTGGTCGATTCGATGACGGCCCACCAGCGCATGGTCCTGCAGCGCCTGCTCGGCGAATGCCTCGCGCCGATCCCGCGCGCCGGCAGCCAGTCGCTCGGCCCCGAGACCCTGCCGATGATCCTCGCCGGCATCGAGCCGCTGTTCTCGGTGCTCGAGAAGCTGCGCCGCCTGCCGGTCGACGATCCCGACAGCGACATCCGTCCGTTCGCCTTCTCCATCCCCGAACCGGGTTTCGGCATCATCGTCGCCAGCCCGCGGATCAATTCGTGGCCGGCGATCTGGAAGGACGAATCGCACGACTGGCTGCCGCACGCCAACCTCGGCCGCCTGCTGATCGATCTCGGCAGCCTGAAGGAGATCACCTCGGCGACCATCGCCTGGCTGGTCACGCTCGCCCGCCACATGCCCAGCCAGAAGGTCATCATCCGGGGCGCCAGCGACAGCACGCGCCGCTCGATCCAGATCATGTGCCTGGATGAGATGCTGGTGTGCGAGCCGCGGAAGTAGGCGCGCGCCGGCTCGCCGGCGTGCGTGGCCTCAGAACCGGATGCCCAGCGCCCCGTTGACGCTGTTCGACTCGGTGCCGCCGATCTTGCCGCTGTACTGGTACGAGACCTCGCCGAAGAAGCCCCTGCCGGCCGAGCCGATGCCGACCAGAGCCTTGCCGCCGATGGTCCACTTGTCGTCGCGCTCGACGGCGCCGCCGGTGGTGATGCGGTAGTCGTTGTAGAAGCTGCCGATGCCGAGGCCGAGGTAGAAGAGCTCGCTCAGCGGCGCGCGTTCGGTGTAGAGCACGCCGACCGAATCGATGCGCGACTCGTTGCCTTCGTGGCGGGTCGCGGGGAATTCGAGCCAGGGATAGCCGATGATCGCCTTCTGCGGCGCCGAGAAGCCGAGGCAGGCGTAGTAGCCGTACTCGTTGCTGATGCTGTCGGTGCCGTCGTCGACGATCTCGCGCGAGTCGTCGTGGGTCAGGTAGCTGAGACCGCCCATGATCTGCACCGAGGCCGGCTCCATGGCGCCGCAGGAAACGGCGACCGTCGCGCACAGCATGATCGAGGCGATGCGCATCCGGGTCTCCGCGGCGCAGGCTAGGCGATCGGCGTTGGCCCGCCAAGGGGCAGACGCGCGGCGCTGCATGAACTGTCGTTGAAGGTTCGCGTTCACCCGGCATGCGCCCGCTGCTGCTCCTGTCCGCGATCCTCGCATGCATCGGCGCCGCGGACTGCGGGGGCGGCGCCCACCTGTCGGTCTGCCATCCGCGCCACGTCGGCCTGCTCCCGGATCCACGCTGGCTCGCGCTCGCGTGCATCGCGGTGGCGCTCGGCATCCTGCTCGGCGTCGGCCTGAGCACGGCGTCGAGCGGTCGGTGGTGCCACCGCCCCCGGCGCCGCCCGCGCTGATCGCCCCCTCGCATCGCGGCGCCTCCGGACCTACCCTGCGGCCATGGCGAAAGCGCCGTCCGGTCCCAGCGGCTTCGATCAGCGCGACGATCAGAACGATCGCGCGCTGCGCCCGAAGCGCCTCGCCGAGTTCACCGGCCAGACCGCGGTCTGCCGCAACCTCTCGGTCGCCATCGCCGCGGCGCGCGGCCGAAAGGAGCAGCTCGACCACGTCCTGCTGTCCGGCCCGCCCGGTCTCGGCAAGACCACCCTCGCGCACATCATGGCCGCCGAGATGGAGGCCGAGATCCACGAGACCTCGGGTCCCCTGGTCGAGAAGCCCGGCGACCTCGCCGGCATCCTCTCGGCGCTGAAGCCGGGCTCGGTGCTGTTCATCGACGAGATCCACAGCCTCAAGCGCGTGGTCGAGGAATACCTGTACTCGGCGATGGAGGACTTCCGCATCTCGATCCAGCTCGGCGACGGCGCGACGACGCAGTCGCTGACGCTCAACCTGGCGCCGTTCACGCTGGTCGGCGCGACCACGCGCGAAGGCTCGCTGACCGCGCCCTTCCGCTCGCGATTCGCGATCCGCGAGCGGCTCGACCTCTACAGCGTCGACGAGCTCACGAGGATCCTGTCGCGCTCGGCGACGCTGCTCGGTGTCGAGTCCGATTACGACGGCCTGCACCTGATCGCGCGGCGCAGCCGCGGCACCGCGCGCTACGCCAACAACCACCTGCGCCGGATCCGCGATCTGGCGCAGGTGCATTACGACAACCGCATCGACGCGAAGGTCGCCGAGGAAGGCCTGGCGATGCTCGGCGTCGACGGCGCCGGGCTGAGCGAGCTCGACCGCCGCATCCTCGCCTGCCTCGCGCGCAACGGCCGCCCGGTCGGGCTGAAGACGATCGCGGTGAGCGTCGGCGAGGAGGAGGGGACGATCGAGGATCTCTACGAGCCGTTCCTCATCCAGATGCACTACCTGACCAAGACGCCGCAGGGCCGCCAGATCACCGGCAAAGGCTATGAGCACCTCGGCATGGTGCCGCCCGCCGGGATGCAGGAGAACCTGTTCTGAGCGCCGTCCCTCACGCCGCCGGACGCGGACGCTTGAGCAGGACGTACACCGACCGCGTCTGACCGTAGGCCATGTTGGTGTCGAAGGCCGTGGTCGCCTCCCACCCGTCGTCGCCGAGCTTGTTCAGATGCTGGGTGAGCGCCTCGGCGTCGAGCTTGCCGCCGCCGAACCAGCCGTGCGCGTTGATCGAGACCGTGAGGTATTCCCAGCGCATGGCGAGCAGCCTAGCAACCGGGCGCGCGGGGCCAGGATGGACGCACGTCGCCCCATCAGCCCCGCTCGGACCCCCATGTGCATGTTCTCCGGCCCGGTCCAACGCGTCGCGGGCACCCGCATCTTCGCGCGCAGCGCCAGCGCCATGCGCCAGATCCTCATCTACCAGATGCGCGTGACCGCGCGCGAGCCGGTGGCGATGGTGCTGCCCTTGCCGGTGCCGGCCGAGACGGGCGACGACGCGGTGCGCTTCATCGACCTCGGCGGCTACCCGGAGTTCTTCGCCGACCTCGACGCGGGATTCCCCAAGCGGCAGGTCCGCGCGCGCGGCCATCAGGGCTTCGACCTCTTCGGCGGCGAGGAGGCGAAACCGCTGCGCGTCCATGTCGTCGGCAGCTTCGTCGCCTCGTTCGTCCCGACGCGCGCCGATTTCGCCCGGCTCGACGCGCGGTTCCGCCTCCCGGACGACGTCTGGAGCGGACTGGGCAAATACGACGACTTCGGATTCGCGGTCTTCCAGCTCTCGGCCGGCGAGGTCGCGACCCATCCGATGGCGTTCGAGTACCCACGCCGCGAGGCCGGAGCGCTGTTCTTCCCGACCACCCACGTCCACGACGGCACCGTTCCCGAGGACGCCGAGTTCGATCACGCGCTGTATTGCCAGCCGATCGAAGGCGAGCGGTTCGCGATCACCGGATGGGATGAATCGCCCCAGCCGCCGGCGCGCACCGTCGCCATCGCCCGCAGCGCCGAGACGGTCCGCGACGACCGCCACTGCTATCGTTTCACCATCGACGGCAAGCACCCCAACCGCGACCTGCTGCTCAAGCCGCGCTGACCGCGCGTTGCGCCGCCGCACGGATCGGGGCTACACTCCGGGGTGAGCGATCCCGCGCCCGACAGCCACGCCGAGGCCCAGCAGCGATTCTGCCTCCCGCCGCCGCACGCGTTCAGCCGCTTCGCCCTGCCGGCGATCGCCGCCGGCCTCATCGCCCTCGCCGTCTCCTCGTGGCTGGCGATGCGCGCGCTGGGCGATTACGGCGACACCGTCATCGCGCTCGGCCGCGCGGGCGATGCGCCGGCCGGCGCGCTGCCCCCGGCCGAGGCGCTGATCGACGACGAACGCTTCGCGTCGAGCGTGCGGCGCTGGCCCGAGCGCGAGATCGCGCTCACCCGCGCCAGGGCCGAGGCCTTGGCGCGGGCCGCGCAGCCGCAACGCGCGATCGAGGCCTACGACCGCCTCGCCGCGCTGCTGCCGCTCGGCCTCGCGCTCGGCGACGCGCTCGGACGCGCCGAGGCGCTCGCGGCGCTGGCGCGGTGGGACGAGGCGCTGACCGCGCTCGGCGGGATCGACATGGTCCGCGCCGACGAGCGCGAACGCGCGCGCGCCATCGCCCTCGACGCGCGCTGCCGGCTGGCCCGGCGGCGCTGAACCGACCGGGCGTCAGTTGCGGCGACGGAAGGCGCGCGGCGACAGCCCGGTCGTCTCGCGGACCTGCCGCGCCAGGGTGTGCGCCGACGAGAACCCCGACTGCTCGGCGACCAGCGCGATCGCCAGGTTGGTCTCGCGCAGCAGGGTCAGCGCCTTCTGCACGCGCTGCTGGTTGACCCAGGTGGCGGGCGGCATGCCGACGCGTTGGCTGAACACCCGCGTCAGGTGCTCGCGGCTGCAGCCGAAGCGCTCCGCGACCTCCTTCAGCGACGACGGCTGCGTGGGGCGGCGCAGCAGCTCGTCGAGCGCCCGTTCGACCGGCGGCTGGCTGCGGGCGAGGGTCTTGCCGAGGCCGCGAAACAGATCGAGGACGAACTGGTGGACGGCGTCGGCCATGACGAGCGGATCGGTGTGCGCGCGCGGCGCGGCCAGGGCGAGCAGCCGTGCGAAACCGCGGCGCACCGGCTCGTCGGCGACGATCACCGAGCCGTGTCGCGCGCGCAGCGCGTCCCAGTGCTCGCGCATGCCGGCGCCGACCAGGTTGGCCCAGGCGCAGCGGTAGTCCTCGCGATCGTCCTTGGTCAGGCCGTACGCGCTGTCCTCGCCGTAGGCGAACAGCGCCGCGTGGCCGAACGGGACCCGCGACTCGGTCTCGCCCTCGCGCAGGACGATCGAGCCGCCCAGGGTCAGCTGGAAGACCACCCCCTGCTCGCTGGCGCGCGGGCGGTTGTCCCACCAGTAGCGCGTGCCGGCTTCGCGCAGCTCGTTCTCGGCGAAGCCGCCGACCCGCCACAGCGTACGCGACTCGAGGGCGATCGGATCGAGCGGCATGCGGCGACGATGAGGGCGATCCCGCGGACCGCCAGGAGGCAGCCTCGGACGGCTCGAAGCTCGAAGCTCGAAGCTCGAAGCTCGACCCGAAGCCCCTAGGGCCGCACGTGCGGCTCAGCGCTTGGTGCTGAGCGCCTTCTCGTACTCCGCGAGCGCGCGCGGCATCTGCGCCTCGAGATTGGCGATGCGCGTCGCGTGCGACGGGTGCGTCGACGCGAACTCGGGAGGCTGGCCGCGTCCGCTCGACGCCTCCGCCATGCGCTGCCAGAACGCCGGCGCCACGCGCGGGTCGTAGCCGGCGCGCGCCGAGTACATGAGGCCCATGGTGTCGGCCTCGGTCTCGTGGTCGCGGCTGAAGGGCAGGCTGACGCCGTACTGCGCGCCGGCGCCGAGCGCGCCCATCACCATGCGCTGGGTCTCGTAGTCCATGCCGCCGAGCGAGAACTGCGCGCCGGTGAGCAGCGTGTTCATGCTCTGCTGCTGGAGGATGCGCTGGGCGCCGTGGCGCGCGATGGCGTGCGCCATCTCGTGGCCCATGACCACCGCGAGTCCCGCCTCGTCCTTGCAGATCGGCAGGATCCCGGTGTAGACCGCGATCTTGCCGCCGGGCAGGCAGAACGCGTTGACCTGGTCGGACTCGATCAGCGTCGCCTGCCATTCGTATTCCCGCCCGGCCTCGCCGGTCGCGGCGGCGAGGCGCTTGGCGACGCGCAGCACGAGCTCGAGCTCCGGCCCCGAGCGCGCGACCGCGGACTGCGCCAGGATCTCGCGGTAGCTCTCGATGCCGAGCTGCTCCTCCTGCTCGGTCGACAGGCCGACG
>DASPLE010000029.1:0-10990 GCA_035627695.1 Planctomycetota bacterium
AAGCACGAAGCACGAAGCACGAAGCACGAAGCACGAAGCCAGAAGCCAGAAGCCAGAAGCCAGAAGCCCGAAGCCAGAACCCGATCAGCGTCGCCGGCTCATCCGCGGAACACCCGCTGCAGCGCCGCATACGCCGGCTTCGGCTGGCGTTCGAAATCGATGATCGCGGTGTTGGCGCAGGACGGGAAGCAGTCGTGGCCCATCCAGACGATGAACCCGCCGCACGCCGGAAAGCGCTCCTTGCAGCGCCCCGCGGCGATCGCGAGACCTTCGGCCTGGCGCTGCTGGCTGAGCGCGACGTAGTGCTCGAGATCGGTCGCCTCGGGCAGGTCGAGGATCCACCACGACGACGCGTGCAGCCAATACGGGTTCGTCCGCGACGCCGGCCACGGCCGCTGGTCGCCGGCGTAGGTCCTGATGATCGCGACGGACGACGCGCTCGGCAGGCCGGTCTCGCTGCGCATGCCCGAGTCGTCCTTCGCCCAGTAGCGCCGCCAGTTCCCGATCGGCCCATCGAAGTTCCACGGGCCGTGCACGTGCGCGTGCAGGCCCTTGCCGACATCGTCCTCGTTGGCCATGAAGCGCGGGCCCGACGGCGACGACGGCACGAAGCGCGTCCCGGGATCCTCCTCCTCGACCACCCGCGCGAGCGCCGCGAGCGCCGGATGCGCCAGGGTCAGCGGCACGCCGCAGCCGACCTTCCGGCCCTGCTCGGACTGCAGCTCGTTGCCGCCGCACCACAGCAGCGTGCACGCGTGGTGCGCGCGCCGGCGGATGTAGTCGCGGGCGATGGCGCACAGGCGGTCGATGACCGCCGGCTCCTCCGGGCACCAGTTGTCGATGCCCGACGACGACTGCGGGAATTCCTGCCAGACCAGCAGCCCGGCCTCGTCGCACAGCTCGTAGAAGCGGCCGCGCTCGAGGTAGGCGCCGCCCCACACGCGCAGCACGTTCAGGCCGAGCTCGACGTACAGGCCGATCAGCCGGCGGTAGTCGTCCTCGCCGTCGCCGTGCCAGTCGAGGTTCATCGGCGTCCAGTTGACGCCCTGGATGAAGATCTCGCGGCCGTTCACCGCCATGATCCACGGCTGCGAATCCGCGGGCTGGCCGTCGGCGACGCGCCAGGTCACGCGCTTGAAGCCGGTGCGCAGACGCACGACCTCGCGCGGCTCGCCGACGCCGAGCTCGTGCACCGCGACCTCGTAGAGCGGCTGCGCGCCGTGGCCGTTCGGCCACCACAACGCCGGCCGCTCGACGCGCAGCTGGATGGTCTGCACGCCCGGCGCCAGGTCCAACCGCGCCTCGACGACGGTCTCGCCATCGCGCACGACGCGCGCGCCGACCCGAGCGCCGCCGTCGCGGACATGCACGGTCGCGCTGATCGTGCCGAGGGCGTGATCGTCGGACAGGTGCGACGTCGTCCTGATCGCCGTCACCGCTTGGCGGCCGACGACCAGGGACAACGCGTCCCACACCCCGGCCGGCGCGAGGCGCACGCACCAGTCCCAGCCGTACGAGAAGCGCGGCTTGAACAGCGTCGAGCGCGAGGTGAAGCCGATCTGCCCCTGCTCCGCCGGCGCCGCGTCGAAGACCAGCGACAGGTGGTGCGCCTTGCCGTCGCCCAGCCACGGCGTGAGGTCGAAGCGGTGGCGGATCAGCGCGCCGGTGAACGTCGCGACGATCTGCGCGTCGACGAGGATCCACCCCGCGTAGTCGAGACCATCGCCCTCGAGCCGCACCGGCTCGCCCGCGGGGATCGTCCCGGCGGCGAGCAGCGTGGTGAACTCCCAATGACGATGCTCGACCCATTCGCAGTCGCGCGACTGGAGACCGACGTTCCAGTCCGGCAGCACGCCCGCCGCGCGCAGCACGCCGTGCACCGAGTTCGGCAGCGTCGCCGGGAACGGCCCGGCGTCGTTCTGGCACCAGCCGCCGGTCTCCATGCTGCGCCGCAGCTGCCAGGAGAACGGACGCCAGCCGCTCAGCGTCCAGGAGCGGGAATGCAGGTCGATGCGCATGGCCCCGCATCATCGGCCGCGCGCGACGGCGCAAGACTCTTCCCGGCGCGCATGATTCTGCACACGACGCCGAAGGCGGGCGCCGTCGACCGCGGGCATCGGGCTTCGGGATTCGAGCTTCGGGCTTCGGGCCTCGAGCCTCGAGCTTACGCCTTCGCCGCCATCTTCCCGAGCATCGCCACCTCGGCGACCTGGACCGCGTTGAGCGCCGCGCCCTTGAGCAGCTGGTCGCCGACCACCCACAGGTCCAGCGTCTGCGGCTGGGTGTGGTCCTTGCGGATGCGCCCGACGTAGACGTCGTCCTGGCCGGCGACGTCGGTGGGCATCGGCCAGCGGTTGCTCGCGCGGTCCTCGAGCACGGTGACGCCCGGCGCCTTGCGCAGGATGTCGTAGGCGTGGTCGACCGAGATGTCGTGCGCGAACTCGACGTTGAGCGCCTCGGCGTGCGTCCGCAGCACCGGCACGCGCACGCACGTCGCGTGGATGCGCACGCTCGGATCGGCCATGATCTTCACCGACTCCTTGGCCATCTTCATCTCCTCCTCGCAGTAGCCGTTCTCGGTCATCGCCGAGTTGTGCGGGAAGAGGTTGAAGGCGTACGGATGCGGCAGGACCGTGTGCTTGAAGTCCTTGCCGTCGAGGAACGCCTCGGTGCTGTTCTTGAGCTCCTCCATCGCCGCGTGGCCGGCGCCCGACGCCGCCTGGTAGGTCGCGGCGACGACGCGCGTGATCGGCACGGCGCGGTGCAGCGGGTAGAGCGCGAGCAGCGCGATGATCGTCGTGCAGTTCGGGTTGGCGATGATGCCCTGGTGCGCGCGCGCCGCCTGCGGGTTCACCTCGGGCACGATCAGCGGCACCTTCGGATCCATGCGGAAGGCCGACGAGTTGTCGACCATCAGGCAGCCGGCGTCGGTGCAGTGCTTGGCGTACTCGCGGCTGATCTTCGCGCCGGCGCTGAACAGCGCGAGCTGCTGGCCCTTGAACGAGTCGGCGTTCAGCTCCTTGACCACGATCTGCTTGCCGCGGAACGGCAGCGAGGTGCCGGCGCTGCGCTTCGACGCGAGCAGGGTCAGCTCGCGCACGGGGAAGTTCCGCCGCTCGAGCACGCGCATGAACTCGACGCCGACCGCGCCGGTGGCGCCGACGATCGCGACATTGTAACCGTTTACGGACATTTGGCCTCGCAGACCGCCGAGATCGGCGGAGCGAAGCAGTGTGGCGCCGTCCGTTTACGGACAAGCACCCGGGGCGGTGGTCAGGGCAGCAGGGCGAGGGTCAGGGCCAGCGCGGCGCCCACCAGGCCGCAGCCGGCGAGGTACCAGGCGGCCGCGACGATCCGTGCTTCGTTTCCGCGGCCGTGACGCATGAGCAGAGAACGCGCGACGACCGGCCTGTGACGTGGCGGATCCCCCTCCGCGGCCAGGCGGGGCTCACCCGGTCGCCGGGGCCTGGGCCGTGGCGTCCGGGCGGGCCCATTCGGCGACCTGCCCCCCGAAATGCGGCGCCGCGAGCAGGTCGCGGATGAGCTCGTCGCGGATGCTCGCGACCAGCTCGCGCGGCACGTCCATCCCGGGCCAGCACGCCCACCACGGCGGCACGAAGCCGGTGAACAGCGCGTGCCGGGTGCGGCCGGACAGGATCGGCGCCGCGGCGTGGATCAGGCTCTCCGTGAAGAGGATGACGCTGCCTTCCGGCGCCGCAGGGAAGACCACCGGACAGCGTCCCTTCAGGCTCGCGTAGTCGCCCTCGTGCAGGTGCGACCCCTCGAGCATCGCGGTCGCGCCATCGCCTTCCGCCACGTCGCGCAGGCAGGTGATGTTGTTGAGGAACGTCGCGTTGATGAAGCGCGCGTCGTCGTCGTCGCGGTGCGTGCCCCACTTCGGGCGCATGCCGCGGTGCCAGCCGAGACCATCGGGCGCGAGCAGGACGCGTCCGCGATCGCGCTGCGGATGCGGCGGCGTGATGTGCGCGTTCATGCCCTGGAAGCGCAGCTTCGCGCCCAGCGCGCGGCGGTTGGCGTCGAGGATCCCCGGGCCGTGGAACCACTCGAGGAAGCACTGGTCGTGGAACAGCGGATTCTCGAGCACGGTGCGCACCGCGTCGGACTCCTTGTCGAGCGTGCGGAAGCGCGCCTGGCGCTCGAGCGCGGCGCGCATCGCGGCGCACTCGTCGGCAGCGAAGACCCGCGGCAGCAGCATCCAGCCGCGCTCGCTGAAATGCAGCATCTGGTCGTCGCCGAGCATCGCGCGAGCGTAGCGCGCCGCCGCGCGCCGCGTGCGCCGACGCGCGCGGCGGATGGCGAACATCGCGCTTGACGGCCGTCGTGCGCGGCGCGCACACTGCGCGCATGGCCGTGCACCAGAAGCTGCCGTACCAGGCCGAATACTGGACCGGCGACGAGATCCTCGTCCCGGGCCTGGCGCATCTCGGCGAGGGCGCCAACCGCCGCGCGCTTCCCGGCGGCTACGCCGCCGAGGCCCATCCGGACTGCTGGGAGATCCTGCTGGTCACGCGCGGCGAGGCCGAGTGGTGGGCGGAGGACGAGCGCTACCGCGTGCGCGGTGGCGAGCTGACCGTGCTCAGGCCGGGCGAGCGCCACGGCGGCAGCGGCGGCGTCATGCACGCCTGCGCGATGCGCTGGGCGATCTTCCATCCCGATGCCGCCGGCCGGATCGCCGGGCTGACGCGCGCCGAGACCGCGCCGCTGGTCGCCGCCCTCGGGCGCATGCCGCGCGTCGCGCGCGCGCCGGAGGGCGTCGCGGAGGCGCTCGCGCGGCTTATCGCCGAGCATCGCACGCGCGACGCCGCATCGCCGCTGTGCGCGCGCGCGGCGCTGATCGACCTGATCGCGCGCGCGCCGCGCGGCGCGGCGACCGGCGCCGCGGGCGATGCGCGGATCGCGCGCGCGCTGGCGGCGATCGACCAGCACCTCGACCGGCCGCTGACCATCGCCGGGCTGGCGCGCCGGTCGGGGCTGGCCGCGACCGCGTTCCGCGCCCGCTTCGTCGCCGCCACGGGGACCACGCCGCAGGCCTGGATCCGCCGGCGTCGCATCGACCGCGCGCGCGCCCTGCTCGCCGACCGCCGCGCCAGCCTGGCGGCGATCGCGCTGGCGTGCGGCTTCTCCAGCGGCCAGCACCTGGCGACCGCGTTCAAGGCGCTGACGGGGCAGACGCCGCGCGATCATCGGCGATCGCTGCGCTGAGCAGGCGCCAGACGTGCGGCGCCGCCGTCGTCGCGACGCCGCCCGCTGGCAGGCCGAACGCGGCGGCGAGCGCGGCGAGCGCCGCGTCCTCGTCGTCGGGGCTCGTCGTGGCGACGCCCGGCAGCAGCAGGCGGGCGGCGACGAGCGCCGGACCCATGATCCGGATCCCCTGGTCCCCGGCTGCCGCCCGCGCGCGCGCGGCGCACGCGCCGCGGTCGGTGACGACGATCGCGCCACCCGGCAGCTCGTGCTCCAGCCTGCTCACGGCGGCGGCGAACCCTGCGCCCGCCGCCGCGGCGGCATCGTCGCAGCCGACGACGGCGAACGCGTCGCCGCAGCACGTGCCGGCGACCGGCAGCCGGCGCAGCGCGACGCCGGCATGCGCGCAGAGCCGGGCGAGGTCGTCGCCGACGCGCGAACCGCTCGCCGTCGCGATGCAGCTCGGCAGGTGGACGAGGGTCGCCGCGCCGGGCGTCCACGTGCGCTCGCACCCGATGGCCGGCGGCGGCAGCGCGACGCCGATCAGCGGCATGCGCCCATCGCCGAGCCGCAGCGCGTAGCCCGCCGCGACGGCGCTCAGCCGTGCGACCGCGGCGAGGTTGCGCTGCACGAGCCCGGCGAGGCGCGGTCGCCAGCGCGGCGGCGGCGCGCCGAATTCGACCGCGGCCACGTCGGCGTCGGCGATGCCGGCGGGGCATGGACCTGCCGCGAGATGCCGACGCAGGCGCCGCGCGATGGCGTCCGCCCCGCACTCGGCGGCGGCGGCGAGGCGTTCGGCCGCGCCGCCGGCGTGCATGCGGCGCAGGCGCGCGATGCGTTGGCGCAGGCCGTCCTCGGGCGGCGCGCCGCCGGTCTCGCAGTCGCCGCAGCCGTTGCAGCGGTCCACCGCCGCCGAGACCGGCGGCACCGCGCTCGGCGCGACCAGCGCGATCGCGCGCGCGTCCGGCAGCACGACGCCCGGCGCCAGGATGCCGTCCGGGTCGAAGGCGCGCTTGACGCGGCGCATGAGCGCGACCCCGTCGTCGCCCCACTGCCGCGCGACCAGCGCCGCGCGTCCGCGGCCGGTGCCGGCGTCGCCGGACAGGCAGCCGCCGGCGCCGAGGACGATGGCGATGATCTTCTCCTGCGCCGCGCGATGCCGCTCGCGCATGCGCGGGTCGCCGTGGTCGAGCGCGACCAGCGCGCGCAACGAGCCGTCGTGGCCGCCGACGGTCAGGGCCGCGTCGGCGAAGCCGTGGCGGTCGAGCGCGGCGCGCACGCGCGGCGCGGCGTCGCGCAGGCGGTCGGTCGGCAGCACGAGATCGTGGACCAGCGCCGCCGCCCCGGCCGCCCCCGGCAGGCGCGCGCGCAGGCGCCGGAGCCGTTGCCGGGCGACCGGATCGGTGGTCGCGGCGAATGGTCCGTCGACGACGCCGTCGAGGATCGTGGCCGCCGACGCCAGGCGCTGCTCGAGCGCCGCGGCATCGGCGCAGCGCCACTCGACCAGCAGCCGCGCCTGGTCGGCGGGGCCGTCGGTCACCCCGAGCAGGCGCAGCGCGGCGCCGTCCACGACCTCGGCGGTGGTGGCGCCGGCGCCGCACAGGGCCTGCGCCGCGAGCACGGCCGCCGCGAGGCCCGTCACCGGCAGCCAGGCGCTGGCCGCGACCGCGTCGGCGTCGGCGCGCGCGACGGTGCGCAGGCGCGCGCCCGCGATGAACGCCAGCGTGCCCTCGGATCCGCCGACGAGCCGCTGCAGGATCGCCGCCGGCGTCGCGCCGTCGAGGAACGCGTCGAGCCGGTAGCCGAGGCCGTTGCCGAGCTCGGCGGCGGCGGCGACGCGCCGCGCCAGCAGCGTGTCGGCGCGGATCGCGTCGCGCAGCTCCATGAGCTCGCGCGCCAGCGCGGGCCGCCGCGCCGCGAGCTGCGCGTCGGCGTCGGCGGCGCCGGTGTCGACACGCGACCCGTCGGCGAGCACCAGGTCGAACGCCAGCCCGTCGATCCCGGCGATGCCGCCGGCGATCAGCCCTCCCACCGTCGCCGATCCGCCCGCCTCGACGCCGAGCCGTCGTCCGCTGCCGGCGAGCGCCGCGTCGACCAGCGTGGCCGCGACGCCGGCGCCGCAGACCACGTCGACGTCGCGGTCGCGGCGCATGCGCCGGAGGTTCCTGGTGACGACGACGATGCCGTCGCCGACCGCATGCCCGGAATCCGACGCGCCGCCGCCCCGGAACACCACCGGCACGCGCTGCCGCGCGGCGACGGCGAGGATCGCGGCGACGTCGTCCGCGCCGCGCGGCAGCGCCACCGCGCGCGGCGTCGCGCGCCAGGCGCCGACGGCGGCCCAGCGCGCGCACGCGGCGGGGCGCGCGTCCACGACCTCGACCGACGTCGCCGCGACGAGCGCCGCCTCCAGCGCGCGGTCGTCGCCCACCGCCGGCGGCGCACCGACCACCGGATGCTCGATGGTCGCGGGCGTCGGCGTCGGCGCCGGCGCGGTCGAGCGCCGCCGGCCGCCGGGACGCGCGGTCGCGAGTCCGGAGCGGATGGGGCGCCCGGCGCGCGCGGTGCGCGCCTGGACGACCTTCGCCCGGCGCAGCTCGGCGATCTCGGTGACCAGCGCCTGCGCGTCGGCGGGACGTCGCGCCGGATCCTTGGCCAGCAGGCGCAGGATCAGGTCGGTGAACGCCTGGCTGAGGCCCGGGTGCAGCTCGCGCGGATCGGTCGGCTCCTGGTTGAGGTGCGCGCTGAGGATCGCCATGGGCTCGTCGCCGGTGAACGGCGGGGCGCCGGTCACCGCGTGGTACAGCGTCGCGCCGAGGCTGTAGAGGTCGGCGCGGCCATCGACCCCGTCGCCCTGGTCGAGGATCTGCTCCGGCGCCATGTAGAGCGGCGTGCCGGCGACGCCGCGGTCGGCGTGGGTGCTGCTGTCGGCGCTGACGCGGCGGGCGAGGCCGAGGTCGCCGAGCTTGGGCACGCCGTTGCGCGTCAGGAAGATGTTCTCCGGCTTGATGTCGCGGTGGACGATGCCGGCGGCGTGCGCGTGCTTGAGCGCCGAGGCGATCGCCGCGGCGATGCGCAGCGCCTGGCGTTCCCCGAGCTGGCCCGAGCGCTCGACCACGACGCGCAGGTTCGGTCCCTCGACCAGCTCCATCGCGTAGTACCAGCGCCCGGTGGCGGGATCGCGCCCGAAGTCGATGGCCTGGACGATGTGCGGGTGGTTGAGCCGCGCCGCGACCCGCGCCTCCCGCGAGAAGCGCGCGATCGAGCGCGCGTCGTCGGCGCCGCTGTGCGCGGCGAGCACCTTGATCGCGACCAGGCGGTCGAGCGACGCCTGGCGCGCCTGGTAGACGACGCCGAAGCCGCCGCGGCCGATCTCGCCCAGCACCGTGAAGCCGCCGATCGTCGCCGGACGGTCGTCGCGGTCGCCCGCCGGCGCGGTCGCCGGGGTGGAAGGCGGGTGGTCCATGGCGTCGTCCTACCCGCGACGACGCGACGCGCGGGCGGGGCGGTCGGATGAGGGCGGGAGCGGCATGACGTCGTCACCGACGCTAGGCGTTGGGCCCGCTTGCGACAATCCCGATGCGGCGATCGGTAGGGCACCACCGCCCCGGATACGGCTCGGACCTGCGTCCGCTACCTCGCTTCGTCATCCTCGGAAGGCGCCATGTGCGGAATCCCGGCAGCCGCGAACCGCGCGCGAGGCGGCGGTACCATGAGCGGGAATCCGCTTGCCGCGACGCGCGCGGCGCAGGAGGCGCGGTCGGTGACGAAGAGCGTGCCGACGGGCAGCTCGTCGCGCATCCGGCGCAGGGTCGCCGCGCAGCGCGCGCCCGCCGCGGCCGCCGCGTCGGCGCAGCCGGCGACCGCGAACGCGCCGCCGCAGCACAGCCCGGTCACGGTCGTGGGATGCGGCGCGTGGCCCGAGCGCGCGCACCAGGCCGCGATCGCATCGCCGACCCGCGAGCCGGTGGCCGTGGCGACGCAGCTCGGCACGTGCACCACCACGGTCGCGCCGCGCGCGGGCGGCGGCGCGCGCCGCGCGCCGATCGCCGGCGGCGTCAGGACGAGTCCGATCCGCGGCACGCGGCCGTCGCCGAGGCGCAGCGCGAAGCCGGATGCGACCGCCGCGATGCGGCCGATGCCGGCGAGGTTGCGACGCGCGACGTCGGCGAGGCGGCGGCGCCAACGCGGCGGCGGGGCGGGATGCTCGACGGCGGCGACCGCGGCGTCGTCGATGCCCAGCGGGCACGGTCCGGCCGCGATCGCCCGGCGCAGGCGCACGTCGATGCGGTCGGCGCCGCAGGCCTGGGCCGATGCGAGGCGCTGCTCCGCCGTGCCCCAGCGCATCGCGCGCAGGCGGGCGATGCGCGCGCGCAGCCCGTCGGCGACCGGCGCGCAAGCCCCTTCGCAGGCGCCGCACGCGGTGCAGGCGTCGATCGCCGGCGACACCGGCAGGGCCGGGGCCGGCGCGATCGCCGCCGCTGCGCGCTCGTCGGGCACGACGACGCCGGGGCCGAGGATCGCGTGCGCATCGAGCGCGCGCTTGACCCGGCGCATGAACGCGAGGCCCTCGGTCCCCCACTGCCGCTCGACCAGGTCGGCGCGTTCGCGGCCGGTGCCGTCGGCGCCGGCGAGGCAGCCGCCGGCGGCGAGGACGATGGCGGCGATCTCGTCGCGCGCCGCGCGATGGCGCGCCCGCGCCGCCGCGTCGCCGTGATCGAGCGCGACCAGCGCGCGCAGCGATCCGGCGTGCCCGATGGTCATCGGCGCGTCGCGCCAGCCGTGGCGATCGAGCACCGCCCGCACGCGCAGCGCCGCGTCGCGCAGGCGATCGGGCGGCAGCGCCAGGTCGTGCACCACCGGCGGCGCGCCCGCAGCCCCGGCCAGGGCCGCGAGCCGTAAGCGCGCCTGGCGCCGGCGCCGGCGCTGGGCGGGCGCGCGGGTGATGGCGAACGGCTCGAGGATGCTGCCGGCGACGATCTGCGCCGCGAGCAGCAGGCGCTGATCGAGCGCCGCGTCGGCGTCCTCGCGCCAGTCCACCAGCAGCCGCGCGCCGGCACCGGCATCGCCCGGCGCCGGCTCGCCGAGCAGGCGCAGCGCCGCGGCATCGAACACCTCGGCGCGCTGCGCGCCGGCGTCGGCGAGCGCGCGCGCGGCGACCACCGCCGCGGCCACGCCCGCGAACGCCAGCCACGCGGTCGCGCCGCGGTCGGCGGCCCGCCGCCGCGGCCGCAGGCGCGCGCCGGCGATGCACGCCAGCGTGCCCTGCGAGCCGATCACCAGGCGGTGGAGGATCGCCACCGGCGTGGCGCCATCGATCAGCGCGTCCAGGCGGTAGCCGAGACCGTTGCCGAGCGCGGCCGCCTCGCGTATCCGCCGGCACAGCATGGCGTCGCCGCGTGCCGCCGTGCGCAGCGCGATCAGCTCGCTGACCAGCCCCGGCCGCGATCCGGCCAGGCGCTCGTCGGCATCGTCCGCCCCGGTGTCGAGACGCAGGCCGTCGGCGAGGATCAGGTCGAGCGCGACGACCTCGAGCCCGCGCGCGCCGCCGGCGATCAGCCCGCCGATCGTCGCCGGTCCGCGCGCGGCCATCAGGTCGGCGCCGTCGTCGCCGAGGCACGATCCCTCCGCCGCCAGCGCCGCGTCGACGAGCGTCGCGCCGACGCCGGCGCCGCAGATCACGTCGCCGTCCTCGGCGCGCCGCATCCGCCGCAGCTCGCGGGCGACGATGAGGACGCCATCGCCGACCGCCTCGCCGTCGAGCGCCGTGCCGCCGCCGCGCAGCACC
>DASPLE010000030.1:0-15618 GCA_035627695.1 Planctomycetota bacterium
TCGGGGGCGCGGATCCGGTACGCGGTTTCCCGAGGGCGATCGTCGGCATCACGTGGGCGGGCAGGTGTCCTCGACGCAGTCGTCGATGCCGGCGGGGTTGCAGCATCGCGTGCTGCTCCGGCCGCGCGCCGCGGCATCGGCTCAACGTCCGTCATCCAGCTCGGCGAGCTGGGCGGCGACCGCGGCGCGCTCGGCGACGACGCCGGCCAGCTCGGCCTCGAGCGCCGCCCGTTCGGCGCGCTGCGCCGCCTCCGCGCGGGCGCGCTCCGCGCGCGCGGAGGCGAGACGGGCCTGCGCCGCGAGGGCGGCCTGGGCCTCGGCGCGATGAGGGCCGTCCGGGTAGGACGCGAGGTAGCGGGTCCAACCGTCCGGGCCGGCGTCGTCGCGCGCCGTGGTCGCGGCAGCCTGGACGGCGCGGCCGGGGCCGCCGGAGACGTGGCCGATCGCCAGGCCGAGCGCGATGGCGGCGGCCACCGCCAGCGCCGGTGCCCACGCGCGCGTCCGCGGCCCGGGCTCGGCGGCGGGCGGCGGCGCCGTCGCCGCCTGGCGCAGGCGCTGGGCGTGCGGGGGGAAATGCCCGGCGAGCGCCGCGACGCAATCCTCGCGCAGCTGCGTGGCGCTGGCGTAGCGGCGGCGCGGATCGCGCGCGGTCGCGGCCAGGATGACGATGCGCGTGGCGTCGCCGATCTCGGGCAGGGCATCGCGCGGTTCGGGGAAGGCGCCCTCGGCGACCTGCTCGACCACCGCCCACGGCGTCGCGCCGGTGAACGGCGCGGCGCCCACGACCAGCGCGTACAGGGTCGCGCCCAAGGCGTAGATGTCGGCGCGATGATCGATCGCCGCGTCGCCGCGCGCCTGCTCCGGCGCCATGAACGCGGGCGTGCCGACCAGCGCCATGGTGCGCGTCAGTTCGGCGTCCGCCTCGCCCTGCACGGCGCCGAGGTCGGCGACCTTGGCCACGCCATCGCGCGTGATCAGGATGTTCGCCGGCTTGAGGTCGCGATGCACCAGGCCGGCGTCGGCGAACGCCTGCACGCCGGCGGCGGCGTCGCGCACGATCTTCAGCGCCAGGCGTTCCGGCAGCCTGCCGCCGCGCGAGGCGGCGAAGCGCGCGGCGTCGGCGCCGTCGACCAGCTCCATCGCCAGGTGCATGCGCATGCCGTCGCGCCCGGCGTCCAGGTAGGCGACGACGTTCGCGTGGCGCAGCGACGCGGCCGCCGCGGCCTCGCGCAGGAAGCGCGTCGCGGACCGGTCGTCGACCGCGATCACCAGCTTGAGCGCGACCTCGCGGCCGTCGGCGATGCGCCGCGCGCGCCACACCGTGCCGCCGCCGCCCGCGCCGAGTCGCCTGCCCACCTCGTAGCCGGCGACCGTGGGCGGCTGTGCCGAGAGCTCGGCCTCGCGCGCGAGCAGCGCGATCTGCTCCGGCGACAAGCCGGCGTCGGCGATCAGCGCGTCCGCCAGGGCGTCGTCGAGGCGATCCGATGGCTGCGCGCGCAGCGTCGAGAGCGCCTGGTCGCCGATCAGCCCGCGCTGGTGCGCGAAGTCGAGGAGGAGGGTCGGATCGGTCATGGCGGCAGGATGAAGGTGTCGTCGCCCAGCGCGGCATCGTCGAGCCGCCACAGCTCGCCCTGGCGCGAGACCAGGACCGTTCCGGTATCGTAGGTCACCAGGTCGTAGGTGCCGCTGATGACCGACCGCCGCGGCCCGTCGTCGTCCACCGCCCGCCCCAACGGCCCCATGGCGCGGCGCCAGGTCGCGCCGCCGTCGCGGCTGCGCAGGAGCACGCCGTGCGAGACCAGGGCGTAGACGGTCCGGTCGTCGCGCGGATGCACCGCGAGCCGCATCACGTGCGGCAGGCCGCTGTCGGCGGCGTCGATCGCGCTGATCGGTGCGCCGTCGAGGCCGATCGCCAGGATGCGCCGCCCCTCGTCATCCCACACCAGGACGCGATCGGAGGCGGCGGCGCAGGCATAGGTGCTGCCGACCGACTTTGCGGTGCGCGGGGCCACCGTCTTCCAGGTCCGTCCCAGATCCGCGCTCGCGACGATCGCCAGGGGATCGTCGCGCAGCGCGACCAGCACGGCGCCGTCGTGGGTCGGCGCCAGCGCGATCAGCTCCGGGACGTCGCGCGCGACGACGCGCCAGCGCTTGCCGTCGTCGCTGGTCGACAGGACCCGCGGCCAAGCGGCGTCACCGGCCTCGTTGAACACCGAGACCAGCGTGCCGTCGCGCAGCATCGTCGAGCAATGCTCGAAGGCGTCCGGCCGGGGCTCGCCCCCGCGGATGCGGACGGGAGCGAAGGTCCTGCCTCCGTCCACGCTGAGGGCTCCGATGATCCTGGCATGCACGCGATGCGGCAGGAACAGCCGGCGCAGGTTGCCGGTATGCATGAGGCCCAGCTGCGAGGCGCGCTTCGGATCGCCGAAGATCACCCGGATGTCGTCGAGACCGATCGCCTGCCAGGTGACGCCATGGTTGTGGCTGATCTTCACGCTGACCCGGTTCGATGTCATCAGCGCGCCGGAGAGCGTGCTCGCGATCACGTGGCAGGTGAAGCCGCCGGGATAGGGGAACAGCTGCTCGCCGATCGCCCGCTGCGCGTGCTCGTCGAAGGCGCGCAGCTCGACCTCGGCGCCCGGAAGCGGATGCCTGGCCGCGCCGCGCTCCCACAGCACCAGGGCGTGGCCGTCGGCGACCGCGAGCATCCGGCGGTCGGTCCCGCTCGGCAGCCCGAGCGGATCGATCCACCAGGTCGATCCGGCATCGCGGCTGACCATGAAGCCGAGCGCGGACAACCCGTACAGCACCCGCGGATCGCGCAGGTCGGCCTGGATCGCGCTGAGATCGCCGGTCGTCTCGGCGATCGACTCGCGTCGCCAGATCTCGGGCGCCGCCATCCCGGGGTCGAGGCGCATGAACGTGCCGGTGGCGCGGTCGAAGAGCAGCACGCCGTCGCCGACGCGGGCACTGACCAGGAGATCCGGATCGCTGCCGAACGCGACCAGGCGCTGGTCGCGATGCGTGTCCCAGCTGACGCCCAGGTCCACGCTCCACGCGACGGTGCCGTCGACTTCGCCGCGCCGGATCATCACGGCGCCCCCGCGCCACGCGAATACCCAGTCCAGCAGGTCGGGCGGCATGCGATCCTGCCGCCAGCGCTGCGCCCCGATGTCGAGCACGTGGCAGCGGCGTTGCGAGCGGTCGTCCTCGATCAGCGCCACGACGCGGCCGTCGTCGAGCAGGGCGATGCGGTGCGGGTGCGGCGTGGCGGCCCGGTGCGGCAGCGCCAACGGCGCGAAGGTCCCGCCGGCGGGCGACCACGCGCCGATGTCGCGCGTGGTCGGGCAGACGATGAGGACCGAGCCGTCGCCCGCCGGTCCGCGGATCGCGCAGGCGGCGCGCTGCTGCGGGTAGACGGAGCACCTGATCGGCGCGTCCCATCCGGCGCCGCCGTCGCGCGAGCGATGGACGGCCCCATCCGAGCCGATCGCGACGACATCCGACGGTCGACGCGGATCGACGCTGAAAGCGACCGTCTTCGCCGGCAGGTCGAGCTGCATCGAGGCGCGGCCGGCATGCTGCGACACGATCGCCCGCGCGATGGCCTGGGCGGCTGCCACCGCCGCCGCGTCCGCCGGCGATGGCGCGGGCTCCTCGGTCGCGCCGTCCACTGGCGTCGGCGTCGGCGTCGCGGGGACCGCCGCCGCGCTCACCGGTGGTCGCTGGGGCGCAGCGGGTGCTGGCGGGGCGACCGCCGGCGCGCCGCGCGCGGCGCGCGCATCGCGTAGCGTCGCCTGCGCCGCCGCCAGCGCGTCGCGTTCGGCGCTCAACCGCGTCCGCGTCGCCGCCATCGCCTCCTCGTGCGCGGGATCGTCCTCGCCGGCGACGAGGATCGCCGACGACAGCACCATCCGCGAGCACGCCTCGGCGGACGCCTCGCCCTCGGTCGTCGTGCTCAAACGGTACCACGCCTGGGTGTCGTCGGCGCCGCGCGCCGCGAGCAGCTCCGGCGGATCGACCGCCCGCGCGGCCGACCAGCGGCCGGCGATGAACGCGATCGCGAACAGCGCGGCGGTCGTCGCGATCAGCGCCCACGGACGCGGCGCGGTCGCCGCGTCGTCTCCCGCCAGGGGCGACGGCGCCTCCGGGGGCGAGTCGCCGCCGCGGCCGCGCGCGCGGATGCGTCCGGCATGCGCCGGGATCCCGCCGGCGATCGCGGCGGCGAGGTCCTCGCGCAGCTCGCGCGCGTCGGCGTAGCGCTGGCCCGGATCCTTGGCGAGGCAGCAGCGGATGATCGCGCGGCACTGGCCGCTGATGTCCGGCTGCAGCGCGCGCGGATCCGGCACGGGATCGCGCAGCACCTTGCCCATCACCGCCCACGGCGTCTCGCCGCTGAACGGCGGCTGGCCGACGACCAGCGCGTAGAGCGTCGCGCCGAGCGCGTAGATGTCGGCGCGCGGATCGATGGCGCGGTCGCCGCGCGCCTGCTCGGGCGCCATGAACGCCGGCGTGCCGAGCACCGCGCCGGTGCGCGTCAGCGCGTCGTCGCCGGTGCGCGTCAGGCCGAGGTCGGCGAGCTTGGCGCGGCCGTCGCCGTCGATCAGCAGGTTGGCCGGCTTGACGTCGCGATGCACCAGTCCAGCCGCGGAGAGCGCCTCGAGGCCCTCGGCCGCGTCGCGCGCGATGGCCAGCGCCTGGCGCTCGTCGAGGCGGCCGCCGGCGGCGCGCGCCAGGCCGGCCGCGTCGCCGCCCGGCACGAACTCGAGCGCCAGCCAGAGCGCGTCGTCGTGGCGGCCCGACCCGCGGCAGGCGACCACCCGCGGATGCGACAGCGCCTGCGCAGCGGCGGCCTCGCGCAGGAAGCGCGCGGTGTCGTCGCCGCCGGCGATGGCCATGACCTTGAGCGCCACCGTCGCGCCGTCGCGCTCGTCGACCGCGCGCCACACCGTCGCCGAGCTGCCGCGGCCGATCAGCGTGCCGACGCGGAAGCCGGGGATCGACGGCGCGTCGCTCATGTCAGGTCGGCCCAGTCGCCGGCGCGCGCGAGCAGGCGCATCGAACCGAGGGTCAGGCAGTCGCCGACCGCCAGCGGCAGCCACGGCCACCCGTCGCGCGCGCGCCACAGCCAGCGGCCGTGCCAGCGCGCGACGATCAGCCGGTCGCCGCCGCGATGGCCGGCGACCGGCAGGCCGTCATCGCCGCCGATCGCGAGGCGGCGCAGGACCAGGGCGTAGGCCAGGCGCGGCCGGTTGTCGATGCGCGTGGCGACCAGCGCGTCGCACGCCGCCGACGATTCGAGGCCCAGCGCGGCGTCGCGCCGCGGATCCGGCGATCCGGCGAGGGCGCGCACGGCGGGTCCCGAACGCGGGATGGCGCGCACGTCGAGCGCGAGCGCGCCGTCGATCGCCACCCGCGTCGTCGCCGCGCCCAGGCGTCGCGGCGCGGTCAGCAGCTCGCCGTCGGCGCGCGTGCCGTTGGTGCTCGCCAGGTCCTCGACGAAGGCGCCCTGGTCGTCGACGCCGAGCGCGAGATGCGCCTGGCTGATGCGGCGGCAGGCGTCGGCGTGGTCGGCGGCGGGATACACGCGCAGGCAGCAGTCGGTCGGCGCGCCCATGCGGCTGCCGAGGGTGATGCGATCGCGTGCCCACAGGGCGATGACCGCGCCGTCGCGCAGGCGCTCGTCGACCAGCGTCAGCCACTCGCCGGCGAACGCCTGCCTCAGGTCGCCGGCGAGCGCGTCGGCGCCGGCATCGGCGACCAGCGTCGCGCTTTCCGGGCGCGCCGCCGGCGCCGCGGCGACCGCGCCGATCGCCGCCAGGTTGCGCTCAAGGCTGGCGACGAGCGCCGCTGCCGACGCGTAGCGCGATGCCGGATCCTTGGCGAGGCACTTGAGGATCAGCTTGGCCGTGGCCTCGCTCGTCGCCGGCGCGGCGCGACGCACGTCGGGGATCGGCGCGTGGACGTGCTGGCGCAGGATGGAATCGGCGTCGCCGGTGAAGGGCGGCGTGCCCGCCAGCATCGCGAACAGCACGCAGCCCAGCGCATAGGTGTCGGCGCGGCCGTCGATGCGCTCGCCGCGCGCCTGCTCGGGCGCCAGGTAGTGCGGCGTGCCCATGACCACGCCGCGCATGGTCAGCAGCCCCTGATCGATCTGCGCCGCGGCGAAGCCGAAATCGCCGAGCTTCGCCGCGCCATTGGCGTCGAGCAGGATGTTCGCCGGCTTGATGTCGCGATGCAGGAGGCCTGCGCGGTGCGCGTGCTCGAGCCCGCGCGCGACGCCCAGCGCGATGGTCAGCGCGCGGGCCTCGTCCAGCCGGCGTTCGCGCGTCAGTAGCCGCTTCAGGTCGCCGCCCGAGACCAGCTCGAGGACAATGTACGGCACGTGGTCGCGGTCCCGGCCGTGATCGAGGCAGCGCACCAGGTGCGGGTGGTCGAAGCCGCGCGCGATCCCGATCTCGCGCGCGAAGCGGCGCTCGAACTCGACGCTCGGGGCCAGCTCCGGCCGCAGCACCTTGACCACGACCAGCGGCGACACCTGGTCGCGCCGCGCCAGCCAGACGTGGCTGGTGCCGCAGTCGGCGACCAGCGCCAGGGGCCGGTAGGCGCCGATCGCCAGCCCGCCCGGGGGCAGCAGGGCGCGCAGGCGGTCGACGGCGGGTTCGCCGCGGCTGCGTTCGATCAGACGTGCACGCCAACCCGCGCCGGCGGCGGCGAGCTCCTCCGCCACCGCGGCGACCGCCGGATCGTCGGTGGTGCCGCGCAGGCGGGCGGCCGCGATCAGCGCCGAGGCGTCGTCGTCCGTGTGCGGCAGCATGGGGCCGGACCGTAGCCGGCTGCCTCGTGAAGGAAGCATGCGCGGATCGGCTAGCGGGGTCGCGGGAGCGCGACGCCGAGGCGGTCGCGACCGCTTAACCGCCTTCCGCAGACGCGGGTTGCGCGTGCTCCTCCCATACGACCGCCGCATGAGGAGGGCCGGGCCTTCGTATGGATTCGCTCTGGCGCCGGTTCTACCATCCGCGTTCCACCATTCCGTCCCTGTGCATGCCCCGTCCGCGGGGCTGGAGCCGACCATGACGCCGCCGACCGCCGCCCCCGCCAAGCTTCCCGATGTCGTCGAGCAGGAGCTCGCGAAGTACCAGAACACCATCGATCTGCTCCATCAGGGCGCGATCGACGCCGACAAGGTCTTCCGTCCGTTCCGCCTGGTGCACGGCGTCTACGGCCAGCGCCAGCAGGGCGAGAACCAGATGGTGCGCATCAAGCTGAAGTACGGGAAGGTGTCGCCGGCGCAGATGCGCGTGCTCGCCGACTGCAGCGAGAAGTTCACCAACGGCATCAGCCACATCACCACGCGCCAGGCGATCCAGTACCACTTCGTCCAGCTCGATGACACGCCGGCGCTGCTGCGCGCGCTCGAGGACTGCGGCCTGACGACGCGCGAAGCCTGCGGCAACGCGGTGCGCGCGGTGTGCGGCAGCCCGCTCGCCGGCACCCGCACCGACGAGCCGTTCGCGATCGAGCCCTACGCCGAGGCGGTGTTCAACCACTTCCTGCGCGGCCCGCGCTCGGCCTCGCTGCCGCGCAAGTTCAAGATCGCGCTCGCCGGATCCGCCAAGGACCCGCTCGGCCAGGTCATGATCCAGGACGTCGGCGCGCTCGCCGTGGTCAAGAACGGCAAGGAAGGCTTCCGCCTGGTCGCCGCCGGCGGCCTCGGCGCGACGCCGCAGGCGCCGATCGTCATCGACGAGTGCCTGGCCAAGGAGGAGCTCATCCCGATGTGCGACGCGATCGTGCGCGTCCACCACAAGTACGGCGACCGCGAGAACCGCGCCAAGGCGCGCCTGAAGTTCGTCCTGCGCAAGCACGGCGACGAGGGCTTCCGCAAGCTGGTGGCCGAGGAGTACGCCGCGGCCAAGGCCGAGGGCATCGCCGGCGCCGTGCTGCCCGATCGCCTGCCCCCCGCCAAGCCGAGCGTCATCCCCGAGGTCGCCGGCGCCGAGGGCGAGTGGCGCAAGAGCAACGTGCGCGCGCACCGCGAGGGCGGCCTGGCGGTCGTCAGCCTGTGCATCGTGCGCGGCGACATCCCCGCCGACCGCATGCGCACGCTGGCCGACCTGGCCGAGAAGTTCGCCGAGGGCGACGTGCGCTCGACCAACGACCAGAACCTGATCTTCCGCCGCGTGAAGCTCGAAAACCTGACCGCGCTCTACCGCGAGCTCGACCAGCTCGGCTACACGCGCAAGGCGCACAGCATGGTCGACGTGGTCAGCTGCCCGGGCGCCAGCACCTGCCAGCTCGGCATCACGCTGTCGAAGAACCTGTCGCGCGAGCTCGAGAACGCGCTGGTCTCGATCAAGGCCGACGCGCGCGTGCTCGACAGCCGCATCAACATCAGCGGCTGCCCGAACAGCTGCGGCCAGCACCACATCGGCACGATCGGCCTGCACGGCGCGGCCTCGAAGGTCGGCGACAAGCTGGTGCCGCACTACGTGCTGATGGTCGGCGGCGGCGACCACGGCGACTCGATCAACTTCGCCACCATGATCGCGCGCATCCCGGCGCGGAAGGTGGTCGACGTGGTCAAGCAGCTCGCCGCCTGGTACATGGCCGAGCGCCAGGGGGACGAATCGTTCGAGCGCTACCTGCGCCGCGTCGCCGGCGAGGGTCAGGACAAGGAGGCCGCCAAGGCCGCCAAGGCCGCTCTCAAGGAGCGCCTGACCCCGCTGATGTCCTACAAGGAAGGCGAGCTCGGCGAGGCCGACCTGCGCGACCTCGGCTCGGACAAGCTGTTCTCGCTGGCCGAGCTCGGCGCCGGCGAGTGCATGAGCTGAGTCCGGCGCGCGTACCGCGTCCCGATCGACCCGCGCCCGATGGCGCGGGTCGATCTGTTCTCGGCGGCGACCTGGACCGAGCGACGGGTCAGGGATCGCCCGAGCGCGGGACCTCGTCCATCGGTCCATGCAACGCCGCGCGGATCCGATCGATGCCACGCGCCATGACCTCGCCGCGCGCCGCGTCGTGCTCGGCGCCGGCGACGCGCAGGTCCACGTACGCGTCGCCCGCGAGCAGCGCGGCTTCGGTCGCGATGGCGGCGCGGGTGCCGCCCGCATGTCCGGCGGCGATGATCGGCGCCTGCTGGACCGCCGCGTCGCCGAGATCGCGGATGGCGGCCCCGAGCGGGCGGTCGCCGTGACGATCGGCGAACGAGCGGTCCAGCTCGCCCGCGTGCGCTTCGGCGCGCAGCGCCAGCTCGGTCGCCAGGTCGCTTCCCGCGAGGCCGCCGAGGCCGGCGACGTTGCGGGCGAGATCGGTGAGGCCGCTGCGCGCACCCGCCACCGCGCCGACGACCACCGACGCGGCGACGTCCGGGATCGTGGCCGCGCGCTCGCGCGCGTTCCTCCGGTCGACGATCGCGCGCAGCAGCTCGTCGAAGCCGCCGCGCATCGGCGCGTTCCCCGCCGGCGGGTCCGCGTCGACCTGCGGCTCCGCCGCGGGCAGGGCGATGGGATCGCGGGAGGCTTCGGCGTCGGGCATGCGCGCATCCTGGCGCCCGACGCCGTCGCGGAATCCTGGCAGCTAGCGCTTGTCGGGCAGCAGCGTGTGGTCGACGAAGTTGCCGAACAGCTTCTCGCCGGCCGGTCCCTGCGTGACCGAATGGACGAGGTACCTGCCGCCGACGAAGCAGCCCTTCCACGACTGGCCGATGCCGCCGAAGACCTCGTCGCGGTCGCCGCGCGAGCGCGGCTGGTTGATGCCGATCTTGAAGGCGCGCAGCTCGTCGGCGATGCGCTTGGCGGCCTTGGCGTCGTCGCAGGCCAGCGACGCGACCAGGCTGCCGTTCGAGACGTTCATCTCGGCGATCAGCTCCTCGACGCGGTCGACGATGACGATCGAGTCGATGGGTCCGAACGGCTCGTTGTGGTACAGCCGGCAGTTGCGCGGGACGTTGAGCAGCGACATCGGCGGCAGGTAGGCCGAGATGTCCTGGCCCGGCACGAAGTTCGCCTCGTCGAACGCGCCCTCGTAGAGGCTGACCGCGCCCATGCCCAGCGCCTCGCTGTGCATGACGCGCAGCTCCTCGATCTTCTTGGCGTTGATCAGGGGGCCGAAGTCGTAGGCCGGGGCCGGCTCGCCCGGCTTGGCCAGCAGCGGATGGCCGAAGCGCAGCGACTGCAGCACCGGCAGGTACATGGCGAGGAACTTCGGGAAGAGGTCGCGCTGCACGACCCAGCGCGCGTACGCGGTGCAGCGCTGCTTGCCGTACTCGAAGCCCTTCTTGATCTGCTTCGCCAGCGCCGGCCAGTCGCTGAAGTTCCACACGCCGTAGGCGTTCACGCCCTCCATCTCGAGCATGTAGCGCTTGCCGTGGTCGTAGAGGCTGGCGGCGATGTCGCGGCCGTTGGTCTTGCCGCCGACGAACGACAGGCAGGCGACCGCGTCGTTGCGCACCAGCGCCTCGCTGAGCTGCCCGCCCGAGCCCGAGACCAGCGCCACCGGCAGCCCGGCGCGCCGCGCCAGCGCCATCGACAGGGTCAGCGCGTACAGCCCGCCGTCGGTCGGCGTCTTGGCGATCACCGCGTTGCCGGACAGCGCCTGCACCAGCACGGCGTGCATCAGCACCGACAGCGGGTAGTTCCACGAGGCGATGTTCGAGATCAGCCCCAGCGGCTGGCGTCCCTTGATCATGCCCTCGATGTTCTGCACGTACCACTCGACACCGGTGATGCAGCGGTCGACGCTGACCTGCGCCTGCGCGAGCGGCTTGCCGATCTCCCACACCAGCAGGTAGGCGATGAGGTCGGCGTGCTGGCGCAGCGCATCGACCGCCGTGCTGACCCGGCGCTTGCGCTCGTCGAGGTCGACCTTCAGCCACGACAGGAACTCGTTGGCGGCGAAGCGCACCGCGTGCTTGGCGGTCTCGGCGTCGATCATCGGCATGCGCCCGAGCTCGCTGCCGTCGACCGGCGACGCGTAGTGCTTGCCGTGCCCGGGCTGCGACCAGCCGCCCTCGAGCAGGTTGAGCACGTTGCCGTTGGCGTCGAACGCCTCGGGGATGACCGCGCGCACGCGGGCGAGGAGCTTGGGCCATTCGGCCTCGGGGATCACCTGCTTGGCGGCGGCGGTGTCGGGCTGGGGCTTGGATGCGGCGGTCATCGCGGGTCTCCGGGATGGCGCGGTTGGGCGACCATCGGGGCGCGAGACTAGCGGAGGCGAGGGAGGCGTGGCGTTCGAATCTGGTTGGGGGACGAAAGGCGATTCGTTCGATTCCGTGCCGGGGACGAAATCGGAGGGGCGCTGGGCGGCGGCGGAAAAGCCCGGCGCACGTGGCGCACGCCCGGACCATCGATTCCGCCACCGTCGGCGTCTCGACGGCGGGCGAGGTCACCGCTGGAGGCCGGACGAGACCAGCGCCGCCGTTCGAACCCGCGCTACCATTCCTGGTGGCGCTGAGCCCGGCGCGCACGCTGTCCATCGTGACCGTCTCCGCGGACCAGCACACCAGCCACGACGCCTTCCTCGTCTCCCTCGACGACGCCACGCGCGCGATCGAGGACCCGCAGGAGCTGATGCGCGTCGCCGCGCGCCGACTCGGCGAGCACCTCGACGCCGACCGCTGCGCCTACGCCGATGTCGAGCCCGACGAGGACACCTTCAACCTCGTCGGCGACTACACGCGCGGGGTCCCGAGCATCGTCGGGCGTTACCGCCTCGCGGCGTTCGGCGCCGAGTGCCTGCGCCTGATGCGCGCCGGCGAGACCTGGGTGGTCGAGGACAGCGAGGCCGATCCGCGCATCGAGTCGCCCGACGCCTACCGCGCGGCGATGATCCGCGCCGTGGTCACCACGCCGCTGCACAAGCGCGGCCGGTTCGTCGCGGGCATGGCCGTGCACCAGGCGCGGCCGCGGCGCTGGCGCCGGGACGAGATCGACCTGGTGGCGCGGGTCACCAGCCGCTGCTGGGAGTCGATCGAGCGGATGCGCATCGCGCGCGAGCTGCAGCGGTCGCAGCGGCGCGACGCGTTCCTGGTCCTGCTCGACGACGCGATCCGGCCGCTGACCGCGGCGGACGCGATCATCGCCACCGCCTCGCGGATGCTGGTCACGCATCTCGGCGCCGATCGCTGCGTGCACGCGACGTTCGAGCCCGACGGCGACGCGTTCACCACGGCGTCGATCGAGCTGCGCGCCGGCCTGCCGGCGCTGACCGGCCGCTGGTCGCTGCGCGACTTCGGCGCCGCCATGATCGCCTGCTTCGGGGTGGGGCTGCCCTCCTGGTCCGACGACGTCGAGGCGGATCCGATCCTCGCCGACGTGCGCGCGCCGTACCGGCGGGCCGGCATCCGCGCGCACATCTCGGTGCCGCTGCGCAAGGACGGCCGCCTGGTGGCCGGCTGGGCCATTCACCAGTCGACGGCGCGCGCCTGGCAGCTGGACGAGATCGCGCTGGTGCAGCGCGTCGCCGACCGCTGCTGGGAGTCAGTGGTGCGCGTGCGCGCGGTCGACGACCTGCGCCGCGCCAACGAGGAGCTGAGCCGCACGAACCGCGAGCTCGGGCAGTACGCGTACATCGCCAGCCACGATCTGCAGGAGCCCCTGCGCATGATCGCCAACTTCGTCGAGGTGGCGGAACGGCGCGCCGGGGCGGCGCTCGACGAGGCGACGCGCGGCTTCCTGCGCCGCGCGCGCGACGCCGCGGCGCGGATGCAGGCGCTGGTCCGCGACCTGCTCGCCTACGCGCAGCTCGACCGGGCCGACGTCTTCACCGATGTCGACCTCGACGCGATCGTCGCCCAGGCGCTGGAGCACCTGCGTCCGCGCATCGAGGAGACCGGCGCGCGCGTCGAGGTCGGCGCGCTGCCGCGGGTGCGCGGCGACGCCGACCGGCTGGTGCGGCTGTTCCAGAACCTCATCGGCAACGCGATCAAGTTCCGCTCGCCGGATCGGCCGAGCGTCATCGCGGTCTCCGCCACCCGCGACGCCGCCGGCTGGACCATCGCCGTGCGCGACAACGGCATTGGCATCCCGCGGACGTCCCAGCAGCGCATCTTCGAGGTCTTCCAGCGCCTGCACCGCGCCGGCGAGTACGAGGGCACCGGCATCGGCCTGGCGATCTGCACCAAGATCGTCGAGCAGCACGGCTGGACGATCACCGTGGCGTCGGACGAGGGCGAGGGGGCGACGTTCTCGATCATCGTGCCGCCGGAGGCCGTGTCGGAGGGACGGGCTTAGGCCGCGCCGCGGGCGCCACGCGCCCGGCTCCGTCGCCGAGCTCCGTCGATGCGGTCCTTCCCTTGCGGCGCTTGCGACGCGTCGGCTGCGCACGCGCAGGCCGAGCGGGCGGACCTCCCGCGCGCGCGGCGGTCCCATGCGCGGATCGGCAAGGGGATGTCAGCGGCAGGCCGTGCTGGCACGCCGGTTGCGTTACGCCCGCATGCGTACCTCCGCCGCCGAGACCGCTTCGCTCCTCGCCCGCATGTCCACGACGCGCAACGCGTCGCCGCTGACGTCGGCGAACGCGCAGCCGAGCGGTGGCCGCGCCGGGGCGACCGACAGCGCGCTGTTCAGCGACTCCGGCCTCGCCCTGGCCAAGGGGGGTGGCGCGTCCGGCCTCGACGAGAAGACCGCGCAGCGCCTCGGCGAGACGCTCGCGCGACGCGATCCGAAGCTCTTCCAGCGGATGGACGCCGATGGCGACGGGCGCCTGTCGCTGCGCGAGCTGCTGGCGAAACCGGGGGACGCCGTGCGGATGCCGGCGCCCGCGATCTCGGACACCGACGCCGCGGCGATGTCCGCGGCGCTGCGCAAGGGCTCGCCGGCGCTGTTCCGCTCGCTCGATGCCAACGGCGATCGCCAGCTCGGCGCGAAGGAGCTGGTCGCCGGGCGCGACGCGATCGCCGCCTACGTGGTCAAGCGGCACCAGCCGGCGTTGGGCAAGCTGTTCGCCTGAGCCCCGCCGCGTCCCGCCGTGGGCGGGCATCGTCGTGAAGCGGCGGTCGGTCGACGGCGGCGGCGCCGACCAGGCCGCCGGCTCGTCCATCCGGGAGGCCGCCGGCATGGGAACACCCCGGCGCTCGCTCGCGGGAAGACGCAGACCGTCCACGTCCAGCGCCCGCTGCGCGATCGGCGACCGCCGCATCGCGTTCCTTGTCCTGTGCTGCGGGTCGCTTGCCGGACCCCGGACGCGTGGCGCCGGCGACACCGTGGCGTATCGCCGCCCGGCGGTACGGTGCGCTTCCGGAGCTCACATGTCGTTGCCTCGCGCTGGGTTCCCGCTGCTCGTCGGCTTCCTCGGCCTCGTCCTGATGTCGTGCGGCGGCGGGAGCGGCGGAGGCGGGACTCCTCCGCCCGAGCCACCCGTCAACCACGCGCCCGTCGCTCCGGATCAGCACCTGGATCTGGGCTGGGGCGCGTTCGTCGCCCTGGCGCCGGGCGCGTCCGACGAGGACGGCGACGCGATCTCGTATACCGCCGATTCGGCGACGAACGGCTGGCTCGGTCCCGACTTCACCTATCAGGCGCCATGGCAGAACGGCGACTTCGTCGCCACCTACCGCTGCGACGACGGGCGTGGCGGCATCTCGATCGGCCGCTTCCTCATCTCGGTGCGCCGGGCGAACCAGCCGCCGACGGTCGACGACATCGCCGTCGTGACCGGCGAAGGCGTGCCGGTGGCGATCGATCTCGACGCCGCCGATGGCGACGGCGACGCGCTCGGCTACGCGCCCGGCGCCGCGGCGCATGGCACCGTGACCCTCGCGCCCGACGGCACGACGATCGTCTACGCGCCGGCCGCGGGCTACATCGGCAGCGACTCCTTCGCCGTCGTCGTGAGCGACGGGTACGGCGGCTCGGCCACCGCGGACGTGGACGTGCTGGTCGAAGCGGGAGCGTCGTCATCGTTCCACGAGGCGTGGCGACTGGCGTTCCTCGGCAGGCAGCCCGGCGCGAACGGCGCGATCGTCGACGACGTCGACGGCGACGGCGCGCAGGAGCTGCTGCTGGCGGGCGGCGGGATGTGGAGCGTGCTGCGCGCCACGTCCCGGACGAACTACGAGCGCGTCCACTCGCGCGAGTTCCCGACGGTCGCGTCGCCCTGGTACGGGCGATACGCGCCCGGGGTCGTGGCGTTCGCGGTGGCGCACCCGGCGGGCCGCGCCGCCGGCTTCGTGGCCGCCGCGCGCACCGACCGCGTGCTCGAGATCACCGACGGCTCCGACTGGTCGCTCGTCCGCGAGCTGCCCCTCGCGGGCGACGCGGTGCGTCTCGTCGTCGCCGACGCCGACAACGACGGTGACGATGATTTCGTCGTCCTCACCACGGGGCACGTGCTGCTCTACGACGCGACCACCTTCGCCGCCGCCGGATCGTTCGCGCTGCCGGTCGCCGGCACCTCCGACCTCGCGGTCGGCGATGTCGACGGGGATCACGGGCTCGAGATCGTCCTGTCGAGCGGCCATGTCGTGCGCTTCGATGGCGCGACCGTGGCGCCGGTCTGGACCTACTACCAGAACTTCGGCTACACGCTCCAGCTCGGCGACGTCAGCGGCGACGGCATCGACGACATCCTCGCATCGCACGCCTGGTATCGCATCTCGTGCTACGACGTCACGACGCG
>DASPLE010000031.1:0-97365 GCA_035627695.1 Planctomycetota bacterium
GGATCCCGTCCTGCAGCCGCCCGCCCAGCGCCTGCCACCGCGGATCGACCGCCGCGAGCGCCGCCCGGCGCACCGTGGCGATCGGGCGCGGATGGCGGAAGCCCTTCATCAGCTCGCCGACGATGTGGTCGGCATCCGACGCCGAGCCGCCGTTGCCGCAGCCCAGCACCCAGCCGCCGCGCCGCGCGCAGTCGACGACCAGGGCGACGGCGCGGCCGAGCTCGGGCTTCAGCGCCGCGAGGGCGGGATGCTCGGCGGCGAAGCGGTCGAGGGCGTGCGCGAGGTCCATGGCGCTGCCGCTCACGCGCCGGAGGCGATGACGTGGACGGTCAGCGTCGCCCCGGCGTCGGGCTCGTAGGCGATCTCGCGGATGCGCGAGGTGATCGCGAAGGTCTCGCCGGCGCGCAGCGGCACGGTCGCGCCGTTGGCGGTCATGCGGCCGCTGCCGCCGGTGACGATGCCGATGTGGCGCGGCGTGTCCGGGCGATGGGTGAAGCGGCTGGTCATTCGCAGGCGCTCGATGCGGAAGGCGTCGGTCCTCACCCGCGCCTCGAGACGTTCGTGCACCACGCCGCCGCCGCTGGCGATCGTCGTCGGGCGCATCGCCAGGCGCGCGGTGAGCGCGTCGAGCGCCTCGCCGCGGTAGTCGAAGCAGGCCAGCCCGACGTCGGGCGCCAGCGGGCCCCACATGTCCTGGTCGGTCAGGCGCGTGCCGGCGCAGTGGCGCTCGACCTGCACCACCCAGTCGCTGGGCTCCTGCACTTCGAGCATCAGCACGCCCGGGCCGATGGCGTGCGGCACGCGCCCGGGGATGAGGTACGCGTCGCCCGGCTTCACCGGGATGCGGTTGAGCATGCCTTCGAGCGCGGCGACGTCCTGGACGGCGACCGCGCGCGCGAACGCCTCGGGCGCGACGCCGGGCTTGAAGCCGATCAGCAGGTAGGGCTCCTCGCCGTCGATGCGGCGCGTGTCGAGGATCAGCCAGCTCTCGGTCTTGCCGTGCTCCGAGCGGTAGTGCTCGCGCGCGAAGGCGCGGTCGGGATGGCACTGGATCGGCAGCCGCACCGCCGAGTCGAGGAACTTGCACAGCACGTCGAGGCGCTCGTCGCCGATCGCGTCGCGCAGCAGCGGACCGTCCGCGCCGTCGGCGCGGCGCAGGCGCGACAGGCCTTCGTCGGCGCCCTGGCTGTGCTCGCCGTTCTCGGCGCTCGTCACCGAGCCGAGCCATTCCTCCGGGAAGTAGCCGTCGCGCCCGGGTCCGCGCCCGAGGAAGCGGTCGAGCAGGACGCCACCGGTGTAGCAGCGCCACACGCGGTTCGGCTGGAAGAGCAGCGGCAAGGAGAGGGGATCGGTGGCGGGCTGCATGGTCGTTTCCGGCTGGAGCGCGGTGTGCGAAGTAGAACAACCATGTTGTAGTGGAAACGCGAGCTTGTCGAGAAGATGCTGCAAAGGACGGGAACATCGGCTCTTGAGCCGATGCGCGAGCTGCGGGTCGGGCCGTGCGGGATCGAACATCGGTGCGACCGCGGCCGGCGCCGCCGCCGCGGGTCAGCGGCTCGGAACGCGGATCTCCTCCGCGCCTTCCGCGGTCTCGGTGATCACCAGGTCGATCTCGTCGCAGGTCAGGTAGACCATGCCCGCGTTGGGCCCGAGCTTCTCGCGCGTCGCCAGCACGATGACGCGCTCGGACTGGCGCGCCGCCTGGCATTTCAGCGGGATCTCCTCGATGGTCGCGCGCGACAGCCCGCGCGACAGGTCGACCGCGGTCGCGCCGAGGAACGCGACGTCGGGTCGGAACGCCGCGAGCGCCTGCGCCGTCTGCGGGCCGACCATCGCCTGCAGGTCGGGACGGAACTCGCCGCCGAGCACGTGCACGGTCAGGTCGCGGCTGACGCTCAGCGCGTTGGCCACCGGCAACGACGGCGTGATCACCGTGAAACCCCGGGGCGGCAGCGCTTCGGCGAGCGCCAGCGCGGTGGTGCCGGCGTCGAGATAGAGGGTCTGCCCATCGCGGATCTGGGTCAGCGCGCGCGCCGCGATGCGCGCCTTGGCCGGCGCGTGCTCGCGCCGCCGGCCCGAGTAGTCGATCGACAGGTCCTGGCCGCCCTGGCCGACCGCGCCGCCATAGGTGCGCTTGATCAGGCCGCGCTTGTCGAGCGCGTCGAGATCGCGGCGGATGGTCATCTCGGAGACGCGAAGGGACTTGGCGAGCGCCGAGACCGGCTGGTAGCCGCTGCGCGCCAGCGCGTCGAGCAGGCGGCGGTGGCGGGTCTCGGCGTCCATCGGGGCGAGAGCATCCATGCGTGGTCGGGCTCCTCAATCGGCGAAGAAGGTCTTGCGCCTCGTCATGTTCGACTTAGAACATTGGCGCGTCAAGCCGAACACCACCGACGCCCAGGACACCACCGCATGCCCGCCGAGAAGCCCGAGAACGACCTGCTGCGCCCGCGCTTCCACTTCACGACCCGGCGCAACTGGCTGAACGACCCGAACGGCCTGGTGTGGCACGCCGGCGAGTGGCACCTGTTCTACCAGTACAACGCGGTCGGCATCAACTGGGGCCCGAACAGCTGGGGCCACGCGGTGTCGAGCGATCTCGTGCACTGGCGCCAGCTCGACGACGCCCTGGATCCCGATGAGCGGTTCGGCTGGATCTGGTCGGGCTCGGCGGTGGTCGATCACGGCAACACCTCCGGCTTCGGCGACGGTAAGGAGCCACCGCTGGTGGCGATGTACACCACCGGCGCGCCGGCGGCCGGCAAACCGTGCGTGCAGGGCATCGCCTTCAGCCGCGACCGCGGCCGCACCTGGGCCAAGTACGACGGCAACCCGGTCATCGGCCACATCGTGCGCGAGAACCGCGACCCGAAGGTGATCTGGCACGCGCCGTCCAAGCGCTGGGTGATGGCGCTCTACCTCGATCGCAACGACTTCGGCCTGTTCACCTCGCCGGACCTCAAGGCGTGGACGCGCATCCAGACCGTGGACGTGCCGAACGCCAGCGAGTGCCCGGACTTCTTCCCGCTGAACGTCGACGGCGATGCCGCGCAGGAGCGCTGGGTGCTGTGGACCGGCGACGGCATCTACCGCCTCGGCACCTTCGACGGCCAGCGCTTCGCGCCGACATCGGGACCGCTGGTCTGCGAGCACGGCCCCAACGGCTACGCCGCCCAGACCTGGAGCGACGCGCCGGACGGCCGGCGCATCCAGATCTCGTGGATGCGCGGCGGCAAGTACCCGTACATGCCCTTCAACCAGCAGATGTCCTTCCCCGTCGAGCTGACGCTGGTCACCGGTCCGGAGGGCATCCGCCTGCACCGCGCGCCGGTGGCCGAGATCCAGTCGCTGTGGGGCCGCACCCAGCGCTTCGCCGACCGGACGCTGTCGTCGACGGCGACGCTGAAGCCCGAGGCGGGCTCCGGCTGCTACGATCTCGAGCTGACCTTCGCGCCGGTCGCGACCGCCGCCGGCACCGGCGTCTTCGCCTGCCGCATCCACGGCCACGTGCTGCGCTGGCGCGCCGACGGCGGCTCGGTGTCGCTGCTGGGCCGCGACATGCCCGCGCCGCTGGTCGACGGCACCGTCACGCTGCGCATCCTGGTCGACCGGACCTCGATCGAGGTGTTCGCCGACCGCGGGCGCACCAGCGCCTCGTACTGCTTCCTGCCCGAGCCGTGGGACGCGCCGCTCGAGCTCTCGGCGGAGAACGGCGAATGCCGCCTGGTGTCGCTGACCGTGCGCGATGTCGCCAGCGCGCTGGCCGGCGCCCCGGCGCGCGCGGGCGCGTGACGCCATGACCGCCACCGCCGCCATCGAGATCCGCCCCGGGCTGCGCGCGCGTCCGCGCGTCGCGGCGGTGATGTTCGACTTCGACGGCACGATCTCGCTGATCCGCGCCGGCTGGGTCGAGGTCATGCTCGAGGGGATGCGCGCGCTGTGCCCGCCGCGGCCGGGCGAGGACGCGGCGGCCCTCGATCAGGCGCTGCGGCACGACATCGTCCGGCTCGCCGGGCGTCCGACCATCGACCAGATGATCGTCTTCGCCGAGCGCCTGCGCGCGCGCGGCGCGGCCGAGCCGGATCCGCCGGCGCTCAAGGCCGACTTCCTGCGCCGCCTCGGCGAGCGCTGCGCCGAACGCCACGCGGCGATCGCCCGCGGCGCGCGCGACGCGCACCTCGTGCCGGGCGCCGACGCGGCCGTCGCGGCGTTCGCCGCGCGCGGGGCGCAGCTGTGGCTGGCCAGCGGCACCGACCACGACGACGTGCTGCGCGAGGCGGCGCTGCTCGGCGTCGACCGGCCGTTCGCCGGACGGATCTACGGCGCGTTGCGTCCGCCGGCGGTGATGACCAAGGCGATGGTGGTGGCGCGCATGCTCGCCCAGGGCCTGCCCGGCGAGGGCATCGTCGCGATCGGCGACGGGCCGGTCGAGATGCGCGAGATCAAGGCGGTCGGCGGACTGGCGATCGGCATCGCCAGCGACGAGGACCGCCCGGGCAGCGGTCGCGTCGACCGCGCCAAGCGCGAGCTGCTGATCGCCGCGGGCGCCGACGCCATCATCGCCGACTTCCGCGACCTGCCGGCGCTGATGTCGGCGATCACGGGGGCGGCGTGAGCGCCCATCCGGCCATCGACCTGACGCGCATCCGCGTGCATCCGCTGCCCGAACGCCACAGCCTGGCGACCATCCAGGAGGTGCTGGTCGACGTCGCTGCCGCGCCTCCGGCCGCGCCGTCGGCGCTGGTCGCCGACAACATCGCCCTGGCCGCGCGCCAGATCCACGCCGCGCGCGCCCGCGGCGCGTCGGTGATGCTGATCTTCGGGGCGCACCTGCTGAAGAACGGCGCGCACGCGCTGGTCCGGCGCTGCATCGAGCGCGGCTGGATCACGCATCTCGCGACCAACGGCGCGGGGACGATCCACGACTGGGAGTTCGCGCACCTCGGCCGCTCGACCGAGAGCGTCCGCGCCAACGTCGCCACCGGCACGTTCGGCACGTGGCTCGAGACCGGGCAGGCGATCAACCTCGCCGTGCTGACCGGCGGCCTGCGCGGCGACGGCTGGGGCAGCGCGCTCGGCAGGCTGGTCGACGAGGACGGCGTCACGCTGCCCGATGCGGACGAGCTCGAACGGCAGATCGCGCGCGAGCCGCGCTCGCCGCTGACCGGCGCGCGCGCCGACCTGCTGCAGGCGATGACCGTGCACGGCCTGCGTGGTCGCGTGCACCTCACGCACCCGCACCGCGATTCGTGCGTGCTCTGGCAGGCCTACCGCCACGGCGTGCCGCTGACCGTGCATCCCGGCATCGGCTACGACATCATCACCAACCATCCGCTGTTCTCCGGCGCCGCCATCGGGCGCGCCGCCGAGGTCGAGTTCCGCCGCTTCGGCGCCGCGGTCGACGGACTGGATGGCGGCGTCGTGCTGTCGGTCGGCTCGGCGATCATGGGGCCGCAGGTGTTCGAGAAGAGCATGAGCTGCGTCAACAACCTGCGCCTCAACGGTGGGCGCGCGGCGGTGCGCGGCGCCGAGTTCCACGTCGTGGACCTGCAGGACGGCGGCAACTGGGACTGGTCCGGCGGCGAGCCGCCGAAGGACAACGCCGCCTACTACCTGCGCTTCTGCAAGAGCTACGCGCGCATGGGCGGCACCATGCGCTACAGCCAGTGCGACAACATCGTCTTCATGCATCGGCTGTGCGCGCTGCTGGCCGAGGGGGATGCGTCATGAGCGGACTCTGCCCGAAACGCTTCGCGGCCCTCACCGACCGCTTCCGCGGCCTGCGCGTCGCGGTGGTCGGCGACTTCTGCCTCGACCGCTACCTCGACATCGATCCGGCGCTCGTCGAGACCTCGCTCGAGACCGGCCTGCCGGTGCGCAACGTCGTCGCCGTCCGCCCGCAGCCGGGCGGCGCCGGCACGGTCACCGCGAACCTGGTCGCGCTCGGCGTCGGCGAGATCCACCTGATCGGCGTCAGCGGCGACGACGGCGAGGGCTTCGAGCTGCGCCGCGCCCTCGGCGCGCTGCCCGGCGTGCGCATGGAGCACTTCGTCTGCGCCAGCGACCGCGCGACCTTCACCTACGGCAAGCCGATGCTGCTCGAGCCCGGCAGGCCGCCGCGCGAGCTCGAGCGCCTCGATCGCAAGGAGCGCCGCCCGACTCCCGCCGCGCTCGCCGGCCGGCTCGCGCAGTCGGTGCGCGAGCTGACGCCGCTGGTCGACGCGATGATCGTGCTCGAGCAGGTCGACACCGCCGACACCGGCACGGTGACCGATCCGGTGCTGGCGGCCCTCGCCGAGGCGGCGCGCGAGCGTCCGGCCCTGCCGATGCTGGCCGACAGCCGTGTCGGCCTCGACCGCTTCCCGCCGCTCTCCTTCAAGCTCAACGCCGGCGAGCTCGCGCGCCATCTGCGGCTCGCCGGGACGCCGTCGCTCGACGGCGTGCGCGCGGCGGCGCTGGAGCTCGCGCGACGCCACCGCCGCCCCGCCTTCGTCACCCTCGCCGAGCGCGGCATCGTCGCCGCCGACCATCGCGGGCGCTGCGAGCACCTGCCGGCGCTGCCGGTCACGGGACCGATCGACGTCGTCGGCGCCGGGGACTCGGTGACCGCCAACCTCTGCGCCGCGCTCGCCGCCGGAGCGGACCTGCGCGAGGCGATCACCCTGGCGAACGCCGCCGCGTCGATCGTCATCCACCAGCTCGGCACCACCGGCACCGCCGACATACCGGGGCTGCGCCAACGCTGCGTCGGCGGCGTCGGCGCGGCGAGCCGCTAGCAGTCTGCGCTGTGGAAACGACGGAGCCCAAGGCTGGAAGGCCCTGGGCTCGTGTCTGGTGGGCAGTGAGGGATTCGAACCCCCGACCCCTCGCGTGTGAAGCGAATGCTCTAACCGCTGAGCTAACCGCCCGTATCCGGGGGCGAAGCATGCTGGGGACCATCCAACGCGCAACCGCACGCCTGCCGGGCCTCGCTGGCCGCCCGGGCAGGCGGATGGCGTCAGCCACGGGATCCCCGTCCGCTCGCTCAGCGCACGGCCGCCCCGGGCTCGCCGACGGCGAGTTCGGCCAGCGCGAGCTCGCTGGTGTGGAAGTGCGTCTCGCCGCGCGAGCCGGATTCGAAGAGGCACCACGTCCGCCCGCCATGGGTGGCGAGATGGCTGTAGCCGGTGATCCCGCCCTCGATCAGGCCGACGGGGTGCCACGCCGATCCGTCGCAGCTCTCGCTCAGCAGCAGCCGGCGGCGGGCGTTCGGCTCATCGGTCCGTCCCTGCGCGTCGCGCGGATCGGGCGCGCAGAACAGCAGGCGACCGCCGAGGGGCAGCATCGATGCCGCGCAGACCGCGTCGTACAGTCCGTCGCAGAAGCGCGGGTGGTCGAAGGTGACGCCGCCATCCGCGGACGTCAGGTGCAGCCGGCGGTGGGGCGCGCTCTCGCTGCGCAGCGACATCAGGACGCGACCATCGGGCATCTCGACCAGCGTCGCTTCGCTGGGGTTCGCGACGCGGGCGCCGTCCACCGCGTGATCGCCATCGACCGCGAGCAGGTCGCTCGCGCGCCACGAGGCGCCGTCGTCGTCGCTCATCAGCGTCACCACCACCGATGGACGGTGGCCGTGCCCGCCCGACGACACCGACAGCCAGACGGGGACGAGCAGTCGGCCGGTGCGCAGGCGCAGGCCGTGTCCCGGACCGGCGGCGCACACGCGCCACGGGTAGCGCCGGCGCAGCGGCGCGAGCGCGGCGGTGATCTCGATCGGCGCGCCCCAGGTCGCGCCATCGTCGGACGAGACGCGGTGGAACATGCGCTCGTACTCGACGCCGAAGATCGCGTGCGTCGTCGCTCCCGCGCCAGGCAGGATGACGCAGTTGTGGTGCACGAAGCCCTGCGTGCGCGTGGTGTCCGGGTGCTCATCCGAGACCCGGTTCCGCACCGCGTCCGCGGGCGTCGCGCACAGGCGGCGCGGCGCGTCCCAGGTCGCTCCCGCATCGACGCTGCGCCGCAGCAGGACATGGGTCTCGGTCCAGTCGCCGGCGCCCTGGCGCGCTTCGCAGGTCGCGAGCAGCGTCCCGCGCGCGGTCGCGAACAGCACCGGGATGCGGTACATGACGTAACCGCCGTCGCCGCCGCGGAACAGCGCCTGGCGCGAGCGGATGAGCGGTCGGGCGGGGATGGGATGCGGTTTGGGCATGGCGGCATCGTCGCCGCGCGCGCGCCGATCGGCGAGAGGCGGTTGGTCATCGGATGGGATGGATGTAAGGTCCTGGCGATGGCCCGCCGCGACCTCCTGCGCCTGACGCCGCGGCCGCCGAGCGACGGCTTCCCGGACGTGCTCGCCGCGCTCGATCGCGGCCTGGCGCTGGGTCGCTGGCGGACGCCCGAGATCGGCGGTCCGCGTTTTCCCGCGGCGCGGCGCGGCGATCCTCCGGTGCGATGCCAGCCGTTTCCGCGCCTGGTGGTGATCCTGCGCGGCCGCATGCGCTACGCGTCGAGCCGGTGCGGCGAGCGCAGCGTCGTCGATGGCGGCCCCGGCGCCGTGTTCTTCTGGGCGACCAACGCCTGGAACCTCGAGTCCTGGGACGCGCCGACCGAGTTCCTCGGCTGCGTCTACCGGCCCGACTTCGTGCGCGTCCTGCGCTTCGCGCACGGCGGCGGACGGACGCCGGCCGGTCCGGCGCGCACCGCGCACCATACGCGCGCGCCGCTCGGGCCTGCCGGACGCCAGCTGCTCGCGACCCTCGACGCGCTCGCCGACGACGGTCCGGAGGCGCCGCTCCTCGCCACCGCCGGCGACCTGCTGCGCGGACTCGTGGCGATGACCCGCGTCCACGTCGCCGCCGATCTCGCGGGCGGGGCGCAGGAAGGCGCGCTGCGCACCTGGCAGGAGGCGATGCAGTTCATCGCCGAGCACCTCACCGAGGAGCTGTCGCGCGAGTCGGTCGCCGCGGCGCTCGGCCTGCATCCGAACTACCTCTCGTCGCTGTTCACCCGCCACGGCGGCGCGTCGTTCCACGCGACCGTCGAGGGTCTGCGCATGGATCGCGCGAAGGCCGCGCTGCGCGACGAGCCCGGCCTGCCGATCGCCGCCGTCGCGCGGCGTTGCGGCTACGCCGATGCCGGGCACTTCGGCCGCGTGTTCAAGCGCCGCACCGGGCGCACGCCGGGACGCTTCGCGCGGCGTTGACCGGGCTCACCAGCGATCCGGCGGACCCGCGAGGCGTTCGATCCACAGGAAGGTGCCGCCGAAGCCGCGCGAGTTCGGCCGGTGCGAGGTGTCGTCCTTCCACGGGCGGTTGGTCGGGGTCTGCGACCAGGGGATCGTCGACGTGCGGCCGTAGCCGTCGGGGAAGCCGCCCGGCACCGGGTAGTCGGCGTGGAAGTACTTGTGGCTGAAGCCGCCCTGCATCGGGCTCCACTCGCACGCGTACCACAGCACCGCCTGGTTCGCGCGCAGGTCCTCGAACAGCGCGCGATCGCCGCCGAACGACGCCTCGGCGCCGTCGGCGAGGACCTCGTCCCAGTCGGCGTAGCCGAGCGTGCCGCCGCCGCCGCAGGTCAGCGCGAACACCGCCGGCGACCAGTGCAGCGGCGCGGGAGTGCCGTCGCCGGCGCGGTGCGCGGCGCAGTCCTCCGGCGTCATGCGGTAGCAGCGGAACCACGCCACGCCCTCGCCGCCGACCGGCTGCGGGTCGCCGCGGCGCCAGCGCTCGACGCGCTCGGCCGCGGTCCACCCCGGATCGGTGAGCGGGCGCGGCTCGGCCTCCGCATAGGAGATGTTCGCGCGCCAGTCGGGCCCCGGCGCGCTGGGCAGCGGGTTGTAATTCACGGTCTGCTCGACGGCGCTGGGCGGACGACGCCACAGCCACGTCGCACAGCGCGCCGCGCGCCCGCCGACGGCGGGGAAGACCGGGCCGCGACCGGTTGCCCGATCGCCGTCGTACAGCATCGCGCCGCGCACGTCGCGCGGGCCTGCCGAACCGTCGCGCACGTCGATCCAGCCGAACGCCTCGTCATCCCAGCCGAGCCGCGCGGTCTCCTGCACGTAGGCGAGCGCCGCGGTGACCATGAGGCGCGCCTGGGCCTGGCGGTCGAAGGCGGCGGCCTCCTCGGCGTCGGAGCGCATGCGCACCAGGAACGCCAGGGTCAGCGCGGCGATCAGCGCCGCCATGCCGCTGACCACGATCAGCACGGCGCCCGCGCGCGCGCTCATGGCGCCGGATCGCGGTCGAGCCCGCGCTGCTGGCGCGCGCCGCGCAGGGTGGTGGTGGCGAGCGTCAGGTGCAGCTTCATCTGCGCGCCGCTGACCGGGTCGGCGATGCGCACCTCGGCGAGGCTGACCCAGCGGTTGAAGTAGACGAAGCGGCGCAGGCCGAGCGACAGGCGCGGCCAGTGCGTCGGCGCCACCGGCAGGGGCGCGACGCGCTCGACGCAGCGCGCGTGCATCTCGGCGGTCGTCCAGCGCGCATCGAGCGGCCCGTAGAGCCGGTAGTCGGCGAAGCCGCCGCGGTCGACGCCGGCGGCGACGAGCGCCGGATCGGTGGTGATGGCGTAGCCAGCGGCGAAGGTCAGGCCGCTGATGTCGCGCGGCATGTCGTTGGTGACGCCGATCGGCACCGACAGGCGCGGCCGCGCGCGCGGGTCGGTCATCTCGCAGACGGCGAACTCGGCGAGCTCGACGCCATCCTCGCCGAAGGCCTGGTAGACGGTGTTCGCCGGCAGGTAGTCGAGCAGCGCGTAGTTGCCGAGCGTGCGCGCGACCGTCGTCATGGTCTCGGGCAGCCAGCGACGCTCCGGATCGGGGTGGCCGACGCGCGACACGAGCGCCGCGTCGCCGTAGGTCTTGTACGGGTTGCCGGTCGGCATGCCGCGCCACCACGCGTGCGGGCGCGACGGGTCGAGATCGCGATCGACCGTCAGCGGCGCGAACGGCGCGGCGAACGACGTGCCGCGCAGCGGCTGGCGCGAGGGGTCGCCCGGATCGTCCCATGGCGTCCAGAAGTCGAGCTGGTCCATCGCCGCGCCGACGCCCGCGCGCAGCAGGCGGTTCTCGATTGCCAGGCGCTCGGCGCGCGCCACGCACTGCGTGGTCGCGCGCAGCGCCGCGTAGGCGGCGCCGCAGATCACCACCGAGAGCCCGACCGCGATCAGCGCCTCGATCAGCGTGAACGCGGCGCGCATGCCCGGCTCAGTTGCGCAGCGAGGCGAGGATGCGTTTGTCATAGAAATTGTAGCGGGTGACCGGCGTCGCGCGCATGCGCGTGGTGGCGGGCAGGGGGCCGCGATCGAAGACGCCGTTGCCGTTGCGGTCCGCGCCGTACGCGCCGACCGTCAGCTGCGGGAACAGGTGGAGGTCGCCGCGCGATCCGCCCGGCGTCGGCGGGAAGCCGGCCAGCGCGCGACCGGCGTCGCGCCACACCAGCTCGCGCTCGGGGTTGGCGAGGAAGTCCTGGTGCTTCACGTACATGCCGCGCGAATCGAGGTTGTGCTGCTTGGCGTCGAAGGTCGCGGTCGGCGTCGACTCGAAATCCTCGAAGGCCTGCCAATCCACCGCCCAGAACACCAGCTGCCGCGTGCGCGCCGAGGCGTCGAAGCGGTCGGTGAGGGTGAAGCGCGCCGGATCGCCCCAGCTCGCCGCTATCGCGGCGTGGTTGTCCGGCAGCAGCGCGTCCGGGCCGTCGTAGCCGCGCGCGCGCGCGACGTTGCGCACCGGCCGCGCCGTCGACACCAGCCAGCTGCGATCGATGCCGCCGGCGCCGTCGTCGATGGCGCGCGGGGTCGAGAACAGGTCGAACTGGAGGAGCGGGTAGTCGAGCGCGCACATCTCCTGGACGATGCGGTTGGCGCCCCAGTCGTAGGGGTCGGCGCGCGCGTAGCGGTGAGCCCAGGCGAGCGACGCCTCGTGCGTCGCGACCGCGTATGCGGCCTCGACCGCGCTCGCCGGCGGCAGGCGGTCGCCGGTGCGCATCAGCGCCGCGTTGGCCAGCCAGCGCATCGCCAGCACGCGCCACGGCGGCGGGAAGACGTCCGGGTCGGACGGATTCCACGGCGGCGCCGGCAGCGCCTGCGGCGGACGCGGCACCGGACCGCCGGCGCTGGGATCGACGGCGACGCCGCACGCCACGACCAGCGCGCGCGCGGCGTCGATGTACGCCTGGACCGCGACGAGGTTCGCGGGATCCGGGCGCGACGCCGCGCACACCGCGCGCATCTCGTCGACCGCGGGCCAGCCGTGGGCCGTCGCCTGGCGCTCCCACGCGTCGCGTTCGGGCCACTGCGTCCAGCCCTTCGCCTCGCCGTAGATCACGTCGGGCGGCGACGGGTAGAACGAGTGGTAGGGCCAGCCGATGCACGGGTGGCAGAGCAGCGCGTCCTGCTGCGCGGGCCCGATGACGCCGATCACCAGCTTCTGCGCTTCGGACGCGAGCTTCAGATCGATGCCGGTCCAGCCCTTGGTGTAGTAGTGGCCGCCCTCGCCGTCGGCGGCCATCGCCGGGCGCGGGCTGGCGTAGAACAGCTTGCCGCCCGCGTCGAGCAGATGCGCGATCTCGTCGCCCTGCGAGTCGAGCCGGCGCGCGATGGTGTCGGGCAGCACCAGCGTGCCGAACCATCCGCCCTGCAGCGCGCGCTCGAGATCGGTCTGGTTCCACGTGAACGGCGACCGCCCGAGCTCGTCCGCCTCATAGGCCTGGCGCAGGAACTGGTGGTCGGCCTGGGCGTAGACGTCGGCCATCTCGATCGCCTTCGCCGCGGCGTAGAGCCGGAAGCGTGACGCCTCCTGCGCGCGCAGCCCGCCGGTCATGACCAGCGCCGAGCCGATCACGGCCACGGCGACGATCGCGAGCGAGATCGCGACCTCGAAGAGCGTGAAGGCGATCCGTGGCGAGGCGCGGCGCATGACGCTGAGGGGAACGCGCGGCGGGCCGGCCTCCGGACAGCAAATCTCCAGGAAAAACCGCGGCGAGCACGATCCGACAAAGCGCCGAGACGCAGCGACAATCGTCGCCGGCCGTCGCCGCGCGACGCGCGCTGGTGCGGAGCGCTACCAGGCGACGAGCGTGGTCAGCGCCGCGCCCGGCGCGAACCCGGGGACGAGGTAGTCGTCGCGCCGCGTCCCGTCCTCCGACACCACCTCGTCGCGGTCGAACGGCAGCCAGCCGTCGCCGAAGATGGCGATGCCGTAGCGCGCGGTGCGCGTGCGGCCGAGATCCGGACCCCAGGTCAGGCGGACGCCGCCGCCGCCCATGACCACGCCGGTCGCCGCGCTCTGCTCGGCGTAGCGCGGGGCCGGGCCGCGCTCGCGCACGACCTCGTAGCGGCCGCCGATCGCCGCGCGGACGAACGGCACGACGCGCCAGCCGCGGCGCGGACGTTCCCAAGCGACCTCCATGCCCAGCGTCGCCTGGTTGAACGACAGCACGGCGTCGTCGCCCCAGTCGATGCCGTCGACCTGGCCGTAGCGGTAGTCGAAGAGGAACGCGGCGCGTTCGCCCAGCCAGCCGAAGCCGAGCAGCCACGGCGGCTGCCAGCGGAACTGCGCGCCGGGCGTGAAGCCGCCGGAGAACGACAGGTCCGCTTCCAGCTGCGAGGGACGCGGTCCGGCGATGCGCCCCGGGAGGCGGCCGTGGATCCAGCCGACGGCGCCGTACGAGGTGTGGTCGTCGAGGTTGACGCCGCCGACGATCACCCAGCCGCCGGCGGACGCGCCGTAGTCGAGCCACAGCTCGTCCTCGCGCCGCGCCACCGCCTCGGCCCCCGGCGTCGCGGGCGAGCCGAGGTTCCAGCGGTAGCGCGGGCCGATCCACGCCGCGCCGTCGATGCCGACGACCGTGAGCGCGATGCCGAGCTCGGCCTGCTGCTCGTCCTGCGTCGTCGCGAGGCCGGTGCCGACCAGCTGCATGCCGACCTGGCCGCGCTCGAGGAAGGTCATGGTCGGCATCGGCAGCGGGAAGCGGTCGAGCCACAGCCATCCGGCGGTGGCGTACGCGACGCCGGCGAGCTCGTCGTCCCCGTAGGGCAGTTCGACGCGGTTGTAGCCGAAAGCGTCGTGCACCAGGTTCTGCACCTCCTGTCCGCCGAGGTCGTCCGCGTAGCGCCCGCCGATGCCGCCGGCGATCCAGGTGCGGTTGTTGCGGTCGGGGGCCACGAAGGGCTCGAACAGCGCGCCGGCGGTGACGGTCAGCTCGTCGCTGCGTCCCGCCTCGCCGAGATCGGTCGCCTTGTTGGTCAGGATGCTGTGATCGACGACGACCAGCCAGCGCCGATCGATGAGCCCTTGCGCGGTGATCTGGTTGGTCCGGTAGTCATCGGCGTTGTCGCCGATCTCGCCGCCGAAGGCGTCGTTGGCCCAGGTGAGCGCGACGTCGGGAAACGGCCCGGGCCGCGGTGGCGCCGGCACGCCGGGGACGGCGGCGGCGAGCGGCCCCGCGACGGCGAGGAGCACGGCGGTCGGGGCTCGCATGGGCCCAGCATATGACCTCGAGCAGGGCGGCGCCGATGACGGCCCCGCAGTCTGCACAGCGCCGCGCGCGCGTGACGCGCGTGGGCATCGCGCGTCGGGCCGAACCGGGGTCAGGGCGCGTGGAACAGGTCGTGCCGGATGCCGTCGCCTTCCGGCCCGGCCTGGGGCTCGAGATAGGCGGCGCGTTCGCCCCGGAACCGCGCGATGTCCTCGCCGCGTCCGGGGAACAGGTCGCCCATGCGCTCGATCAGCGCGTCGGCTTCGCGCCGACGGCCGACGTGGTCGAGGGCGATGATCCGGCCGCGCGCCAGGTTGAACCAGCGCGGCTGCACCGCGCACGCCGCTTCGATGTCCGCCAGCGCGTCGTCCCAGTCGCCGGCGGCGCTGCGCACGACGGCGCGCAGCTCGAGCAGCCGCGCGTTGGTCGGCGCCAGCCCGAGGCCGATGTCGAGCGCGGTCTGCGCGCCGATGCGGTCGCCGCGCGCGTTGGCCAGCATCGCGCGCATGATCCAGGTCTCGGGCATGCGCGGATGGTTGGCGGCGAAGCGCTCGACCTCGTCGGTGAACTCGTCGCCGCGGCCGACGTCGATGGCGAAGATCAGGCGCTGCGCCTGGGTTCCGGGCCAGCCGGCGTGGTGCTCGGCGATCTTCGTCAGGGCGGCGTACGCGGCGTCGAACTCGCCGCGCGCGCTGTGCAGCGCGATCGCGACCTGGAGGAGGAGGGCCTCGTTCGCGCCGTGGTCGCGCGCCAGGGACAGGTCGTCGTCGACCGCGAGATCGCCGCGGTCGATGCGCCAGATCGCGCGGTTCACGTAGCGGTTGCCGTTGGTCGGCTCGAGCGCGACGGCGCGCTCGATCAGGCGCTCGGCCTCGGCGTGGTCGCCCGCCAGCTCGCTCGCCTCCAGCGCGCGCGCCAGCGTGACCATCACCTCGCCCTGGCGCGGCGACAGCTCGATCGCCGCGCGCAGCTCGCTGATCGCCGTCGCGCGCCAGGGCTCGGGCGGCAGCAGCCCGGCGCCGATCATCTCGCCGAGCAGCCAGCCGCGGCCGTAGTGCGCCTCCCACAGGTAGCCGGCGCGCGCGAGCGCGCGGTCGACCAGCGGCAGGGCTTCGGACAGGTCGCGCGCGTAGGTCAGGCAGATGGCGCGGCCGACCATCGCCAGCGGATCGTCCTCGGCCTCAGCGGCGGCGGCGGCGAAGGCTTCCGCCGAGCGCACGTAGTCGCCGGCGCCGTCGAGCGCGAAGCCGGCGGCGAGCAGCGCCTGCAGATGGCGTTGGCCGTCGGTCGCGCGGCTCATCGCGTCGACCCGCAGGTAGGCCTCGGCGGCCGGTCCCGGGCGGCCGGCCTGGCGCAGCGCCTCGCCGACCGCGAACTGGGCTTCGACGAACGTCGGATCGACCTCGACCGCGTGCTTCAGCGCCTCGATGGCCTCGTCCAGGCGCTGCCCGCGCCGGATCAGGTCCATGCCGTGGTCGTAGGCCGGGAACGCCTCGTAGCGCCGACGCGCGGCCTCCGCGGTGGCGTCGGTGACGCGCTGCCGCGCGAGATCGGCGAGACGCGCGCGTTCGCCCTCGCGCTCGGCCTCGTGCGCGGCGGCGAGCGCGCGGGTCTCCTCGCGCGCGACGCGCATCGACATGACCACGGTCCCGCCCAGCAGGATGATGAGCACCAGCGCCGCGGCGGCGACCGCCGGGCCGTTGCGCCGGGCGAAGCGGCGCGCGTGGTCGGCGAGGTCCTCGTGCAGCGCCGCGACCGGCCGGTCCTCGAGGTAGCCGCGCACGTCGGCGAGCAGCTCGTTCGCGTTCTTGTAGCGCTCGTCGGGATTGGCCCGCAGGCAGCGCTCGGCGATCGCCACCAGCGCCGCCGGCGCGGCGCGTCCACCCGGCGTCTGGCGCAGCGGCCGGTGCACGCCGGCGCGCGACGCGCGCAGGATCTGCTTGGCGTCCTCGCCCGGCACCGGCGCGAGACCCGCGAGGATCGCGTACAGCGTCGCGCCCAGCGAGAAGACGTCCGAGCGCTCGTCCGCCGGCAGCCCGCCGGCCTGCTCCGGCGACATGAACCCGGGCGAGCCGACCACCAGCCCCGAGGTCGTCAGTCCCGGCTTGATCTCGTCGCGCACGGTGACGACGCGGTTCTCGGCGCCGGGCTGGCCGATGACCAGGGCCAGGCCCCAGTCCAGCACCCAGACCTCGCCGTGCTCGCCGAGCATCACGTTGCCGGGCTTGATGTCGCGATGGATGACGCCGCGGCTGTGGGCGTAGGCGATGGTCTCGATGACGCGTTCGAACATCGCGATCAGGCGCGGCAGGCTGTGCCGCCGGCGGATCTCGGCATCGCCGGCGTGCCACGCGTCGAGGATGCGGTCGAGCGTGCGGCCGCTCATCAGGCGCATGCAGAAGTACGGATCGCCCTGCTCGCTCTGCTCGAGCGCGTAGATCGGCACGATCCCCGGGTGCTCGAGCTGACCGGTGACGCGCGCCTCCTCGATGAAGCGCAGCTTGGCGTTGCGGTCCTCGCGCAGGCTGCTCTTGAGCGCCTTGAGGGCGACGCGGCGGCGCAGGCGCTCGTCGTTGGCCTCGAAGACCTGGCCCATGCCGCCCGAGCCGATCTCGCCGGCGATGGTGAAGCGGCCGAGCTGCTTGGTCTGGGCCACCGCCGGATGCGACGCCGACTGCTCGTGCGTGCCGCAGCGCGGGCAGTGCAGGTCGATCGACCGCAGCCGCAGCCCACAGCTTGGACACGTCCCTGGCGGGCGCGGCAGAACCTCGGTCACGGCAATAGTCTAGACCGAGCCCGGCGATTTGCCCACAGGCGACCGGCGCAGCGCCGGGAGCGGATGGCGCATTTGAGTCGCTCTTGCGGCCCTGGGGCCGCGCCCCGCCCCCAAAGGACCGGCCCGGCCCCAGGCCCTGGCGTCAGCGCGCCTCGATGACGACGTACCGCGAGCCCGCCTTGGACCAGACCCGCAGGATGACGTCCCGATCCTTGCGCTCGCGCAGCATCTCGGCGCAGTCCTCGGCCGAGCCGACCTTCTCGCGATCGATCTCGGTGATGACCTCGCCGGGCTTGAGCCCGACCTCGGCGGCCGGCGAGCCGGGACGCACCTGGCTGATCAGCGCCCCGTCGACCTTGGCGGGGATGTCGAGCTCGGCGCGCGCGCGGTCGTCGACGTCGCCCAGACCGAGGCCGAGCGAACCGCCGCCACGTGCGGGACGGCGCGCGTCGCGCTCGGCGACCGACGAGTCGGCGAGGTCGCCGACGGTGACCGTCTTGGTCTCGCGCTCGCCGTCGCGCAGCACCGTCACCTGCACCGCGGCGCCCGGCTTGATCTGCGCGACATGCAGGCGCAGGTGGCGCGGATCGGTCACCGGCTTGCCGTCGACCTCGACGATCACGTCGCCGTTCTCGAGGCCGGCCTCGTCCGCCGGTCCGTCATCCGCGACGTCGGCCACCAGCGCGCCGTCGCGGGTGGGGAGCTTCCACGCCTTGGCGATCTCCTCGCTGACCGGCTGGATCACGACGCCGAGGTAGCCGCGCGTCACCTTCCCGTCGGCCAGGATCTGATCCATGATCGAGCGCGCGAACGTCGACGGCACGGCGAAGCCGATGCCGAGGTTGACGCCGACCGGGCTCAGGATGGCGGTGTTGATGCCGATCAGCCGGCCTTCGATGTCGACGAGGGCGCCGCCCGAATTGCCGCGGTTGATCGCGGCGTCGGTCTGGAGGAAGTCCTCGTAGTCCACCAGCCCGAAGCCGCGGCCGGTCGCGCTGATGATGCCGGCGGTCACGGTCTGGCCGACGCCGAACGGGTTGCCGACCGCCAGGACGACGTCGCCGACCTGGACCACGGCGCTGTCGCCCCAGGTGATCGGTGTCAGCGCGGTCGCGCCGGGGTCGACCTTGAGCACCGCGAGGTCGGACTTGGCATCGCCGCCGACGACGGTCGCGACGTACTCGGTGCGCTGGTCGCTGAGCGCGATGCGGATCTCGTCGGCGCCCTCGACGACGTGGTTGTTGGTCAGGATGTAGCCGTCGGCGCTGACGATCACGCCCGAGCCCAGGCCCTGCTGACGCTGCGACGGGAGGTCGCCGCCGCCCTCGGGCACGCCGAAGAAGCGGCGCAGCTGCGGCGGGATCTCCTGCACGCGATCGTCGATCTCGATGTCCTTGGTGGAGAAGACCGTGACGACGCTGGGCGCCACCGCCTTGGCGACCGGGGCGAAGGTCGTGACGCCGATCATCTTCGGCGGTGGCGCGACGGCCTCGCCGGCCGTGGCCGGCGTCCAGGCCGCGCACGAGAAGGTCAGGGCGGAGACGATGGCGAGGACACGCATGGGGACTCCGGTTGGGATGCGCCATGAGAGGGGGGAAGCGGGCTGCGACAATCCGAGGGCGACCGATTCTGCACATCCAGACGCAGGGGACCCGGCTGGTTTTCGTCGTTCCTGTCCCGACCGCTGACATCCGGACGGGGTGCCGGCGCGTATCCGTGGCCATGGACATGATCGCAAGCTGCCGTCGCCGCGCGCCCTGCGCCGAAAACCTCGCGCGCGACGCCGCGGGGCTGCTCACGCGCCTGACCATCGGCCAGGCCTTCGCCCAGGCCGGCCTCGGCAAGCTGACGAACCTGGAGGGCGTCATCGAGTATTTCGCGTCGCTCGGCATCCCCTTGGCCAGGGTCCAGGCGCCGACGGTCGCGACCCTGGAATTCGTCGGCGGGATCGCACTGATCCTCGGGCTCGCGACGCGTGCCGTCGCGTTCCTGCTCGCCGGGACGATGGCCGTGGCGCTCGTCACCGCGCACCGCTCCGAATTCGCCGCCGCCCTGCGCTGGTCGCCGGAGGAGGGGCTGACCGGGATCGACCCCTGGATGTACGGCCTCGCCCTGCTCTGGCTGATGGCGGCCGGGCCAGGTCGCCTCAGCCTCGATCGCGCGGTGCTGGCGTGGTGGCGCCGCCGCCGCGGGAAGGCGATGGTCGCGCCCGCTCCCGTCAGCCGGTGATCACCGGGCGTCGTCGCCGCCACTCGCTGGCGGCGAAGCCATGCGCTCGCCGGAAGCGGTGCGCGAAGTGCGCCGCGTCGGGCCAGCCGACCGCGGTGGCGACACGCGCGATCGGCCAGTCGGTCGCGGTGAGCAGCTCGGCCGCGCGTTCGCCGCGCCGGCGCGCCAGCCACGCCATCGGCGGCAGGCCGGTCGCCGCGCGAAAGCGCCGCGCGAGGTACGAGCGGTCGATGCGCAGGCGCCGCGCGAGGCCCGCCAGCGTCCAAGGCGCGTCGAGCGCCTCGTCCATCAGGCGCAGCGCGGCGGCGACCAGCGGCGGCGCTCCATCGTCGACGTCCGGCAACGCGCGCGCGATCGCGTCCAGCGCCAGCAGCAGGCGTCCGATGAGCGCGAGCGGTCGCGCGCCGGCGTCCAGGCCGCGGCGCAGGTCGTCGAGCCGCGCGCGGCATTCGCCGACCGCGTCGTCGCTGATCCGCGCGACCGCGTCGCGTCGCCCGAGCGCGGCCAGCGCCGGCTCGCGCGCGATCAGCGGCGCCGCGCCGGCGATCAGCTCGCGGCCGATGCAGCAGTCGTAGACCATCAGCCGTTCGCAGCGCTCGTACGCGTGCCACGCGCCCGGGCGCAGGACGATCAGGTCGCCGCCGGCGATCCCGTGCTCGCCGCGCGCGCTGCGCTGCACGCCGCGCCCGCCGCAGACCAGCGCCACCTCGAGGAAGTCGTGGCTGTGCGCGTGCAGGCCCGACGGCAGGGGATGCAGCGACGCCGCGATCGGCGGGCCGCCGCCGGCGAAGACGCGCTCGCTCGGCCAGGCGCTGGGCAGGACCATGCCCGATGGTCGCGGTGCCCGTGGTCATGCCAGCGCCCGCGGCGCGGCGAGCAGTTCGCGATCCGCGCGAAGTGCTGGGACGACCGTGTGGGATGCTGGAAAGCGTGCGCGCGCGTCGCGCGGTCGCATCGGGACAACCCCGCGTCCACGCCCGGACAAGCGCGCGCGGCGACCGCCGGTATCGTCCGGCCATGGCACGCATCGAGATCGCCGTCTACCACTTCCCGAACTGGCACGTCGACCAGCGCAATGAGAAGTGGCATGGCAGGGGCTGGACCGAGTGGCAGCTCGTCAAGGCGGCGACGCCGCGCTATCCCGGCCACCAGCAGCCCAAGGTGCCGGCGTGGGGCCACTACGACGAGAGCGATCCCGCGTGGGTGGCGAAGGAGATCGATCTCGCCGCCGACCACGGCGTCACCTGCTTCCTCTACGACTGGTACTGGCACGAGGAGGGGCAGTACCTGCACGGGCAGCTCGAGCGCGGCTTCCTGAAGGCGCCCAACCGCGAGCGCATGCGCTTCGCCATCCACTGGGCCAACCACGACTGGACCGACATCCATCCGGTCGGCCACGGCAACCGGCCGCACACCCTGGCCAAGGGCGCGATCTCGCGCGCGACGTTCGACCGCATGTGCGACCACGTCGTCGCGACCTACTTCTCGCAGCCGAACTACCTGACCATCGACGGCTGCCCGTACTTCTCGATCTACGAGCTCGGCACGTTCGTGAGCTCGTTCGGCGGCGTCGCCGGCGCCGGCGAGGCGATCGCCGCGCTGCGCGCCAGGACCCGCGCCGCCGGCTTCCGCGACCTGCACCTGAACACCGTCGCCTGGGGCATCCCGGTCCTGCCGAGCGAGAAGGCGCTGCCCGGTCGCGAGCGCGCGGCGGTGCTGGCGGCGCTCGGCGCGCAGAGCGTCACCTCGTACTGCTGGGTCCACCACCACGACCCGTCGTCCGGCGGATTCCCGCGCGGCAGCTACGCCGCCGCGGCGGAGGCGAACTACGCGGTCTGGGACCGCTACCGCGCCGAGCTCGGCGTCGCCTACCATCCCAACGTCTCGATGGGTTGGGACTCGAGCCCGCGCACCATCCAGTCCGACACCTACGAGAACCGCGGCTATCCGTTCTGCGCCGTGCTCGAGGGCAACACGCCGGCGGCCTTCCGGACGGCGCTCACCCGGGCGCGCGACTTCGTCCTGGCGGGCAAGGACGCCCATCCGGTGATCACGATCAACGCGTGGAACGAGTGGACCGAGGGCAGCTACCTGCTGCCGGACACGGTCTCGGGAACGGCGTACCTCGAAGCGGTGCGCGCGGTCTTCGGCGCGTGACCTAAAGCCAGTCGTCGGCCAAAAACTGGACTGCACACGGGTGATGCCATACTGTGGGCATGACCTCCCTCGCCGTCGAGTTTCCCGCGCGCGACCAGGTGCGCCTGATCACCACCCCGATCGACGGCTCGCCGCTCAAGCCGCTCGAAGCGCTGATCGTCGCCGAGACCTCGGTGATCAGCAGCGGCACCGAGCTCGCCCGGCTGCGCGGCATCGAGGCCGGCGCGACCTTCCCGTGCCTGCCCGGCTACGGCGCCGTCGGCCGCATCGCCGACCTCGGAGCGGGCATGGACGGCTTCGCCATCGGCCAGCGCGTGTTCTTCGCCGGCCGCCACGCCGCGCGCCAGCGCTTCACCCACGGCGCCGACCACGAATGGGGCTGGCTCTTCCCAGTGCCCGACGGCCTCGATCCGGTCGATGCCGCCATCGGCTGCATGGCGCGCATCGCCGTGACCGCGCCGCAGGTCACCGAGCTGCAGCCCGGCGACACCGTCGCGGTGTTCGGCCTCGGGATCGTCGGGCTGATCGCCGCGCAGCTCTACCGCATCCGCGGCGCGCGCGTCATCGGCGTCGACCCGGTCGCCAGCCGCTGCGCGCTGGCGCGGCGGCTCGGGATCGCCGAGACCATCGACGTGGCGCCGGCCGGGCAGGTCGCGGCGCTGCGCGCGCTGACCGGCGGCGCCGGCGCCGCGGTCACGGTCGACGCCGCCGGGCACAGCGCGGTGGTCGCGGCCTGCGTCGCGGCGACCGCCACGCTCGGCCAGGTCGTCCTGCTCGGCACGCCGCGCGCGCCGCACCAGGCAGATATGACGGCGACCATGCTCGTCGTGCACGAGCGCGGGCTGACCCTGCGCGGGGCGCACATGTGGCGCTTCCCGCTGCGCGCCGCGCGCGGCGTGCCGTTCAGCGTCGAGCAGGCCTTCGCCGCGGTCTACGCGCTCATCGCCGATGGCAGGCTGCGCCTGCGCGAACTGGTCAGCCACGTCATCGCGCCCGGCCGCGCGCCCGAGGCCTACGCCGGGCTGGCCGAGCGCCCGGCCGAGTGGACCGGCGTGGTCATCGACTGGCGGTGAACGCGAGCGGCGCCGCCGTCGCCGCGACGGCATCGGCGCGCAGGGCGTCCATCACCCGCAGGTTGGCGAGCGTCTCGTCGGGCGGGACCGCGTACGGCGCGCGCCCGCGCACGGCGTCGGCGAAGGAGGCGACCATCAGCTGGTAGTGGTCCGCCGCCGGCACGGTCTCGCGGGTCTCGCCCTGCGCGCTCCAGCGTCCGATCGCGAAGGCTTCGCCCGGCCAGGCGACCATCGCGCCGCGATCGACGCGCAGGCGCCCGGCGTCGCCGACGATCTCGTAGGAGCAGTCGAAGTGCGCGCGCATGCCGCACGCGAAGTGGCCGAGCGCGCCGCCGGGGAATCCGAGCGCTCCCGCGAACGCCGCGTCGACGCCGGGCTCGGCCCAGGTCGCGCGCGCCGTGGCGGTCGTCGGTTCGCCGCCCGCCATGAGCCGCAGGACGCTGACGCAGTAGCAGCCGAGGTCGAGCAGGGCGCCGCCTCCGGCGCTGCGCCAGCGGATGTCGCCCGGCGGGATCGCGACCGAGAAGGACGCGCGCACGGTCGCGACGCGCCCCACGGCGCCGTCGACGACGAGCTGACGCACGCGCCGCGTCAGCGGGTGGAAGCGGTACATCAGCGCTTCGCCGACGAGCGCACCGCGGTCGGCGAACGCGGCGACCACCGTCGCGGCCTCGGCCGCGTTGGTGGCGAACGGCTTCTCGATCAGCGCGGCCTTCCCGGCGGCGGCGCAGGCGAGCGCCCACGTCGCGTGCTCGGCCGCCGGCAGCGGCACGTAGACGGCGTCGATGTCCGGATCGGCGAGCAGGTCCGCGTAGCCGGCATACGCGCGCGCGATGCCGTGCTTCGCGGCGAACGCCTGCGCCCGCGCCGGGTCGCGGCTGGCGATCGCGGCGACCGTCGAGCCCGGGGTCGACGCGATCGCCGGCACGACGGCCTCGGCGATGCGCGCCGCACCCAGGACGCCCCAGCGCACGGGCTTCACGCCGATGCCGCCGCGGTGCGCGTCGACGCGAGCGAGAACCCGGCGCGCAGCAGGATGCGTTCGGCCAATCCCAGCGGCGTCGCGAACCGCCGCTCGATCGCCGCGGGCGTCTCGCCGAGCACGAAACGGCGCAGCGCGACCTCCGGCGCCGCAAGGTAGAAGGTCGCCGCGGCGACGCGCGCCTCCTGGTCGCCCGCGGCATGACGCGCGCGCCAGTCCTCGCCGATGTAGGCGGCGATCCAGTCGCGGTAGCGCTCGGCGTCGTCCTCCCACGCCGTGGCCAGGGCGCGGAGGCGCGCGCGATCGACATGCGCCGCGAGCAGCGCGTTCCATTCCGGGAAGGCGCCGGCGGCCAGGTAGCAGTTGCGCGTCGCCGGCGTGGTCAGGGTGACGTCGCGCCAGCTGGTCAGCGCCTGCACCGCGACCGCGCGGCCCAGCGCGTCGTCGCCGGCCGGCGCATGGCGCGACCACGTCGTCATCGTGCTCAGCGCTGGAGCGAAGGCCTGCGCCATCGGCAGGCCGCGGCGCAGCGCGTCCAGCCAGCGCGGCAGCTCGAGCGCCGCGCGCAGCGACACCGCGGTGCGCACGGCGACGTAGCGCAGGTCGGCGGCGCCGGCGGTGTTCCCTTCATCCTCGCGCAGCCGGGCCTCCCCGAGCAGGCCCTCGAGGCCGTTGTGCACGCAGTCCGCGTTCCACAGCCAGCCGCGCGGATCGGTCCAGGCGCTGCCCAGCGCCCAGTCGTTGAAGACCGTGAAGTACGCGGCGAGCGCGGCGCGCTCGCGTCGGCAGGCGCGCGCCGTCGCCGCGGCCGGGACGGCGATGGCCGGGACCGCGCACGCGGCGGCGCGCGCCAGGCCGGACAGGGCCAGGCCGTTGTACCAGTCGACGTCGTAGCACGCGTCGCCGACGTGATCCCACATCTGGCGCAGGCGCGCCCACCGCCGGCGCGACACCGGCTCGCGCAGGTGTTCGACGCCCGCGCGCAGCTGCGCCGCGGTGGGCGGCGTCAGGCGCGCGATGAGCGCCGCGCGCGCCGACGGCGGCGCGTGCGCGACCAGCGGCGCCCAGGTGCGCAGGGCGAGCAGCTGGTCCATCGCCGTGCCGGGCTCCCAGGTCGCGTCGCCGGCGTAGGCGAGCTCGTCGGGGAGGTCGGCCTCGGTATCGGCGTCGCGCTGCGCCGTCCACCGCGCCGCCATCCAACCGGTGGCGACGCGCGCCGTCCACGTGCTTCCGCGCACGACGTCGAATGGCCCGCACCACGTGCGCATCAGCCGGATCGCGCCCGCGGGCGGCGTCAGCAAGCCACCGTCGTCGCCGAGCAGCGCGAGCATCGGCGGCACCGGCGCGAGGCGGCTGCCGGGGAAGCGCGCGGCGATCGTCAGCGTGTCGCCGTCTGCGCGGAAGCGTTCCTCGGCCTGGAGCGGCGGGCGCCGCGCCAGGGAGCGCCACAGCGCGCGGCGCTCGGCGTCGCGCGGGATGTCCTCGTCGCCCAGCAGGGGCGCGATCAGCAGGGCGCCGCCGTCGCCGACGAAGTCGACGGTCCAATGCAGGTGGCTGGTGACGACCACGCGCCGGATCGGGCGGCTCGCGACGATCAGCACCGGTGCCAGCGGCGAGCGCGCTATCCAGCAGCAGTCGTCGCGGCGCTCGGCGAGGCCGTGCGCGTCGAAGGCCAGCGTGCCATCGAGGTCCTCGACGCGCCCGGGCTCGGCGCCGGACGGCCAGCGCAGCGCCAGGCTGGTGCCGCGCGCGCGCAGGAGCGGCCCGGGCAGCGAGGTGCGCGCCTCCACCGTGATGCCGCCGCCGCGCCAGCGGTACTCGATCGCGCGCCCGGTCCACGTGCGCCGCAGGTGGCGCACCGCGTAGCTGGCCGGCAGCGTCGGCGCGAACAGCGCGCGCGGCGCGGCCGCGATGGTGGTGAACTCGTGGCCGCGCCAGGCGCACGTGGCGAGCGCGAGCACCTCCTCGGCGGCATCGCGGTAGGCGCCGTTGCCTGAGATCGAGGTCGCGCCGTCGCAGCCGCGCCGCCAGCGGGCCACGGGCTCAGTATCCGCCGGCGTTGGCCGTGCTCGTGCCGCCGCCGAGATGCGCGAAGTCGGCCGCGCCCGGGAAGCCGCGCTGCACGGCGGCATCGATGATCGCCGCGGTCGCGGTGGCGCCGATGCGGGTCACGCCCACGTCGCGCACCTTGATCAGATCGTCGAGCGTGCGCACGCCACCGGCCGCCTTGATCTGCACCGACGACGGCGAGTTGGCGCGCATCAGGCGCAGGTGGGCGTCGGTGGCGCCCTTGGAGGTGTAGGAGCCGTCCGCCTGCTTGACGAAACCGTAGCCGGTCGACGTCTTCACGAACGCGACGCCGACGTCGGCGCAGATCCGGCACAGCATGACGATGCGCGCGTCGTCGAGGAAATCGTTCTCGAAGATCACCTTGAGGATCGCCTTGCGGGCGACCACCGCGGCCTGCACCGCGCGCAGCTCCTCCTCCACCTGGCGCCAATCGTCGCCGAGGACCTTGCCGATGTTGACCACCACGTCGATCTCGGTCGCGCCGTGATCGCACGAGCGCTGCGCCTCGGCTACCTTGATCGCGGTCTCGTTGCCGCCGTGCGGGAAACCAGCGACCGTGCAGATTCCGACGCCGCTGCCAGCCAGCCAGCGCGCCGCCGCGCTCACGGCGTACGGCTTGATGCAGACGGTGGCGGTGCGGTAGCGCGCGGCCAGGGCGCAGCCCGCCTCCAGGTCCCGATCGGTCATCGTCGGGTGGAGCAGCGAATGGTCGATCATCTTGGCCAGCGCGGCGACGGTGGGTTGCATGCCCACGATCGTAGCCGCCGGCCGGAGCGGGCTTGCGCTGCCCGGCATCGGCTTTGCGTTTTTCCGACCGAGCACGGCGCTAGCCTGCGGTGGTGATCCCGACCCTGCGCCTCGGTCAGCTCAACCGCCCCGGGCAGGCGGTGTCGGTCTACCGCACCTTCTATCCGCCGCGTCACCGCTTCCCGCTGCACCGCCACGACTTCGCCGAGCTCTTCTTCATCGAGAGCGGCCAGGGCGCGCAGGTCGTCGACGGCCGCTCATGCCCGCTGATCGCCGGCGACCTCGGCTTCGTCGATCCGGAGACCGCGCACGCGCTGCGCGCCGCCGACGACGCGGCCATGGTCCTGGTCAACATCGCCTTCTCGCGTCGCCTGCTGGGCGACCTGAAGCGCGTGGTCGCGCCACGCGACTGGCCATGGGCGTCGGGCACGGTCGCGATGCGCGCGCTGGACGAGGCCGATCAGGCCTTCGTCATCGAGTGGATCGACCGGCTCGACCGCGCCGACGCCGGCATCACCGGCATCGCCGCGTTCGTCGTCGATCTGCTGCGCCGCCTGCGGCCGACCGCTCCGCTCGCGCGACGGCCGCCGGAGTGGCTGAGCGCCGCGGTCGCCGCGCTCGACCGGCCGCAGGTGCTGGCGCGCGGCGTCGACGCGCTGGCGCGCGGCACCGGCCGCTGCGGCGCGACGGTCGGCCGCGCCGTGCGCGCGCACTACGGCTGCACGGCGATCCAGCTGGTCAATCGCCGGCGGATGGCGTGGCTCGCCGGCCAGCTGCGCCTGACGCGGCGTCCCATCGCCGACCTCGCCGAGGCCGTCGGGCTGCCCAGCCTGAGCAACTGCTACCGGCTCTTCCGCGCCGCCCACGGCTGCTCGCCCGCGCTCTACCGCCGACGGTTCCAGGGCGGCGTGCGCTCGGGCGACGACGCCTGAGGCGTCACTGCACCATGCTGCCGGCGAGCTGCGCCGCGCGCTCGCGCGCCGGGCGCGAATCGAAGAAGTGCTTCTCGTCGAAGAGATGCGCGTAGCGGCCGCCGCGATCGAGGCCGCGCTCGCGCGCGAGCGCCAGCTTCCGGCGCCAGTCGCCGTAGTCGCTCGGCCAGCGGACGCCGGCCTGGCAGTAGGAGATGTCGGTGAAGTAGCGCGAGCGCCCCTCGCCGCCCGGCTTGGCGCGGCGTCCATGCAGCAGCGCCGAATGGACGACGACGATCGAGCCGGCGGGCAGGCGATCGACGGTCACCGATCCGGGCAGGTCGGCGGTGCCGAAGTGGGCGTAGGCGCCCCCGGTCATGACGATGCGGTGCGTGCCGGGCAGCAGCAGCAGGTCCCCGACCGTGCCATCGAGCCCGCTGAGGTAGAAGAAGACGTGGACCATGCCGTGGCTGCGGTTGGTCTGCGGCACCTGCTCGTAGTCGTGGTGCCAATGCACGCCCTGCGCGCCGGCGTCGAAGCGGGTGACGTGGCAATGGTGGTAGGCGAAGCCGGGACCGAGGATGCGCTCGACGATCGCCATCACCGGCGGATGGCTGATGAGCATGCCGTGCTCCGGCAGCCCGACCTGGATGCGCTGGCGCTCGAGCAGCTCCTCGAAGGGGGCGAAGATGTCGTGGTACGGCCGCGCGGAGAACTCGTCGGTCTCGGCGCGCAGCCGCGCGCACAGGTCGTCGGGCAGGAAGCGCTCGAAGACCAGGTAGCCGCGCTCGGCGAAGGTGGCGAGCGCGGCGTCATCGACGACGGGTACGGACGGGACGGTCATCCGGGCAGTGTGCATCGCGCGGCCATCGCCTGCCAGCGCACGTCGTCCGGACGATCCGTGCCAACGTCCGCTCCGGTCACGACCGCCGCGCCGACGCCCGGCCGGATGTACCCCGGTGGGACGTCGGCGGCGGTGCTCTCAGCCGCGCTGGACGATCGGCGCGACCTGGATGCCCATCGGCCGCAGCTGGTACTCGTCCGCCCAGTTGTCGCGGCCGCTGCGCCAGCCGTGCGGCCCGTACCAGCGCTCGTGCGGGTTGCAGTTGTGCACCGCGCCGAAGGCGTTGATGCGGTTGCCGAAGGCGGTGAGGTCGAGCCGTCGCGTGCCGGGAGCGACCTGGCCGAGGTCGAGCGCGTAGGGCGGGAACGCGATCGGTCCGACGCGCCGGCTGTCCAGCTCGGCGACGATCAGCGGCGCCTTGAACCGCGGTATCCAGAGCCTCGTCCGCGAGCCGCCGGTGAGCGCGCAGTGATAGGTCAGGTTGCCGGCGTAGAACGGCAGACCCTGGCGCGTCCAGTCGCCGAACGCCAGTGTGCGCGGCGGCGCGATCACGCGGCAGTGCCGGCCGTGCACCGCGACGCCGAAGTCACCGAGCAGGTACATCCATTCGAGGTCGACCTCGCCGCCGAACGGCAGCTCCACCTCGATGACGCGCAGGCCGGCCGCGAGGTCGGGCAGCGGCACGGTCTGGATAGCCTGGTCGACCCACCAGCCGGTCGGCTTGCGCGCGACCTGCAGCCCGTCGATGGCGATGCGCGCGACGTCGGCGCCTTCGAGCGCCAGCGACGCGCCGCGCACGGCGACGTCGCACTGCACCTGGAAACGCACCGCGATGCGATGCGTCGCCGGCTTGACCGGCTCGACCCACGGCTGGGCCATGCCGCCGTCGCGCGGCGTCAGGCCGATCGCCTGGCGCGCGCGGTTGGCGACGCGCAGCAGCTCGTCGCGCGGCTGCCAGGCGCCGTCGTCGAGGCGGTGTTCGGCCATGTCGAGCAGCAGCACGTTCGGCTCGGACAGCGTCACAGGCACCGGGTCGTCGAGACGCTCGGCGTCCTTCCACTCGACCGGCTTCGCCTGGGTCGCCGCCGGCTGCGCCGCCGCCGGCTCGAGCTGCAGCAGCAGATGCCCGGCCGGCTGCGCGTCCCACCACAGGCAGGTCCACGCCTGGCCATCGCTGGTCTCGTGCGTGACATCGCGCGCGCGGCGCTCGCCATCGATGGTGTCGAGCTCGGCCGCCGCCCAGCGGCCGCGGATGCGCACCGTGCCGCCCTGCCACCGGTCGCGGCTGGTGTTGCACAGGAACAGCGCGAGCAGTCGGCCGTCGCTGCGTAGCTGATGGATGACGTGGTCGCGTCGGCCGCCGTCCGGCGAGCGCAGGTCGACCTCGCGCACGCCGTCCAGCGCGGCGAGGATCGCCGGTCGCGCGAAGTCGACGCGCCGCACCCGCGCCGCCAGCGCCGCGGGTCGCGCGCTCGCCTCGGCATCGACCAGATCGGGGATCATGCCGGCGAAGACCACGCGGCCGCCGGCGGCGGCGAACGCCTCGAGCGCCGCGAGCGTCGACGCGCGGATGGTGCGCAGTCCCGGCACGATGACGACGTCGTAGGCCATGCGGCCGACGCGCAGCGCCGAGCCGTCGACCGTCGGCCGCTGCGTCGTCAGCAGGCCTTCGCTGAGGAAGTCGAAGTCGATGAGGCCGTGCAGCAGCCACTTCGTCAGGTCGGCGAACTGCTGCTCGCGCGCCTCGCGCTCGAGGCGGGTGTGCTCGCCGGTGCCGAAGCACAGCCAGAAGGATTCGATCGGATGGACCACGGCGACGCGGCAGATCGGCGCGCCGCGCGTCATGGCGACGTTGACCCGGGCGAAGTGGTTCTCGACCAGCGGGTACTCGCGGAACCACGGCGAGTGCTCGTCGATCGCCGCCGGGTAGTCGCGCTTGGCCTCGCCGGCCATCGACACCCAGGACAGGTGCGGCACGCGCACGGTGATGCCGAGCGCCGCCTGCCAGTCGCCCTGCCGCTTGTGGCCGGTGAAGTCGAAGTCCCAGTTGGTGACGCCGTACAGCTCGCTCATCACGCCGGGGCGGCCGTACTGGCGCGCCGCGCTCTGCGCCTGCTTGGCGGTCGTGAACTCCATCCAGTCGCACAGCATGTCGATGCCGGGCAGGCTGAAGCCGCGGTAGCTGCGCATCGCCTCGCCGACCATGCGGGTCTGCGATTCGAGCCGCGGCTCCTCCATCATGTGGCCGGTGAAGAGGATGCCGTGGCGGTCGCACCACGCGCCGATGGTGTCGGCGAAGGCCGCGGCGAAGCGTTCGGTGTGGTGGTCGTGGAATCGCCAGCGCGCGCGCGACGGCGCGCCGCCGGGCAGCTCCCAGAACAGCTCGGGCAGCTTGTCGAGGATGTCCTCGCCGTGGGCCGCGCGGTAGCTGGCGGCGAAGTCGTCGGTCCATGACACCTGGACCGCGTCGGTGTCGCCGGCGCGCTTGGGCGGGTCGAAGGCGTCGAACAGCGGCTCGTCGGTGAAGATCGCGGGCACCGTGCCGCCGAAGTCGGCGCCGACCTCGGCGCGGTACTTCTCGTGGGTCGAGCTGATGAACGCCTCGACCGCCGGCTTCGACAGCGTGTCGAGGTAGGTGTAGTTGTTGTACCACGAGCTGCGGACGGTCGTGCGCAGCCAGGCGTGCCAGATGGTCTCGCCGTCGCGTGCGCCCTCGTCGTCGCCGAGCCGTCGGTACGACGCCATGCGCCCGTCGCGCATGGTCACCGCGTGGCGCGCGATCAGGACCGCGGGGCCCGCGTGGTGGAGCTCGTCCCTGCCCTCGAGCCGGTCGGCGACCGTCCACACCAGCTGCTTGGCGCGATGCGTCGGATCCTTGGTGACGATGCCGCCGGCGGCGCCGGACGGCCAGCGGTCCTCGTCGTAGAGCCAGGCGAGCATGTCCTCCTGCTTGGCCTTGGCGACGCACGCCTTGACGTGGCCCATGAACTCGGCCCCGAGGTACTCGGTCGCCAGGCCGACGCGCGAATGCATGTGGAACCCGCCCATGCCCATCGCCTTGAGATGCCCGATCTGCTCGAGCAGGCGGGCGCGGTCGAGCTTGCAGTTCCAGCTCCAGAACGGCGTGCCGCGGTACTCGGCGGTGGGCGAGCGGAACAGGGCGAGGTCGATGGCCGGCGCGGTGTTCTTGGGATAGAGCGGCATGCGCGGTCCTTGGCTGGCGGAAGGGCGGAGAGACCGCACAGGGTGGGCGCGCCGCGGCCGCCGGCCATAGGACGCGGGCGATTCTCGCTAGCACGATCGCGCCCGCGTCCAGTCCGGGATGAGGTGCCTGCGCCGCGGATCGAGGTTCGCGCGCAGCGCCGCGAGATAACGCCGGCGATCGACGATGTCGGCGAAGCCGGGGTCGAAGCCCCGCGGGACCAGGCCGAGATGCAGCGAGCGCCGGTCCCGCGGTCCGGTGGCGACCGAGCCGCCGTGGACGGCGGCGGTGACGCACAACGTGACCTGTCCGGCGCGCGCATGGCATGGGACGGGCTGCGGGTACGCCAGCCTGGGCAGCTCGGCGAAGCTCGCTCCGACGAGGGCGGCGCTCGGATGCTCGGCCCAGTACGCGCCCAGCGTGCGGTGGCTGCCGGGCCGGACCATCATCGGCGCGCTGGTCGGGTCGACGTCGGTCAGCCACACGATCAGGGCGAAGCCGATGCGCCGCGGGGTCGCGTCGAGATCGGCCAGCGTGTAGCGCGCGTCGATGTGCTCCCAGAAGCTGAACGGGCGCCCCGGCATCGGGTGGACGCGCACGATCGCGTTCTCGATCAGTTCGACCGCGTCGGCGCGCAGCACGTCGCGCGCGACGGCCTCGATCCACGGTTCGCCGATCAGCGCCGCGATCGCCCCATGCTGGAAGTCGTTGGTGCGTACCCGGCGGTCCTCGCCGTCCAGGCGCGGCAGCAGCCCGGCCACCGCCTCGGCCGCCGCCGCGATCGCGTCCGGGGCGAACGGCGCGTCGAGGTGGATCAGGCCGTCGCGGTCGAAGGCGTCGATCTGGCTCGGGTCCAGCATGGATGGATCTCCGTCGGTTGCGGATCGGATCGTACCGGCATGGACCGGAGGAACATGGCGCCATCTGCGCGCTGCATGTATATTCGTGCATGCCCGTGCGTCCGCTCCCGGTCCTGATGGTCGCCGACCTCGCGTCGGCTCCGGGGCTCTCGCCGCTGGTCGTGGCGATGGTCCGGCATGCGCCGGTCCCGCGTCGCGGCGCGCGTCCGGAGCGGCGCGAACTGCCGCACTGGGTCATCGATTGCGGCGAGGGCGACGGGTGGGCATTGCGCATCGGCGCCGCCGACGCCCCGTTCGTCGCCCGTGCGCCGGGCCTGGTCCATGTGTACGCGCCCGGGACGCCGGTCTGGGAGGACGGAGCGCGGGTCCGGGAGCCCACGCTCGGCACCTACGTCATCTTCGACGATCAGCAGCGGCGCTTGGCGCGGCTGACCGCCGCTGGAGGCTTCGCCCGCGTCCGCGATCCGGGTGGTCTGCTGTCGGCGGCGCTGCGCGAACCGTTCGCCGATGGCGCGACGCCGGACCGCTGGCGCTGCCAAGCGGCGCTGATGCGGCTGATCGGGATCCTGCTGTCCGCCCGCCACGACTCCGGAGCCGATTGGACGGCGGGCGTCGCGGCGCCGCGCCTGCTCGCGCCGCGCGTCGACGACTGGCTGCGCGAGCGCCTCGCCGGCCGCGCCAGCGTCGCCGGCCTCGCCCGCCATCTCGGCATCTCGCTGTCATCGCTCGCCCACCGCTATCGCGCCGAGACCGGCGGCACCGTCCGCGACCGCCTGATGCGCCTGCGCCTCGCGCGCGCGCAGGCGCTCCTGGTGCAGGGTGGTCGGCTCGAAGCGGTCGCGCGGGCCTGCGGCTTCAGCGACGCGTTCCACCTGTCGAAGTCGTTCAGGCGCGTGATCGGCGTGCCGCCGTCGCGTTGGCGCTCGGCTTCAGCGCTCGACGAGCGCGGCTGCTGACGCCCAGCGGGCCTCGATCGTCCGGGCTCAGCGCGTCACCGCCTCGGATGGCTGCAGGATCGGCGCGACGACCACGCGCTCGGGCTCGACGGCCTCGCCCGCGCGCAGTCGCAGCAGCATCGACGCGAGCGCGTCGGCGACGCTGTCCGGATCGAACAGCAGGCGCTCGGCGGCGAACGGCGGCGGGCGGACCGCGCCGAGGTTGGCGTGCGCGACGATCATCAGCTTCTTCGGGATCTCGACGCCGAGCTGCGCGATCGCCACCTGCGCGTCGGCGAACAGCACGTCGTCGGTGATCAGCAGGCCGTCGGGCCTCTCGCGCTCGGCGACCCACAGGGCCCGGACCTCCTCCCAGCCCGCGCCGAGCAGCGTCTGGTGGGCGCGGAAGCGGATCCACCCGTCGCGCGCCGGCACGTCGTGGCGCTTGAGCGCGGCGCGCGTGGCGACCGCCTGCGGATCGTTGCGGCCGGCGCCACCCCAGCCGAGCACGGCGATGCGGCGCCGGCCCTCCTCGACGAGGCGGGCGATGCCGTGGTCGATCAGCGCGGCGTGGTCGACGGTGGCGCCGTGCTCGAACGCGCCGTCGCCGACCACCGCGATGCCGCGGCGGGCGAGGGACTTCAGCCAGCGCGGATGTGCGTGCACCGAGACCGCGGCGATGCCGCTGATCAGGCCGGCGTCGACATCGGCGTTGAACTCGGGGCAGTTCGGCCGCTCCGGCGTCGACCCGGGCGGATTGCCGCGGCCGACATACACGCGCACCGTCGCCCCCGACGCCTCCAGCCGCTCGCGCAGCTGGCGGACGATGCGCAGGTGGAAGTACGAGCCGCGCGGATTGGCGATGTCGTTGTCGACCAGCACCGCGAGGTGGCCGCGGTCGCCCGGCTCGGCGACGTAGGTGCCGCTGCCGTGCCGCCGCACGACGAGTCCGGCTTCCGCGAGCGAGCTGAGCGCTTCGCGCACGGTCAGGACGCTGACGCCGAAGCGCGTCGCCAGCGCGGCTTCCGATTCCAGGCGCTCGCCGGGCGCGAGGCGCTTGGCGATGTCGTCGCGCAGGATGCCGGCGATCTGCTGGTGCAGCGGACGGCGGTCGAGGGGGTTCTTCTTCTTGCCGCTCATGGCGCCGCCTCCCGGGCGGTGACGAGGATGTGCCGGTAATCGTGGCGCGCGATCGCGGCGCGGACGATGCCGCCGCCCAGCGTCAGCGGCTCGCCGGTCTCGGCGTCGCGCGCCGCGCCCGCGACGATGCCGAGCGGACGCAGGTCGAGAGCGACCTCGGCCGCCTCGCCGGTGTTGACGGCGACGATCAGCGCGGCTCCCGGTCGGAGCCAGGCGGAGGCGAGCGTCGTCGCCGGCGCGGCGACGATCGCGCCGGGACGCCAGTAGCCGACGAAGCGCACGTCGTCCTCGGCCATGCCGAACGCCTCGCGCGCGATCCACGCCTCGGGGTTCAGGCCGTTGGCGTTGGCGCTGGCGAGGATGTCGTGCGCCAGCACCAGCCCGGTGTACGCGCGCATCGCCTTCACCAGGTCCTCGCGCCGCCACTCGCCCTGGTGCTCCTGCAGGAAGTTCACGGCCACGCCCCACTGGCCGGGCACGCAGCCGCGCAGGCGCGTCGTCGACCAGCAGTCGATGAAGTCGCGGCCGTGCTCGGGATAGATGACGTTGAGCTCGCCGTCGAGCGCGATGTCCGCCGCGCCGATCCACGGGATGATCATGTTGTTGGTCATGTGGACGACGAGCTTGTCGCGCTTGCCGTTCTCGTGCAGCGCGGCGCGCAGGCGCAGCAGGTAGCGGCGCGTGGCGAACATCCGGTAGGTCGGCTGCACCCGGCCGTCCCGCAGCCGCCAGCCGCGGCCGGCGGCGAGGTTGTCGTCGGCGATCGGATGGACGTTGTCGAGGTAGAAGCCGTCGATGCCGCCATCGCGCGCCCACGCGGCGACGTGGTGGACCATGAAGTCGGCGAACGGCCCGCCGTAGTCGAAGCCGCGGCTGGTCGTCGTGCGCCATTCCTCGGCGAAGTACGCGGCCTCCGGGACGAAGCCCTCGCCCAGGGCGATGTGCTCGAAGTACGGCACGACGTTCTGGCGGTGCTTGGCGAAGCCGAAGATGTACGCGTTGGTGTCGGCGTGGCGCTCGGCGGCCATCGCGCGGCTCTTCGCGACGTCGAGCGGGAAGGGCAGCGAGGTGAAGATCAGGTGGCCGCCCGCGGGCTCGACCTGGGCGTAGTCGCGGAAGGTGTCGCCGGTCCACCAGCTGTCCATGCGCCAGCCGCGATGGATCGGCTTCACCGGCGTCGCCTGGACGGCGAAGGACAGCGCGCGCGGCGCGTCGATGGTCGTCGGGTCGCTGATCAGGTTCAGCACCAGGCGCGTGCCGCGGGCATCGCGTTCGATCGCGATCGCCGGCGCCGCCGCCGACGGCTCCCAGCCCTGGTCGCTGTCGGCGAACCAGCACAGGCCGGCGTCGTCCGAGCCGATCCACAGGTAGGGGATGAAGCTGCCGACCAGCATCGGCTGCGAGTCGACGCGGCGGCTGTCCCAGATCACGCCCTCGCCCGCGGTCGGCAGGAACGCGTGGTCGAAGCCGTAGCGGATGCCCTCGCCGCAGGCGTGGACATGGCGCGCGTGCGCGGGATCCAGCGGCAGCTCGACGCGCAGCGACGCGATCGGCATCGGCTTCGCCGGATCGAGCGCGAGATCGACGCGGTACATGCCGTCGTACTCGACGGTGACCGTCGCCGTCACGCGCACATCGCCCAGCGCGCTCGCGGTGCGCGCGACGACGCGATGGTCGGCGAGCGACACCGGCTCGACCACGCGCGCTTCCGCGACCAGCTCGGCGCCCGCCTGGTCGCGCGCGACCAGGCGCGCCGGGCCGGCAAGCACCTCGTGACCCGCGCTGGCGATGCGCGCCGGCAGGCCGGCGGCGCCGATGGCCATGGTGCGGCCGGCGACGTGGATCAGGCCCTCGGCGACCGTCACCGGCGTCCACGGCGCCAGGACGCGATCGCAGTCGCCGGCGGTGGTGTTCCACCACGCGAACGCGCCGGGGTCCTTCTTCGCGAACGGCTGCGCGCGTTCGATGACCACGGCGCCGGAGGCGTCGCGGCAGGTCAGCACGGCGCGGTAGTCGCCGGCGGCCAGGCCCGGCAGGGGGACGACGCCGCGGACATAGGCGAGCCCGTCGAGCGCGAGATCCTGGACCGCCAGCTCGCGGCCCTCGGCATCGAGCACGGCGATGCGGTAGCCGGCGATGCGCTCGCGCGCGGCGAAGCCGATGAAATCGCCGGTGACGCGCAGGTAGTCGCGCACCGGATTGAAGGCGAGGACCAGCCCGACTCGATCGTCGCCGTCGTCGATGACCTCGCCCAGCGCGTCGCGGTCGCCGAGCTGGCGTTGGGCGCTCCAGTCGAACAGCGTCGCGCCATCGGCGGCGCTGACGGTCAGGCGCATGCGGCCATCGCCGACGGGGACGCGCGCGGCGCCCGCCGGGATCGATGCCGCGCCGCCGGGAGCGGCGGCGATGTCGCCACCAGCGTCCGTCGCGCCGCCCTCGAGCCGCCAGGCGAGGCGCCGCGCCGTGGCCGAACGCGCCGTGACCGTGGCGTCGAAGGCGTCGGCCGCCGCGGTGATGGCGACGTCGAGCGCCGGCGCGGTCTCGCTCAGCACCAGGCGCGAGAAGGTGTCGCGCACGCTGAAGCTGCCGCTGCCCTCGATCGTCGCCTGGCTCCACGGGCGCTTGAAGTTGCGCGCCATCAGCGAGCGCAGCGCGAAGCCGTGCGCGAACGGCTGGGCCACGTAGAGGCTGGCGCGCGGGATCGCGAGCTCCATCTCCCAGGCGCCGTCGGCGATGCGGTGCCGCGGCTGCCAGCCCGCGGTCCAGCCGAAGCGCATGTTGCCGACGGCGGGCTCGTGCAGCACGTCGAAGCGCGCGCCGGCGATGTTGCCGAGGTACTGGAAGAACGTCGGCTGGCCGTCGGGCGTGGTCGAACCGACGTCGATCCAGATCTCGTAGCTGTCGTCGTAGACCACGTCCTGGATGTCGCGCTCGCGCGAGCGATGCGCCTGGACCGGCTGCTCGCCCGGCCGCAGCGGCGAACGCATCGCGACGTAGAGGTGCTCCGCGTCCCAGCCCAGCCAGAACCGCGCCTGCCGCGCCGAGACGAAGCGGTCGGCGGTCTGCAGGCACTGCAGCGAGGTCGCTGCTGACCATTCCGCTTCGCCGATCGCCCCGTCGATGGTCGGCGCCGCCGCCACGCGCGGGACGGTGATGGTCGGCGCCGCGTAGGCGTCGCCCGCGTGCGCGGAGATCGCCGCGGTGAACAGGCAGATCGCGGCGGAACGGATCATCGGTGCGCCTCGGCCATGATGGCGATGACGTCGTCGTTGAACGGATCGGGCCACCAGCAGCGGAAGAGCAGCACGTCGCCGCCGCGCACCGCGGCGGCCAGCTCGGCGCGCCGTCCGGCGGCGTCGCCATCGGCGACGTAGACCACGCTGAACGCCTCCGGGTAGATCGCGCGGACGCTGGCGGGCGTCCCGGTCCAGCCCTGGCGCAGCTCGTGGTAGGGCGCGGTGGTCGCCCAATAGGCGCAGGTCTCGTGCTCGGGGATGAGCAGGACGTCGGGATGGGCCGCGGCGACCGCGCGGAAGATCGCCGGATCGGCGACGCGCCAGCCCGCGCCGGCCACGTTGGAGTCGACGTAGAACAGCGTGCAGCCCCAGCGCGCGCGGGCGTACGCGATCTTCTCGTTCAGGACGCGCGCCATCTCGTGCGTCGGCACCTCGGCCTGGTGCACGTCGCCGCAATACGCGCCGCGGACGGGCAGCTGCGGGCGGATGCACACGCCGGTGCGCAGGCCGGCGGCCGTCAGACGCGCGAACAAGCCGTCGGCGATCGCGTCCATCTCCGGCGGGAGCTGGCGCGGATCGCCGATGTAGCTGGTGGCGTGCGGATGCTCCTGGCCCTCGACGTCCCAGAGGACCACGCCCTGCGCGCCGACGCGGGCGAGCTCGGCGATCGCGCCGTCGACGTGCGCGGTCAGGCGGGCGGCGAAGTCGGCGCGGCCGGCGTCGGTGGTGGTGTCGATCCCGGGGTCGTTGCCCAGCCAGCCGCGCGGGTTCGCGGGCGGGTGCGGCACCGTCGAGGACAGGTGCAGCGATCCGATCGGCCTGCGGTCGGGCCACGCCAGCGTCGGCGGATGCGCGGCGCGGAAGCGCTCGGCGACGTCGCCGGCGAGCCTATCGGTCCTCGCGTCCTCGTCGCCGAAGCGCAGCGAGACCAGGTAGCGGTCCGCGCACCCGGGATGGATCGGCCGATCGATCGCTCCGAGGCTGTCCGGCAGCCAGTCGCGCCGGCCGGTGTCGGCGTAGATCGGGAAGCGGGTGTGGCCGGGCCGGTCGTTGGCGACCGGGAAGCCGAGTGCGAGGGCGCGGTCGATGTCGTCGTTGCACAGGGCCAGGCGGCCGCCCGGGAACGTCGCGACGACGATCGTCGGCTCGTCGCGGTTGAGCGACATGCGCGGGGTGACGCCGTCGTACTCCCGCATCGCGCCCGGCAGCGCCAGCTCGAGCAGCTGCAGATGCGTCGCCAGGATGGCCGTCGAGCCGGTGTTGACGATGGTGACGTCGAGCGCCAGCCGCTCGCCCTCGACGCGGTAGTCGCAGCCCAGCCAGCCCCAGGCGAAGTCGCGGCGCACGCGCCCGGCATCGGGCTCGACCGTCAGCCGCCCGTCGGCCATGGCGGTCGTCGACGCGGTCCCGTCGTCGCCGCGGGTGACGATCGCATCGTTCCAGGTCGCGCCGATGCGGCCGTCGGCGAGCAGCTCGTGGCCGCGCCAGGCGATGCTGGCGAGACCGTCGGAGCCGAAGCCGATGCGCAGCGGCGCCTCGTCCGCCGCGGCGGTGAGCAGCGACGCGAGGAGCAGCGCGAGTGCGTTCGGCGGGGGCATCGCCGCTTACCGTAAGTCATTCGATGACTTAGCAACCGGCGCGTCGTTCACCGGTCGAGAGCCAGGTGGGTTTTCGGCCGGCCGACGGCGATCTGGGCGTGGTTGACGGGCGCCAGCGCGCCTCAGCCCTGGAGCAGGTCCTTCACCAGGTCGCGTTCCTGGACCAGCTCGTCGTTGGTGATCGTGATCTTCGCCTTGGCGAAGTCGTCGAGCTGGACGCCCTTGTCGACCTGGAACGCGCCCGGGGCGACGGTGCGCACCGGGACGCTCGCCCAGATGCCGGGGGCGAAGCCGTAGCTGCCGTCGCTCTGGCAGCTGACCGAGTGGCGCTTGTCGCTGACCGTGACCAGCGTCCGCACGTGGTCGATCAGCGCGTTCGCCGCCGACGCCGCGCTCGACAGGCCGCGCGCCTCGATGATCGCGGCGCCGCGCTTGCCGACCGTGGTCAGGAAGTCGCCCTGCAGCCACGCGTGGTCCTTGATGACCTCGGTCGCCTTCTTGCCGCCGATGGTCGCGTTGGCGAAGTCGGGGAACATCGTCGGGCTGTGGTTGCCGTAGATGATGATGTCGTTGACCGCGCTCAGCGGCACGCCGGCCTTCTTCGCGAGCTGGGTCTGCGCGCGGTTCTGGTCGAGGCGGGTCATGGCGGTGAAGCGCTCGGGCTTCAGGCGCTTGGCCTGCGACGCGGCGATCATGCAGTTGGTGTTGCACGGGTTGCCGACCACCGCGACGCGGCAGTCGTCGGCGGCGACGGCGTCGATCGCCTTGCCCTGGCCGATGAAGATGCGGCCGTTGTCCTTGAGCAGGTCGGCGCGCTCCATGCCCGGCCCGCGCGGCTTCGAGCCGACGAGCAGGCACCAGTTGGCGTCCTTGAAGGCGACGTTCTGGTCGCCGGTCAGGACGATGTCCTGGAGCAGGGGGAAGGCGCAGTCGTCGAGCTCCATCGCCACGCCCTTGAGCGCGAGCTGGACCTTCTCGACCGGCACCTCGAGCAGCTGCAGCACGACCGGCTGGTCCTTCCCGAACATCTCGCCCGCGGCGATTCGCGGCAGGAGGCTGTAGCAGATCTGGCCGGCGGCACCGGTGACCGCGACGCGGATGGGCTTCTTCATGGCGGGCTGGTGGTCCTTACGTTCGGGGTGGGCCGACGCTAATGGGCGTGCCCGCGTTGGGAATGCCTGGCGCGGCCGCGTCGGCGCTCGGACCGGCGATCGCCGCCGCCGCGTGGCCCGCGCGCATCGGCCCCGCCTTGCCCGTGCATGCCCCTTCGCCAGACTCGATCAGCTCGACCAACGACATGCCCCGACAGATCGACATCGTGCAGCTGGTCCGCGACGAGGCCCGTCGCCGCGGGGTGCGTTGGACCAACCAGCGGCAGACGATCGTCGACACCTTCATCACCTGCGCCGAGCACATCACGGTCGAGGAGCTGCACCGGCGCGTGCGCCAGATCGACCGCTCGGTGAGCGCCGCGACGGTCTACCGCACGGTCAACATGCTGGTGGATCTCGGCGTCGCCCATAAGCGCAACTTCGGTTCCGGCTCGGCGACCTTCGAGAACGCGATCAACAAGGACCACCACGACCACCTGGTCTGCGTGGCCTGCGGCGCGATCCACGAGTTCCACCACGACCGCATCGAATCGCTGCAGGAGGAGATCGCGCAGACGCACGGCTTCCTGCTGCACCACCACCGCATGGAGCTCTACGGCATCTGCGCCGAGTGCAGCCGCAAGGGCGTCGCCCCGCCGGGCGTGCCCGTGGCGCCCGCCGAAGCCGGCGGCTGAAGCCGCGTCCTTCCGTCGGCCGGCCTTGCCAGGGCCGGTGCCGGTTCTAGCATTTCGCCCTCGCCACGACGGCCCTGTAGCTCAGTTGGTAGAGCAATGGATTGAAAATCCATGTGTCGCCGGTTCGACTCCGGCTGGGGCCACCAGTCACGACGACGATGACAGCCCGCTCCCGACGGAGCGGGCTGTCTTTTTTGCGCCCCTTCCTTCCCTGGCGCCTCCCGCGCATCAGGCGCACCATGCCCGACGCGGCCTCCATCGCCCTGATCGACCGGCCGCTCGACCTGCGCGGGCCGGGGGCGGCCGTGCGCTTCGCCAACCGCCTGCTCCTGGCGCCGATGGAAGGCGTCACCGAACGCTGCTTCCGCGACCTGGTCATCGCGCTGGGCGGGGTCGGCGGGGCGTGCACCGAATTCGTGCGCATCTCGTCGTCGCCGATCCCGGCGCGGGTCATCCGCCGCCACCTGGGCGATGCCCAGCCGGTGCCGATCGCGGTGCAGCTCATGGCTCCCGACGCCGAGCACCTGGTGACCACCATCGCCGCGGCCGAGGCCGCGGGCGCGGCGTGGATCGATCTGAACTTCGGCTGCCCGGCACCGGTGGTGTTCGACAAGTGCGCCGGCTCGGCGCTGCTGCGCACGCCCGACCGCGTCGCCGCGATCGTGCGCGCCGCCGTGGCGGCGACGCGCCTGCCGGTCTCGGCGAAGGTCCGCGCCGGCATCGACTCGCCGGACCGGGTCGCCGAGATCGTGCTCGCGGCGGCGGACGCCGGCGCGGCGATGGTCACGCTGCACGCGCGGCTGCGGGTGCAGACCTACGCGATGCCCGCGACCTGGCGCTGGATCGCCGAGGCGCGCGCGGCGCTGACGCGCGGCGGGCACGCGATCCCGCTGGTCGGCAACGGCGGCGTCGAGGCGGCCGGCGACGCGGCGCGGCTGATGCGCGAGAGCGGGTGCGACGCGGTGATGATCGGCCGCGCGGCGCTGGCCGATCCGTGGATCTTCCGCGCCGCCATGGGCGGACCGCAGGCGGACGCCGGCGAGGCGCGCGCGTTCGCATGCGGCTACATCGATGCGCTGGCGGCCGAGTACGGCGAGCGCACGGCGCTGGCGCGCGGCAAGCAGCTGGCGCGGTGGTACCGCGCCGGGGGCCTGTTCGCGGGTCGCGAGGACGAGCGGGCGCGGGTGCTGCGCCTCGACAGCGTCGGCGCCGTGCGCGCCTGGTTCGCCGACGCCGCGCCGCTCACTGGATCCTGATCGTCCCCGCCGGCAACGCGGTCCAGTCGTCATCGATGCCGATGATCTGCAGCGCCGGGTCGGCGCTCCACGACGCCGCCGTGACCTTCGCCGGGGCGTTGGCCTTGCCGCGGGCGATGTACAGCGCGCAGTCCTGCCCGGCGATGCTGCAGCGGACGAGCCTCGGATACGCGGTCCGGTTGTTGGCCCAGACGTAGAACGACGTCCGGTCGCCGACCAGGCAGTAGACGCGGATCTCGATGTCGTCCTTCGCCTGCTGCGCGGGAGTGTCGTAATTGCTCCAGCGGCCGGCGTGGGCCTCGTCCAGCGGCGGCGGTCCCCCGGCGACGGCCGGCGCGGGCGCGCCAGCGCCGGCAGCGCCAGGGCAGGTTGCGGCCTCGGCCTCCGCGCGGCGCCGCGCCGGATCGCTCTCGACGACGCCGAAGCGCGCCTTCGCGCGCTCGATCGGATCGGCGGGATCGCGGGACTCATCGGCGAGGCGCGCGATCTCACCGGCCTGCTTGGCGTCGAGCGCGCGCAGCATCGCCTCGAGATCGGCGACGCTCTGCTCGGGCTTCGCGGCGACGCGATGGCGGCCCCACAGCTCGCCGGCGACCTGCTGGCGCGCCTCGAGCGTCAACGCCGCCTCGGCCGCGGCGTCGACCTCGGCCTGGAACAGCTCCGGCTTGGCGGCGCGCAGGTAGGCGACGCGCAGCTGCTCGATCGTCGCGTCCTCGGGAAACGCGACCTTCGCCTCGCGCAGCCAGTCGATCACCGCCAGGCGTTCGCCCAGGCCGATCGGATCGGGCACGTCGACCGGCTCGCGGCCGTTGGGCAGGCCGGGCAGGTGTTCCGCGCCGGCCAGGACGCACGCGGCGAGCAGCAGGATCCCGACGCGCATGACGTTCATCGCTCCCGTCGTACCGTAAACGATGCGGCGCGCCGATGCCATCGTGGGGATCAGGGGATCGCGAATCCCAGGCCGGTGAGGATGCGGGTCAGCGCGATCAGCGGCAGACCGGTGATCGCCGAGTGGTCGTCCGATTCGATCCGTTCGAATAGCGCGACGCCCCGGCATTCGAGCTTGTAGGAGCCCGCGCAGTCGAGCGGGCGGTCGGCGGCGACGTAGCGCTCGATCTGGGCGCGGTCGAGCCGGCGCATGGTCAGGCGCGTGACGTCGGTGTGGGCATGCGCCTGGGCGCCATGCCGGACGACGATCGCGGTGATCAGTTCGTGGGTCCGGCCTGCCAGCAGGGCCAGCTGCTCGGCCGCCTTCGCGGCCGTGCCCGGCTTGCCCAGGATCCGGCCGTCGATCGTCGCCACCTGGTCGCCGCCGATGATCGCGGCCAGCGGATGGCCCGGCACGAGGCTGTCGGCCTTGGCGCGGGCCAGCGACTCGGCGAGGGCGCGCGGCGTAAGGTCCGGCCGCTTCAGCGCTTCTTCGTCGCATGCCGGGGCGATCGCGGCGAACGGGACCCCCAGGCGTTCGAGCAGCTGCCGGCGGTACGGCGACGTGCTGGCGAGGACCAGGTCGGGCATCGCGGCAGGATCGCCCACGCAAGGGGTGCGGCAACCGCGGCTTGTACCCCCGGGCGTGGTCGCGATCCTGGGCGACCGCCCGCTCGCGGGCACCCAACGCATGTCCCCGCACCGCACCCCGCTTCCCGAGCCGACCACCGCCCGTCCCGGGCGGATGCCGGACATCGCGCATGACGCCCGGCCGCCGCTGGGCGGCGCGCTGGACCGCGTCGGCATGGCGCGCATCGAGGTGCCGGTGCGCCTGCGCGACGATTCGGGCATGACCGTGCTGATGCCGGCGCGGGCCGAGGCGTACGTCAGCCTCGACGACCCGGCGGCGCGCGGCATCCACATGTCGCGGCTGTTCCTCGCGCTGCAGACCATCCTCGAGGAGGAGGAGCTGAGCCTCGGCACGGTCCGCCGCCTGCTCGAATCGTTCATCGCCTCGCACCAGGAGCTCAGCCGTTCGGCGGCGGTGGCGCTCGAGTTCGACCTGCCGATCAAGCGCCCGGCGCTGGTCAGCGCAAACAGCGCCTGGCGGACGTATCCGGTCAGCGTCGCCGGCGACCTCACGGTCGATGCCGCCGGCACGACGCGCCTGGCGCACTACCGCCTCGGCGCGCGCGTCGCCTACTCGTCGACCTGCCCGTGCTCCGCCGCGCTGGCGCGGCAGCTGATCCAGGAGTGCTTCCGCGCCGACTTCGCCGAGCAGCCGCTGATCGATGCCGAGGTCGTCGCCGCGTGGCTCGGCCGCGAGCGTTCGATCGCGGCGACGCCGCACAGCCAGCGCAGCTACGCCGACGTGCTGATCGAGGTCGGCGACCTCGACGACGTGCCGACCTTCGTCGAGCTCATCGACCAGGCCGAGCACGCCCTGGGCACGGCGGTCCAGGCCGCCGTCAAGCGCGAGGACGAGCAGGAGTTCGCCCGGCTCAACGCCGCGAACCTGATGTTCTGCGAGGATGCCGGCCGGCGGCTCAAGGCGGCGTTCGACGCCGATCCGCGCATCCGCGACTTCCGCGTCGCGGCGTCGCACATCGAGAGCCTGCATCCGCACGACGCGGTCGCGGTCGTCGTGAAGGGCGTGCCCGGCGGCCTGCGCCCCTGAAGCATGCCGCAGGCGTCCGGCGGGGCGACTCGGCTTGAGCGCGGCCGCATCCGGAGGTAGTGTTCCTCCATGCCCTTACCGCCGCTTGCCGTCGCCCTCACCGACGGGCAGAAGATCGAGGTCATGAAACGCTTCCGCCTGAAATACGGCGACGAGCTGACCAAGGTCGAGACCGAGATGCAGGCGATCCTGACCAACATGGCCGAGGCCGAGTTCCTCGGGCAGTACCTCGGCGAGCAGCCCGAGGTGGTCGAGCTGAAGAAGCGCAAGGCCGACCTCGAGCAGCTCGAGCGCCGCCGCCAGCTGCTCGGGCAGATCATCGAGCGCCTCGACAAGTACACGCCGCCGCAGCAGGCCGTCACGGTCGCGCCGCCGAATCCCGGCGGAGCCGGCGGCCGCCCCGCCCCCGCCGGCGGCGGCGCGCGCCAGCAGCAGCCGCCCGGCATCAAGCGCTACTGATCGGCGGACGCCGGCGCGGCGCCGGGTTCCGCGGATGGGACTCGACCATCCACCACCCATGAGCCACCATCGGCGCGCGCCCAGCGCGCCTCCCATGCCCGATCCGCGCACCACTCTCGACGTGCAGTACCGACCGGCCCGCCTCGGCGACGTGCCGGCGATCCACGAGCTGATCCAGCACTGGGCGGAGCAGAAGCTGATGCTGCCGCGCTCGACCGGCGAGCTCTACGAGATGACCCGCGACTTCATCGTCGCCGAAGCGGAGCCGGGGGGCCTCGTCGGCTGCGCGGCGCTGCGCATCGAGAACGAGAAGATGGCGGAGCTGAAATCGCTCGCCGTCGCCGCCGCCGCGCATGGCCACGGGATCGGCAAGAAGCTGGTCATCGCGTGCGTCGACGAGGCGCGGCGGATCGGCCTCGAGCGCGTCTTCTGCCTGACCTACCAGGTCGACTTCTTCGCCAAGCTCGGCTTCACCAAGGTCGACCGCTCGCGCCTGCCGGAGAAGGTCTGGGGCGAGTGCGTGCGCTGCCACCGCTTCCTCGACTGCGACGAGACCGCGATGTGGCGGAACGTGGCCGAGCCCGCCGGAGCGCTCGGCGAGCGCCCGATCAGACCAGCCTGATCGCCTCCTCCGGGCACGCCGCCACGCACTTGCCGCAGGCCAGGCACGAATCGAGCCGTGGCGTCACCGCCTGGCGCCCGCGATGCACGATCAGCTTGAGCCGGCCGCGCAGGCCGATGCCGCGACGCTCGCCGGCGTCGAGCCGTCGCACGTCGAAGACCTGGTACGGGCAGACCGCGACGCACACCGCCTTGGCGCCGCAGCGGTCGCGGTCGATCACCGGGCGCAGCGGCCCGGGATCGGCGCAGCCATCGGTCGGGGAGGTCATTTCGGCTCCGGCTCCGGCTCCGGCTCCGGCACGGGCAGACCCAGTCTGCGGTAGAACTCGATCGCCTCGGGATCCTGACGGCGTCCGTCGATGACCTGATGGCCGAACGCCGCCCCGCCCACCGCATACCAGCCGATCGCGAGGCCGCCATGCGCGATGCCGCCGATGGCCATGCCGCCCGTGGCGACCGGCGACACGGCGAGCCCGCCGAAGGCGAGCAGGAGGCTGAGCGACATGCCGCCGCAGGTCAGCCCGCCCACCGCCAGACCGCCGAGCGCGATCACGCCGCGGGCGAAGCCGCCCAGGGCGATGATCCCGCTGGCGATGTCGCCGATCGCGACGATGCCGCGCGCATGCCGACGCGGCCGTCGGCGTCGCGGCCGAGCGCGATGTCCAGCAACGGCAGGCCGAACAGGGTCGATGCGCTGCGGCGGCGGACGCAACGCGCGGCGCGGCGGCCTTCGAGGTCGCCGATCCTGGCCTCCAGCGCGGCGATATGGCGATCGCGTTCATCCATCCCCGGATGATGCGCCGGCGCGCCGCGCGGCCAGCGGGATCGCAGCGACCATCCGCGGCACGCGCTTGCGGTGAACCGCTCGCTCGGCTGCGCCTTGAGCGATCACGCGACGTGGCTTAGGTGGCGTGTTCCCGCATCGGCCACCGTCACGGATCCAGCCATGAGCAACGCCGCCCCCAGCCCCGCCCTGAAGCCGCTCTACCCGGTGATCGACCGGGTCCGCGAGGGCGCGCACATCGCCAGCCGCGCCGCGTACGAGGCGCTGTACGAGCGCAGCGTGCGCGATCCCGACGGGTTCTGGCGCGATCAGGCCTACGCGTTCCTCAGCTGGCGCCGGCCGTTCGACCGCGTGCTGCAGGCCGACCTGCCGAACGGGCAGATCGCGTGGTTCGGCGGCGGCCGGCTCAACGTCTGCGAGAACTGCGTCGACCGCCATCTCGAGAAGCGCGCCGACCAGGTCGCGATCCTGTGGGAGGGCGACGAGCCCGGCGACATCCGCCGCATCACCTACCGCGAGCTGCACGCCGAGGTCTGCCGCCTGGCGAACGCGCTGATCGCCAAGGGCGTGAAGAAGGGCGACCGCGTCGCGATCTACCTGCCGATGGTCCCGGAGGCCGCCTACGCGATGCTGGCGTGCGCGCGCATCGGCGCGACGCACAGCGTGATCTTCGGCGGCTTCAGCGCCGACTCGCTGCGCGACCGCATCCTGGACGCGGACTGCCGCGTGCTGATCACCGCCGACGAGGGGCTGCGCGGCAAGAAGACCGTGCCGCTCAAGAAGACCGCCGACGAGGCGCTGAAGGCCTGCGAGCGCGTGCACACCGTCTTCGTGCTCAAGCGCACCGGCGGCGCGGTGGCGATGCGCGACGGTCGCGACCACTGGCTGCGCGCGGTCATGGACGTCGAGCGTCCGTACTGCCCGATCGCCGACGTCGACAGCGAGGACCCGCTGTTCCTGCTCTACACCTCGGGCTCGACCGGCAAGCCGAAGGGGGTCATGCACACCTCGGCCGGCTACCTGCTGTTCGCGGCGATGACCCACAGGTACGTCTTCGACCACCGCGAGGGCGACATCTACGCGTGCATGGCGGACGTCGGCTGGGTGACCGGCCACACCTACATCGTCTACGGCCCGCTCGCCAACGGCGCGACCACGTTCATGTTCGAGGGCATCCCGACCTATCCCGACGCCGGCCGCTACTGGGACATGGTCGCGCGCCACAAGATCACGTCGTTCTACACCGCCCCGACCGCGATCCGCGCCATCGCCAAGGAGGGCGACGCGCCGGCCAAGAAGCACGACCGCTCGAGCCTGCGCGTGCTGGGCAGCGTCGGCGAGCCGATCAATCCCGAGGCGTGGCGCTGGTACTACGAGGTGGTCGGCGATGGCCGCTGCGCGATCGTCGACACCTTCTGGCAGACCGAGACCGGCGGCCACATGATCACGCCGATCCCGGGCGCGATCGATCTGAAGCCCGGGTCGGCGACGCTGCCGTTCTTCGGCGTCATGCCGGCAGTCCTCGACGAGAAGGGCAACGAGCTGAGCGGCAACGGCGTGAGCGGCGTGCTGTGCTTCAAGCGCCCGTGGCCGGGCATCGCGCGCACCATCTACGGCGACCACGACCGCTTCGTGAAGACCTACTTCGCACCGTTCCCGGGCTACTACTTCACCGGCGACGGCTGCCGCCGCGACGAGGACGGCTACTACTGGATCACCGGGCGCGTCGACGACGTCATCAACGTCTCCGGCCATCGCCTCGGCACCGCCGAGGTCGAGAGCGCGCTGGTCGCCAACGCCGCCTGCGCCGAGGCCGCGGTCGTCGGCTACCCGCACGAGATCAAGGGCACGGGCATCTTCGCGTACGTCTCGCTGAAGTCCGGCTTCAGCGAATCGCCCGAGGTCATCGCCGAGCTCAAGGCCGAGGTCCGCCGCATCATCGGACCGATCGCCACGCCGGATAAGATCCTGATCACGCCCGGCCTGCCGAAGACGCGCTCCGGCAAGATCATGCGCCGCATCCTGCGCAAGATCGCCGCGAACGAGACCGACAACCTCGGCGACATCACGACGCTCGCGGATCCGGCGGTCGTCCAGGCGCTGATCGACAAGCGGCGGACGCTGGGCGCCTGAACCACGGCCACGGACGCGGCGGGACCGATCGGTGCCCGCCGCGTCCGTCGCCCGTGGGCGACGATCGGCTACTGCTGCCTGACCGACTTCTGCTTCCCGCCCTGCGAACCCGATGACGAGCCGCCCTGCTGCTGCTGCTGCTGCTGCTGCTGCTGCTGCTGCTGCTGCTGCTGCTGCTGCTCGGGCATCTTCTGGCCCTGCGGATCGATGGTCACGTCCTTCGCCTTGCCCTGGGTCTCGATCTCGGCCTTGTAGGCCATCGTGCCGCCGCGGCGCGTGGTCTCGACCTCGGTGATCATCGCCTCCTGGCCCTGCTGCTTGGCTTCGCGCAGCAGACCGTCGCGCACCGGCTGCGGGAGATCCTCCCAGTCGACCGCGGTCTTCTTGACCTGGACGATGGTGCCGTCCTCGGTGACCTTGACGGCCCACGAGCGGTCCTGGTTCTCCATCTCGACCTGATAGAACTTCGCGCCGTTCTTCTCGACGGTGTCGATCTCGCGGATGCGCGCTTCATGCATCTGCGCTTCCCGCGTCAGCGTCTGCTGCGCCTGCGGCGGAAGCTTCTGCAGGCGCTCGCTGTGCTGCTGGTCGGACGCGCCGCCCGCGCTGCTGCCGCCCTCGCGCTCGGCGCCGCACGCCGCCACCGCCGCCAACGACAGGATGATGGTCGTCATGGTTTTCATGTGTGCTCCTCCTTCGGAGGACCTTCACGATAACCGGACCGTCGCGCGGCGATCCGCGATCATCGGCAGGTTGATCGCGTGCGTGTTGAGACGCGGACGATCGACGCTTCGCGCGCTCGCGACCGCGGCCGCTGCGTGTCCGCACCCCGCCCCGGCGCCGCGAGGCGCATCGTCTCAGGGCCGGTCGGCGGGCGCGTCCGCAGGCAACGGATGCCATTCCCCGAAGCCGACGAGCATCTCATCGGTGGTGTGGGCTCCGGCGCGCACCACCGCGGTCGGATCGGGATTGGCGGGATTCGCGGCGCTGTTGTCGTAGCGGCCGGTGACGGTGATCGTCGAACCGGCGGGCACGTCGAGCGGCACCGCCATGCGGTACGAGGTCTGCCAGCGGAAGTCCCACGATGGGATCGAGAGCAGCGGCCGAGCGGTCCCATCCGGCAGCGTCAGATCGAAGGTGAACGACTTGCCGCGCAGGTGCATGTGCGGCTGGAAGGCGAGCAGACGGGCCGGCACCGGCATGGTGTAGCGGGCGCTGATCACGTAGTCGGGATCCCCGGGCGGGATGCGGATCCGGTCGTTCGTGATGTCGAACGACTGGACCTCGAACTCCGGCTTGCGATCCGCGAAGATCAGGCCGACGCGCATCCGGTCGCTGGTCGCGGTGCCGTTCGGCACGTAGTGGATCTCGAACTGCAGCGTCGCGCCCTTCGGCAGGAAGCGCGCGACGCCCGGCGGATAGATCTGGCAGCGATCGCCCGGCACCATCGCCGAGAAATAGCAATTGAGCCGTCCGTCGCTGCCCGGGCGGCGGTTCTCGAACAGCTTGGCGCCGTCGAGCAGGAGGAAGGTCTGCGCGTGATGGACGACCTCCGGAGCCGTCGGCCGCATCTCGACCGCCTGCACCCAGCGGTCCTCCGGGAAATCCGTCGCGACGTCGATGTACTGGTAATCCATCGTCCCGGTGGCGGGGACCTCGATCGGCGTCGCGAGCTGGACGATCGCATCCGGGGCGCCGATCTCCCATTCGCCGGCCCAGGCGCGCGGGGGCGGCTCCTCCGCGGGGTCGCCCTGCGGGCAATCCGCCGCCAGCCACGCGAGGACGGCGCGGTGGTCGGCGTCGGGAAGGCGGCGGTCGTTCGACCACGGCCCGCCCACGGCGTGATCCGCCGACCACGGCGGCATCGCCCGGGTCGCGACCACGCGCCGGATCACCGCGCGTTTGCGCCGGACCTGCTCGTAGGTGAGCAGCTCGAACGGACCGCCGCCCTCGTCGCGATGGCATTGCTGGCAGCTGCGCTGGAAGATGCGGCCGATCTGGCGCGACCAGGTCAGCTCCGGGATCGCCGTCGGCGTCGCGGCGAACGCGATCTCGCAGCCGGGCGCGCTGGTCGCCGGCAGGGCGATCGGCTCGCCGGCCAGGACCGCATCGAGCGCGTCGATCAGGAATTCGCGAGCGCGTTCCTCGCGGTCGTAGGTCAGCCCGTGGCGGTCATCGATCGCGCCGCGGTAGAGCAGGCGACGCCCCGCATCGACGACGAACGCGTCGGTCGTGGTGCGCGCGCCGAGCGCCGTCGCCAGCGCCAGGTCGCGATCATCGACCGCGCGCAGGTCCGATCCCGCCAGCGCCGCGCGCACCGTGTCCTGGTCGTCGCCCGCGCAGGCGACCACCAGGAACGCGACGGCGCGCTCGCGGAAGCGCTGTCGCAGCTCCACCAGCCGCGGCAGGTACTTGCGCGAGATCGGGCAATCGGCGCCGAAGCAGGCGATGACCAGCGCCGCAGCGTCCGCATGGTCGGAGAGACGTCCGACGCGGCCGTCCAGGTCGACGAACGCGAGGTCGGGAATCGTCTCGCCGATGCGCGCCTCGGCCGGATCCAGCGCCCGCGCCTCGTTCGCCGCCTCGGCCGTCCACGCCGATGCGCAGAGCGCCGCGACGCCGACCAGCGCGAGCAGCCTACGCACCGGCTTCCGCGAGGACCTCTTCGGCGACCAGCAGGGGGACCTCGGGCAGCCGCACCATGATCGCGATCGCGTCCGACGGCCGGCAATCGATGATGATCTCCTTGCCGGGCTCGTCGACGAAGACCATCTCGGCGAAGAACGTGCGGTCCTTCATGTCCACGATGCGGATCTCGCGGCACAGCCAGCCGGTGGCGTCGAGCAGGTGCACGAACAGGTCGTGGGTCAGCGGGCGCGGGAACTTCATGCCCTTGATCGCGCGATCGATCGCCAGGGCCTCGAGCGGGCCGATCAGGATCGAGATGCGGCGCGCGCCGTCGCGCTCGGTGATGAAGATGACCTGCTGGTCGCCTTCCTCCTCGAGCAGGACCTGCGAGAGATAGCAGGGCTTCAGCGCCATGCCTGGATGCTAGGAGCGGCCGTGGGCGAGACCAGCCGAGGCGCGCCCCGTCGCAACGCGCGCTCAGGCGCGTTCGGCGTTGGCGGGCTCCACCTCGACCCGGTCGACCAGGGCGAGGATGTCGGACGGCGCGATGCGCGCGACATCGGCGCGCGAGGCGTTGGCCGCGCCGGCGGCGACCGCGTACTTGAACTGGTCGATCGGCGGCATGCCGGTCAGGCGGGCGTGGGCCAGCGCGGCCAGGTAGCAGTCGCCGCTGCCGACCGGATTGAGCTCGCGGACCTTCGGCGGGACCAGGCGGAAGCGCCCGGCCGGCGCGCGCACCCGCACCTCGGCGCCGGCGTCGGTGATGTGCATCTCGGTCGCCGACAGCCATTTCCGGCTGCGACCGTATTCCTGCTTGTTGGGCTTGACCAGCGCGGGCGGATGCGCGCCGCCGAGCGCCTCGTCCATCGCCTCGCCGTAGGAATCGACCCAGCACGGCACGCCGGCCTCGGCGCAGCGGTCGAGGACCATCCGGTAGAGCCCGTTGGCGGCGTTGTGCGGCACCGATCCGCCGATGATCACCAGCTCGACGCCATCGAGCAGGCCGCGCACCCTCGCCACCAGCGCCCCGACCTCGCTGGGCGTGACGGCGAAGCCGCCTTCGAGCACCGCCGAGGTACCGGCGGCGCCGACGAGATAGAAGCCGACGCGGGTGCGCGCGGCGGTCGGCGTGAACACCGGTTCCATGCCGTCGGCGGCGACCAGTTCGCTCAGCTGCGCGCCGGTCGCGCCGCCGGCGAAGCCGGCGCACAGCACGCGATGGCCGTGGCGCGCCAGGACCCGGCCGACGTTCAGGCCCTTGCCGCCGGCCACCGGCGCCAGCTCGACCACGCGCGTGGTGCGATTGGGCTCGGGCGCGCCTTCGCCGGCATGGTCGAGCAGCGTGTTGGCGGTCAGGGTCAGGATGGTGGCCACACGCGCTCCGTGCCGACGGTCAGTCGTCGGCGTTGAAGATGTCGGCGTTCGGACGCGCGTCGGTGAACAGCGGCGCGTCCTTGATCAGCCCGGCGCCGCGACGCGTCTCGCCCGGGCGATCGATCGGACCGACCAGGGCCTCGCCTTCGTTGCGCTGGCCGTCGCGCGCGGCGTCGATCGCCTTCTCGTAGCTCTCGCGCGCATGGACCACCCAGTCGATGCGGCTGAGCACGATGCACGCGGCATCGGCGGCGCGGTCGAAGCCGACCGGCGCCGGGAAGCGGTCGTCGTGCGGCAGCGCCATGATCGCCGTGCGCAGCTGCGCCATGACGTCGCGGCTCGCGCAGGTCAGCAGGGTCTGGTGCCGGGGCTGGCCGCCGGACGGCAGCGGCGCGAACTGGGCGCGCATGGCGGCGAACTCGGGCCGGTCGGGCCACGGGACCACGCTGGTCAGGATGGCGTCCTGGGCCCAGAAGCGCTGCGGATCGCCGGGGGTCGAGCGGTTGAGGTACACGCCTTCGGTGATGAAGCGGCTCTCGTTCTCGGGCAGCTCCTCGTACGGCTGGAACTTCTTGAGCAGCTTGATCGCGTCGTCCCACCGCGCCGCGAACGGCGTGCGCCGCGCCAGCACGACGTTGTTGCGCGTGCTGCTGTCGCGCCAGGTCTTGGCGTCCTCGTACGCCTGCATGACCGGCAGGATGCGCACGTGCGACAGCCCGCAGTCGGCATGGCGCAGGCTGCGGAGCGCCCCGCCCAGCACCTTGCGCTTGGGACCGGTGTAGCTGCCGATGATGTTGGCGAGGAAGATGCCGTCCGGCGCCAGCGACTGCGCGCACTGCGCGAAGAACTCGACGGTCATCAGATGCGGCGGGATCGTCGAGCCCGACGTGTAGGCGTCGAAGATCAGCAGGTCGAGCGGGCGGCCGGCGTCGGCCTCGCGCTTGGCATCGTAGTGGATGTACTGGCGCGCGTCCTTGCAGACGAGGCGCAGGCGCGGCTCGCCGCGCGACGTGGTCTGGGTCGTCAGCCAGCGCAGCAGCGGGTAGTGCGCCTCGACCGCCTCGATGACCTCGACGTCGATGTCGACGACGGTGATCGCCGCGTCGGGCATGTGGTGCGCGAGGTTGGCGATGCCGATGCCCGAGCCCAGTCCTACGACGAGGATCCGCGGGCTGGTCGCGCGCAGCGCGCCGCCCGCCGCCGCCATCAGCCGCTCGTTGAGCAGGATGCCGGTGGGGAACAGCGTGATGTACTTGGTGTGCGTCAGCGTGCCGGGATTCGGCGGGTTCGGCCACGTTGACGGCATGAAGCCCGGCCGCTCGCCGGGCCAGGTGGCGTCGGGCGCCGCCGGCGGCGTGCCGGCGATGTCGCCGACCAGGTGCTTGAGCCGCGCGTCGCCGGCGGCCTGCGCGGCGAGCCATGGCCACGACGGCTCCAGGCAGATGCCGCCTTCGACGCGATCGAAGAAGCGCAGCTCCATGCCGTTGTCGCCCGGTGCGACCACCCAGGAGATGTCGGAGTAGGCGCTGGTGCGATGCGCCAGCACCGCCTGGTCGCCGGGGCGACCGGCCTGGCGCAGGCGGTACGGCGAGGCCTGGAACATCCAGCCGGCGGCCGCCGCGGCCGCGCCGACGACCAGCGCGATCAGCGCCGACTTCACGCCGCGGCTCCGGTGATGGGCAGCGCCGCCTGGCGCGCCTCGGGCGAATGGGCGTCGACGCGGCGCACCAGGTGCGCGACGCCGAGCGCGATCAGCACCAGGCCCATCGCCCAGATGCTGGTGTTGTTGTCGAAGTGCTTCATGAGCACGTAGTCCGAGACCAGGATGCCGAGCACGTTGCCGACCGAGCCGACCGCGTAGAGCGTGCCCGTGGTCGTGCCGACGCGCGCCGCGCTGACGAACACCAGGCGCACCAGCAGCGGCGACACCGCGCCGAGCAGCAGCGACGGCACCAGGAACAGGAACAACGCCGCGATCAGCGAGCCCCACTGCGCCTGGTGGATGGTCTCGCCGAGGGCCAGCTGCAGCGGAAGAGCGACCACCGGCAGGACGCAGTAGGCGACACCGGCCGCCGCCAACAGCCAGCCGAGCGGCGCGTTCGAGCGCACGCGGTCGGCCATCCGTCCGCCGATCACGTAGCCCACGGACAGCGAGAGGATGAACACCGAGATGATCGCCGCCCACACGTCGATCGACGACCCGAACACCGGGTACAGGACGCGCCCGCCCATGATCTCGAGCGCCATCATGCAGAAGCCGGCGATGATCGACGTGGCGTAGAGTCCGAACAGGCGCATGCGGCTGATCCTGCGCTCGTGGCGCGGGTGGAGGCGGCACGGTAGCCCGACCGGCCTGGCAGTCCACGGCGGGCGGGATGGTCAGCCGGCGGCGCGGCGCGGCGACCGCCGGTGCACAGGCGGCTTCAGCGCGCGTCGCGCGCGCCCAGCCCGCGCGCTTCCGGACCGGTGCCGATGCGGCCGTCGTCGGCGACGTCCAGCTGCGGCTCGTCGATCAGGCGCTGCGCGAGCAGGCGGTCGCCGCCGCCCTCGGGCGGCACGGCGAGGTAGCGGACGGTGACGTCGCCCTGGCCGGTGATGATCAGGAGGTTGCCCTGCCCATCGCGTTCGAGGCGCTCGATGCGCACGAAGGGGTCGGCGGTCATGCGTTCGATCAGCGCCTGCTCGGCGGCGCTCGGCGTCACCGGACCCAGCGCGCGCTGGCCGCAGCCGACGAGGGCGAGGGTGGCGAGGACGAGCGGCACGATGATCGCGACGGAGGAGCGCAGCATGCGCCGCATGGTGGCGCCCGCCCTGCTGAAGCCAGTGGTCAGGCGTGAGCCGCCCGACTGTCCGCGGAGCGGTCCCGCGTTGCCGCCTTCGCCGGATCCTCAACGCCAGTCGCTGCTGAACAGGCGGTCGATCGCCGGCGCGCCGCGACCGCCGACCGCGCCGACGTGGAGGTCGCCGATCCCCGCCAGCGGCGCGGCGCCCGGCGCCGTCTGCGGCAGGGACCCGTCGATCAGCACGATCAGGCGGCCGTCGAGCGCGGGATGCGGCCAGCACAGCGCGAACGCGCGGCCCTCGCCGCGCGAAAAAGCCTGGTCGTCGACGACGATCTCGCGCTGGGTCCAGCGCACCGGCGGCGCGCGGCCCTGCGCGAGGAGGCGCTCGGCGATGGCGTTGGCGCGCGGCCCGCCGACCAGCACGAGGTGATGGCGCGGCCAGTCGGCGTCGGCGAACGCCGCGTCCTCGACCTGCGGCGGCACGCCGTGCGCATGGGCGACCCACGCGGCGCGGAAGGCGTTGGCCAGCGCGAGATTGGCGGCGACGGCGCCGGCGTGCTCGCCGCTGCCGACGACGACGACGAACGGCCCGTCGCGGTAGCCGTCGCAGGGCCCCGTCGCGCGGCCCAGCGCCTTGCGCATCGCGTCGCCGGCGGCGGGCTCGCGGTAGGGCCGGCCGTCAAGCGTGACGCCCTCGCCATCGTCCAGGCGCAGCCGGGCGACGTTCGCGCTGCGCAGGTGGTCGCCGTCACGCACCAGCGCGCCGGGAACGCCCCAGCGTTCGAGCTCGACGACCGCGCCGCCCGGCACGCGTCCCGGTCCTCCGATCACCAGCTCGCGCGGCGGCCGCGGCGACGGAGCGCTGGCCAGCCGCTCCCAGAAACCCTGGTCGTCGGGCCGCGTGCTCAGGCGTTCGTACGCGGCGGCGGCTGCGAGCCGCTCCAGCCACGGAGCCGCCGCGATCGAGGCCTCGCCGAGGTGCAGGACGAGCGTGCCGGCGAGGTGCGCCGGACGCAGCCCGCCGCACCAGCGCAGCGCGCGGAAGCGCGTCTCGCCGTCCGCCGCGGCGTCGCCGGTGAAGATCGGATCCACCACCGCGACGGCGGCGAAGCGGCCCGGCTCGCGCTCGGCCATGAGCAGCGCCGCCTGCGCCGCGTGCCCGACGCCGACGACCGCCGTCGGCGCGGCGATCCCGGCATCGGCCAGCGCCAGCGCTGCGCGCGACACGGCGACTCCCGACCAGCGCGTGTCGCCCGCCGGATACACCTCCACCACCGCGACCCCGGCCGCGCGCGCCGCCTCGATCCATGCCGCCGGCGGCAGGCGCCAGCGCGCCTTGCTCGGGATCGCCGCGGGCGTCATCAGCAGCAGCGCGACCGCGCGCGGCGGCGCCTCGGCGCGCTGCAGGCGATACGGCTGCACCCAGCCATCGACCGGATCGCGGATCGCGCGCACGACGCCGTCGGCGAGCGAGCGGTCGCCGTCGAGCCAGGCGTTCAGCTGCCGGGCGATGCCGGCGACGTCGGCGAGATCGCGCAGCGAGGTCGCGCCCGAGATCAGCTGCGCGCCCTGTTCGATCCACAGCCAGGGCAGCGGCTCGCGCGATCCGCTGTCCTGCAGGCGGCGGTCGAGCGCGGCGAACGCCCGCGCCTGGCGGCGCGGCGTGTCGAGGGCGCGTCGCACCGGCGTCTCGCCGTCCAGCGTGACGACCAGCGCCGGCTCGGTGTCGATGTCCCTGGTCGTCGGCGGCGTGGGGACGAGCACGGCCTGGACGCCGGCGTGCAGCTGCCCCAGCCGTTCGATGCGCAGCTCGAGCGCCGCGAGCGTCCCGCCCTGGACCAGCGCGAGGCTCAGCACCGCCGGCCCATCGCGCCAACGCGCCGCCGGGACGTCGGCGCGCACGGTGCAGCGGAAGGGGATGCCGGGACGCAGCACGTCGTCGCAGGCGACGTTCAGCGGCAGGTCCGCCGCGGTCGCCGCGGCGATCAGCGCCAGCAGCAGCAGGGCGCGTCTCACGTCCCCGCCATGATGCCCGGATAGAGCCGCTGGTACTCGATGTAGTTGGCGGCGATCGCGGCGATGCGCGCGCGCAGCTCCTCCGACAGCGGCTTGAGCACCTTGCCCGGCACGCCGGCGACCAGGTGGTGGTCGGGGACGACCATGCCTTCGCCGACGACGCAGCCCGCGGCGACCAGCGCGCCGGCGCCGATCACCGCGCCGTCGAGGACGCGGCTGCCGGTGCCGAGCAGCGCGCCGTCGCGGACCGTGCAGGCGTGCGCGATCGCGCCGTGGCCCATGCTGACGCGGTCGCCGAGCACGCAGGGCAGCGCGCGGCTGACGTGCAGGACGCACAGGTCCTGGACGTTGCAGCCGTCGCCCAGCGCGACGTGGTTGATGTCGCCGCGCAGCACCGCGCCGAACCACACCGAGCAGCCGCGCCCGAAGCGCACGTCGCCGACCAGCGTCGCGTTCGGCGCGAGGAAGTCGGGGCGTTGCGGCGCGACGCCGCCGATCGGGATGAGCGTGGCCATGCGCGCGACCGTAGCCGCCGCGTCGGCCAGCGGGAAGCGGCCGCGCGCAGGTGGCGCCGGGCGCGTGACCTACGGCTCGGTTACAGGCGGCGGCGCCGACCTTGCACGCGGTTCTCCCGTTGAGCCGCGACGCGATGCCGGCATCACATCGGCCATGCTGCCGTCACCCGTGCGATCCGCCTCGTCGACCGCGCCCGACCCCGATGCGGCCGATCTGTCCGACCTGCGGTCGGGCGGGACGCGCGCCGCCGATGCGCTCGCCGGCATCGTGGCTCGCCATCACGCACGGGTGCGGGCCAGCGCCGAGCGCGTGCTCGGGCGGCGCAGCGCCTGGCTCGACGATGTCTGCCAGGCGACCTTCCTGCTGCTCGACCGGCGGCGCGATGGGGTGCGCGACGGGGCGTCGCTGGGCGCCTGGCTCGCCGCCGCGGCGCGGCGCATCGCCGCCAACCTGCGGCGCGCCGAGGACCGGCGCCGACGGCGCGAGCGCGACGCGTCCGACGCGCGGACGACGACACGCCCGGAGGCCATCGATGCGCGCGTCGAGCGCCTGCCGCACGCGCTCGAGGCGCTGAGCGCGGCGCAGCGCGAGGCGCTCCTGCGCCATGTCGTCGCCGGCGAGCGCCAGGCGGTGATCGCCGACGCGCTCGGCGTCAGCGAAGGCGCGGTGAAGAAGCGCATCGCCGACGCCAAGGCCGCGCTGCGCGCGTTCTTCGCCGCGGCCGGGGCGCTGCTGATCGCGTTCATGTCCGGTTGCCGCCGCGCGCCGCGGGCGGTGCGCTGGAGCGTGCCGACCGCGGGTGCCGTCGCGCTCGCCGCGCTCGTCGCATCGGTGCTGCGCGACGACGCGGCCGCACCGGCGACGACGGCGCTGCCGCCGGCCGAAGCCCAGGCGGTGGCCGACGCGGTCCTGGCGCCGATCCGCGCGCTGCGCCGCGACGATCTCGCGGGGCTGCTCGCCGCGCTGCCCGATGGATCGGCCGCGCGCATCCAGGGGCGCTGGGAACGCTTCGCCGCGATGCCCGCTCCCGAGTCGGACGCGCTCGCCGACGCGGGCCTCGCCGCCGTGCGGCTCGGCTGGTGGGACCTCGATCTGCAGCGCCGCTTCTACCGCCCGCTGACCATCGATCTGGTCGACGGCCTGGGCATGGCCGCGCAGACCGGCGCGGAGCTCGGCGAACGCGATCTCGCCGCCCTGCTGCGGCGCCTGCGCGATGGCATGGCCGACCACGCCGCGGCGATCGATCCGCACGATCCGGCGGTCGTCGACGCGGTCGCGCGGCGCACGCTCGCCACCGCCGATGTCTGGCCGATCGCCAGCGTCGCGGAGCTGCGCGCGATGCCGTTCCCCGAGGTCGTCGATGTCTTCGCGTCGATCCTGCCGACGATGAAGGACTGGTACCGGCCCTATGGCCTGGACGCCGACCGCCTGCTCGATTCGTTCGTGGTCGAGAGCGTGCGCGCCGACGGCGATCGCCGCGTCGCCAGCGTGCGCTTCGCGGCGTTCGGCGAGCAGCGCCTGGACCTCGTCGTCGAGCGCTGCTCCGACGGCTCGTGGCGCTGCGCGTCGCTCGAGCAGGCGCTCGATCTCGCGTTCATGCGCCTGCGCGCCTACTTCTGGATCGATCCCGCGCTGCTGCCGCCGGTGCCCGAACCCGACGTCATCGCACCCGACGAGGTGCCGGCGACCACGCGCCGGGGCTGATCGCGCGTATCCTCGCCGCGTGCGGCGGACATCTCCGGTCACACACGTGCCGGAGCATCCATGCGCCTGTCCGCCCTCGTCCTGCTCTCCCTCACCGCCACCGCGCTCGCCGCCCAGGACGTCGCGGTCGATACCTGGCGCCTCTCCGGCCTCGGCGTCGACTGGCATCACGCCAGCGGCCGCGTCGCCTACGACGTCAAAGGCGACGACGGCTACTACGACATCCGCGTCGCCGATCCGGATGGCGGCAACGACCGCCCGCTGAGCGAGCTGGCGCCGGGACTGCCCCGACGCCACGTCGCCACGCCCAGCTGGCATCCGTCCGGCGCCTGGCTGGTCGCCGCGGTCGAGGAGCAGGAGCACGAGGGCGGCTCGTACGAGGCGATCCCGGGCTTCGGCGCGTTCAACGACATCTGGGCGATCGCCGGCGACGGCAGCTGGGCGAAGCGCCTGACCAGCATCCCCGACGAGGTCGGGCGCGGCATGATCATCCCGACGTTCTCCGCCGATGGCCGCCGCCTGGTGTGGACCGAGCGCCTCGTCGGGCCGATCTGGTGGGATCCGGTGCGGCAGATGGGCATCTGGCGCGTGCGCATAGCCGACGTGATCGTCGACGCGACCGGGCCGCGGCTGGCGAACATCCGTTCGTACCAGCCGAGCGAGGGCTTCCACGAGCCCTACGCGTTCACGCCGGACGGCCGCGGCATCATCATGGCGACCAGCACCGGGCAGCCGTCGGTGTGGACGCTGCAGATCGTCGTCATGGACATCGCCAGCGGCCAGATCACCCGCCGGCTGACGCAGGGCAACTACAACGAGCACGCGCGCTACACGCCTGACGGCGCGTCGATCGTCTGGATGACCAACGCGTCCAGCACGCTCGGCGGCTGCGACTGGTGGATGATGGATGCGAGCGGAGCGAACCAGCGGCGCCTGACGTTCTTCAACGAGCCCGGGCATCCGCACTGCGACGGCCACGCGCGCTGGGCGGGACTGGTGACGTTCGCGCCCGACGGGAAGAGCTTCCTCGGCGGCGGCCAGTACGACCTGTTCACGCAGGAGGGCTGGATCCGACGCGTGACGCTGCTGCCCGACGGCACCGGCACGGGGCTGACCGGCGAGTACTTCGCGCGCGAGGACCTCCGCGGCGCGACCGGCGGGGCCCAGCCGGACCTGGTGCGCCTCGATGCGACCGTCGACTTCGACTGGGGCTGGTGGATGCCCGCGTGGGGCCTGCCGGCGGACCGCTTCTCGGCGCGCTGGAGCGGCGAGATCGAACCGGCGCATGGCGGGACGCACACCTTCCATCTCACCGCCGATGACGGCGCGCGGCTGTGGATCGACGATCGCCTGGTCGTCGACATGTGGGGCGGGGCCTGGGGCGGCGTCGCCAGCGGCACGGCGACGCTCGTCGCCGGCCGACGCCACGCCGTCCGCCTCGAATACCGCGAGAGCTGGGGCGCCGCGGCCATGACGCTGGAGTGGTCGGGCGCGCGCCTGGGCCGTCAGGTCATCCCGCGGACGCGCCTGCACCCGCGGCCGACCACGGTCCCGGCCGGCAACGGCTGAGCGCCGTCAGGCCAGGAGGTACCAGGCGCCGACGAGCAGGGCGATCAGCACCACCAGCCACATCGCCATCGCCAGCAGCCGGTTCATCTTGAGGTTGCGCAGCTGCTCGCTGCCGAGGCGGTGGTTGATGTCGTCGCTGCGCGTCAGCGCCTTCTGCAGCGAGCTGTCGGTCAGCGCGCGGCCGAGGCGGTTCATCGCCGCGCGCGCTCCCGATGCCGGCTCGTTGGTGCTGCGCACGATGCGCGCCTTGGCCGCGTAGCAGGCGAGGTTGGCGGCATGCATGAGGGGGTCGGCGACGCTCAGGTCGATCTGCGCGCGCTCGGTGAGCAGCGGCATCAGCGAGCGGTCATTGCAGCGCCAACCGCTCTCCTCGAGCACGGCGGTGCGGCCGTCGCTGGTCAGGATCTCGACCATCGTGGTGCGGACGGCGGCGGGCATGCGGAAAACGTACCCCACATCCGGCGCGTGATGAGGGGGATTTCGACTAGGGACCGGTGTGCCGAGCTGCGAGAGCGCTGCTGGCGGTTCCGTGGCGGGGCCCGCTGCGGCGGTTCCAAGGCTGACCGGCCTCGTCGCGGCGATGCGCCCCGGTGACGATCGCGATCGCGCGGTTTTCGTCGGCATCGCCGATCAGGATGGCGACCTCATGGGTCTGCCTCGAAGGCGTGCGAGGTTGCTCCCGGTGCCATCCCGCAGCCCCCGTCGATCCATATTTTCCCGAATCGATGTTGGCGTAGGGTAGGCGCGGGAGCTTAGCCGAAGGTGACGCAATGCGATCCGCCGCCGATGGTGCTTCCTGCGCGCGAGCGATCGCGTCGATTGCCGGCGATCGCCCGTGCGTTCTTGCGGGACTGTGTCCTTCCGGAGAGCGATGCGTTGACCCGCCGCGCAGCCTGCTGCCATAGAGCAGGCCGCCGGTTGGGCGCGAATCGCTTGGCGACTGCCCTCGACAAGATCCTGAAGAGGACGAATTGGTGATGACGTGAAGCATTGGGTCGCCGTCAGCTTCTCGGAACCGCCAGCGAAGGCGGCTCGGCTGGTCCCGGCGGATTGCCCTGCCCTGGCGCGGGCGGTGCGGGATGCGACGTGGGACAGCGATGCCGAGGAGTCCGACGCCCGTGGCGTGGCGCTCGAAGCCGATGAACTCGCGCGCGTTGTGTTGTGCGCGAGGCAGCGGCCTGGCGCAGAACTGCGCATGGTCCGCTTCGACATCGAGCTCGACGACACTGAGCTCGCAGCAGCGCCGCTCGTCCACGTCCTCCACTCGGTCGCTCCGACTGCCGAGATCCCAGATCCGCCGCTGCGTTTCGTTCAGCGATGCTCCGATTGTGGCGCAGCGACGGCTGCGGTGCCCACGTCGATCCGTTCATGGAGGACCTTCCCGGATCGGGCGGGTTCGCCGTTCCTCTTCGTCGCCGATCTGCTGCTTGCCCGCGATGACATCGCAAGGCTCCTCGAGCGGCATGGCGTGGCCTGCGAGCACCACCTCGCGGCCGATGGATACGTGCCAGTTCGCGTGCCGCAGGTGACGGTCGATCCATCGACGCTGACCTGCTCGGACGACCAATGCCCTGGCTGCGGTCGGCCGCGTTCGATCGATGTGCACGCCGAGCCCGAGGCGCTGCTTGGAGGTGGCGTGCTCGTGGATGGAACCCGACGCTTGCGCGTCTCGGCGGTGCCGGGAACCATCATCGCGGTGTCCGACGTCCTCATCGGAGCAGCCGAGCCGCATACCCAAGGCATGCCGCGCCTGCTCTTCCTGACAGGAACGGTCGCCGCCGCGATCCGTCAGGTCGTCGGATCACAGGTGCTCGTCGTCAATCCCATCGATCTGGCGTAGGGAGCGACCGTCGCATGGCCTACCGGCTGCGCGCCTCGGGACCGAGCCCGGACAGTTCGCTGAAGCCGACGTCTGCGCATTGCTCGTCGATCCTCTCTGCGCTGGTGATGCAGGTCTCGGCAAGGCCGACGATGCGCTCGCGGTCATGGTCCCCGTCACGTGAAGCACGGGGCCCTTCGCGCGCGAAAGCCGCGCGTCGGCCCCATGGTGCCTGGTGCTGGTTGATGCCGGCGGTGATGCAGCTACTCCGAGCAGCGCCATGAACCCGGTGGACATCGATCTCATCGAAACCGAGTTGCGCATCCCGGTGCCAGCCGCCTTCAGGCGGGCAGGTGCCAAGCCATTGAAGACCGTGTGGTGGGAGAAGGACGCGGAGTCCATCATCTCCCCGCAGGACGAGTCTCGCATCGCGCCGCTCGGCTACGTGAGGTTCGGTTATTATCGCCACTCCGACTTCGCCGAGTCGTTTGGGCTCTGGTTCAGCAGGGCCGTCGATCAACCGGTGATCGTGACATTCGCGGACTGGTACGGCGGCTTTCTCGATCCTATCCAGGCGGAGCCGATGGATTTCGTGCGCCGGCTCGGTGTCCACCTCTCGGTCGCAGCAGTGCGACAACGCTCGAAGCGGTGGCCGGGTGATCCCGCCAACGCGGATCTGCTGCCTGATCCGATGGGCCACGACCCCGAGGCGGAGTTCCTGAAGACACCGCTCTTCGCGCGCTTCCCGCCGGCTCCTGACCGTTGGTGGTCTGATTTCCTCGAACGGCATCGCCTGCTGCTCGAACGGCTGCGATCCGCGGACAAGCCCTCGATCGTGCTCGACTGCTTCCAGCGCGAAGATGCGGTCCGCGATCCTCACGCGTGGCTCGCACTGGCGCGGCGATGCCTGGACGACGATCGGCGTCGGGATCGCGCATTCACGCAATGCGAGACCGCGTTGACGCTGTTCGGACTCGAGGCGAGCAAGCAGCGTCCGCCCACGGATCACCGTCTCACGCTCGACTTCCTCACCGAGCGGATCGCGCCGCTCTTCCCGCGCGACGACGACTGGCGCCGCCGCCTGATCCAGCGGCGTCAACGTCAGCTCCGGTGGCGCATCCGCGACTCCCTCGAACGGTTGCGCAAAGAGGAGCCCGCACGATTCGCGGAGCTGCTGGCCGAAGGCTACCGTCTGGAAGGATGACGCCATCGTGCTCGTCTCGGCCCATGGACTGGGCCGATCGAATCCTCGCTTCGCATGCGCTGAGCAGCGCCCGCTGGCCCGCCATCAGGCGAGGTCGAGCGCCTTGGTGCTGTCCCCGAAGCTCTTCTCCGGCACCCCCATCCGCTGCAGCAGCGCGAGGTGCAGGTTCGCCAGCTTCTCACCGTCGGCGCGCAGCGGGCGGCCGGACTTGATCGAGCCGCCGCCGCGGCCGGCGAGCAGGATCGGCAGGTCGGTGGGATTGTGGCGGTCGCCGTCCGAGATCGGCGTGCCGTAGGCGATCATGCAGTTGTCGAGGAGCGTGCCCTTGCCCTCGCCGATCGATTTCAGCTTCGTCAGCAGGTACGCGTACTGCTCGATGTGGTACTGGTTGATCTTCTGCAGCGACTCGAGCTTGCCCGCGTCCTTGCCGTGGTGCGAGAGGTCGTGGTGGCCGCCGCTGATCCCGAGGTTCGGATACGCACGGCCCGAGGTGTCGTTCTGGGTCATGAACGTGCAGACGCGCGTGCTGTCGGTCTGGAAGGCGAGGACCATGAGATCCATCATCAGGCGCAGGTGCTGCTCGAAGTCCTCGGGACGGTCCTCGGGCAGCTGCGCCTTCAGCGCGGCGGCTTCCGGCGGGAGCTCGATCTCGCCGCGCTCGCCGGCGCGCTGGATGCGGCCCTCGATGTCGCGGACGGAATCGAGGTACTCGTCGAGCTTGCGCTGATCCGAGGCGCCGAGCTGGTTCTTGAGCCCGGCCGCGTCCTCCATCACCAGGTCGAGCACGCTGGTCTTGAGCATCGCGTCCTGCGCCTGCTGCTGGGCGTTGCGGCCCTGGCGGGCGTCGGTGAACAGGCGCTCGAAGACCTGCTTGGGCTTGGTCTCCTTGGCCTGCGGGCTCGACGCGCTGCGCCACGAGATGTTCGCGGTGTACGAGCAGTTGAAGCCGGTGTCGCAGTCGCTGCCCTGGCCGCCGCCCTGGGTGCCGAGCTCGAGCGACTGCAGCGGCGTGAGATGGCCGATGCGGCTGGCGGCGACCTGGTCGACCGAGATGCCGACCTTGTTGATCGCGCCGGCGCGGTACGGGATCGCGCTGGTCAGCCACGCGGCCGTCGGCTTGGCGTGGCCGCCGCCGCCCTTGCCGTCCTTTTCCGCGTTGGCGATGTTGTTGTCGAGGCCGCGCAGGACGATGATCTCGCCGATCAGGTCCTTGAGCGAGGTCAGCGATTTCGGCAGCTCCTTGGGGTTCGCCGGCCAGAAGTGGTCCATGACGATGCCGTTGGGCACGTAGATGTAGGCCATGCGCACCGGCAGGCGGCCGCCCTTGGCCTTCTTCGGCTCGTCGGCCCAGCCCATCTGCTCGAGGAACGGCAGCGTGATCGCGGCGCCGATGCCCTTGAGCGCGGTGCGGCGCGAGATCCGGAATCGGCTCATGGGGAGTCCTTCATGCGTCGGTACTGGAAGGGATGGCTGGCGACGATGCCCTGGACGAGCGTCGAGAAGGTGTTGCCGTTCGCCTGCATGCGCTCGACCAGCGCGGCGATCGCCGCGTCGTCGGTCGGCTCGAGGCCGCGGCCCAGCGCGTAGATCAGCATCTTCTCGGCCAGGCAGCGCACGAAGTCGCCGCTACGCGTCGCGAGCAGGATCGCCTTGAGCTCGGCGGGGCCGTTGAAGGCCTTGCCGCTGGGCAGCGCGCCGGCGGTGTCGATCGCCGCGGCGCCGTCCTTGTGCCTGACGCGCCCGATCGGATCGAAGCCCTCGAGGCCGAAGCCGAGCGGATCGAGCCGCTCGTGGCAGCCCTTGCAGTCCGGCTGCTCGCGGTGCTTCTCGAGGATCTGGCGCAGGCTCAGGCCCTCGTTGCCCGGAGCCGACTGTTCCGGCAGGTCCTCGACGTCGGGCGGCGGCGGATCGGTCGGATCGCCGAGCAGCGACTCGAGGATGAACTTGCCGCGCTTGACCAGGCTGGTGCGGTTCGGGTTCGAGGTCGACGCCAGCACCGCCGCCATGCCGAGCACGCCGCCGCGCGCGCGGTCGCTGGCCGGCATCTTCTTCATCTTGGCGCCGGCGACGGCGGCCATGCCGTAGTGGCGGGCCAGGCGGTCGTTCACGAACACGTAGTCGCAGTCGAGGAACTCGAGCACGCTGCGGTCCTCGCGCATGACGTGGTCGACGAACGCGGTGGCCTCGTCGACCATCGCCTTGACCAGCGCCTTGTCGTACTCGGGGAACAGCTTCGCGTCCGGCGCGAGCTCGGCGACGCGACGCAGGCCGAGCCACTGGCTGGCGAAGTTGTCGACCAGCGCGCGCGACTTCGGGCTGGCGAGCATGCGCCGCACCTGCTGGGCGAGGACCTCGGGCTGCGACAGCGTGCCGGCGCTCGCGCAGGCGAAGAGCTCGTCGTCGGGCATCGACGACCACAGGAAATACGACAGGCGCGAGGCCAGATCCCAGTCGTCGAGCTTGTGGACGCCGCCGGTGCCCGGCTGGTCGCGCTCGATGCGGAAGAGGAAGCGCGGCGAGACCAGCACCGCCTTCAGCGCCAGGCGCACGCCGTTCTCGAAGCTCTCGCCGGCGGCTTCGGCCTTGTCGACCAGCGTCAGCAGGCGCTCGACGTCGGCGGCCTCGGCCGGCCGGCGCCAGGCGCGCGAGGCGAAGCGTTCGACGACCTGGCGCGCGGCCTCGCGCCGCGTCACGGTCTCGGACGGCTTGGCGATCATGATCCGCTTGTGGCTCTCGGGCGCGACGCCGACCGACGGTCCGAGCACCTCGACCCAATCGACCGAGAGCGTGCGCACGATCGGCTTCGCGGGTTTCGCGGCGACCGGCGCGGGCGCGGGCTTGTCGGCGGGCTTCTTCTTGGCCGGCGGCTTCTTCGCGTTCGCGCCCTTCTCCGTCGGCGCGATCCCCGCGGCCTCGTCGGCGGACAGCGGATTGATGAACGCCACGGCGATGCGGCGCTCGCCGGGCGCGAGGTCGACGGTCGCGGTCAGCGTCGTCGCCGACTTCTCGCTCGCCTTGACCGGGAAGGTCTTCACCGGCTGCTCGTCGACCTTGAGCATCAGCGAGGCGGGCTCGGCGCCGCCGTTCACCGCCCAGGCGCGGACCTTGAGCGTGTGCTTGCCGTCGGCCGAGACCCGCAGCGTGTGCCAGGTCTCGCCGGCATCGTCGAAGGTGCGCGCCGCGGCGTCGGCGGCGGCCTCGAACGGCTGGCCGCCCTTCACCGCCGCCATGCGTTCGGCCTCGACGTGCAGGCTCAGGCGCTCGTCGGTGATCGCCTTGGCCAGCACCGCGTCGGCGGCGGCGAGGTACTTCTCGACCAGCAGCGGCGGCAGCGACAGCACGTCGGCGATGTTGTCGAAGCCCTGGCCGACGTCGTCGGCCGGGAAGTCCTTGGTTGGATCGAGGTCGATGCCGCACAGGTCGCGCACCGTGTTCTCGTACTCGGCGCGGTTGAGGCGATGGATCGTCGGACGTCCCGGATCCGGTCGCGTGCGCGCGCGCATCTGCGTCACGTAGCGCGCGATCAGCGCGCGCTCGTCGGCGCTCGGCTGCGGCTTCTTCGCCGGAGGCATCTCGCCGCTGCCGAGCTTGATCAGGACCGCGCGCCACAGGTGCGGATCGCGCGCCGCGTCGACGTCGTCGGCGATGCGCGCCAGGTCGAGCCCGCCGCGCGTCGTCTCGCCGCCGTGGCACTGCGCGCAGTGCGTGTCGATCAGCGGCTTGATGTCGCTGGCGTACGCGAGCACGCCGTCCGCGGCGTTGGCCGCGGCGATGATGCTCAGCACGATGACCAGGACGCGATGCATGGAGAAGTGAAGGTAACCGCTTATGGCCGCGAGCGGCTGAGGGAATTCTCGTGATCGGCCGGGTGCCGGGACGGGTGGGTCATGTGCCCGCCTTGCGCCCGGCGACGGCCGGGGTCTCCAGGGTGGCCAGCCATTCGTGCCATTTCCCGAGCATGGTCCGGCGATCCGCCTTGGCCGCGACGCTTGGATCATAATCGCTGGGGATGCAGGCCCTGATGGCCGTGAAGGCGATGGTCCGCAGGTCCAGATCGTCGTCGTCGAGCAGCTTGACCAGCGCGCGGAACATGCCGGGATCCTCGTAGCGCCCGCGTACCTGCAGGCGCACCGCGAAGGCCAGTCCTTCGGCGGCCAGGCGCCGCTCAGCGATGTCCCAGCCGCGGTCGGTCGCGATCTGCGCGAGCGCGTCCTGGGCGGCGCGGTAACGCCAGTTCGCGGCGACGCGCAGCGCGGCGATCGCCGCGGCGCGCACGCCCCCGTCCTTGTCCTTGAGCTTCCTGCCGATGGTCGGCACCGCGTCGACGCCGAACGACGCGTCGACGTGCGCCTGCGCCGCGAGCGCGCGCACCGCCGGATCCTTCGTGTCGAGGAAGGGCGCGATGGTCGCGCCCGCATGCGCGCCGCCGACGCGGACAAGGCTGGCGAAGACGTCGGGCGCGGCGCTGGCGTCCTTCACCGCGCCGGGCTTGCGCAGCGGCTTCAGCGCATCGGCGTCGTACGCGGGCAGCGGCGCGACCTTGTGGCGATGGCTGTGCGCCCAGCGGATCGCGTCGTCGTTCTGCGGCGGACAGTCCGTCGAGTGGGCGAGATCCTCGACCTCGCGCAGGATCGAGCGGTAGCCGCACTGCTCGAGCTTCGCGCAGCCGCGCCGCGCCGATTCGAGGTGGTCCGGATCCTTGTGGCCGGCGATCGTATAGAAGTCGAGCAGCAGGTGCTCGGGGTCCTTGGCCGGCAGGACCTTGTCGAGGCCGATGCCGGCGCCGTGGATGATCGACGCCGCGATCAGCTCCGGATGGGTGATCGCGTAGCTGCCCGACATCCAGCCGCCGGAACTGAAACCGAAGGTGTAGCGCCGGCGCGGGTTGATCGGGTAGGTCCTCGTCGCCCACGCGATGAGCTTCGTCACGTTGACGAAGTCGTTGGCCTCCTCCCAGCCCTCGGCGTTCGCCTTGGCGCCGATGACGACGTATTCCTGGTCGAGGCCGAGGCGCCTGAGCGACTCGAGCACGGTATGCGCGGAGTCCGGTGCCTTCCCGCCGCGGCCATGGAAGCAGACGAACAGCCCGACCGTGCGACCCTCGAGGTCGGCGGGCACCTCGATGGCGTTGTGGATGATGAACGTCTTGGTGACCTCGTCGTCGAGGTTGTGCTCGCTCATCGCCGCCAGGGGGGTGGCGCAGGCGAGGGCGACGAGCAGGGCGCAGCGCAGCAGCATCGGCGTTCCTCCCGGCGGGTGGGCGGACGGTGTGGCGTCCGTCATCGGGATGTCGTCCGCCCCGCGGGTGCCCGCCTTGCGAACAAGTGGTCTGGCGATCATCGATTACGTCCGCTCCGGGTGATCAGGGCGATCACCCCAACGGCGCGGTTGGGCGAGGGTTCACGTCGGAGAACGCGACACGGCGCCGCGCAGGCCTCCTGGGTCCGCCTGGGCGAGCCCTAGCCGGCCGCCGCCACCTCCACACCATGCGCCGCCATGTCCACGACCACGACCACCCTGTCCACCGATCCTGCCGCCATCACGGCGCTTGCGGACCACGTCATCGCCGGCGGCCAGGTCACCGGCGCCCAGGCGCGCGAGCTGATGGACGTCGCCCCGGGCTCGGCGGCGGCGGCGGCGCTGCTCGCGGGGGCGCGGCGCATCCGCGACCGCTTCCTGGGCTCCGGCGTGCGCTGCTGCTCGATCCTCAACGTGAAGGCCGGCAACTGCTCGGAGGACTGCGGCTACTGCGCGCAGGCGTCCGGCGTGCCCGCCGAGACCTACCAGAAGCACAAATGGCTGCCTGACGAGGACATCGACGTCGCCGCCTCGTCCGCGGCCGCCAACGGCGCCGAGGCCATGGGGCTGGTGGCGGCGTGGCGCGGGGTCAAGGAGGGCGCGCAGCTCGACATGGTCTGCGACGCGATCGAGGCCTACGCGAAGAACGGCAAGATCCGGCCGGACGTCAATCTCGGCATCCTCGAGAGCCAGCACTGCGCCGACCGCATCGCCGGCGCGGGCGCGAAGGTCTACGGCCACAACCTCGAGACCGCCCGCAGCTTCTTCGACGAGGTCTGCACCAAGCACACCTTCGACGAGCGCCTCGCCACCATCCGCTACATCAAGCAGGCCGGCATGGGCCTGTGCTCCGGCGGCATCGTCGGCATGGGCGAGACCAAGGAGCAGCGCGTCGAGTTCGCCGAGCAGATCCGCTTCATCGAGCCGGACATGGTGCCGATCAACTTCCTCAATCCGATCGCCGGCACCAAGCTCGGCGAGGTGCCGCTGATGGATGCCGACGAGGCGCTGCACACCCTCGCGGTGTTCCGCTTCATGCTGCCCGACCGCAACCTGATGGCGGCCGGCGGCAAGGAGGTCGTGCTCAAGGACCGCCTGCACGAGGTCTTCGCCGCCGGCATCAACGCGGTGATGGTCGGCAACTACCTGACCACGCTCGGCACCACGCCCGACTTCTGGCAGGACGCCGCCAAGCGTCATGGCCTCGCCATGCGCGGCGACGTCGAGCAGGTCGAGGGCGCGTCGGGCGGCTGCGGCCACTGATCGGATAGCGGTCGCGCTGACGTCATCGTGGCGCAGCGCGCCGCGATCGTGCTAGCCCGCGGCTCCGCAGCGCCAGCGACGGTCCGCGCGCCTTGCCAGCGGACCTGGCGTCGCCAGCGTCCCCGCGCATGTCCACGACCGTCGCCGCGCGTTCCGTCGCGGCGCTGATCGCCGTCGTGGCTTCCCTGCACGGAGCCGTCGCCATGCCCGCCACCGCCGTCGATCTGCGCTGCGAACACCTGGACGACCCGATCGGCGTCGATCGCGTCGCGCCGCGCCTGACCTGGATGGTGCGCTCGATGCGCCGCGGCGACGCGCAGACCGCGTACCAGGTGCTGGTGGCCGCATCGGCGGTGACGCTGGCCGACGATCGCGGCGATCGCTGGGACAGCGGTCGCGTCGCAGCGACGCGATCGCGCGCGGTCTACGCCGGTGCCGCCCCGGCGCCGCGCGAGGCGCTGTTCTGGAAGGTGCGGGTGTTCGATCGCGACGGCGTCGCCGGACCCTGGAGCGCGCCGGCGCGTTGGGAGATGGGCTTCACCGACAAGGCGCGGTGGAGCGCGCGCTGGATCGCGCGCACCACCGCGCTCGGTCCGCAGCCGGCGCCGCTCATGCGCAAGCCGTTCGCGGTGCGCGGCACGTTGACCCGCGCGCGGCTGTACGCCTGCGGGCTGGGCTACGGCGAGTTCTCGCTCAACGGCGCGACGCTGGGCGACGCGCTGCTCGAGCCCGGCTACACCCGCTTCGATCGCCGCGCGCTGTATGTCGCGCACGACGTCACCGCCGCGCTCAGGCAGGGGGACAACGTCCTCGGCGCGCAGCTCGGCACGGCGTGGTACGACGTGCACACGCTCGCCGTGTGGTACTTCGACAAGGCGCCGTGGCGCAGCGCGCCGAAGCTGCTCTGCGAGCTGCACCTCGACTACGCCGACGGCCGGCACGAGGTGGTGACGAGCGACACCAGCTGGACCACCGCGACCGGACCGATCGTCTACGACTCGATCTACGGCGGCGAGACCTACGACGCGCGGCTCGAGCGCCCGGGCTGGGACGCCCCGGGGTACGACGCGCGCGACTGGCAGCCGGCGATCGCCGTCGACGGGCCGCCCGGGCTGCTGACCTGGGAGGGATGCCCGCCGATCCGCGTGCACGACACGATCACCCCGCGCTCGATCCGCGAGCCGCAGCCCGGCGTGCACCTCGTCGACCTCGGCCAGAACTGCGCCGGCCACTCGCGCATCACGGTCTCGGGCGCGAAGCCCGGAACGGTGATCACGCTGCGCTACGGCGAGCGCCTGGACGAGCGCGGTCGCCTCGCGACCGCGAAGACCGGCGAGCACATGACGAAGACCGAGCCGCCGCAGCGCTTCCAGACCGACGAGTACGTCTGCAAGGGCGGCGCGCGCGAGACCTGGGAGGCGCGCTTCTCGTACCACGGCGGCTGCTTCATCGAGGTCACCGGCTGGCCGGGCGCGCTGACCCCGGACATGATCGTGATGCGCGCGCACGCCACCGATTCGCCGCGCACCGGGCGCTTCTCCTGCTCGGACGCGCTGGTCAACCGGATCTACGAAGCGACCGTCTGGTCGTACCGCGCCAACGCCCAGTCGATCCCGACCGACTGCCCGCACCGCGAGAAGAACGGCTGGACGGGCGACGCGCACCTCGCCTGCGAGTTCGGCCTGGCCGCGTTCGACGCCGCCGCGTTCTACGAGAAGTGGCTCGACGATCTCCACGACGAGCAGCGCGACGACGGCATGCTGCCGGGCATCGTCCCGTCGAGCGGCTGGGGCTACGCGTGGGGCAACGGCCCGGCGTGGGACAGCGCGTATCCGCTGATCTGCTGGTACCTCTATCGCGCCACCGGCGACGCGTGGGCGCTGACGCGGCACTACGACCGCCTCAAGCGCTACGTCGACTTCCTGGGCACGCGCGCGGTCGACGGCGTGATCCCGTGGGGCCTGGGCGACTGGCTGTTCTGGAAGGCGGAGACGCCGGTCGAGGTGACCTCGACCGCCTACTGGCACGTCGACGCGCTGATCGTGGCCGAGGCGGCGAAGCTGCTCGGCAAGGCGGATGACGAGCGCCGCTACCGCGAGCTCGCCGCGACCATCCGCGCGACCTTCCGGAAGCGCTTCGTGCGCGCCGACGGCGGCGTCGCCAACGACAGCCAGTGCGCGCTGTCGTGCGCGCTGCACCAGGGGATGATCGACGATGGCGAGCCGGCGCTCGCGCGCGCCACGGTCGCCAGGATCGTCGCCGCGGTCGACGCGACCGGCGGCCACATCGACGCGGGGATCCTCGGCGCGAAGTACCTGTTCAACGCGCTGCACGACGCCGGACGCGACGATGTCGCCATGCGCATGCTCACCCGGACGGAACAGCCCGGCTGGGGCTGGTGGCTCGGCCAGGGCGCGACCACGCTGTGGGAGGACTGGAAGGGCGAGCAGTCGCTCAACCACATCATGTTCGGCGACGTTGCGGCGTGGATGGTCAAGGCGCTGGCCGGCATCGACCAGGCGCGCGGATCGCGCGGCTACGCGGCGATCGTCATCGATCCGCAGCCGGTCGGCGGCTGCACCTGGGCGAAGGCCGAGCTGCCGACGCCGCGCGGACCGGTGGCCAGCAGCTGGACGCTCGGCCACGACGGCGTGTTCATGCTCGACGTCACCATCCCGCCGGGTCCGCCGGCGCTGGTCTACCTGCCGGCGCGCGCCTCGATCAGCGAGGGTGGGAAGCCGTTCGCCGAAGCCGAAGGCGTGGCCGTCGCCGCGGACGCGCCCACCCGCGCCGATCGCCGCGCGCTGCGGGTGGCATCGGGGAGCTACCGCTTCGTCTGCCGCTGAGCCTCCAGCTCACGCGTGCCGCGCGCGCCGGTACGCCGCCGGCGGCACGCCCATGCGGCGGGCGAAGACCCGGCTGAAGTAGAAGCGGTCGGGGAAGCCGAGGCGCTCGGCGATGCCATCGATCGGCTCGTCGCTGAACGCCAGCGCCTGGCCGGCGGCGGCGACGCGGCGCTCGAGCACGTACTGCGCGGGCGTCTGGCCGACGTGGCGGCGGAACAGGCGGACGAAGTGGTCGACCGAGCAGCCGCAGCGCCGCGCGAGATCGGGATTGGTCAGCTCGGCGCCGAGGTCGCCATCGATCGCGGCCAGGGCCGGCGCGACCGGGCTGCCGCCGCGCAGCGGCGCGAAGAGCCGGGTGGCGGTGGAATCGGGCAGCGACGCGACGAGATCCGCGAGCGCCGCGTCGACCGCGGACTTCGCCGAGAACAACGCCGACGGACGCAGCCACGATCCCGCGCCGAGCGCAGCGCGCAGGCTGTGCATCACCGCCGCCAGCGCTGGCGTCAGCGGCAGCGATCGGGGTTCGGGCAACGCGTCGCGCAGCAGCGCGCCGGGAATGCCCACCAGATCGAAGTGCACGTAGAGGTGATCGAGCGGCTCGCGGTTGACGCAATCCCAACGGATCCACGCCGGGATGAAATGCGCCGCGCCCGGACCGAGCGGGTAGAGCCGCCCGTCGCTCAGCCGCGCCGCCGCGCCGGCGCTGGAATTGACATACAGCCGCCAGTAGGCGCTGCAGACGTTGGTCTGCGCCCACGACCGGTCGATCCGGATGGCAGCCGCCATGAAGACGCGGATGTGGAGCCGATCGGCGTCGAGCTGACCTTCCATGCGCCCCACGCTAACGAGAAAAGACATGGAGCCACCGACGCATCCGCCGGCGATGTGTCTGGCGCCGCGGCCTCCAGGCCGCCCGGGCCCTCAATCCACCTCGATGCCGTTGAGCGATACCCAGCCGTCGGCGAACTGCTCCTTCACCGCGAACTTCACCCGCGGCTTGGCCGTGCCGGGCGTCACCAGGCCGACGGCCAGGTCGATCCAACCGGGCTTGAAGCCCGGCGGCAGGCGGATGGTGCGGTCGACCCACGCGTCGCCGGGCAGCCAGGCGCGGACGTCGACATCCGGCACGAGCACGACCTCCTGGCGATCGCGTTGGCGCAGGCGCACGGCGAGATCGTAGCGGCGGTAGATCGGCGCGACGCCGATGTTCTCGATCCACAGCTGGAGACGGACGCCGCCGTCGCTGAGCGCGACCGGCGACTGGATCAGCGCGTTGCGCAGAACGAAGCGGTAGCCGAGGCGCTTGCAGAAGTCGCTCAGCGGCGCGATGTAGGACTCCGGGATCGCCAGCGACTTGGGCATGAAGTAGGTGCCGTGGAACTTCAGGCCCTGCTGCAGGATGAACGGCAGGTCCCAGCCCCGCTGGTGCCACCACGACGGCGTCCAGCAGGTCTCGAAATGCACCGGCGCCGTCTTCCACGTGTCGGTGGCGCCGGATTCGAAGATCTCGCGCGGGTACGCCTCCATGGTGTGGTTCCACGAATCGTTCTTGAGCACGCACTCGCTGCCGTTGGCGCTCAGGTCGCCGTAGCAGTCGCAGCGCCAGCCGGAGCCGGTGGCGAGGCCCTCCTCCATCTGCGCGCCTTCGATCAGCGCGAGGCGCGGGGTGTTCGGGAACGCCTCCTTCCACAGCGCGGCGAAGCGCCGGCACTGCTCGCGGCTGCATCGCCCCGCGCCCTCGCCCCACGGCCCGATGTAGGCGATGTCGATCGACTCGAGGCGCGGGTCGCCGTCGAAGCGGCGCCCCGCCTCGCGCACCAGATCGCCCCAGTGGCGGAGGTACGCGGGCGAGTCGTGGTCCGGCTGCCCGTCGCTGATGCCGTGCGTGGCCTGGTACCAGTCCGGCACGAAGAGGTCGGGCGTGTGCCCGTACGCCATCAGGCGGATCGCCAGCGTCTGGCCGCGCGCGTCCGCGGTCCGCAGCGCGCCCTCGATCATCGAGAAGTCGTACGCCCCGGGCGACGGCTCGAGCACCTGCCAGAACCACCGGCAATAAGCGACGGTGCTCGGCAGGTAGTGCGGCGTCACCCCGGGATGCCTGCGCTCGGGAAAGGTCGTCGGACCGACCTCCGACCAGTGGCCATCGAACAGGTCGTCGCCGTTGAAATGCTGGAAGGTGCAGTTGCCCTTGTGCGGATTCGCCAGGTAGGCGTCGCTCGGCGTGGGACGGACGCGGCGGATGACTTCGGCCATGACAGGCGTGCTCCGTAAGGTTGCGACGGCCTACGTTGCGACCGCCCGCCTGTGCCGGCGATCGCGCTGCTGTGACACGGTTGCGGTGAGCTTGCGCGCGAACCCTCGACACCAGGCCCTTCGTCTCACCAGTTGAACCGTCTGCACACCCGGTCGTGCTGGCGCGGCGCGCCGCCGCGTCATATATCCATGCCGATGCGCACCGCCCTCGTCGTCATCCGTCGCCTGGCCCTCGCGCTCGCCGTGATCGGACTCGGCGTCGCGGTCTGGCAGGTCGATCTCGGCGCCGTCCTCGCCGCCGGCAGCGGCTATGCGGAATGGATCAAGACCCAGGGCGTCATCGGCGGCGCCGCCTTCGTCGCCGCGTTCATCGCCTGGAGCCTGGTGCTGCCGAAGGGACCGTTCGTGCTGCTGGCCGGATTCGTCTACGGCCTCGGGCTCGGACTGACCGTCACCTACGTCGCCGCGACCGTGGTCATCGTCTCGGCGTTCTGGATCGCGCGCTCGCTCGGCCGGCGGCGCGCGGCGGCGTGGATGGAGAAGCGTCCGTGGCTCGCGGCGTGCGACCGCGCGCTCGGCGCCCAGGGTGGGCGCATCGTCTTCCTGCTGCGCATGAGCCCGCTGATCCCGTCGCAGGTGCAGAACTACCTCTACGGCCTGTCGCAGGTGCCGTTCGGCAAGTGCCTGATCGCGAGCTGGCTGGGCATGCTGCCCTTCACCGCGGTGTGGGTCGCCGTCGGCGCCACCGCCGGTCCGGATGCGCTGATGGGCGCCGCCGATGGGCTCGGCTGGACGATCCCGGTCGGCATCGTCTTCGGCATCGCCGCGCTGGCGCTGGTCGCGTGGCAGGCGCGGCGCTCGCTGCGCGCGGCCGGTGTGGTCGCGGAGCCGATCGCGGTGCGCGAAGCGGCCTGAGCGCTCGAGGCTCGGCGCGAGGACGGCGCGCCGCCGTGCGCAGCGAGCCGAAGCGTTGAACTGGCATCGTCGCCGCGCCGACGCAGCATCCGTCCGATGCGACGCGGCGACGTCCTGCTGCTGATCGTCGCGCTGTGCGCGGGCGCGCTGTGCTTCGCCAACCTCGGGCGCCTGTGGCCGCTGGTCGACGTCGACCTCTTCGCCCATCGCGATGCGCCGGGCGAAGCCGAGCTCGCCCAGGTCGCCGCCCTGGGCTTCGCCGACGGCGCCCAGCGCGGCGCGCGCCTGCGCGTCGAGGAGCCGGCGCTCGACTACCTCCAGCACGCCTTCGGCCGCGAGCGGGCGCAGGAGCTGATCCGCGCCGGCCTGCCCGTGGCGCAGGTGCGCGCGACCTGGAAGCGCGCCGGCGACGCCGACTCGCTGACCATGTTCCTCCATCCGGACGGGCGCGTGCTCGGCTTCCAGCGCGGCGTGCAGGAGGACGCGCCCGGCGCGTCGTTGTCCGAGCCCGCGGCCGAGGCGCTGGCGCGCGCGACGCTCGCGGATCGCCTCGGGCTGCCGGTCGCGGCGTACGCGCCGACGCGACGCGCGCGCCACGAGCGCCCGGAGCGCCGCGACCACGAGCTGACCTTCGAGCGCCGCTACAGCGATCAGCCGGAGCTGCGCGAGCGCGTCGACGTGCTGGTCGCCGGCGACCAGGTCGCGCGCGCGCAGCGGGCGGTGGTCGTGCCCGCGTCCTTCGAGCGTCGGATCCGCGTCGATCGCGCCGGCATGGACGGCCTGCAGGCGCTGGGCATGGCCGGACTGGCGTCGGCGGCGGTCGCCGCGCTCGCCGTGTTCTTCGACCGCCTGCGCCGCGGCGGCGTGCGCCTGGTGCCGGCGGCGCGGCTGGTGGCGCTGATCCTCGTCCTGCTGGTGGCGGTCGACCTCGGCCAGCAGGCGCTGCTGCACGAGCAGTGGGATCCGCTGTGGCCGCGCTGGATCGCCGACGCGAAGCTGCTGGTCGAGTGGAACGTCGAGAACGTGGCGATCATGGTCGTGCTGCTGGCCTTCCTCGCCGCCGGCGACGCGATCGACCGCGAGCCGGCGCGGCGGCGCGACTGGTGGCGCGACAGCGCCGGCGCGCGGCCGGTGCCCGCCGATCGCGGCGCCAGCCTGTGGCTGCTGGCGAGCGGCCGCTGCGCCGATCCGCGCGTCATCGCCGCGTCGCTGCGCGGCTTCCTGCTCGGCCTGGTGTGCGGCGGCGTGCTGACCGTGGCGGTGGTCGCGCTCGGCTGGCTGGTCGGCGCGCCGAGCGCGCTGCAGCCGCGCGGGTTCTTCTTCTTCCCGCTCAACAGCGCGGCGCCGGCGGCGATCACGCTGTGCTTCTTCCTGCACATCGCGTTGATCGAGGAGCTCGGCTACCGCTTCTTCGCCGGCGCGTGGATCGATCGCCGCACCGGTCGGCGCTGGCTGGCGATCATCGCGCCGGCGGCGATCTACGGCCTGATGCACAGCACGATGACCTTCCTGCCGCCGGCCGAGCCGGCGTGGGCGCGGCCGCTGGCGCTGGCCCTGGTCGGGATGGTCTGGGGCTGGGCGTTCTTCCGCTACGACGCGCTGACGGTCGTGCTGTCGCACCTGGCCTGCGACCTGTTCATCTTCACCTGGCCGATGATGGCGTCGGGGGAGGCACGGCACGTCGCCACGGCGCTGGCCGTGGTCGCCGCGCCGCTGGCGCCGGCGGTGGTCGGGCTGGCGTGGTCGGCGTGGCGACCCGCGCCGCGCACGGATCCGCCCGGCGCATAGCCGGCTTTGCAGCGCGTCGGCCGATGCCGACGATCGCCGTCATGCTCCGCGCCTGGCTGATCACCGCGTTGCTGACCGGAGCAGCCGCCGCCGAGAGCGCTCCGTTCATCCGCCTCGAATACGCCGCCGCCGACGGCATCGCGCCGGGCGAGCCGGTCGCCGGCTGGTGGGCCGAGTCGCTCGCGGCGGGCGCCGGCTGGTGGCGCGAACGCGTCGGCACCGCCCCGCCGGCGCCGCCGACGCGGCTCGCGGTGATCGGCGCCGGCCTGCCGGTCAGCGACGATCGCGCGCTGCCGATCGTCGCCGCGACCTGGGGCGGCGTCGTCGACCCCGCGACGGCCATGGCGTTCAGCCAGCGCGTCGCCGCCTGGCGTGCCGGCTACGCGGTGACGGCGACGGAGGATCGCGTCGCGTTGGCGCACGAGCGCATCGCCGCGCCGTCGATCGACGCGATCGCGCCGGGCTGGCAGGTCGCCGTCGATCTGCGCCAGCTGCCCAGGGACTCGCTGCGCCCTGCCGGGCGGCAGCGGCCCGGCGCGGCCGTCGCGCTCGCGGCGCTGATCGATCTGGTCACCGCGCGCATGCTGCGCGCGGGCGTCACGCCCGACGGCCGCGGCTGGTGCGAGCCGGGCATCCGCGGCGACTGGCTGGCGCCCATCGACGCCCGGGTGATCGCGCAGGTGCCCGCGAACGCGGTGATGGTCGCGGCGATCGGCGTCGACGGCGCGGCGCTGGCGGAGGCCGTCGCGGCCATCCCCGGGCTGGAGCTGATCGGCGACGCGGTGGCCGCCGGGACGGACCTCGAGCTCGAGCTCGATCCATCCGAGGTCGCGCGCGGCTGCGACGGCACCTGGATGGCGATGCTGATCGATCAGCGGCGCGGGATCGTGCGCGTGCCGCGCTCGGCGGCGATGGACGCGCTGGTCGCGGCGGCCGCCCTCGACGAGGTCGATGCCGTGCCGGCCGGCGGCGCGGCGTTCGCCGTCGGCGGCGGCGCCATGGCCCGCGACGACGACGCCTGGCTGTTCGCCGACGACGTCGAGCGCATCGACGCGTGGCGCCGCCTGCGCACCTCGCCGGCGCCGATCGCCAACCTCGGCGGCCGCCCGGCTCCGGGGGCCGCCGTGTGGTTCGCGATCGACGCGGACGCGTTGGCGACGTGGTGCGCGGCGGCGCAGGCCGCGCAGGCGCTCGGCGATGGCATGCCCGTGCCGGCGACGTCGGGACCGTGGCACACCGTGCTGCGCGCCGCCGACGTCATGCCCCGCGCGACGTCGTGGATGGCGCGCTTCGCGGCGCTGACCGGCGCCGGGCCATCGACCGTCACCGCGACGCGCGGCGACGGGCCGCTGCGGCTCGAACTCCGCGGCCGGGTGCTGCCCTGGGTCGCGCCCGGACTGGCGCTCGGGTGGCTGGCGGCGCCGGTCCAGGATCAGGAAGGCATGGTCCGCCTCGCGGCGGTGCGCGACGATCTGCGCGCGCGCGGCGTCGCGGCCTCGCCGCACGAGTACCTGGCCGCGTTGCCGCCGGGCGACGCGGCGGCCGACGACGAGCTGATGCGGCGCGTGCAGGGCTGGTCGCGTCCGACGCGGCGGCGGCGCACCGATCTGTGGAAGCGTTTCGGCATGCTCGGCGGCGCCCTGCCCCGCGGCGAGGCCGGCGATGGCGCGCACGACAGCCTGCGCGCGCTCGCCGACGGCACCGCCGACCTGGATGCCATGCGCGCCGACGCGATCACGCTCGCGGCGCTGCGACGGTCGGCCGCTCACGGCGGTCCCGATCCGTGGATGATGCGCGAAGCGATGTCGGCGATCCGGGCGCTCGCCAACGCCGGTCGCGACCTCGTGCTGGTCGGCGATGCGGTCGGGCTGGACCTGGTAGACCGCAGCCGGCGCCTGACGTCGATGCCGCACTCCCTGGGCGAAGCGACGTTCGGGGACTGGTGCGCGGCGCTGCGCGACGATACCTGGCTGTGCGCGGGCCTGATCGGCATCGCCGCTCCCGAGCGCATGGAGCGCTGGGCCCGCGAAGCGCCGCCCGATCGGCCCGCCTCGGCCTGGCGCGGCGAAGCGGCGCTCGGCGCCGGATGGATGGCCGACCTCTGGGTGGATGGGCACCATCCCGGGCCGCAGCGCTGGGCGGCCGGCACGGTCCTCGAGCGGTCGCCGAGATATGAGCTGGCCGGCATCGATGCGTGGTATCCGGCGCTCGACCAGGCCCGTCCGGTGATGGCGGCCTCCGCCGACGATCTCGCGACGCTGATGCAGGCGCTGGTCGCGGCCGCCGATGGCGCCGACATCTCCCCGGCGCTCGCCGACCTGCGTTCACCGCTGCCGCTGGCCTTGTCCGCCGACGCCGCGCTCCCCGTCGGCGGCCGCTCCGCGGCGCTGCGTCACCGCCTGGTGCGGCTGGCGTGGCGCCTGCACGCGCGATCGCCCCTGATCGCGCCGGCGACGCAGGCTGCGGCCGAGCTGCTCGTCGGACCGCTGGTCGTCGCCGGCGGCGGCGTCGAGGTGCGCCTGCGCTACGACGTCGCTGCCGGCGGATTCGCCCTCGCGCCCGATCCGGGCACTCGCCCGCCCGGCCTGAGCGACGCGGCGTGGACCGAGATGCAGGGCCGTCCGCCGGGCGATGGTCGCCGGCTGCTGCTCCCCGCCCAGCCGACGCGCGCGCTGCGCGTGCACCTGCCGGTGCCGGTGGCGCCGGCGCCGGGCGGCTGAGCGGCCGCGGCCGCGTTCATCTCGCGTAGCAGCGGACCTCGGCGATCGCCGCCGGCGCGGGTCCGTTCATCTCCAGCACGCCGATGCGCAGTTCGCGCACCGCGACGGGCGCGGCGAAGCGCGCGACGACGCGGCCCTGGTGGTTGCCGCTCACCGCGTGGATCAGGGCGCCGTGCTCGTCCCGGATCTCGAACGCGCGCAGCAGGTACGGGCTGACGCGGTCGTGATGGCGCATCAGCACGTGCTCCATGGGGTGCTCGTGATCGGGATCGCCGAACAGCTCGACGCAGCCGATGGTCGTCGGCGCGTCCCAGCGCAGCACGAGCGTCGGCTCGCGGTCGGCGGGATCGGCGACCCACGTGTTGGGCGACGTCGTCGGCCGGTTCCAGCCGTTGATGGCGTTCCCGGGGACGAACGCGTCGAGCGGCGGATCGCAGCGCAGCGCGGCGTTCTGTGCCCCCGGTCGGCGCAGCGGCGTCCACCAGTCGAAGGAGTCGACGCCGATGTCCGACGGCGGGTTCTGCGCGTGGTGGATGAATCCGGCGCGCACGCCGCTGATCAATGCCTGCGAGGTGACGATGCTCGCGCCGCCGGCGGCGACCACGCACAGCTGGGCGTACTGCGTCGCCGGCAGGTCGATCGCGAGATCGATGTCCACCGCGTGCCGCCCCGCATGCAGCGCGAGCTCGCGCCGGGCCAGCACGACGTCGGGGGTGAAGCAGCCGATCCGGCTGCAGATGCGCAGCTCGACGGTGGCGGTCGTGGCCTGCTCGGCCTCGAACCACAGCGTGAAGCGCGGGACGCGCCCCGCCGCGAGCGGCAGCAGCTGCGCGCAGCCCCAGGGGATCGCGATCGCCGGTCCATCGGGCGGCAGCTCGGCGAGACGCAGGACCGACGACGCCGATACGGTCGCGCGCGCCGCGAGGTTCGCCGGATCGCGATACGCGCGGCCGGGCAGGTGGTGGCCGTCGCGCATCACGCGACGCTGCAGCTCATCGAGCCGCTCGCCCGCGGCGACCGCGCGCGGCAGGACGCCATCGCGGCTGCAGATCGCCGCGGCGACCGCCACCGCCTGCGCGGCGTAGGCCAGGGTGCCCATCACGCGGCTCGAGCCGAAGGCGACGTGGCTCGCGCTCAGGATCCTCCCGGCGAGGAACAGGTTGCCGATGTTGCGGCTGTACAGGCAGCGGTAGGGGATGCCGTAGATGCCGCGGCCGCGCCAGTGCGTGCAGCCGGGATGCTTCGAGTAGACGCCGTCGGCGGGATGCAGGTCGACCGCCCAGCCGCCGAAGGCGACATCGTCCGCGTGGACCGCGGCGCCGACCACGTCCTGCTGCAGCAGCATCGCGTCGCCCTCGAAGCGCCGGCTCTCGCGCTTGCCGGCGATGTGCCCGACCCACTCGAGCGTCTTGTTCGCCATCTGCGGGAACTTGCCCGAGTTCTTCAGGTAGTCCCAGACCCCGTAGACCACCTTCCAGAGCTCCCACTTGATCTCTTCGCTGGCGTGGACGGTGTCCTTGCGCCCGCCCCATTCGATCCACCACAGCCGGCAGCCCTCGGTGTCGGCGTCGAAGCCCCTGAAGCGCGGGATCTCGCGCTCGATGTCCTTCAGCGCGAACGACGGCGCGGTGAACTCGACGGGGCGGCCGGTGTCCTTGGAATAGAAGTAGATCGAGTGGCCCAGCAGGTGCCCGTAGCCCTCCTCGGGCGCGAACTTCTCGCCGAACTCGGCGGCGGTCTCGGCGCCCATGCGGAACGCCGCGCCGGCGGTGAAGCCGAGGATGCCGTCGCCGCTGGCGTCGACGAACAGCGGCGCGCGCGCGGTGTAGCGGGTCGAGTTCTGCGAATTGAAGGCGCGCACCGCGGCGATGGTGTCGGCGTCGCGTTTCTCGCAGTCGTGCACCGCGGTGTTGAGCAGCAGGGTGATGTTGCCCTCGGCGCGGACCTTCTCGAGCAGGACGATGTCGAAGATCAGCGGGTTGGCCTCGGCGTTGCGCCACAGCGTCTCGGCGAGGATCTCGTCGATCACGCCGCCCTCGCGCGCCCACCGCGCGTTCGAATGGAGGTGGCAGGTGGCGCCGAGCACCCACAGGCGCACCTCGCTCGACGCGTTGCCGCCCAGCACCGGGCGGTCCTGCATCAGCACGACCCGCAGCCCGTGCCGCGCGGCGGTGATCGCGCAGCAGGTCCCCGCCATGCCGCCGCCCACGATCACCAGATCGGCGGTGAGGTCGACGTGCAGCGGGTCGCGGCGGTGGGCGGCGTCGTGGCGTTCGAGCATGGGGTTTGTCCGCCGTATTCTACCCAGCGCAGGGGCCGTCCGGCAACCGCGCCGACGGGTGTCAGATCGCACTGGACCGGTGGTGCCCATCCGCGATAGATCGGGCATGGCGAGCGCATCGGTCGATTGGGCGACGCTGCTGGACGACCCGGCGGTATCGGTCGTGCCGACGCTGCTGGGGTTCCCGCGCGCCCGCTTCACGGCGGCGGCGGGCTGGGACACCGGCCTCCGGGCGATCGAGCAGGACCTGGTCTACGTCGTCGCGCGCGGACGGATGACCGCGGCGTTGGCCGCCGACGCGTTGGTCGCGGTCGGCGCGGGCGAGCTGTGCTTCGTCCCCGCGGGCGCGCCGTTCCGCTTCGTCGCGGCGCGGCCGGCGCCGACGGTCGAGCGCTTCCGGCTGGTGGCGACGCGCGGCGCCGATCGGCTCACGCTGGCCGCGGCGCCGTTCGCCGTCCGCGTCGACGCGGATCTGCGCCGCGCGCTCGACGGCGTGCTGGCTGAGCTCGCGCGCGCGGACGTCGCGTCGGCGGCGCTGCGCGCGACGGGCGCGACGCTCCTGATCGCGCTCGCGCGATCGGCTGGGCCGGCGCAGGGCGGCCTCGCGCCGGCGCTGCTGGCGCGGCTCGCCGCCTTCGTCGAGCGCGACCCGTGGTGCTCGCCGCGCGACCTCGCGCGCGCCGCCGGCCTGACGCACGACTGGTTCACGCGCGCGTTCCGCCGCGCCACCGGGGTCGCGCCGCGCGCCTGGATCGTCCGCGAGCGGATCCGCCTCGCCGCCGCGCGACTGGCCGCGGGCGACGAGACCGCCGAAGCCGTCGCCCAGGCCATCGGCTACCGCGACGCCAAGCTGTTCGGTCGCCAGTTCCGGGCGGTGCTCGGCGCGCCGCCGGCGGCGTGGCGGCGCCGCGCGGCGCCGTTCGCGTGATGCGGGTCGCGCCGCGCGTCGTCGTCAGCCGATCGAGACGGTTGCGCCGCTATCGCTGCTCTCGATCGCGCCGAAGACCATCGCCAGCGATTTGACGTTGTCGGTGCAGACGGTCTCGGGCGTTCGGCCGGAGCGCAGGCAGGCGATGGTGTCCTTGATCCAGCCGTCGTGCTGGCCGACGCGATCGTCCGGCTCGGCGGGGGGGACGACGACGTCCTCCATCGTGCTGAAGAACTCGCCGCGCTTGGCGACGCGCTGGCAGCGGAACAGGTCGTTGCCGTCCCACAGCACGGTGCCCTCGGTGCCGGTGATGCGCCACTCGGCCTCCCACGAGGTGTTGCAGCCCTCGGCGCACCAGCTCCCGTAGTAGGTGTAGCGCGCGCCGCCCGACATCGTGAACACGGCAATGGCCGCGGCGTCGTGGTCGTACCACGAGCCCTTGGGGTTCCACTCCTTGCACCAGACCTGCGTCGCGTCTGCCCCGGTCAGCATGCGCGCCTGGTCGAAGGTGTGGATCGCCATGTCGAGGATCAGCACGTGCTTCATGCGATCGCGGAAGCCGCCGAAGTGCGCGCCGATCTGGAAGTCGCTCTTCACCGCGACGATGTCGCCGATGGTGCCGGCGGCGATGAGACGCCGGAGCTGGCGCATGCGCGGGTTGAAGCGCCGGTTCTGCATCACGGCGTAGGTGCGCTTGTTGCGCTGCGCGGCGACGAGCATGCGCTTGGCGTTGTCGAGGCTGTCGGCGAGCGGCTTCTCGCCCAACACGTGGCAGCCGTGGTCGAGCGCCGCGATGGTGACCTCGGCGTGCGCCGCCGGGATGGTGAGGTCGCACACCACCTCGGGCTTCGCGGCGGCGAGCATCGCGCGCACGTCGTCGCCGACCACGGCGTTCGCGAGCTTGTACTCGTCGGCGCGCTTCCGCGCGACGTCCTTGTTGAGGTCGACAAGGCCGACGATCTCGACATCCGGATGCGCGCTGAGCGTCGGCAGCCATGCCCCGGCGATGCCGCCGCATCCGACCACCATGATCCGCGTCCTGCCCATGCGTTCTCCGGTCGCGTCATCGTAAGCCCGGCGGGCGCGGCATCTTCCTCGTTCGTCCATGGCGCTTGCTCGATTGTCCGGTCCGCGATGCTGGGTGCACGTCAGCCGCGATTTTGACCGTCGCGGCGGTTCCCGGATCATCCGCATGCGCTCCATCGGCCTGGTGCCCACGCCGTTCACCGCGTTCGCCATCGACATCGGCCACGTGTCGACGCCGATGATCCACCACCACGCGATGCACGAGCTGTTCTGGTGCGAGTCCGGGCGCTGCCTGCAGCTGACCGCCGCGCGACAGGTCGAGAACGCGGCGGGCGAGCTGTTCTTCTTCCCGGCCGGCCAGGACCACAACTCGAACGGCCTGCCCGGCGGCGCCTGCCAGGCGCTGGTGGTGAACTTCGACGTCGCCGTGGTCGGCGGCGAGGACGATGGCGACGCCGCGCTGCGCATCGTGCTCGCGCACCTGCGCCGTCGCGCGCTGGCCGGCGACAACCGCGTGCCGCTGTCGCCGGTCGGCGCGCGGGCGGTCGCGCGCGGGCTGGCCGACCTGGTGCGCGAATGCCGCGAGCGCGGTCCCGGCTGGCGCGCCGCGATCAAGCTGCGCATGCACGAGGTGCTGCTGACGATCCTGCGCGACGAACGCGTGCTGCCGGCGCTCGCCGACGAGTTCCGCCCCAGCCCGGCGCCGGAGCGCCTCGAGGAGGTCCTGCGCTACATCGAGGACCGCTACGCCGAGCCGATCACCGTCGCGCGCATGGCGGCGCTGTCCGGGCTCGGGCGCAGCCAGTTCCACGTGCTCTTCCGCCGCGCGACCGGACGGACGATGATCGACCACCTCGCCGAGGTGCGCGTGCGCGCCGCCGAGCGCCTGCTGACCACGACCAGGACGCCGATCATCGAGATCGGCTCGGCCACCGGTTTTCCCAGCCTCAGCCGCTTCTACCACGTGTTCCGCTCGCGGCGCGGACGGACGCCGGCGTCGCTGCGCCGCGTCGGCGCGGTCAGCCCTTGAGCGCGCGCAGGATCGTCGCGCGCAGCCAGGCGAGCTCGTCGTCGCGCAGCCCCGCGCCGAGGCGCAGATCGGCGCGGTCGGACGTCGCGCGCAGGCAGCGGCCGCCGAACCTCCCCGACGAGACGACGCGCAGCTCCTCGAGCTCGGTCGCGGGGATGTCCTTGCGCAGCGCGCGCAGGCCGCTGGCGTCGACGTCGATCCGGTAGCCGAACGTCCCGCCGCGCAGCGCCGAGACGATCATGCCGACGAGCGGCAGGACGACCATCAGCAGCGGCGCGTAGAGGAAGAGCGTCGATGCGGTCGAGCCGTCCGCCGACCGGGCGAGCCCGGGTCGCCAGAGGAACCACCAGAACAGCAACGGGATGAGCAGCGGCAGGAGCATCAGCGGCGAGAGCAGGAGCGCGCTCGACGGCGGCACGCGGATGCGCACGCCGTGCATCAGGTCCTCGCGGCGCAGGCGATTGCGCTCCGGCTCGGGCGCCTGCAGGTCCTCCGCGCGGATCCGCGCCACGAGCGGTTCGTCGAGGCGGTCCGGAGCGCGCTCGACGACGTCGCCGGCGCTGGCGTCGCGCAGCGGCAGGTTCGCGCCGCGTGCCAGCCATTCGGCCAGGCGACGGGCGTCGTGCTCGTGCCGCGGGGCGTCGATCTCGTGGGCGCCGTGCGATCCATTGAGCATGACCGGGATCGCCGTGTAGCGGTTCTTGCCGCTGCCGCGCCGTTCGGGTGGTCGGATCTCCACCGACCGCCAGTCGCCGATCGCCTCGCGCTTCGTCGTCGTCCAGAACAACCAGCCGGTCGTCGTCTCGATCGCCCTCTCGTCGAGGTCGACGATGCGCCGGCTGCGGAAGCCCGTGATGGCGAGGCCGCCGGCCACCAGCAGGGCGGGCAGCCACGCGTCGCCGGGGCGTCCCGGCCGTCCGTTCACCGTCACGTCGCCGCCGGTCAGCAGGAGGTAGAGCGGGATGCTGCAGAAGCCGGAGAACAGCAGGCCGAAGACGACGAAACAGCCCGAGCCGACGCCGCCGATGGTCCGCCTGCGCAGGGTGCTCTCGCTGTCCATGCGGCGATCGTGTCGTCGTCGATCGCTATCGACAGCGGCTAGTTCACCGTCCTGTTGGATGCATCGGGTTCCCGCGTTGTCGGCGCATCCGGTCTGGCATCATCCCCGGTGGCCTCGCACGGCCCGCGGAGATGCTCATGGATCCGGATACCACGTCGGGCGAGAACCGTTCCTGCTGGTTCGACGCCGCGCCGCCCGACCACCCGCCCCTGGCGAGCCACCTCGAGTGCGACGTGTGCGTCATCGGCGGCGGCATCTCCGGGCTGTCCACCGCCTATCGCCTGGCGGCCGATGGCCGCGACGTGGTGCTGCTCGATGATGGCCGGATCGGCAGCGGCGAGACCGGACGGACCTCGGCGCACCTGGCGAGCGCGCTCGACGACCACTTCCACGAGCTCGAGCGGGTGCACGGCGGCGAGGGCGCGCGCATCGCCTACGAGAGCCACGCCGCGGCCATCGACTGGATCGAGGGGGTGAGCGACGACGAGGGCATCGAGTGCGGATTCGCCCGCGTCGACGGCTTCCTCTTCGTGCCTCCCGGCGACCCGCTGGACATCCTCGCCGACGAGCTCGCCGCCGCGCATCGCGCCGGCCTGATCGGCGCCGAGATGCTCGACGCGGTGCCCGGCCTGCCGTTCGATACCGGCCCGTGCCTGCGTTTCCCGGACCAGGCGCAGTTCCACCCGCTGCGCTTCCTCACCGGGCTGGCCGCGGCCGCGGCGAGGAAGGGCGTGCGCATCCACGGCCATACCCACGCCGCGACCATCGCCGGCGGCAAGCGGCCGACCGTGACCACCGCCTCCGGGCACGTCGTGCGCGCCTCGGCGGTGGTGGTGGCCACCAACGTGCCGATCAACGACCGCGTCGTCATGCACACCAAGCTCGAGCCGCACCGCACCTACATCATCACGGCGCCGGTGCCGCGCGGGACGGTGCCGGCGGCGCTGTATTGGGACAGCGGCGACCCGTACCACTACCTGCGCGTCGTCGCCGGCGATGCCGAGGACCTGCTGGTCCTCGGCGGCGAGGATCACAAGGTCGGCCAGGCGGACGATTACGAGGCGCGCTACCTGCGCCTGGAACGCTGGCTGCGCGTGCGCATCCCCATGGCCGGTCCGATCGCCAGCCGCTGGTCCGGTCAGATCGTCGAGACCGTCGATGATCTCGGCTACATCGGCCGGAATCCCGTCGACGAGAACGTCTACATCATCACCGGCGATTCTGGCAACGGCCTGACCAACGGGGTCGTCGGCGCGCTGATCATCGGCGACCTCATCGCGGGTCGGGACAACCGCTGGGCCGCGCTGTTCGACCCGGCGCGCAAGCGCCTGCGCGCCGCCGGCGAATACGGGCGGCACAACGCGAACGTGGCTGTGCAATACCGCGACTGGGTCACGGGCGGCGACGGTGATTCCTCCGACATCGCTCCGGGATCGGGTGCGGTGATCCGCCACGGCCTGGCCAAGGTGGCGGTGTATTGCGCCCCGGACGGCACCCGGCATGCGTGCTCGGCGGTCTGCCCGCATCTGAAGGGCATCGTCCACTGGAACGCCGAGGAGGGGTCCTGGGATTGCCCGGCGCACGGGTCGCGCTTCGACCCGCACGGGCGGGTCATGAACGGACCCGCGAATCGCGATCTCAGCCCGGTCGAGCTGCCCGCGGACGCGCCGCCGACGACCCGCGGCGCATGACACCGTGACGCCTTTTCCCCATGCCGCGCCGCAGCGCGGCTTGATCCCGTCGTTCGGCCTGAACAATCCCGCGTTCCCAGCCGCCGTGGCAGTCCCAGGAGCTTCCGCATGAACACCAGCCCTGCCGAACCGATCACGTTCACCTGCGGCTCCTGCGGCTTCCACGCGCGCCTCGCGCAGCACTACCAGGGCAAGGCGATCCGCTGCCCGGGCTGCGAGGCCCCGCAGCTGGTCGGCGTCGTCGCCACGGCGCCGGCGACCGACGCGCGCGCGCGCGCCGGCAGCGCCCCGGTCGCGCCGGGCAAGGTCGCGTTCGACTGCGTGTCGTGCGGCCACCACGCCGAGATCTCGTCCGACTATGCCGGCAAGGTGGTCTGGTGCCCCGGCTGCAACGCCGTGCGCATCGTCCCGCGCGCCTCGACGGCGTCCGCGGCGCCCGCGGCGGCGCGGAGCGAGCCGCGCGAAGCCGGCTTCAACTGCCAGGCCTGCGGCTTCCACAGCCGCGCCATCCCGTCCGGCGTCAACGGCGTCGTCTACTGTCTCGCCTGCCGCGCGCCGCAGCCGATGGTCGCCGGCCTCGATCCGGCGGTGCTCGCGCCGATCGACCCGACGGAGACGTCGGCGACGCGCGACGACATCGACCCGCGTTCGCACACCCCGATCGGTCTGGTCAGCCCGTTCTCGCCCGCCGAGCACGCGACGCTCGACGCCGTGAGCGCGACGGTGAAGGCCGAGGAGGCCGCCACGGCCGATCCGGGCGACTTCGCCGACATGGACCAGTTCATCGAGCCGATGGCCCCGTCAACCGCCCCGGCCAATGGCAAGGCCTCCGCCGACAAGAAGGTGGACCCGCAGACCGCCGACACGCAGAAGCTCGTCGCCAAGGACGCCGTGAAGCCACCCGTGCGCCCGCGGGCCCCGGAACGCGCGAAGGCGCCCAAGCCCGAATCGAAGCACACCACGACCGTCAACGTCGTGCAGAAGGGCGTGCGCAAGGTCTACCGCGCGGCCGACGACAAGACCGCCGACAAGCCGGTCGAGGCGAAGAACGCCGCCCCAGCGGCGGTGCCGGCCGCCGGTGGGAAGTCCGGCCTGTTCGGCCGACTGTCGAGCAGGTTCTTCAAGAAGAAGAGCTGACGGCGCGCGCAGCTCGCGTTTGGCGCGACGAGCTGCGAGCTTTTCAGCTTCGAGCTGAAACTGCGCGCTTGCGGTTTCGCGCTCAACTCACGTCTTCCGGGAAACCGAACTCGTCCCCCGGTTCCGCCTGCTGCAGGACCTCGACCTCGCCGATGATGCGGCCGAGGCGGTCGCGCTCCTCGACGTAGCAGCGCACGCGGCGGTTCTGGTAGGTCAGCGCCATCAGCGCCGCGGCCTCGTCATCATCGGCGTCGGTACGGGTCGCCAGGTCCGCCTCGGTCACGCGCACCAGTTCGCGGGCTCCGTACTGGCGGCGATCCTCGGACTGCACGCGTTCCACCTCCAGTTCGAGCATCTCGCCGTCGACGACGTCGAGGACGGTTCCTTCGAGGATATCGGGCATGGCGGACTCCGAGCTGTCGTGGGCGATCGGACCCACGATAGAGCGCGTCCGCGCGCCTGCGGCTCTGCGACCCGCGCCGTCTCTACGGTCGGCGAAAGCGACGGTACGACCTCGGTCGTCGAGCGATGGCCGCATCGTCATCGGGATGCATCGTCAGCGCGGGGTGCCGCCATGCGTACGCGTCCGGAACACGATGCGCTGGGCGTCATCGAGGTCCCCGCGGAGCGGCTCTACGGCGCCGGCACGGCGCGCGCCGCAGCCAATTTCCCGTTCGCGTCGCCGATGCCGTGGCCGGTGATCGCCGCCATGGCGCGGATCAAGGCCGCCGCGGCGCGCGTCAACGGCCGCCTGGGGTTGCTCCCGTCCGAGGTCGCCGCGTCCATCGCGCGAGCGGCCGACGAGATCGCCGGCGGCGCGCTGCGCGACGAGTTCCCGCTGAGCGTGTTCCAGACCGGCAGCGGGACGAGCAGCAACATGAACCTCAACGAGGTCATCGCGAACCGCTGCGCCCAGGCCGCGGGGCAGCCATTGGGCGGCAAGCGCCCGGCGCATCCCAACGACCACGTCAATCTCTGCCAGTCCTCGAACGACGTCTTCCCGAGCGCGACCCAGATCGCGGCGCTGATCGCCATCCGCGATGATCTCGATCCGGCGCTCCTGGCGCTCGCCGCCGCGCTGCGTCGCCAGGCCGCGGCCAACGCCGACGTCGTCACCGTCGCCCGCACGCATCTCCAGGACGCGACGCCGATCCGCTACGACCAGGTCTTCGACGCCTGGGCGGCGCAGATCGACGGCGCGCGCGCCGCGCTGGACGACGCCGCGCGCGCGCTGTGCGACCTCCCCTTGGGCGGAACCGCGGTCGGGACCGGCACCGCGCGGCATCCCGCTTTCGCCCCGCTGGTGATCGCCGACCTCGGCGATGCCCTCGCGCTGCCGCTGCGCGAGGCGCGCGACCACGTCGCGGCGCAGGGGGCGCGCGACGCGGTGGTGCAGGCCTCGGCGGCGCTGCGCGGCATCGCCATCGCGCTTAGCAAGGTGGCGAACGACCTGCGCTGGCTGGCGAGCGGTCCGCGCGCCGGTCTCGGCGAAGTGCGCCTGCCGGCGGTGCAGCCGGGTTCGTCGATCATGCCGGGCAAGGTCAATCCGGTGATCTGCGAGGCCGCCATCCAGGCCTGCATCCAGGTGGTCGGCAACGACGCCGCGATCGCGCTCGCCGGCCTCGGCGGCCTGGGATCGCTCCTCCAGCTCAACGTCGCGATGCCGGTGATGGCGCGCAATCTCGTCGAACAGATCGACCTGATGACGGTCGCCGCGCGCATCCTCGCCGAGAAGGCGGTCGACGGGCTGGTCGTCGATCGCGCGCGGTGCGCCGATCTGGTGGCGAAGGATCTCGCGCTGTGCACCGCGCTGGCGGCGGTGATCGGCTACGATCGCGCGAGCGAACTGTCGAAGCTGGCGCTGGCGGAGGATCGTACGATCCGCGACGTCGCGCTCGCCGCTGGGGTCCTGCCGGCGGAGGAGCTGGACCGTCTCCTCGACCCGCGCCGCATGACCGAGCCGGGACTCGGCGGCGGCGACTAGACCGGGACCTCGACGCCCTGCGGATGCCCGCTGGTCTCCTTGACCTCGGTGATCAGCCCGTCGCGGATGTGGTTGAGCACGCCGCCGGCGAGGACGATCTTCACCTCGCGGTTGGCGAGCCGGTGGCGCAGGCGGATGCGCTGCCCGGTGCGGGCGTTCGTGACCCACGCCGTATCCCCGGCGGCGAGCGCGCTGCGCAGCGCGGTGAAGCGGACGAGATCGCCGGGGGCGAGGCACTCGTAGTCCGCCTGGTCGGCGAACTCGAGCGGGATGATCCCCGAGTTGACGAGGTTCTGCCAGCCGATGCGCGCGTAGCTCTTGGCGATCACCGCGATCTGCCCGAGATGCCGCGGGGCGATCGCGGCGTGCTCGCGGCTCGACCCCTGCGCGTAGTTGTGCCCGGCGACGACGACGTGCCCGCCGTGATCCTGCCTGGCGCGCTCGGCGCGGTCGGGGAAGCCCTCGTCGATGGCGGTGAAGACGTAGCGGCTGATGCGCGGGATGTTGCTGCGCAGGGACAGCACCTCGGCGCCGGCGCGCAGGATCTCGTCGGTCGAGATGTCGTCGCCGACCTTCATCGCCACCGGCACCTCGGCCTCGTCGGTCAACGGCGGCAGGGTCGGCAGCGCGGCGATGTTCGGCCCGCGATCGAGCTCGGGCCGCGGATCGGTCGCGGGCGGCGGGGCCTGGATCATGCCGGGGTCGACGCGCAGCCGCTCGGGCTCGCGCCAGATCGGGAAGGCGATGCGTTCCCATTCGGCGACGTCGCGCGGGTCGGCGATGCGGCCGGCGATCGCCGACGCGGTCGCGGTCTCGGGGCTGCACAGGTAGACCCGGTCGTCCTTGGTGCCGGATCGGCCCGGGAAGTTGCGCGGCACCGTGCGTAGGCTGACGCGGCCGGTTCCCGGCGCCTGGCCCATGCCGATGCAGCCATTGCAGCCGGCCTGGTGGAAGCGCGCGCCGCCGTCGATGAGCGCGGAGAACGCCTCGGTGTCGCTGAGGTTGGCGATCAGCTGGCGCGAGGTCGGGTTGACCTCGAACGAGACCTGATCGTGGATGCGCCTGCCGGCGAGCATCATCCCGGAGATCCAGAAATCGCGCAGACCCGGATTCGCGGACGAGCCGATCATCGCCTGGTGGATGGGCATGCCGGCGACGGAGCGCACGGTCACGACGTTGCCGGGGCTCGACGGGCAGGCGATGAGCGGCTCGATCTGAGCCAGGTCGATCTCCTCACTGTCGTCGTAGACGCAGCCGGGATCGGCGACCAGCGGACGCCAATCGTCCTCGCGCTGCTGCTGGCGCAGGAAAAGACGGATGGCCTCGTCCGACGGGAACACGCTGGTCGTCGCGCCCATCTCGGTGCCCATGTTGGCGATGACGTGGCGGTCCATCGCGGACAGGCAATCCAGGCCGGGACCGAAGTACTCGACGATGTAGCCGCGGCAGCCGCCGACGCCGTGCCGGCGCAGCATCTCCAGGACGACGTCCTTGGCGCTGACCCACGGCTGCAGCGCGCCGACCAGGCGCACGCCGCGCACCATCGGCATGCGCAGGCGCAGCGGCTCGCCGGCGATCGCGAAGGCGACGTCCAGCCCTCCCGAGCCGATCGCGAGCATGCCCATCCCGCCATTGGCCGGGGTGTGGCTGTCCGAGCCGAGCAGCGTCGCGCCGGGCACGCCGAAGCGCTCCATGTGCACGGGATGGCTGACGCCGTTGCCGGCGCGGCTGTACCACAGCCCGAAGCGACGCGCCGCCGACTGCAGGAAGAGATGATCGTCGTGGTTGCGGAAGTCGGTCTGCAGCACGTTGTGGTCGACGTACTGCACCGACACGCGCGTGCGCGCCCGCACGACGCCCATCGCCTCGAGCTCGAGCATGACCAGCGTGCCGGTCGCGTCCTGGCACAGCGTCTGGTCGATGCGGATGGCGATCTCGGAGCCCGGCGTCGGATCGCCCTCGACCAGGTGGTCGGCGATCAGGCGCTGCGCGAGGTTGAAGCTGGTGGCCATGATCCGGTCATCCTAGCGACCGGTCGCCGGCGCCTACCGCAGCGAGGGTCATCCTATTCGTGCATGCCGGCGCGCTGAGGACCTGAACCCGCCGCCGGGCGCGTATCGTCATCGCCATGGTCCTGCCCATCAGCCAGCCGTTCGCGCCGATGGAGGCGCTGTCGATCGCCGAACTGCCTCGGGGCGGGGGCTGGCAGTACGAACCGAAGTGGGATGGGTTCCGCTGCATCGTCATCAGGGACGGCGACGACATCGCGCTGCAGTCCAAGGCGGGGCAGCCGCTGGCGCGCTACTTTCCGGAGGTCGTCGACCATGTCCGGTCGATCGACGCGCGGCGCTTCGTCCTCGATGGCGAGCTGGTGGTCTCGGTGCGCGGCACGCCCTCGTTCGGCGCCCTGCAGCAGCGCATCCACCCCGCCGCGAGCCGCATCGCGCGCCTCGCGCGGGAGACGCCCGCGCAGCTCATGCTGTTCGACCTGCTGGTCGACGAGCGCGGGCGTTCGCTGATCGATCTGCCGCTCGCTGAACGCCGGCGCCGCTTGGCGTTGTTCACGTCCCGTCACCTGGGCGGCGAGGCCGATGTCCTGCTGTCCCCCGCCACGACCGATCGCGACATCGCCCAGGGCTGGATGGACGATCTCGGTGGCGCGCTCGACGGCGTGGTCGCGAAGCGGCTCGACGAGCCGTACCAGCCGGGCGAGCGCGCCCTGCGCAAGATCAAGCGCGTCCGCACCGCCGACTGCGTGGTCGGTGGGTTCCGGTACGGGGCGAACGGCAAGGGAACGGCGAAGCTGGTGGGGTCGCTGCTGCTCGGGCTGTACGGAGATGACGGCTTGCTGCATCACATCGGCCACACCTCGAGCATGCCCGCGGCCGATCGTCCCGCGCTCACCCGGCGTCTCGAGGCGATCCGCGGCGAGCCCGGTTTCACCGGGCGCGCGCCGGGAGGCCCGAGCCGCTGGGCGCGCGATCGGGACAGCTCGTGGATACCCGTGAAACCGACGCTGGTCGTCGAGGTGTCGTTCGACCACGCCAGCGAGGGCCGGCTGCGGCACGGCTCGCGCTTCGTGCGCTTCCGTCCCGACAAGGCCCCGACGCAGTGCACCATGCTGCAGCTGGGTCAGGTGGTCGGCGCGTAACGCGCGCGGCGCACCGCTCGAAGCTGCCAGACCGGCGTCAGCCGGGGTCGATGATCGGCACGACGCCGACCGTGATCGAGGCGTCGTTGTTGCCCTCGCGCTCCTCGTCGAACCGGTCACGCGGATCGAGGACGACGCGGTAGGTGTGCGTTCCGGCGGTGTCGGGGTTCATCAGAACGATGACGTCGCGGCTTTCGTGCTCGTCGAGATCGATGAGGCCGGTCTGCGCCTCGGTGCCGTCGCGGTACACCGTCCAGCGCACGTCCTCGGCATCCCAATCGCCACTGTTGCGAGCGCGGAAGCGCAGTTCGAAGGCTTCGTTCGCGACCGGCGGATCCGGCTCGAGGGTCGGGCCGATCTCGAAGCGGAAATCGTAGCCCTCGTCGTCGTCGTAGCAGCCGGTGCCGAGGAGCGCGCAGGCGCACGCCAGGATCAGGACGCGGTTGGTCATGCGTCGGATGGTAGCCCGGGGCGTGCGGTGGAAAGTTCGCCCTCGCCGAGCTGCCGCAGGCGCCAGCGGTCCGGGAGGCGAGCGGCGACGGCCGGCACGCCGGGTCAGACCAGATCGCACGCCTCGGGCGGCATCCAGTGCCGCTCGCGGCCCGCCCATTTCACGTTGCAGCCGATCGGATTGGTCACCGGCCGGTCCGGCTGCCGCCCCGCGACCAGCGCGGTCAGCGCCGCGGCGAGATCGTTCACCGTCATCTTCGTGGTGTCGCGCGGCGAATCGACGCCGCGGCCGGTGTAGCGCAGCCGCCGCTCGCGGTCGAAGACGTAGAAGTGCGGGGTGCGCAGGGCGCCATAGCGGCGCGCGGTGTCCTGGGTCGCGTCATGGCAGTAGGTCCACGGGAACCGGTGCTGGCGCATGCGCGCGACCATCTGCGGGAAGCCGTCCTCGGCGATGGTGCCGACGCTGTTGGCGTTGATCGCGACGAAACGCACGCCGTCCTCGGCGAACGCATCGGCGGTCGCGCGCGTGACCTCGTCCGAGCCGATCACGTACGGGCAGTGGTTGCAGGTGAAGAACACGACCAGCACCGGCGCCGCGGCGAAGGTCGCGAGCGTGCAGGTCGTGCCGTCGGTGGCCGGCAGGGCGAAATCGGGCGCGGCGGCGCCGAGGGCGAGCGTGAAGGCCATGGCGGATCCTGACGCGCGTCCGCGTCGCGCCAACCGGCGAGACCCCACGTTGGCTGTCCAAAGGCGGCAGCGCGGACGCATCGCAGCGACATGCGATGCGCTACCATGCGCGGCGAGGTGGAACCATGACGACCCAGCACACGGACGACACCGCTCGCGATGTCGCGCAGGTGGTCGAGCACGACCCGGTCTGCGGGGCGGCCATCACCGACGAAGCCGCGGCTCCGAGCATCGAATACGAAGGCAGGAAGCACTGGTTCTGCTCGGACGAATGCCGCGAGCTGTTCGCCGAGGAGCCCGACCGCTTCGCGCTCGACGAGGATCTCAGCGACGAGGTCGTCGCGCAGCGCAGCGACGGCGAAGCGGGCGTGCTCGCCGACGGACCCGAGT
>DASPLE010000032.1:0-2640 GCA_035627695.1 Planctomycetota bacterium
GCCAGCTTCGGGCTTCGCGCTTCGGGCTTCGGGCTTCGGGCTTCGGGTTTCGAGCTTCGAGCTTCGGGCTTCGGGCTGCGTGGTGCGGGGTGCGGGCGGCAGCTGCGCCGCCTCCACGGCGCTGCTAGCCCATCGCGATCAGCTTCCACGGCTCCGAACGGACCTACACTCGCGGCGCCATGTCGACCCTCTCAGCCGCGGACGTGCTCGGGCCGGAGGGGATGCTGGCCAAGCACCTCCCCGCCTACGAGAGCCGCCCGCAGCAGCTCGAGATGGCGGCGATGGTCGCCGAGGCGATAGAGCAGGGCGGCCACGCGGTGATCGAGGCCCCGACCGGCGTCGGCAAGAGCTTCGCCTACCTGGTGCCGGCCATCCTGCACGCGCTGGCGACGCAGAAGAAGGTCGTGATCTCGACCGGCACGATCGCGCTGCAGGAGCAGCTGGTGCGCAAGGACATCCCCCTGCTGCGCCAGCTCTTCCCCGAGCTGAAGGCGGTGCTGGTCAAGGGGCGCCAGAACTACGTCTCGCTGCGCCGCCTCGGCCACGCCGCGTCGGGCCAGCAGGCGCTGTTCGACTCGCGCGAGGACGCCCGCGAGCTCAACGACATCGTGAAGTGGTCGGCGGAGAGCCCCGCCGGCGACCTCGCCGATCTCGGCTATTCGCCGCCGGCGAAGGTCTGGCGCCAGGTCGTCAGCGACCGCAACAACTGCCAGGGCCGCAAGTGCCCCGAGTTCGGCAGCTGCTTCTTCTACAAGGCGCGCGCCGAGATCGAGCAGGCCGACCTGCTGATCGTCAACCACCACCTCTACTTCAGCGACGTCTCGCTGCGCGACGAGCACGCCGGCATCCTGCCCAAGCACGACGTGGTGGTGTTCGACGAGGCGCACGGCCTCGAGGATGTCGCCACCGACCACCTGGGCACGACCGTCAGCGACGCGCAGGTTCGCTTCTACCTCGACGGCCTGTGGAGCCGGCGCGAGAAGGGCCTGCTCGCGAACGACGTCTTCGGCTTCGCGCGCGAGGCGGTCGAGGCGGCGCGCACCGCGGCCGAGCACTTCTTCCATCAGGTCGCGCTGCTCGCCGGCCAGGGCTCGGAGGACACCATCCCGCTGTCGAAGAACGTGGTCGAGAACGCGCTCTCGCCGGCGCTCGACGCGTTGACCGCGGCGCTGACCGACTGCCAGGGCCGCGCCTCGGACGACAACGTCGCCAACGAGGTCCGCGCCCAGGCGCAGCGCGCGGCGCTGCTGTCCGGCGCGGTGCGCACGGTGATCGAGCAGCCGGGCGAGGGCTTCGTCTACTTCGCCGAAGTGCCCAAGGGCCGCGACCGCGGCGCGATCAGCCTCAACGCCAATCCGTTGTCAGTCGCCGAACTGCTCAAGACGCTGCTGTTCTCGGCGATGAAGACCGTGGTCCTGACCTCGGCGACGCTCGCCGCCGACGACAGCGAACGCTTCCTGTTCCTGCGTCGCCGGCTGGGCCTCGAGACCGGTGTCGCCAAGCGGCTCGGCAGCCCGTTCGACTTCGAGCGCCAGGCCAAACTGCTGATCAACGCCGCGCCGCTCGATCCGAACTCGCCGCGCTTCGAGCAGGCGCTGTCGCTGTGGCTGGGCGACTACCTCGACGCGGCGCAGGGCGGCACCTTCGTGCTGTTCACCAGCTATCGCCAGCTCGACGCGGTGTACCAGAACGTGCGCGGGCGGCTCGAGCGGGCGAACCGCTTCGTGCTCAAGCACGGCGACGGCATGGGCCGCTCGCAGATGCTCGACCTGTTCAAGCGCGTCGGCAACGCGGTGCTGTTCGGGACGACCTCGTTCTGGGAGGGCGTCGACGTCCAGGGCGACGCGCTCAAGCACGTGATCATCACCAAGCTGCCGTTCGAGGTGCCGAACCATCCGCTGGTCGCGGCGCGGCATCGCGAGATCGAGCGCCGCGGCGGCAACGCCTTCATGGAGCGCACCGTGCCCGAGGCGATCCTGCGCCTGAAGCAGGGCTTCGGCCGCCTGATCCGCACCAAGACCGACAGCGGCTCGGTGGTGATCTGCGATCACCGCGTGCTGACCAAGAGCTACGGCCGGTATTTCCTGCGCGCGCTGCCGAACTGCGCGACGGAGACGTTCCGCCTGGACCACTACCTCACCGAGCATTGAGCGTCTGGCATGACCAGGGTCCGGGTCTCGGCTCGAAGCGCGAAGCCCGAAGCCCGAAGCCCGAAGCCCGAAGCGCGAAGCGCGAAGCTCGAAGCTCGAAGCTCGAAGCTCAAGCCCGAGCCCGAAGCCCAAAGCCGAAGCTCGAAGCCCGAAGCCCGAAGCCCGACGCTGATCTGGCATCGGATGCGCCGGCCCGGATTGCCTGCCAATCGCCGAAGGCGATGATCGCGTCATGGACACCGTCCTGGTCGCCCGCGGACTGACCAAACGCTTCGGCGCCTTCGACGCGCTGAAGGGTGTCGATCTCGAACTGGCGCGCGGCGAAGTCGTCGGCTTCCTCGGACCCAACGGCGCCGGCAAGTCGACGACCATGAAGATCCTGACCGGCTACCTCGCGCCGACCTCCGGCACGGCGACGATCTGCGGGCACGATCTCGCGGCCGAGCCGTTGGCCTGCCGGCGCCAGATCGGCTACCTGCCCGAGGAGGCG
>DASPLE010000033.1:0-50266 GCA_035627695.1 Planctomycetota bacterium
CGCTCACGTCGACGGAAATGGACGCCGCATCGCTGGACCTGGACGAGCGGCGTCCGTCGATGTCCTCAGGGAGGCGTGACGGTCACCAGCCAATCGTCGGTCCCGAGCTCGCGCGTCGTCACGCGTTCGCCCAGGAACAGCGCGATCACCGCGGCATTGGTCGTGAAGTGCTCGCTCGGGCGCACCGTGCGGAATTCGCCGCCCGCGGCCAGCGCCAGCGGCAGCAGGAGCTGGTCGGCGAGGTGCTCGCCCACCGGCGCGGTCGCCTCCAGGTAGCGCCGCGCGTCCTGCGCCGCGCGCGACGCCACGACCTCCGCCGCGACGCGCATCTCGCCGCAGCGCGCGACGACCTCGGTCACGTGCTCGTAGGCGAGCGTGATCAGCACGATGTTCCCGGGGCCGTCGCAGTCGTCGATCGACTCGGCGCGGCATTCGCCCTCCGGCCACTTCAGCTTGTGCTTCACCGTCGCCGCCTCGCGTTCGGCGATGGAGAGCGGCAGGTTCGCGACCTGGCACCGCGCGCCGCGGCGCTGCGCCTTGCCGCGGTCCGTCAGGCTGAATGGCGCGCGCTTCGCCAGCGGCGCGATGTCGGCGATCAGGCGCCCGCCGCCCGCGGGATAGAAGCCGTGGCGGTCGAGCGTCAGGGTCACGTCAGCCCCGATGCGCGCGACCTGGGGCAGGAAGGTGTCGCGCAGGAACTCGAACGGCGGCGCGAGGGGGTTGTGCGTGCCGCCCTCGATCACCACCCGCGACGCCTTGTTCGCGGTCATCAACGCCGGCAGCACGGTCTGCAGCACCAGCGAGCAGGACCCGGCCGAACCGATCGGGAAATGGTACTCACCGGCCATGACCGCCTGCGGCCGGAAGCTGATCGCGCGGCTGTTGAGCTCGTCGCCCGACAGCTCGGCGCCACAGATCCGCGCCGCCGCGCGCACCGCCATCAGGTGCTGGCGCTGGAGCCCGGGCTTCGGCCGCTTGGCGCGGATCCGCTCGATGGCGATCGGCGTGCCGGTGATGGCGCTGAGCGCCAGCGACGTGCGCAGGATCTGGCCGCCGCCCTCGCCGAGGGAGCCGTCGATGGTGAGCATGCTGGTCATCGGCGTCGGATCAGGTCGTGCAGGCGGTCGGCGAGCGCGCCGGTGCGCGCGTCCGTCCTCAGCCGGGATTCCGCGGACGCGAGATGCGCTCGCCACAGCGCATGACGCTGGGTGAACGTGTCGAAGCCGAGGAGCCAATCGCCATCGCGCTCCACCCAGCGCAGGCAGGCCTCGGGAGCGGTGGCCTCGACCGTCGCGACGACGGCGTCGAGCCGCCGCGAGATCGCCTCGGGATCGGGCTGACGACGCGCGCACGCGACGATCAGCGAGCCGATGCGCGCGAAGGGGGCCTCATCGCGGAAGCATCTCCAGCCGAACCGCGACCAGAGGGCGTCGAAGAACGCCTCGGCTTCCGGAACGCGTTCCGGGAACGCCGTCAGCAGGGAATCGATCAGGACGATGATCGTCTCGTTGATGCTGCAGATGTATTCCTCGGTCTCGGGCATCGCGGCGGCGTTGAGCAGGCAGATGCACGCGAACAGGCGCTGGCGATGCCCGGCGACATCGTCGGCGGAGGGCTCCGACCAGCGCGTGAGCTCGAAGGCCTCCCGCGGATTCCATTCGAGCCGTCCCACCGGCCTCGCGTCATCGCGGACGAGCCGTGCGATGGCGGCGCTGTTGGCCCGCACCTCGGACGGGATGGGGACATCCGCCTCGGCCAGCGCCATGACATCGCGCGCCGTGATCTGCGCGCAGATCCAGCGGCCCAGGCGATCGGCGTCATCCGGCGCCGCGCGTCGATCAGCCTTTGACACAGACGACCTGCTTCAGCGTATGCACGATCTCCACCAGGTCGCCCTGCGCCGCCATCACCGCGTCGATGTCCTTGTAGGCCATCGGCGTCTCGTCGATCACGTCCTTGTCCTTGCGGCACTCGACGTCGGCGGTCGCCTTGGCGTGGTCCTCCATGGTGAAGCGGCGCTTGGCCTCGCCGCGCGACATCGCGCGGCCGGCGCCGTGCGAGCACGAGTGGAACGAGCGCGCCTCGCCCTTGCCGCGGACGATGAAGCTGCGCGCGCCCATCGAGCCGGGGATGATGCCGAGCTCGCCCAGGCGCGCGCTCACCGCGCCCTTGCGGGTCACCCAGCACTCGGCGCCGTAGTGGCTCTCGCGGTTCACGTAGTTGTGGTGGCAGTTCACGGCTTCGACCTCGGCGGTGAACGGCGGCAGGCCCTTGACCTTCTTCAGCGCGGCCAGCACGTGCTCGAGCATGATCTGGCGGTTGACGCGCGCGTACGACTGCGCCCACGACACGGCGCGGACGTAGGCGTCGAAGTGCTCGGTGCCCTCGCGCAGGTAGGCGAGATCGCGGTCGGGCACCGACAGCCCGGCCTTGGCCAGGTCGTGCTTGGCCAGCTCGATGAAGTGCTGGCCGATGCGGTTGCCGACGCCGCGCGAGCCCGAGTGCAGCATCACCCAGACGCGCTGGGCCTCGTCGAGGCAGATCTCGATGAAGTGGTTGCCGCCGCCCAGCGTGCCGAGCTGCTTGGTCTCGTTGCCGCGGTCGAGGCGCTTGTCGCGCGCGATCACCGCGCTGTACGGCTTGGCGAGCTGGTCGGCCCACAGGTCGAGGACGCGGTTCGGCACGGTGCCCCAGGCGCCGCGGTCGTTGGCGCCGCCGCCGTCGGTGCGGCCGTGCGGCACCGCGCGCTCGATCGCCGCGCGCATGTCCTTCAGCGACTCGGGGAGGTCCTTGGCCGTCAGCGTCGTGCGCACCGCGCACATGCCGCAGCCGATGTCGACGCCGACCGCGGCCGGCACGATCGCGCTGACGGTCGGGATCACCGAGCCGACCGTCGCGCCGATGCCGAGGTGGACGTCGGGCATCGCCGCGACGTGGTGGTGCACGATCGGCAGGCGCGCGATGTTCTCGAGCTGCTTGCGCGCCTCGTATTCCATCGCGACGCCCTTGGTCCAGGCGTAGATCGGCTTGGCGCCGTGAGCGGTCACCAGGTCGTAGGGCAGGTCGCGGTCGTCGATGTCGTCGTTCATGGCTTCCTCAAGCGTAGCGGGTCGTCGATCAGGAGAACGTGGCGTCATGGCTCGGGCAGCAGTCCGAGGTCGCGCTTGTCGCGATGCGACAAGCCGCGCTTGCGCAGGATGACCGGCTGTCCGTCCGCGTCGGTGCCGAGCCAGCACTCGAACCAGTGGCCGCCCAGGAGGCGGTAGTCGTGATCGCGCTCGATCCCGATGTGGTCGCGTGGCGCAGCCTCGGCGAGACGCCGGCGCGCCCGCTCGCGCTTGGTCTCGGTGGGCCAGCAGCGCAGCAGCCCGCCGCGCGGACAGACGTAGAAACGCCTCGGGCTCGGCGCGAACCCGCGGCCACGCGGGACCGCCGTCGGTCCGAAGCGACGGCGATGGACCCAGGCGACGCCGTCGACCATCCACGAGCGGGTGGCGACGAAGTCCTCGAGGTGGTCCCGCACGTGCTTCTGCACGGCCGAATCGAGGCGCAGGCCGCGGCAGATGTCGGCGTGCACCCGATCCCACGAGCGTCCGACCTGACGCCGCAGGAAGCGCAGGAGGGGTGCGAAGTTCTCGCTGAAATGCGGCTGCCGGATCGGCTCGGCGCGGCTGAGCACCATCTCCTCGGCGTCCTCGCCGCGGACATGCTGGAAACGGAAGCGGCCCTTGTCCGATCTCCACGAGCGGCCGCTGTGACCACGCTCGACCAGCAGATGGCTCATATCGTCGCGCACGGCTCGCTCCCTTCTCCAGGGTCATTGCGCGCCCTGTGCCGAAGCTGACCTGGCGGCTGCCACGGAGTCGTTAACACGGTCGCTTGCTGCCTTTGCGCGATGAACGCCGCGGAAGTCCTCGACCTCGCCGACACGCCCAGGCTAGCGGATAAGATAGAACTTTATAGAACGTGAGAGCCATGCCCAAGCCCCTCGTCGTCATCGGCCTGCTCGGCCCGACCCTCGACAACGGTCTCGGTGCCAAGCGCTGGAGCCGGTGGCGGCCGTCGGTGTCGGTGGCGCAGCACGAGGATCTCGCCGTCTCGCGCTTCCACCTCCTCCACCAGCGCCGTTTCGACGGCCTGGCCGAGACCGTCGCCGCCGACTGCAAGCAGCTCGCCCCCGACATCGAGGTCCGCCGCCACCACGTCGAGTTCGACGATCCGTGGGACTTCGAGGACGTGTACGCGGCGCTGTGGGGCTTCGCGCGCGGCTTCGCCTTCGATCGCGAGCGCGAGGACTACCTCATCCACATCACCACCGGCACGCACGTCGCGCAGATCTGCCTGTTCCTGCTGACCGAGGCGCGCTGGTTCCCCGCGCGCCTGCTGCAGACCGGGCCGAGCGGGCCCGGGAGCGAGCCGCCCGGCACCTGGCAGATCATCGACCTCGACCTGTCGCGCTACGACAAGCTCGCCGCCCGCTTCCGCGCCGAGCGCGCCGCCGGCGTGTCGCTGCTCACCGCCGGCATCCCGACGCGCAACGCCACCTTCGCCGCCCTGGTCCAGCGCATCGAGCGCGTCGCCGCCGCATCGACCGCGCCGATCCTGCTCGCCGGTCCGACCGGCGCCGGCAAGACCCGCCTCGCCCGCCGGATCTTCGAGCTCAAGAAGTCGCGCGCGCTGGTCGACGGTCCGTTCGTCGAGGTGAACTGCGCGACGCTCAAGGGCGATGGCGCGATGTCGACGCTGTTCGGCCACCGGAAGGGCGCCTTCACCGGCGCGCTCGCCGACCGCGAGGGCCTGCTCAAGCGCGCCGACGGCGGGGTGCTGTTCCTCGACGAGATCGGCGACCTCGGCACAGACGAGCAGGCGATGCTGCTGCGCGCGATCGAGGACAAGATCTTCCTGCCGCTGGGCAGCGACGTGCCGGTGCAGAGCGACTTCCAGCTGATCGCCGGATCGAACCGCGATCTCGCCGCCGATGTCCGCGATGGGCTGTTCCGCGACGATCTCTACGCCCGCATCGAGCTGTGGACCTTCCGCCTGCCCGGCCTGGCCGAGCGGCGCGAGGACATCGCGGCGAACGTCGAGCACGAGCTCGAACGCTTCGCCCGCGAGACCGGGACGAACGTCGCGTTCAACAGCGAAGGGCGCGAGGCGTTCCTGGGCTTCGCGACCGCGCCCGATGCCGCGTGGAGCGCGAACTTCCGCGACCTCGGCGCGGCGGTGACGCGCATGGCGACCCTCAGCGCCGGTGGGCGCATCGGCGTCGCGGAGGTCGCGGAGGAGATCGGGCGGCTGCGGGCGCGCTGGCAGCCGCAGCCGTCGTCGGATCTGCTCGTCGAGGTCATGGGCGCACGCGCCGACGAGCTGGACCGCTTCGACCGCGTCCAGCTCGCCGATGTCATCGCGGTCTGCCGCGCGTCGCGCACGCAGTCCGATGCCGGACGGACGCTCTTCGCCGCGTCGCGGGCGCGCAAGCGCAGCAGCAACGACGCCGACCGGCTCGCCAAGTACCTGGCGCGCTTCGGCCTGGACTACGCCGGCGTGCAGCCGGCCAGGCCGAACCCTCAGACGAAGGGATCGCCGAGGTCGAAGGCGTAGCCGATCTCGTGCTCATCCTGGAGCAGCGGGATCAGGCCGTTGCCGTGGCACCAGGCGATGGCGTCGTCGTGCGAGGGGAAGACGCGATCGTCCTCGTCGAGCGCGTCGCCATCGGTCGGATGGGCGTGCCACCCGTCCGAGCGTTCCTCGACGGTATAATAGAGGCTGTCCATGACGTCCTCCCGGTTGCGCCCATTGTCGAGCCGGCCGGCGATCGATGGCCCTCGTATCCGACGAGGTTCGGATCGTCCTCAGCCCCCGCCGCTCTCACGCGGATCGCGGGGCGGCTCGTGCCCCTCGATCGGCTGGGCGGGATGACGCGCGCGATGCCACCAGGCCCAGATCAGCGTGCTGGCGAAGATCAGGGCTATGGCCGCCCAGAAGTAGATCTGATCCATGGTCCGCCCCTCAGCCTGGGTGGTCGTGTGGTCGTGGCGTGGAAACAAGACGACCCCGGCCGTTCCCGGCCGGGGTCGTTCAATCGTCAGTTCAGTCGCACGCGTCGATCAGACCGCGGCCCACTCCATTCCGATCCACTCCACTCCACCGTCGTCCCAATCCGATCCAATCCGATCCAATCCAATCCACTCCACTGCATCGACACGTCGATCGTAACCGATGATCGGCTGGCGCGACCGGGTCTCGGACTGGTTTCAACAGCGCGGCCTTGGCGACCGCCCGATGACCGCCATACCCAGCACGGAGTGTCCATGCCCCCGGCGACAGCGAGCGGCAGCGAAGCGCCCCTGGATCACGCGGCCGCGCGGGACATCGCCGAGTCCCTCGCCGGTCGCCTCGGCCGTCGCTCGAACCTGATCGCGGCGCTGCGTCTGCCGGTGTTCGGTCTGCTGGCCTGGGCGTTGATCAGCGCCGTGGCGGCGCCGGCGGCCTGGCCGTTCGTCGCCGTCGCCGCGGGCGGCGTGGCCTTCGCCGCGCTCACGCTGACGCATGGCGTGGTCGAGGAGCAGCGCGCGCTGGCTCGGCGTCGCGCGCGCTACCACGCCGACGGCATCGAGCGCCAGCGCGGAGACGGCGCGGGCGGCGGTCATGACGGCGTGGCGCTGGCCGGAGGCGATCATCCGTACGCCGGCGATCTCGATCTGGTGGGAGCGCACGGCCTGTTCCCGCGGCTCGACACCGCGGCGACGGCGCACGGCCGCCGCCGGCTGGCGTCGTGGCTGCTCGACGACGCGTGGCCGGGCGATGAACGCGCCGCCGCCGTCCGCGCGTTGGCGGCGCGGCACGCGTGGCGGGCAGAGCTGTTCGCCAGCGGCGAGGACCACGACGCCGGCGAGGCCGAGGCCGCGCTCGACCGGTGGTTCGCCGCGGGACCGCGCCGCGCATCCTTCGTCGTGCGGCTGACGATCGGCGCGATCCGCCTGGGCGCGCTGGCGGCGATCGCCGTCGCCGGCTGGGCCGGCGGCCCCGGCGTGGCGATCCTGGCCCTGATCGGCGCGGCGCTGGCGCTGGCGCCGATCGACCTCATCGCGCGCCGCCGCATCGGCGAGCTGGTCGACGTCGATCGCCTGCGCGCCGCGCTGGCCGCGCAGGCGAGCGGCCTCGCGCACCTCGCCCGGCTCGATGATCCCGCGCTGATCCGCGACGCGGCGGACGGCGCGGCGGCGACCGGCGCGCTCGCGGGCATCGTCGAATCGTTGACCAAGCGGCGCAATCCGCTGTGGGCGCACGGCGTCGGCGCGGTGCTGCTCGCCGAATGGCGCGCCCGGGCGCGGTTGCAGGCCTGGCACGCCGCGCATGGCGCGCGACGCGCCGGCTGGGTCGCGCTGATCGCCGATGCCGACGCGCTCTCGTGCCTGGCGACCTGGGCCGCCGAGCAGGGCGGCGCGTGGCCGGTGGTCGACGATGCCGGCCCGACGCTCGAGTTCACCGCGCTCGCCCATCCGCTCCTGCCGCGCACGATCCGTGTCGGCAACGACCTCGCGTTCGCCCACGGCGCGACCCTGATCGTCACCGGCGCCAACGCCTCGGGGAAAAGCACGTTCCTGCGCACCTGCGCGCTGGCCGTGGTCCTGGCGCGCGCGGGGACGACCGTGCCCGCGACGGCGTGCCGCGTGCGCCGCGTGCGCCTGGCGACGGTGATGCGCGTGCAGGACGATTTCGCGGCCGGGCGCAGCCGCTTCCAGGCCGAGGTCCACGCCCTGCGCCGGGTCTTCGACCGCATCGCGCTGCCCGGTCCGCCGGTCCTCGTGCTGCTCGACGAGATCCTCGGCGGCACCAACAGCCACGAGCGCCACATCGGCACCGCCGCCGTGCTCGAGGCGGTGCGGCGCCGCGCCGCCGGCGTGCTGATCAGCACGCATGACGTCGAGCTCTGCCGGCTCGCCGAGCTCGACCCCGCGAGCGTCCGTCTCGGCCACTTCGCCGACCAGGCCGAGGACGGCGGCGGCGATCTCGTCTTCGACTACCGGCTGCGCCCGGGCGTCGTGCGCAGCACCAACGCGCTGGCGGTGATGCGCGCCGCGGGCCTGCCGGTCGATCCGCCGGCGCGCGCCTGATCAGAAGCTCGCGCTGACGCCCGCGTGCAGGCGCCAGTCGGCGACCAGCTGCGTGCCGTCGACCTGATGGAACACCGGCAGATCGAGGCCGAGCTCGGCGCTGATCAGGTCGCGCCAGCTGCCGGTGAGCGCGGGCCCGACGAAGACCTCGGTCGAGCCGCTGTGCGCGACGGTCGCGCCGTCGTGCTCGTCGGGATCGTGCCACGTGCCGGAGACGTTGAGCTGCGCCCCGAGCATGCCGTCCGCCGCGTCGATGACGACGACGCCCGGCCCGCCGCCCCACATGCATTCGTCGCCGCGGTGGTAGCCGTCGTCGTTCTCCTGGGCGAAGCGGTACAGCGCGTGCCCGGTCAGGAAGAGCCGGCCGCGGCGCAGGTAGGTCGACGCGCCGATCAGCGGATCGATCGATCCCGAGCCGAGCGCGAGGTGGTGGCCGTGCGCCGCCGGCGTCGTGACCACCGCGCCGGTGCCGTGCGCGTGGCCGCCGCTGGGCGCGATCGCCTCGGTCTCGTGCGCGGTCAGCAGATCGTCGTCGCCGGTCGGCAGGAAGGCGCCGGCGAAGACCGTGACCAGCGCCATGCGGCCCGGGGCGACCTGGCGCAGCGGCATGGCGTAGAGCTCGAGCATCGTGTCGCCGACGCCGCGTTCGGTCCCGGCGAGGTCGTCCAGCTCGTACTCGCGATCGAGATAGGGGACGTACGCGCGCGCGCCCCAGCGGTCGGCGAAGCGCCAGCCCAGCATCAGGTCGAGGCGCGCGGTGTCGGTGAAGTCGTCGTCGCCGAGGCGCTCATCGCCGCGCAGCGTCGTGCGCCGCGCCTCGTACGCGGCGAGCAGGCCGACGGTGACGCCGAGCGGACGGCGCGGCTGCGGCTGGGGTTCGAGGATCGGCCGCGCCGCCGACGCGCTGGCCTCGGCCGCGCCCGTGGTCGCGTTCGCCGCCGCGTTCAGCATCGCCAGCGGCGGGGACATGGTGTCGCCGCGCGCCTCCACCGCGCTGGTCACGGCGCAGAGGTCGCAGGCGGTCGCGCCGACCGTCATGCCCACGCCCAGGGAAACCGTCCGCCACCACTCCATCACCACTCCCGTTCGACCCGTCGCGCAGGCTCCTCGCAGGTGCCCGAGCGCCGGGAGCATAACCGCACCCGTACGAGCGCGCGCGCATCGCCGGGCTTCCCTCAACGCGCCGGGCTTCCCTCAACGCACCGGGCTCCACGCTGCGCGGCGCCCGGTCAGCGTGCCGGCCCCTGGAGCTCTCCATGCGCCTCGCCGCCTGTCTCCTGATCGTGATCGCCTGCGGCGCGGCCGAGGATCCGATCGCGCGCCTGCGTTTCGCCGACGGGGTGCGGCGAAGCCTCGACGACTTCGACCAGCGCGTCCTCATCGTCGGGTGGTTCTGCGGCGACTGCCCCGGTTCGGCGCACTTCCTGCGGACCGACGGCAAGTCCCTGCACGATGCGATCGAGACCAGGAAGCTGCCGCTGTCCCTGGTGTTCGTCACTCCCGACAAGTCCCCCGCCCAGCTCGCGGGCTATCCGGCCGACATGGGTCTGACCCACGCGCTGTTCGCCCACGACCCCGACAACGTCGAGAACATCAGCCTGCGCAACACCTGCTCGATCCACGCGATGGGCACCGACGGCTCGCGCGTGCGCTTCTTCCCGTCCGACCAGCCGTTCGTCGAATCGGCCATCTCCTTCGCCGAGGGCGGCAGCCTCCGCTTCCCGGTCGAGGGGCTGGTCGACCCGCGCGCGATCGAGCTGTGGTGGCAGGTCGAGAACCGCAGGCCGCAGGCGATGGCGACCTTGACCGCAGCCGCCAGGAAGTCGGCGATCAAGGATGAGGCGGCCAGGATCCTTGCCGTCATCCAGCCCGCCTTCACCGCGCGCCAGGACGAGCTGGTCGCGGCGCCGGCGACGATCGAGACCTACGAAGCCATCGAGCGCCTGCTGCGCGACGGCGAAGGGCTCGAGCTCAAGGCGGCCCAAGCTCGCGGCAAGGAGCTGGCCAAGGCGCCCGAACTGAAGGACGAGCTCGCCGCGCGCAGGATATGGCAGCAGTGCGCGGCGATGGCGCAGTCGAACAAGCCCGCCGAGCAGGCCGCCGCCAAGGACAACCTCGCCAAGCTGGCGAAGAAGTATCCCGACACCAAGTACGGGCGGATGGCCGCGGGCGGCTGAGCGCGTCAGGGCGTCACCGGCGACGACGCCCATCGCGCCGGCACGCCGTGCGTCCAGAACACGCGCGCGCCCGCGGCGGTGGCGACCAGCACCGGCGACTGCGCCTGGATGTCCGTCGCGATGCGGCGCGGTGCGCTCCATGACGCGCCATCGGTCGACGTCGCGATCTCGATCCCGCCCGCGGCGTCCCACGCCGCGACGAGCCCGGCCCCGGTCCAGGCCAATGCGGGGTGGTTGCCGTCGACGCTCAGCCGGTTCGGCGCGGTCCACGAGCGGCCGCCGTCGCGCGATGAGCAGTGGTGCACGCCGACGTGCTCGGCGCGACCGGTCCAGACCAGGGCATGCAGGACGCCGCCGCCCTCGGCCAGCGCGCCGCCGCTGTGCGGGCAGCCGTCGAAGCGCCAGTCGAATGCGCCGACCGGACCACGCCGCTGCCACGCGCCCGCGGCCGCATCCCATGCGGCGAGCACCAGGTCGCGCGGGTCGCGATCGCGGTACAGGGCGTACAGGTCGTCGGCGACGCCGATCGCCACCGCGTTGGGGCAGCATGCGCAGGTCGTGTCGTCGACCGTGATGTTCGGCGACCAGGTCGTCCCGAGATCGCTCGTCGCGGCGTGGATCAGCCCCTGCTGACCGGCACGGCCGTCGAGCCACACGGCCTGCACGGCTCCGTTCCGATCGGCGGCCAGCGCGATGAAGTTGTGGCCACTGGTCGATCCGTCGTCCGCCGGATTCGCCGCCGCCTCCCAGCTCGCGCCGCCGTCGCGCGATCGCGCGCAGGCCAGCGGACCGCTGCCGCCCCAGCCGGTGCCGGGGGAGCACCAGCTCGCGACGAGCGCCGGACCCGCCGCGATCAGCCGCGCATCGGCCCCGCGCCGCAGGCCGGCCGGGCGCGCGTCGGCGCGATCGACGCGCACCGCCGCGCTCCAGGTCTCGCCGCGATCGTCCGAGCGCAGGTGGTCGAGACGCACCGCGTCGCCCTCGCGAGTGCCCACGAGCAGATGCATGCGGCCGTCCGGCGACGCGCAGGCATCGAGGCTGCAGACCCCATCGGCCGGCGCGGCGTGTCCGCCGTGCTCGCCGGCGCACGCGCCGGCGATGACCAACGCCGAGATGATGAGCGCGCGCATCAGTGCCTCCATTCGATGCCGGCGATGACGGCGAGGCCATCGCCGGGATTCCACAGCGCCTGGTCCTGCGCCGCGACCGCCGACGCCGGATTGGCGATGCCGGTCGTCGCGGTGTACGCGGTGTCGAGCAGGTTCTTGCCCTCGATGAAGGCCGAGACGCCGCGCGCCTGGCGGTAGCCGCCGCGCAGGCCGACCAGCGCCTCGCCATCGGCCTCGACGGTGTTGGCGAAGTCGACGTACCAGTCGTCCTGCCACTCCACCACCGGACCGATGTGCCACGGGCCCCGCTCGTAGCGCAGCTCGGCGCGGACGTGGTGCTCGGGCAGCCCCGGGAGCCGGTTGTCGCCGAAGGCGGCGTCGTCGTCGAAGGCGAAGCGGCCCCACCCGTAGCTCGTGTCCAGCACGAGGCGATGTCCTCCGGCGACGTCGTCGATCACGGCCAGCGCGAGCCCGGCCTCGGCGCCGTAGTGCAGCGTGTCGTCGGCGTTGACGGTCCGCGACAGGCCGCCGCCCTGGTCGACGCTCACGTACTCCTCGCTGACCAGCGCGTAGTACAGCGTGATGTCCCAGGCGAGGCGCTCGCCGTCCATCGGCGCGCCGCGCGTGCCGATCTCCGCGGTCCACGCCGACTGCGCCTCCAGATCGGACTGGGGCAGCGATGGGCCGCCGGCGACGTCGACCTGCACGTACTCGCTGAACGTCGGCGGCTCGAAGCTGCGGCTGGCGTTGGCGAAGGCCTGCACGCGCGGCGTCGCCTCCCACAGCACGCCGAGCTTGGGATTGAAGCCGTGGAACGCGTCGGCGCCGGACTGATCCCCGTCGATCGGGCGCTGGTCGTCGTTCTCGCGCCGGGCGCCGACGCCCTGGGCGCCTGCCACCAGCCACCACCGCTCGACGACCTCGGCCTGGACCTCGGCGTAGGCTTCGACCGTGACGGCCTCCTGCAGGGCGTCCGACGTCCGCTGGTTCGGCACGTGCCCGGTCGAGGCGAAGCCGCCGACGTAGTTCCAGACCTCGGCATCCGTGACGCCGTACGCGCCGTTGCCGCCGAGCGTCAGGCGCGTCGGAACGCCCAGCCAGTCATCCTCGCCGGACAGCCGCGCGAAGCCGGTGACGTCGTCCGACTCCTGATCGATGAGGCCGAACGCCAGCGGATGGAACAGGTCCTTGCGCATGTAGCCGACGCCGGCCTGGGCGCGCAGCGCGCCGACATCCCAGGCGATCCGATCGGCGATGCGCAGCAGCGGGAAGTCGCGCTTCACGTCGCGGCGGACGTTGTCGGCGTTGGCTTGTTCCGGATCGCCCTCGAACTGCGCGCGCGTCAGGCTGCCGGGCAGTTCCGAGTTCGAGTTCGCATACGAGACGTACAAGCGGTTCTCGAGCGTCGGCGCGATGCGCCAGCCGACGTTGGCGCTCGCGCGCTGGTTCTCCTGGCGGCTGTGGTCGCGGTAGCCCTCGATCGTGGAGCCGCTGACCGCGACGTGCCCGTCGAGGTCGCCCTCGGCCGCGCCCGTCGCGACCATCGCCTTCGCGTAGTCGAACGATCCCGCTTCGAAGCGCGCCATCGTGCCGGGCGAGCTGCGGCCCGTGGGCGTGATGACGTCGATCGCGCCGCCGAGCGTCGCGGCCCCGAAGCGCAGGGCGTTGCCGCCGCGGTACACGGCGATGTGGCTCGCCAGCGCCGGGTCGATCGCCTGGAAGTCGCCGCCGCCGTCGGCGAGGTTCAGCGGCTGGCCGTCCTGCAGCAGGACGATGCCGCGCAGGTGGAAGGTGCGCTGGATGCCCGAGCCGCGGATCGACAGGCGCGATTCCTCCGCGCCGTTGCGCGGCTGGACGTAGACGCCCGGCGATGTCTGGAGCGCGTCGCGCAGCGTCATCGCTCGTCCGCGCCGGATCGTCTCGCCGGCGACGAGGTCGGTTCCGCCCGGGATGGTGGCGAGGTCGGCGCGGGTCGCCTCGAGGGAGGGCGCGGTCGGCGACCTCTCGCCGTCCGCGGCGACGATGATGGCCTCGGAGGCGTCGGCCGCGTGGACGACGGTGGAGAGAGCGGGAGCGAGGCCGGCCGCGAACGCGGCCGCCCAGCGGCGGGTGGACATGGTGGCTCCTGACGGCGCCGTCGGCGGCGCGATGACGCGTCGTCGCGCGCGGCGGACGTCGCCACGTCGCGGGACGCGGAGGGCGTCAGGCCGCTCGTGGTGGCGGGACCGGCGGCGCGTCGCGTCGGGCCTCGAGCCCCGGCGCGAGCGCACGTGTCCACGACCCCGGCTCGGCGATCCCGCCTGGGATCGTCATGCACCCCGACGGCAGGGCATCCTTCTTCACGGTCTTCGCGATCTTGACCAGGTCGTCGGCAGGATCGCCGCCGTGATCGTCCTCGGCCGCCTTCGCCTGGTCGACGACCGCGCAGAGCGCGCACGGATGCGCGCCGTCGAAGGTCGTGCTCACCGCCTGGGCGACATCGCCCGACCATGAACGCGTCAGCACCATGGTCGCCCAGGCCACGCCCTGCAGCACGTTCCAGTGCCCGCCGGTCAACATGACCACGGCGAGCAGGACGGCGCCGTGGCGCAGGCATCGACGCATGGCGCGCATGCTGCCAGCGCCTCCCGATCCACAAGCCGCGCGCCACGCCGGGCGCACGGGCCGCGCTGGCCAGGATGCGGGTCCTCGGCGATTCAGCGCTTCGCCTTGGCCCTGCCCTTGTGCGCGTTGCGGCCGCCCTTGCGGCTCGCGGCCGGGCCGGCGTTGGTGATCTTCGCCGCGCGCTGCTTGCTCATGCCCTTCTCGCGCAGCGCTTCGTACTTCCGATCGTCCTTCACATTGCCGTGCTTGGCCATGATCGGCTCCCCAAATGGGATGGTCTGCCGCGATGGTCGGCCCTCAACGCGAGCCGTCGCCATGTTGGACGTCGTCGCGGTCGCACGCTCGGGGATCGCGCGCGCATCGGGTCCCGAGCAGCGGACACGGTCCCGAGCGTCGACCGCGAGCGGCGGCTCCCGCCGCCTCGCCAGCGCCCGTAGAAGCGCGGCGGAATTCATTGGACGTGCCCGCGTGCGCCGGGTTCCGCATCACGATTGCACACCATGCTTGTTGTCGCAGCCGCTGACGACTAGGCTCACGACGTCCGGCCAGCCATCACCTCCGACGACCGAATGCATCATGAACCACACATGCTCGCGGTCTTCCGATGCAGGATGCGCGTCGCGCTGATGCGCTTCGTTGCCGCCACCGTCAAACATCGTCGATGAAACTGGAAGAACTCCATGAGCGCCACCACAGTCGAAGGACCCAGAGCCACCTCGACCGACGCGGAGCGCGTCCCCGCCATCATGCTGATCGATGACAACCCGTGCGATATCGAGCTCACCAAGCTCGGTTTCCAGCTGCACGGGCCGCGGGCGGAGTTCCGCGTCGCGACCGACGGCGTCAGCGCCATCGACCAGCTCAGGCAGGTCATCGCCGGCGATGACGTGCCGCGGCCCGACCTCATCCTGCTCGACCTGAACATGCCGGTCGTGCGCGGGGACGAGGTGCTGCGCTTCATCAAGGGCGAGCCGACGCTGCGCTCGATCCCGACGGTCGTGCTGACGTCGTCGTCGTCGCCTTCCGAACACGCGTCGTTCTCGGCGCTCGGCGCCGACGCCTTCCTGGTCAAGCCGATGATCATGCGCGAGCTGCTCGAGATGATGCACCGCCTCGCGCCGATGTTGCGCGGCATGTGATCCGGAGGTCGGTCCGACCGACGCCGCCCGAACCGATTGGAATGCATGTCCGACGCGAATTCACCGACGGGGTTGATCGACATCGACCTGATCCGCATGGCGGCGCGCAACGGCTGGGTCGATCCGGCGCTGGCCGAGGACTCGCTGCGCCGCTGCGCCGACGGCACCGCGGCGATGGCCGATCTGATCGCGAGCGGCGCGCTCGACCGCACGCGGCTGGAGCGCATGCGCGCGCGCGCCCCCGCGCCGGACGAGCCGCGGACGCTCGGCCGCTGGCGGATCCTCGAGGCTATCGGCTGGGGCGGCATGGGCGTGGTCTACCGCGCGGTCGACGCCGATGGCGACGAGGTCGCGATCAAGGTGCTGTCCAGCGAGCTGGGCGCCGACCCGCAGGTCGAGCGCAGGTTTCGCCGCGAGGCCGAGACCGCCGGCGCGATCCGCCACGCGCACGTCGTCGCCTGCCACGGGATCCACGTCGACCAGGGCCGGCTGTTCATCGTCATGGAGCTGGTCGGCGGCGGCAACGCCGAGGAGTTGGTCGAGCGTCGCGGCGGCGGTCTGCCGGCGAACCTCGCCGCGGCCATCTGCCGCGATGCCGCCGCGGGGCTCGAGGCGGTGCACGCGGCGGGCCTGATCCATCGCGACGTCAAGCCGGCCAACCTGCTGCTGGCCCGCAGCGGCGAGGCCAAGCTCGGCGACTTCAGCATCGTCTGCGCCCGCCACGGCCTCATGGAGTCGCTGACCAGCGATGGCCGCGTCATCGGGACTCCGGGTTACATGGCGCCCGAGCAGCTCGTCGCCAAGGCCAGGATCGACGCCCGCGCCGACCTGTACGCGCTCGGCGCGACGCTGTTCTTCCTGCTGACGGGCCGCGCGCCGTTCGTCGGCGGCGACCAGGCGGCGCTGCTGACGCAGGTGACGACGCGGCCGCTGCCGGACCCGCGCACGGTGCGCAGCGACTGCAGCGGGCCGCTGGCGATGGTCGTGCGCGGCGCCGGCGCGCTGCGCGCCGACGAGCGCTATCAGTCGGCGCGCGAGATGCGCCTGGACCTCGAGCGGGCGCTGCTCGGCCGCGAGCCGATCCACGCGCCGGCGTCGTCCGAGGGCACCACGGTGGTCGTGCGTCGGCATCCGCCGGCGACGAAGCCGGATGGCGCCGCCACCGCCGCGCCGCCCGCGCCGGCATGGCCCTCGGCCGGACTCGTCGACGATGGCCCGGCGCGCCGCGCCGCCGCCGAGATCGTCGAGCTCGCCAGCGCGTGGCGCGATGCCGCCCCGGGCACCGCGGTCGATCTCGCCGCGGTCGCGCGCGCCGCGCCGCCGTTGTCCGCTTGGGCCGGGGAATGCGTCTCGCCCTTCACCAGCGCGCTGATCGGCGCGTGCGTCGCGCTGACGGCGCAGCTCGCGACCTGCGGCGCGCAGGCCAACCCGTTGTCGTTGCGCACGCTCGCGGCGGGCTTCACGCGCGTGCGCGAGCTGCTCGAGCGGCGCTGCTCCGGCCCGGCCCTGGCCTCGCTGGCCGCGCTGGTGGTCGACGACGACCTGGTGTCGCGCCGGGCGATGGCGCAGGCGCTGCACAAGGTCGGGATCCGCGTCGACGCCTGCGCCGGCGCCGCCGAGGCCCTGGCCATGCTCGCCGGCGACGGCGCGTACGCGCTGGTGCTGAGCGATGTGCTGATGGGCGAGGTCAACGGCTTCCAGTTCGCGGCCAGGGTCCGCGCCGACCCGCGCCACCGCCAGCTGCCGATCGTCTTCGTGACCTCGCTGCGCGACTTCGACCAGGTCTTCAGCGCCGGCGAAGCCGGGCTGAACGACGCGATCGCCAAGCCCTTCCTGGTCAAGGAGCTGACGGTCAAGGCGTTGACCCTGCTCGCGCCGCGCCGCGCGGAGACCTGATCTGTCCGGCGCGGCGACACCCGGCGGCGAGCGCCACGACGCGCTCGACATCCTCATCGTCGAGGACAACCGCGGCGACGCCGACCTGCTCGCGGCGTTCCTCGACGTGCCCGGCGCCGCGCATCGCCTGTGCTGCCGCACCACGCTGGCCGAGGCGCTGGACTACCTGCGCGATGGCGCGTGCGACGTCATCCTGCTCGACCTGTCGCTGCCCGACAGCGGCGGGCTCGACACCTTCCTGCGCATCCGCGACGGCCTGCGCGCCGCGAACCGCGCGATCCCGGTGGTCATCCTCACCGGGCGGCAGGACGACGGGCTGGCGTCGGAGGCGGTGCGCTGCGGCGCCCAGGACTACCTGGTCAAGAACGACCTGGATGAACGGCTGCTGGCCCGCTCGATCAGCTACGCGATCAGCCGCAAGCGGATCGAGGTCGAGCTGGTCCGCGCGAAGCTCGCCGCCGAGGCCGCCGCGAGCGCGAAGAGCGACTTCATCGCGACGATGAGCCACGAGATCCGCACGCCGATGAACGGCATCATCGGCATGACCAACATCCTGCTCGACAGCGGGCTGACCGCCGAGCAGCGGTCCTACGGCGAGGTCGTCGCCAAGTCGGCGCTGGGCCTCATGACGATCCTCAACGACATCCTCGACTTCGCGAAGGCCGAGTCGGGGATGCTGGCGATCGCCGCCGCGCCGTTCGACCTGCGCGCGGTCGCCGAGGACGTGCTCGACCTGTTCGCCGCCAAGGCGGCGGAGAAGCGGCTCGAGCTCGTCCTGCGCTACGCCCCCGGGACGCCGTCCCTGGTGGTCGGCGACGCCGGGCGCATCCGCCAGGTGCTGGTCAACCTGGTCAGCAACGCGATCGCGTTCACCGGCGCCGGCCACGTGCTGATCGAGATCGCCGCCGCGGAGATCCGCGACGGCCGCGCGCGCATCGCCATCGCCGTCGCCGACTCCGGGATCGGCATCGCCGAGCAGGACCAGCATCGGCTGTTCAGGAGCTTCTCGCAGATCGACACCTCGACCACGCGCCCGAACGGCGGTACCGGCCTGGGCCTCGCCATCTCGCAGCGCCTCGTCGCGCTGATGGGCGGCGGGATCGCGGTCGAGAGCCGCGCCGGGGCGGGCGCGCGGTTCTCCTTCATCCTGGCCATGGCGTGCTGCGGGCCGGTCGACGCACCGGGCGACGGGGCGCTGGCGGGGCGCCGGGCGCTGCTCATCGAGCCCGACGCGCTGACGCGCGCAACGCTGCGCGAGCAGCTGACCGCGCAGGGGATGGAGATCGCCCAGACAACCGCAGAAGCCGCGCAGCGCGACATCGCCGACGCGCGCGCGGCCGGCTCCCCGTTCGACGTCGTGCTGTGCGGGGGTCCCCAGGCGGAGATGCTCGCCGGCGCGTTCGCCGCGCGGCCCGGCGAGGCGCCACGCCTCGTGCGCCTCGCGAGCATCGGCGCCGCTCCGTCGACCGGCGGAGCCGGATTCTCGGGCTACCTCATCAAGCCGGTGCGCGTCGAGCGGCTGCGCCAGGTGCTGGCGGTGGTGCTCGCGGGCGGGAACGGCGGCGGCGCGCGGCCGGTGACGCTCAGCGAGTCGGGCAAGCATCCGAGCCTCGCCGCCGCGCCGGCGCCGCTCGGCTACCGCATCCTGCTCGCGGAGGACAACGCCACGAACCGGCAGGTCGTGACGCTGCAGCTGCGCAAATTGGGCTGCTCCGTCGACGTCGCCGGCGATGGCGCCGAGGCGGTCGCCCGTTGGGCCGCCGCCGCGTACGACGCGATCCTGATGGACTGCCGCATGCCCGGCATGGACGGCTACGCCGCGACGCGCGCGATCCGCCGCGGCGAGGCGACGCGCGGCACGCGCACCCCGATCATCGCCCTGACCGCGAACATCCGCCCGGAGGACGCCGCGCAGTGCCTGGCGGCCGGCATGGACGCGCACGTGCCCAAGCCGGTGTTCAGCTCGGCGCTGCGCGAGGCGCTGACCCGGTGGGTCGGGACGGGCGGCGACGCCGCGCGGCATCGCGCGGAAACGCCTCGGCCGAGCGTCAGCCTGCTCGACGACTTCGGACCCGAGGCGTGGACCGCGCTGGTCCGGGACTTCATCGCTGGCATGCCCGCGCTCGAAGCGGCGCTCGCCGAGGCCATCGCCGCCCGGGATGCGCGCGCGGCCGCCGAGCGCGCGCACCAGCTCGCCGGCTCGACCGCGCTGCTCGACCTGACCGACGTGGCGACGGTCTGCCGGAGCATCGAACAAGCGGCCGGCGACGGCGACTGGCCGGGCGCGGACAGCGGTGTCGCGACGCTGACGCGGGCGATGGCGGTGGCGATCGCCGGACTGCGCCGGCGCATCGCCGCGCTCGGCGCCGCGGGCTGATCAGCCCGCGCGCTCGGTGTGGTCGTCGGCGTCGCGCAGGGCGCCGCCGCGCAGGCCCTCGAGCGCGCCCGGATCGGTCTCGTGCAGCTTCTTCCACGCCATCGGGCTGAACAGGTGGTAGCGCTTGAACGCGGTCGAGAAGTACTGGCTCGAGCTGAAGCCGAGCGCCGTCGAGATCTCGGTGATCGACATGTCGCTGCACTGGATCATGTAGCGGCCCTTGTTGAGCTTCATGCGCAGGAAGTACTCGGCCGGCGCGATGCCGGTGCACTGGCGGAAGCCCTTCTTGAACGACGACAGCGACATCTTCAGCGCCTGCGCCATGTCGTCGACGCTCAGGTCCTGGCCGAGGTGGTCGTCGAGGTGCTTGAGCGCCTGCTGGATCGGGAACACCGACTCCTGCGCGACGCGGCAGGCGTTGGCGACGACGCCGACGAGGAAGTTGGTCAGCGTCGCGTGCGCCTGGATCTGGTTGAGCGCCGCGCCCTTGGTCTGGCCGAGCTGGAACAGGCGCTGCGCGTCGCGCAGCAGGTCGGCGTCGTAGCGCGCCGTCAGCGCCGGCAGCGACAGCAGGCTGCGGCGCAGCGTGTCGCCGAACTCGAGGCCGAGGAACGGGCGGGTCAGGCCGAGGTTCACCAGGATGCAGTAGTGCTTGTGCTTCGAGCGCGGGTGGATGCCGGTCGAGTGCCGCAGGTACGCCGGCGCGACGAAGAACGAGCCGCCGCTGACGACGTGGTCGCGGCCCTCGGCGCGGTAGATCTCCTGGCCGGTCTCGACCACGACCAGCTCGAGGCACGCGCCGTGGTCGTGCTCCTCGAGCCCGCGCACCGCGCGGTCGAAGACCGAGCACGCGATCTTGCTCAGCTCGGGCAGGTCCTGGCCGAACGGCTCGTACAACGTGGTCAGGCCGTGCATCGGGGCTCCTCCATCATCCTACCGCATGCGCGCCGGCCGCGCCCGACGCGACCGTCGCGTCGGCCGTGCCCGCCGCCTGGGCCGAGGTGACGGCGATCGCCTCGGCGATGTCGGCGACCGAGGCGCCGCGCGACAGGTCGTTCACCGGCCGCGCCAGCCCCTGGAGCACCGGACCGACGGCGCGCGCCCCGGCCAGGCGCTCGACCAGCTTGTAGCCGATGTTGGCCGAGCCCAGGTCGGGGAAGACCAGGACGTTGGCGCGACCGGCCACGGCGCTGTCCGGCGCCTTGCGCGCCGCGACCGCCGCGACCAGCGCGGCGTCGGCCTGGAGCTCGCCGTCGAAGCGCCACTGCGGCGCCATGAGGCGGGCGCGCGCGGTCGCGGCGCGCGCCTTCGCCACCGCCGGCCCGTCGCCGCTGCCACGCGTGGAGAAGGACAGCAGGGCGACGCGCGGCGTCAGGCCGAGCAGGCGCTCGGCGGTGGCGGCGGAGGCCACGGCGATGTCGGCCAGCTGGCGCTCGTCGGGATCGGGAACGACGCCGCAGTCGGCGAACACCAGCGCGCCTCCATCGCCGATCGTCGGATCGGCGAACAGCATGATGAAAACGCTGGAAACCGTGGCAATGCCGGGCGCCGGACCGATCGCGCGCAGCGACGCCCCCAGGACGTCGCGGGTCGCGCGGGTCGAGCCGGCGGTCATGCCGTCGACCGCGCCGCCGCGCACCAGCATCGCGCCGTGCAGCAGGGGGTCGGCGAGGCGCCGCCGGCTGTCCGCCGCCGACAGCTCGTCCTTCGCGGCGCGCAGCGCGCGGTAGCGCTCCGCCAGGGCGTCGCGCTCCCCGAGGTCGCCATGATCGATCAGCTCGAGCCCGCCGAGGCCGACGCCGATGCGGCGCGCGAGCGCGGCGATCGCCGCCGGATCGCCGAGCAGCACCGGCCGCGCGGTGCCGTCGTCGGCGGCGAGCCGGGCCGCGCGCAGCACGCGCTCGTCGTCGCCGGCCTCCGGCAGCACGACGCGCGCGCGCGCGGCCCGCGCGCGCGCGCGCACGTGGTCGAGCGCGTTCATCGCGCCGCCGCCCGCGCCGCGAGCGCGGCGTGCTGCGGACCGCGCGCGATCAGCGTCGGATCGCCGGTGCCGGCGATCGCCGCCAGCTCGGCCGCATCCAGCAGCGTCTCCGGCGCGACGGTCTCGAGGATCGCGGCCCGCGCCACCGCGTGCGCCCAGGTGCAGCCGTTGGCGAAGAGCATGCCGCCGACGTCGAGCGTGCCGCCGCGGTTGCGGTAGCCCAGGCACGCGGTGCGCCCGCCCCATTCGGCGGCGAGGCCGGCGATGGCCTCGGGCCGGGTGTGGGTCAGCAGCACGCGCCGCGCCGGCGACCCGACGATCGCGCGCGTCGGCGCGTCGGCGAGCGCCTGCGCCTCGTGGCGGTCGCGCGCGACGCGGAAGCGGCCCGGCTCGCCGAGCATGATCAGCGCATGGCCCACGCCGCGCGCCCGCAGGCGGTCGGAGGCGCGCACGGCTTCGGCCGCCTGGTACGCGCCGACCGCGATCAGCGCCAACGGCTCCGAGCCGTCGCCGCGCAGGCGCACCGCGCCGTCGCGCACCAGCGCGCGCGCCTGATCGACGGTCAGCAGGTCGCTCATCGGGTTCTTGGGCACGACCAGCGTCCAGATCTGGCCGCGCGTGCGGTAGCAGGCGCGCAGCGCCTCGACGGCGGTGTTGGCGTCGACCGGGAACACCGCGCGCGAGACGTCGTTCATCTCGGCGATCATCGCCTCGGCGAAGGTCGGGTCCTGGTGCGACTGCTCGTTCTTGCCGTTCTCCCAGGTGTGGGAGGTGAGCACCATCGGCACCGACAGCCAGCCCGGGGCGCGGCCAAGGTCCGCCTGGTGGCGCGCGAAGATCAGCTCCTGGCGGAAGGCGCCGAGCATCTTCATCGCGAACGCCTCGTAGCTCGCGACCAGGTTGATGCCGCCCTTGTTGCCCAGGCAGGCGCAGGCGACCGCCTCCTCGTTGAGCGCGGTGATCACCGCGCCGAGGACGTCCTCGGCCATGCCCGGCTCGGCGTGCGCGACGCGGTGCTTGAGCAGGTCGAGCGTGCGGTTGAGGCGGTTCGAGCGCATCTCGTCCGGATTGCCCACCCGGGGCCTCAGTCGCGGATTGGCGGCGACGATGGCCGCGAACATCTCGTCGAGCGCGGCCATCGGCGCGGTCGCGCCGCGCCCCGCCGGCTCGGCCCACGACGGATCGGGCAGCGTCGGCGCGGCGGGACGGCGATCGGCCAGCGCGTGGTCCTTCTCGCGCGCGCGGCCGGTGACGGCGTGGTTGTTCAGCGTCGCCGCCGCGGCGGTGAGCTCGGCCAACGGCACGTGCAGCGCGTGCGCGCCGGCGTTGAAGCGGCGCCGCGCGGCGTCGTCGTGGAACGGGTTGGCGCCGAGCGGCAGGTTGTGCGCGTCGTTGGTCGCCTGGCCGGGGAAGCCGTAGCCCTTCGGCGCCTCGGCGATGGCGTACGGCAGCGGCACCGGATAGCAGGCCTCGCCGGCGGCGATCGCGGCCGACCACGCCTGCAGGCGCTCCTCGCCATCGATGATCGCCCAGGCGAAGGCCGCCGGATCGCGGCCGTCGATGGTGGTCGGCTCGAACGAGTTGAGCTGGAGGTGGCCCTCGAGCCACGGCGCGCCGCCATTCTGGTCGATCGCGGTGCGCCCGTCGATGCGCCGGCCGTTGGCGATGAGGATCGGGCTGACGAGCCCGCAGTCCTCGGCGCGCCACCAGCGCGGTGCCCAGTCCGCGCCGCGCTGCTCCTCGAACGCGCCGTCGGAGAGGAACGCGACCAGGCGCTCGCCCTTCAGCGGCATGTGCGGGTACTGCAGCTCGGCGAAGCCGAGGTAGCCGCCCTCGCTGATCCCGCCGGCGGTGTGCGGACCGACGTGGCTGCCCATCGGCGCCGCGACGCTGCCGTCGGCGCCAGCGCGGTAGCTGTAGAAATCCTGCACGAAGTCGGCGAGCCGCGCCTCATCGAGGCCGTAGCGCTGCGCCTGCGCGTCGAGCTGGTTGCCGACCAGCAGATTGATCGCGTCGATCGCCGAGACGCAGTGCCCGGGGCCCATCACCCAGGCGCGCGTCAGGCCCGACAGCGCGTTGGCGACCAGGTAGCCGACGTACGCCGGCACCATGTTCAGCGCGCCGCCGGTGTGGCCTTCGGGGCGCTCCTTGAAGTCGTCGGGACGCAGCGGCCGGCCGTCGAGGTGGACGCGGCGCGCGTAGGTCTGGTGCACGACCAGCCACATGCCGCCGCTGCACAGCCGATCCGCCGCCGCCATCAGGCGCCAGACCTGGTCGGTCGACGGCGCCGCGCCGGAGTCGACCAGGCGCGCGGCGAGATGATGCATGCGCACCTGCGTCGCGTCGTCGTGGTGGACCAGGCCATAGCCCGCCGCCCAGTGCGCGAACGCCGCGTCGGCGGCACGCAGGCGCTGCGCCTGCGTGCCGACCAGCGCGGTCTGGCGCTGGTGCGGCCGCGCCGGGGCGCCGGCCGTCGGCGTGGCGGCGGGCGCGCGGCGCCGCTGGTTGTCGTCGTAGGCGACGGCGACCGGCGACGGGTGGTGGGCGATGGCGGCGTCGTGCATGGCGGGCTCCGTGCGCCGCGGTCGCGGCGTCGGCGCGGACTCTAGGCACGCGCCTGACGGAAGGCTTCCACGCACGGATACGGGTTTTTCCGCGGGCTGCCCCGGCTCCGCATCGCGAAGCGTCCGTGACTGGATTCGTACAGCGGCGAACGCGCGGTTCTCATCACGCTGGGCGTCGATTCCGCGAGCGGAGCCACGGCAGTTCGCATTCGGTCCCCGGCTGGAATCGAACGTGGCGGAGGTCGCTGTGCGAATGCGGGCGGCGACGGATTCGCACAAGCCGCATCATCGCGACGTCGAGCGTCGAGCGTCGAGCGTCGGGCGTCGGGCGTCGGGCGTCGTGCGTCGAGCGTCGAGCGTCGGGCGTCGAGCTTCGGGCTGCGGGCTGCGACCGTCGCGCCACGCGCTTCGGGCTGCGAGTCCTCGGGCTACTTCTTCTGCTTCTTCGCGGCCTCTTGCGCCGCCAGGGCCTGCTCGACCGCGCGCGTGGCTTCCCTCCCGGCGCGCGTGTCGGGCCACGCTTTCGCCAGCTGCTGGAGCTTGGCGAAGCGCGCCGCGGGGGTTCCCGTCGTCTTTATGGTCTCGAGCTCGGCGTCGAGCGCCGTTTCGAGCGTCGCCTCGGCGCTGATCGCGGTCGGGGTCGGCGACCATTCCTTGATGAAGCCTGCGAGCGCCTTCAGCCGCTTGCCTTCAGTGGCGGCTTCTACGGCTGGCCATTCCGCCTGCGCCAGCTCGTCGAGCATGATGAGCGCCTTCCCGGCGACCGGGTAGCCCTCCCACTCGGCGATGAACTTGCGCAGCTTGGCAGCGCGCGGCTTCGCGTCCTCCGCGATGATCGGTCCGAGCTCGACGACGCCGAGCTTGTCCGCTTCACCGCGTGCGCGCTCGCCGACGGGGAAGTCCGCCCACTTCGTCACGAACGCCTTGAGCTTGGCCGCCGTCGGCTTTGCCAGGATCGCGTCGAGATCGGTCGCGCCTTCCTGGTCGATGGTCGTCGCCAGCTCGGCCATGCGCGGCGCGGCCTTGGCGGCGATGTCGCGCGCGACCGACGACGCCGACGCGCGCGTGTACGCGACGTAGGCCTCGTGCGTCTTGCCCTTGGCGTCAAGCGCCTCGGCCTGGGCGAGCAGCTGCGTCGCGCGCTCGAGCAGCGGGCGGTCGAGCTCGACCATCGCCTTGTCGAACCAGTCGGCCGGCGGCATCTCGTGACCGAGCCCCGGCGTCTCGTAGTACGCGATGTGCGGGAAGCCGGCGCCCTTGTACTGCGCGAACACCGACTGGGTCCCGGGCTTGTTGAAGTCGGTCTCGCCGGTCATGAAGGCGTAGCGGCGGGTCTTGGCCAGCTCGCGCAGGCGGTTGGAGTCCTTGCCGCCGGGAGCGTCCATGGCGTTGCAGCCGACGAAGTAGATGCCGCCGCCGGTGTAGACGTCGGGGAAGCGCGGCGCCGCCTCGCTGGCGCAGCGCCCACCGCCCGACATGCCGGCGACGTAGATGCGCTCGGGATCGATGCGGTAGCGCGCGAGGATGCCATGGACGCCGTCGAGCGTCAGCGCCTGGCGGAACGGCACGCCGCGCTCGTTCTCGACGTTCTGGTTGCCGATCCAGATGAGGTCGTGCCGGTCGAGCACCGACGCGTAGCCGCCCGGTCCGCCGCCCTTGCCCGGGCTGATGTACGCGATCAGCCCGAACGGCCGGGTGCCGTCGTAGGACGCGGGCACGTAGACGTCGAACGGCTCCTTGGCGATGTCGTAGGCGTACGCGGGGCCGTCCCCGGCGTTCCAGCCGAAGCGCGTCGACAGCACCGGCCAGGCCGACATCGGGCTGGTCGCGTCGAGGCTCAGGACGAACGACCCGGTCTGCGCCGCGGGCTTCGCGGCTTCGCCGGCGTGGACGACGGCGCCGAGCACGACGGCGACGATCAGGGCGATCGGACGGGACATGCTCACCTCGCTGGCGAACAGGGATCCCGCCCGGCGCGGCCGAGTCAACGCGGATCAGCTCCAGCGCGCGCTTCAGGCTGCCGGAGCCGTCGCGGCCGCCTGCTTGTGGGCCTTCTCGCGTTCGGTGCGCAGGGTCCGCTTCTCCTCGTTCCAGGTGTGCGCGCGCGGCACGTGCAGCGCACGCGGCGTCAGTCCGCCGCCGATGATCCAGGCGCGGCGCGGATGCGGGCTCGGGTTGGCCGTCGCGTAATGCAGGGTGCGCTGGTGGTGGATGGTGCAGCCGCCGGCCGGCAGCGGGCAGGCGACGGCGTTCCTGACCATCTCGGTGGCATCGAAGTCGAGCTCGAGGCCATGCACGCGCGGGTCGTCGTTCTCGCTGCGGTGCGGGAGGATCTCGCCCCAGTGGCTGCGCGGCACGAAGTGCATGCAGCCGTTCGACTGGTCGACGTCCTGCAGGGGCACCCACACGCTGGCGGCGAAGGTGTCGTGCCCGGCGCTCCAGTAGGCCTCGTCCTGGTGCCACGGCGTGGGCTTGGGGCAGCGGGGCGGTTTCAGTATCGCGTGGTCGCCGATGTAGTCCGGCTCCTGGCCGAAGAGCTGCGCCAGCACGCTGCGCGCGTTCGCCCACAGCAGGCTGGCGGTGATCTCGGGCACGTCCTGGGACAGCCCGAGGATCTGCGGCACGTTCGGGGCATCGGGGTCCGTGTCGTCGCCGAAGAGGTCGAACTGCCGGCCCTCGGCGCGTCCGGAGCAGTTGGCGAAGTGGTGGTCGTAGGCGATGCGCAGCCGCGCGATCTCCTCCGGCGTGGTCAGCGGGCCGAGCGCCAGGTAGCCCTCGCGGTGGTAGAACGCGACCTGCTGGGTCGTCAGGACGATCGTCGGCGAGGGGCTCGATGCGGTCATGCGCTGCTCCGACCGCTTTTGTAGGCGCGGCGCGGGGCTTTGCGTTCGCTCCGTGGCCAGGAGGATTACGAACATGGGCGTCGAACGTCATCGCGACCGCCTGGCCTACACCGCCGCCGATTGCCTGGTGCCCGAGCTGCAGCACTGCGGCTGGACCCGGCTGCGCGCCGCGAGCGACGCGGCGTTGCCGGCGCATGCCCACATCGGCTGGGAGATCTGCTGGGTCCGCCGCGGCGGCGTCGACTGGTGGGCGGGCGGCGGCGACTGGCACGTCGCGCAGGGCGACTGCTACGTCACCCATCCCGGCGAGCCGCACGGCGGCGCGCACACCGTGCTCGAGCGTTGCGAGCTGTTCTGGTTGTCGATCGCGCCGGTGGCGGGATCCCTGCCCGGGATGGACGCGGCCGACGCGCGCGCGCTCCTCGCCCGCCTCGGCACGCTGCCGCGGGTTTTCGCCGCCGAGGGCGACGCGCTCAACGGCCTGTGGTGGGCGCTGCTGTCGGCGCACCGCGACGCGCCGGTCTTCGCGCGGGTCCGCGCGCGCGCGGCGCTGCACGCCGTGCTCGCGACCGTCATCGATGCCGCCGACCGCCACCAGCCGGCGCGCGCGCCGTCGCCGCCGATCGCCGCCGTGCTCGGTCACGTCCGCGCGCGTCTCGATCGCGACTGCTCGGTCGCCGAGCTCGCCCGCGTCGCGCGGCTGTCGCCGAGCCGCTTCCACGACCGCTTCGTCGCCGAGGTCGGCGAGACCCCCGCCGACTGGACGCGGCAGCAGCGCATCGCCGCCGCCAAGCGCCGCCTCGCCGACAGCGACATGCCGATCACCGCGCTCGCGCTCGATCTCGGTTTCCCGTCGAGCCAGTACTTCGCCACGGTGTTCCGGCGGTATGCCGGACTGACGCCGCGCGAGTTCCGCCGCCGGGCTAGCACGAAAACGGACCGGGACCTGGACTCCGCGCAACCACGGCCGGAGCAACCGCGCCGGCTTCGTCGTCGTTGAAGCGGCCGTGCATGCGCGCGATCGTCATGGCCATGCTGATCACGCTCTGCGGCGCCGGTGAACACGTCCTGACCGTCGATCCGACCGCGGTCGCGGTCGACGGCTTCCTCGGCTTCGGCGCCGAGTGGGATCCGAACTTCTGGAGCGAGGCCGGCGTCGCCAAGGGCGCCGACGAGGCGACGTGGGGCCGCGTCGTCGGACGCGTGCGCTGGATGCGCCTGCCGATCGCGCGGGTGATGATCCAGTGCCGCTGGCATCTGCGCGAGGATGGCACGCACGACTGGGACGCGCCGATGATGCGCGCGCTGTGCCGCCATCTCGACGTCTGCCAGGAGCTCGGCACGCAGGTCATCCTCACCGAATGGGGCTGCGCGACGTGGTCGAAGATGCCCTGGATCACCGGCAACGAGGATCCGCGCTACGCCGACGCCGTGGTCGCCAGCGTCGCGCACCTGCGGCGGAGGTACGACTGCATCCGCTGGCTGGTGCTCGTCAACGAGCCCAACTTCGAAGGCGGCGGCTGGGACAAGTGGTCGACCGGGGTCCGCCAGGTGGCCGAGCGCCTGCGCGCCGCGGATTCGCCGGTGACCATGATGGGTCCCGACAGCGCCCACGATCGCGCCTGGCACCAGCGCGGGGTCGCCGAGCTGAAGGACGTGTTCACGGCGTGGGACCTGCATCGCTACCACCACGACGCCGAGTGCCGCGCCGGCGGCCTGGAGACCTATGTCGCCGAGCATTGGGCCGACGTGCGCGCCGGCGACCCCGACGCCGCGCGCAAGCCGCTGATCGTCGGCGAGGCCGGGATGCAGGACGGCATGGACGCCAGCCGGAACCCGCACATCGAGGAGCACGGCTATGGCGCGTTCATGGTCGATTACGCCGCCCAGGCCACGCGCGCCGGCTCGCACGCCGTCCTCGCGTGGATGCTCGACGACAGCTGCCACGACGGCTTCACCTGGGGCATGTGGACCGACGTGGCGGGCGGCCAGCGCCTGAAGCGGTGGGCGTGGCCGTGGATGCTGCTGGCGCGCTGCGTGCCGCGCGGGTCGACCCTGCTGCGGGTGGAGGCGCCGCCGGGCGTGCGCGTCATCGCCGCGCGCCTGCCGGATGGCGCCGGCTGGACGTTCGCGGTGGTCAATCGCGGCGACGCGACGGCGGACTTCCGCCTGCGCGTGCCCGGCGGCGGCCGCCTGGCGCTGCTGAGCTACCGCTACGCGACCGGCGCGCTGGCGGTGGACGGCGACGGGCTGCCATCGGCGCAAGGGGATGATGAGGCGGACCTCGACACCGGCGTGCGGCTGCAGGTCGGCGCCGACGAGGTGGCGGTGCTGACGTCGGTGCGCTGACGCTCGCGGAGCTGTTTCAAGCCGGTCGGGAGCCGCTCACGATCGGTCGCCGCCCGCCGATCCTGTCAGGCAGGGGGCCCGGGTGGACGACGATCGCGATCGGCGGCTGCGCGCGTTCCTCGACCGGTCGCGCTTCGCCGAGGTCGGTGCGGTGGTCACCGACCTCGACGGCACCGCCGTGCACGAGCACGACGGCCGCACCGTCATCTCGCGCACGGTCGAGCACGGCCTGAAGCACCTCGTCGACCTCGGCCGGCCGTTCATCATCAATTCGCTGCGTTTCCCGCTGTCGGTGCTGCGCACGTTCGGTCGCGACTGGTTCCGCATCTCGGACGCGCCGATCCCGACCGTGAGCCTGAACGGCGCCCAGATCGGGCATCTCGTGGCGCACGGCGAGGACGTCGAGTTCGAGGAGGTCGAGGCGTACCCGCTGGGCGCGGCGGAGATCGAGGAGGCGTTGCGTCCGGTCGGAGCGCTGGTCCACGCCGGCCTGCGCGACGTCCTGGTCTTCTATTATCCGCGCGACTGGCGGATGGGCGAGATCATCTGGACGCCGGTGCCCGAGCGGGTCCTGCCGGTGCGCGAGAAGTACCGCAGCGCCTCGGCGGTGACCGCGGTCGCCTTCGAGAAGCTGCGCGCGCAGATGCTGGCCGAGGAGATATGCATGGTCTTCGTGCTGATCGATGCGCCGCGCGACCGGCTGATGGCGTACCAGCACGCCGATCGCAGGTCGTTCACGACGCGCGCGGGGGTCGACAAGCTGTCGGGAGCGGTGCGCATGGCCGAGGTCATCGGCGCCGATCTGGCGCATTCGGTGGGCGCCGGCGACACGGTCATGGACAGCTTCCTCGCCGGCGCCGGCCTGGCGGTGACGGTCGGCGACGCCGAGCTGCCGTACCAGGGGCTCATGGATAGCGTCCGCGTCCGCGACCCGTTGGCGTTCGGCGCGTTGCTCTTCCGCATGGCCGAGCTGCAGCGGCGGGTGGCGCTATGACCGATGTCACCCCGGCGGCGCCAGCCGAGCGCGATGTCCAGGCCGCCGAGTTCGCCCGGGTGGTCTGCGTCCGGCACTTCGGCGGCGAGGCGCGGCGCATCACCCGACAGGGCGGCGGGTTGTCCAACGCGGTGTTCCTCGTCGACCACGCCGCCGGGCAGTTCGTCGTGCGTCTCTCCGATGCGCCTGGCCGCCTCGCCGCCTACCGCAAGGAGCAGTGGGCGGTCGCCCTGGCGCAGGCCTCGGGGGTGCCGACGCCCGAGATCATCGCCGTCGGCGACGACCTGGTGCCATGCGCGCACATGATCGCGCGGCGCGTCGCCGGGCACGAGGCGTCGCACCACCCGCGCCGCCTCGAGGTGCTCCGCGAGCTCGGGCACTGGGCCGCCGCGATCAACACGACCGCCACGCAGGGTTGGGGAGGCGCGTTCGACGAGGCGCGCGGCCGCGTCGCGCGCCACGATGACTGGTCCGACTACCTGCGCGACGAGCTGCGGCTCGAACCGCGGTTGGAGACGCTCGAGCGTCAGCGCATGACGACGCCGGCGTGCATCGCCCGGCTGCGCGGCGTCATCGAGGCGGCCGCGACGCTCAATCCGGGACCGACGCTGAACCACGGCGATCTGCGTCTGAAGAACGTGCTGGTCGACGACGATGGCGCGATCACGGCGATCATCGACTGGGAGACCAGCGGATCGTTCCTGGCGCCGGCGTGGGAGCTCTCGATCGCGCTGCACGACCTGGCCATCGAAGCGAAGCACGCGTTCCTCGCCGGCTACGGCATCGCACCGGAAGCCCTCGAGGCGCTCGCCCCGCTCATGAAGGCCTTCAACATCATCAACTATGCTCCAGAGATCGAGCGGTTGTACGCGGTGGGCGACCTGGACGCCCTGGCACGTATCCGCATGCGGTTGAGCGGCGCGCTGGACCTGTACTCCCTGGTGGTATGAGGAGGAGGGCCCGCCAGGCGCAGGTGCATCATGTGCGTGAATCGTAGCGTCATTAGCTCTTGCGGTTCATGGGGAAGCGCCCACAAGGCAGCCGCGAAACCGATCCACACTCGTAGAGTTGAGAGATGGAACGAGTCAAACATCAATCCGGGCAGATCGCGGTCCTCGACGACCCGATCGAGGGCAGGCAGGTCGCGCGCATGCTCGATGCCGGAGGTGTGGGACCGGCGGTGGTGGTCGACTCGTTCGCCGAACTGGGCCGACGGCTCGACGCACACGCGTGCGATCTCGTGGTCGTCGATCCGGTCGCCGCGGGCATCGATCCCGTCGAGCTCGCATCGCGCGTCAGCGATGCCGAGGTGCCGATGCTGCTGCTCGGCGAATCGGCTCCGCCGGCCGACGAGGTCGCCGTCGCGCGCTTCGCGCGTCCGCTCTGCGAGCGGAGCCTGCTGACCGCGGCGCGCAGCCTGCGGGCGACGCCGCCGCCGCGCGCGGACGACGCCGGCGCGGTGGCGGAGAGCTTCGCCACCCTGATCGGCGACGATCCCGCGCTGCGCCGCGCCCTGACCTATGCCGCCACGGTCGCGGCCAGCAACGAACCGGTTTTGATCACCGGCGAGACCGGCACCGGCAAGGACCTGGTCGCCGAGGCGATCCACCGCTCCTCGGGCAAGCTCGGCGAGTTCGTCGCGGTGAACGTCGCCGGCTTCGATGACACGCTCTTCAGCGACACGCTGTTCGGCCACCGCAAGGGAGCCTTCACGGGCGCGACCGATCCGCGGCTGGGCCTCGTGCTGCGGGCCTCGACCGGGACGCTGTTCCTGGACGAGATCGGCGACCTGTCCCTCGCATCGCAGGTCAAGCTGCTGCGCCTGCTCGAGGACGGGTCCTATTTCCCGCTCGGCGCCGATGTCGCCAAGCGCTCGACCGCGCGGGTCATCGCCGCGACCAGCGTCTCGCCGCGCGATCTCGCACGCGGCAGCATGCGCGTCGACCTCTTCTACCGGCTGCGCGTCCACCAGGTGCACCTGCCGCCGCTGCGCGAGCGCCTGGACGACCTGCCGCTGCTGTGCGCGCACTTCCTGCACGCGGCCTCGCGCGCGCTCGGCCGTCGGCTGCGCCAGCCGGCGGGGCTGATCGATGTCCTGCGCGCGCATTCCTTCCCCGGCAACGTGCGCGAGCTGCGCGCCGTGATCTACGACGCCGCGGCCTGCGCGCGCGGCGAGGTGCTCGACCTGACCGATGTGCGCCGCGCGTTGGCCGGCCATGGCGGCGACGATCGCGCGATCACGTTCCCGGCGCGCCTGCCCAGCCTCGAGCAGGTCCAGGAACTGCTCATCGCTGAAGCACTCCGGCGCGCGGATGGCAACCAGGCCTCGGCGGCGCGGCTGCTCGGCATCACCCGGCAGGGATTGAACAAGCGGCTGGGGCGGCGCGACGACGACGGCTGACGCGGCGCGCTGCCACCGGCACGCGGTGCGGAGCGTCGAACTTCGCCAGATTCCGCACCGGTCCCTCCGGCCCGGCGGCGACCGTGTCCGCCATCATGAGGCGACCCGCGTGCATGGTCCTGGTCGATGACAACGAGGCCGACCTCGCGCTGCTGCGCGAAGGCCTGCGCGAGATCGGCGCGAGCATCGAGCTCCAGTCGTTCACCGATGCCGATGCCGCGCGCCAGTACTTCGCCGCCAAGGCGACGAATCGCGACCTGCCGCCGCCGGATCTGGTGCTGGTCGACTACTACGTGCGCGGCAAGGACGGGACGGATCTGGTGCGCTACCTGCGCGGCCTGCCCGCTTTCGCCGCGATCCCGGTCTACCTGTACACGGCGGACGCCCGCTGCGGTCTCGAGCCGATCAGGGACGTCGAACCCACGGTCTGCCTGCGCAAACCGTCCTCGTGGGATGACGTGATCGGGGTGGCGAGCCGCCTGGCGAGCGAGATCCAGAGCGCGCGGGCGGCGCAGCATCCGCCGCGCTGATCATCGGCGGCGCCCACGCGCGTCAGCGCTGGCGCCAGGCCGGCGCGTTCATCCAACCGTGCTGGCGCGCCGTCTCCTCGAGCGGCGCCTCGTCCTCGGCGGACCACACCGGCAGGATCGGGCAGCTCTGGCACCAGCGGACCCAGTGCGCGAGCGGCACGAGCACGACCATGACGCCGCACGTCGTCCCCGCCGATCGGCGCTCGGCCGGGGCGCATTGCGCCGACGAATCGATCTGGTCGCTGACCACGAAGAAGCAGCCGCTGCTGACATCGATATCGTAATCGCCGCGCATCGCCGAGCGGCGGACCCAGCCGAGCGGGTCGAAGAATTCGGCCAGGCGCGACGGGATCTCGACCACGCGCGTCGAGCGCATGCCGACGCGGCTGCGCAGGTCCGCCTGCCAGCTCGGCACCGAGGCAACCCGCGGCTCGACCGTGCCGTCCTGCCAGTGCCACGCATCGCCGGAACGCTGCAGGTTCTTGGAGAAGCAGGTCGGCTGGTGGATCGCGTAGTATGTCTGCGTCACGTCGTTCTCCGGATCAGAGGGGTCGGCACGTTATCAATCCGGATCTGATTTCATCACAAATCCAACGCTCCAGGTCGCGCCCGCGGATCAGCTAATTCACCTCGCGTTCACGCATGCTCACGATCGCCCGGCTCGCGGTCGCCTCGGTCATGCTTGACCGGCACGCTGAGCACCACCATCGCGACCTTCTCGGCCTCGAGCCGATCCTGCATGGCGATCGCGAGGTCGTCGCGCAGCAACGCCTCCACGGCCGACGATCCGAGGCTGGATCGGAAGCCGACGACCAGGCACGGCTCGCGCCGGTCGCGCACGAGGTCGAGCACCAGCGCGACGGTCGACTCGAGCACGTCGGCGCCGCGTCGCACCACCGCGCGCGCCGGCAGGCGCAGCGCGCGCGCCCGCGCGACCAGCGGCTCGAGGGCGGCGGCACAGCGCACCTCGGCGGCGCGCAGCAGTTCCGGCGACTGGATGGAGTCGGCATCGGCGAGCGCCGTGCTCGCCAGGATCAGGTCGCGCACCGGGAGGCGCAGCGCGGCGATCCACGCGAGCGCGACCGACGCCAGCTGCGGATGGTTCCCGACCAGCAGGACGATGACCGGCGGCCCGGCGCCGAGGACCGCGCTCGCCGCGGCGGCGCGCGGGACCGCCGCCGGCGTGGCCGTCGCCTCCCCCGCCACCCGTCGGACCGCCTCGTCCTGGGCGCGATAGCGGCGGTGGATCGCGAAGCTCAGCAGCGTCGCGACGCCGACGAGCGCGGCGGCGATCGCCGAACCGAGCGGCGCGCGCACGGCGGTGCCGCCCAGGATGACGAGGCAGGCGAGCAGGGCGATCAGATGCAGCGCGCAGTCGCGCGACCAGGTCGCGTCGGCGCGCCGGCGCGCGACGGCGTGCCGGATCAGGGCCCATTGGCTGATCGTGAAGGTGACGAAGACGCTGACCACGAACCCGACCAGCAGCGGCTCGATGTCGCCGCGCAGCGCCAGCGTCGCGAGCGCCGCGCCGCCGCAGATCAGCAGGATCGCGGGCGCCGGCGCCAACCGGGCGTTCAGGCGGACGAAGCGCTTCGGTACGTAGCCGTCCGCCGCCATCGCGTTCAAGGCGCGCGGGCCGTGGACCATGCCCGATTGCGCGGCGACCACCAGCAGCGCCGCCTCGCACATCAGCGGCACGGTCACCAGCAGGGTCCTCGGCCAGCCGACGCCGACGCCGAGGCTCTCGGCGATGCGAGCGAAGAGCGCGCCGTTGAGCGTCGCGCCCGCGCCGGGCCCGATGGCGAAGACCGCGTACCCGATGACGATCACCGCGATCACCGCCGCCGGGACGCCCGCCAGCAGCAGCATCGTGCGTCGCGCGGTCCGTTGCTTCGGCTCGCGCAGCAGCGGGACGCCGTTCGACAGCACCTCCAGGCCCGTGTAGATCGCGCCGCCGACGGCGTACGCGCGCAGCATCGTCCAGGCCAGGCCCATGCCGCCGCCCTCGTCGGCGATGGCGCCCAGTTCGCCGGGAATCGCCGCGATCGCCGCGGGGACCGCCTGCGCCCGCGCCCACAGCCCGACGCCGAGCACGGCCAGGTGCGAGACCACGAAGGCGACGACGATCGGCGCCAGGACGGCGACCGATTCCTTGACGCCGCGCAGATTGAGGACGGTGAGCATCCCGATCAGCGCGAGCGCGATCGGTACGCGCAGCGCCTCGACGCCCGGGAACGCGGCGCTCACGGCGTCGGCGCAGCTCACCGCCGCCACCGCGACGGTCAGCGGCGCGTCGATGCCCAGCGCGACGCCGGAGACCACGGCCAGACGCGGAAATCCGGCGCCCTTGGCCGCCGTGTAGCCACCGCCGCCGTCGGGGAAGTGCGCGACCATGCGCAGGTACGACCACGCGAACAGTGCCAGGGTCGCGATGGTCGCCGCGCCGGCGGCCATGAGCACCGCGCGGTGCTCGCCGGCGGCGCGGCCGAGGATCTCGGGGCCGTACATGCACGAGCCGAGCAGGTCGCCGCCCATGGCGATCCAGGCCGCGAACACGCCGATGGTGACGCGCTCGCCCAGCCGCGTGTCGTACAGGTCCGGCGACGGCGAGGCGCGGCGGCGGAACGCGAACACGGTCGTCCCTCAGCGCGCCGCGGCGGTCATTCGTCGGCGTCGTCGACGCTGTCGCGGCGGATGAATTTGTTGAAGCGGCTGATCTCGTTGTCGCGCGTACGGTCCTGGCGCAGGAACGCGAGCTCGTTCTCGTCGAAGATCCGGAAGAACTCCTCCCACGAGATCTCCTCGAGCTCGTCGGCGCCGGAATACCCGGGGAAGTCGATGCGCAGGATGCCGCCGCCGCGCTTGCCGTCGCGCGAGGCGCGCACGATCGACGGCGTGCCGCCGCGTTCCTCCGCCCAGCGGCGGATGTCGTCGTGATCGGTCGTCGCCTGGGTGAGCTTCGTGCTGGCCATGATGCAGCCCTCGTGACCCGAGCGTAGACCAGCGCGGGTTGCGGCGGCCGTCGCACGCAGGCGCGCGAACACGGCCGAGGTCGGCTCCGCCGCGGCGCGCGTTCAAGATGGCCGCCACCCGCGATCCGGGACGCATGCCTTTCGCGACCATGCGCTGATGCCCGTCCTCGAGCCGCAGATCGGCGTCTGCCAGTGGTTCCATCACGGCGACCGCGCGACCGTCGAGCGCGCGCTGCGCCACCTGCGCGTGCTCGGCATCGACCGCCTGCGCACCGGCATCTCGTGGGCCGATTGGCACCGCCCGGATGGTCCGGCGTGGTACGACGAGCTGTTCGCGGCGCTCGACGGCCTCGACCTGCTGGTCTCGGTCTGGCACACGCCGCCGTCGCTCTCGGAGGACGGCCGCTGCAATGCGCCGCCGCGCCGGCTCCAGGACTACGCCGACTTCATCGACGTGGTCATCGACCGGTACGGCTCGCGCATCGCCTGCCTCGAGCTGTGGAACGAGCCCAACAACCGCTGGAAGTGGGACTTCGCCGCGCACGACCCGCAGTGGGCGAAGTTCGCGGCGATGATCGGCATGGCCGGGCACTGGGCGCGCCAGCGCGGCATGCCGACGGCGCTCGGCGGGATGATCCCGGTCGACGCCGACTGGCTGCGCCTGATCGACCGCCACGGCGCGCTCGCGTGCGTCGACATCGTCGCGTGCCACGCGTTCCCGGGGATGTGGTGGCCCGGCGAAGGCAACTGGGACTGGCACGAACGCTGGCGCGGCTGGGAGGACAAGCTGGCCCAGGCGCGCGCCGGCGCCGCCGGCAAGCCGGTGTGGGTGACCGAGACCGGATTGGCGACGTGGGACCTCGCGACCGGGAGACCGGGCAAGTTCGACCTGCAGGCGCGCATGCTGCTCGACGCGGCGCAGGCGCCGGCGCAGCGCCTCTACTGGTACTCGCTGATCGACCTCGATCCGGCGCGGCCGGCGATCGAGGGCTGGCACGTCGACGAGAACGAATACCACCTCGGCCTCGTCGATGCGACCGGCCGCCGCAAGGAGGCGTGGTTCGCCATGCAGGACATCGTGCGCGCGGCGCAGCGGCGCGCCGCCGGTTGAGGCGGCGTCCGCGGCGCGCGTGCGCATCGGCGTCGTTGCGCACGCGGTAGAATCTGCCAGCGCGCGCGCTCGTCGCGGCCATCGCGGCGGCACGATGCGCGTCCATGACCAGCACCATGCTCGCCGCCGTCCTCGCCGCACCGCGCACCGTCCGCGTCGAACGCGTGCCGCTGCCGACGCCGGGGCCCGGCCAGGTGCGCGTGCGGCTCGAGGGCTGCGGCGTCTGCGCATCGAACATCCCGCCGTGGGAGGGGCGCGAGTGGTTCAGCTATCCGCTCGCGCCGGGCCAGCTCGGCCACGAGGGCTGGGGCCGCGTCGACGCCGTCGGCGACGGCGCGGCCGGGCTGCGCGTCGGCGACCGCGTCGCCTTCCTCTCCGGCCACGCCTACGCCGAGTACGACGTCTGCGCCGCCGCCGAGGCCGTGGCGCTGCCGGCCTCCCTCGACCGCATGCCGTTCCCGGGCGAGCCGCTGGGCTGCGCGATGAACATCTTCCAGGCGGCGGCGATCGCCCGCGGCGAGACCGTCGCGATCGTCGGCGCCGGCTTCCTCGGCCAGCTGCTGACGCGGATGGCGGCGGACACCGGCGCACGGGTGATCGCGCTGTCGCGCCGCGGCTCGGGCCTGAGCAGCGCGAGCCGGCTGGGCGCCGCCGTGGCGATGCCGCTCGACGATCACCAGCGCATCATCGACGAGGTCCGGCGGCTGACCGGCGGGCGGTTCTGCGACGTGGTGATCGAGGCTACCGGCAAGCCGTGGCCGCTCGACCTCGCCGGCGAGCTGTGCCGCGAGCGCGGCCGCCTGGTGATCGCCGGCTACCACCAGGACGGCCTGCGCCAGATCAACATGCAGCTGTGGAACTGGCGCGGCCTGACGGTCCTCAACGCGCATTGGCGCGACAGCGCCGACTACGTCGCGGGCATCCGCGCGGCGGCCGCCGCGGTCGCCTCGGGCCAGCTCGATCCGGCGCCGCTGTTCACGCATCGCTATCCGCTCGAGGGCCTGGGCGCGGCGCTGGCGGACACCGGCGAGCGTCCGGACGGCTTCATGAAGGGCCTGATCGAGTTCGCGAACTGACGCCGACCCGCGCCGGCGCGCCGCCTCAGGCGCGCACGCGCGGGCGCAGCGCGGCGACGTGCTCGACCAGCTCGCCGGCCCGGTCGGCGGCGGTGTGGCGCGCCAGCACGGCGGCGCGCGCCCGCGCGGCGATCGCGCGGCGATCGGCGTCGCGCATCGTCAGGTGCGCCAGCGCCTCGTCGGCATCGCTGGCGATCAGGATCTCGTGCCCCGGGACGAAGAAATCCCCGAGCCCCGGCCAGTCGTCGCTGATCACGGGTACGCCGCAGGCCGCGGCTTCGAACAGGCGCACGCTCGGCGACCAGCCGGCGGCGATCATGTCGCCGCGCGTGACGTTCAGGGTGAAGCGCGAATCGCCGTAGAACGCGGCGTGCTCGCCCGGCGGCACGTGGTCGCGGCGCACGACGTTCGCCGGCCACGCGATGTCGTCGGGGTACTGAGGCCCGGCGACGACGCAGCGCAGCCGCGGCCGGCGTCGCGCCGGCTCGAGCAGCAGTCGGTCGAGCGTCGGTTGGCGGTCGGGGCTGTACGTGCCGAGGTAGGAGAGGTCGCAGCGCGGCGTCCCGTCGGCGGGCCGGTACAGCTCGGGATCGACGGAGCAGTACAGCGGCCGCGCGCACGGCGATCCGAAGTCGCGCTCGAGCCGGGCGAGCGTCGGGCCCCCGGTGAAGGAGAGGTACACGTCGTAGCGCGCGATCAGCGCCGGTTCGAGGTACTCGTGGTCGCCGCGCGCGAGCTTGGCGAGCGTGACCGGCGTATCGATGTCGTAGAACGCCGTCAGGCCGCGCGCTGTCGCCACCACCCAGCGCCCGACCTGCACACCCGCGGGCACGTACGAGCCGACGATGACCAGGTCGGCGTTGCGGACCTCGGCGGCGAAGCGCCCGGCGAGGTCGTCGAGCGACGCGTAGAGCTCGGTGCGTCCATAGGGGGGGCACGGCAGGTCGCGGTGCTGCGCGTACCAGGGCACGTCGCGTTCGAGGAACGTGACGCGGTGGCCGGCGCGGACCAGCTCGCGCATCAGCCCGCGGTAGGTCGTCGCGTGGCCGTTGCCCCACGACGAGGTGATCGACAGCCCGAGGATGACGATGTCGAGCGGCGCCATGTCAGGCCACCCGCGTCGACGGCAAGCGGTCGCCGAGCAGCGCGGCGAGCTGCTCGCCGCGGTGCGCGTAGGTGTGCTCGCTCAGCACGCGGCGCCGCGCCTCGCGGCCGATGGTCCGCGCCCGCGCCGGGTCGAGCGCCTCGACGTGGCCGGCGACGGCCTCGCCGTCCTCGGCGACCAGCACCTCGCGGCCCGGCTCGAGGAACAGCTCGATGCCCTCCCAGGCGTCGGTGATGATGCAGGCCGCGGCGCCGGCCGCCTCGAACACCCGCGTCGCCGGCGAGAAGCCGTAGCGGGCCATGCTCGCGCGGCTGATGTTGAGCACCGCCGTCGCCCCGCAGTTGAGCGCGTTGTGGTCGGCGGTCGCGACATGGCCGAGACGGCGCACGTTCGCCGGCATCGCCTTGTCCTCCCAGCCGCTGCCGCCGATCAGGAAGCGTCGCTCCGGCAGGCGCGCGGCGGCGGCGAGGAAGAACGACTCGACGCGCGCCTCGCGGTCCGGCAGGCGGTTGCCGAGGAACGCGAGGTCGCAGGCGAAGCGCGGATCGCGCGCCACCGGGTGGTGGGTGGTGTGGTCGAAGGCGTTGTAGACCGGCACGCACTCGCGGGCGCCGAGAGCGCGGTAGGCGTCGATCACCGGCTGGCCACCGCCGTAGGTCAGCACCAGGTCGTAGCGCGGCACGCAGGCGCGGAACGCGTCCTGCGGGTCGGCCGCGACGCGGTCGAGCGTCGCGGGCGCGTCGACGTCCCAGAAGGCGATCAGGTTGCCGTCCCGCTTGAGCCCGAGCACCTCGCGCTCGAGCAGCTCGTCGCGCGCGCCCACGCCGCTGGTCTTGACCACCAGGTCGGCGCCGCGCGCCGCGTCGAGCGCGCGGCGGCACGAGTCGTCGTCGTCGGCGTAGACCACGACCCGGCACCACTCCGGATCCGCGATGTCGCGGTGGCGGAGGCGGTCGAAGATGTCGGGTTCGTAGAACGTCACGCGGTGGCCGCGCTCGTGCAGCTCGCGGATGATGCCGCGGTAGTAGGTCGCCGCGCCGTTCCAGTAGGCCGAGACCAGGCTCGAGCCGAAGAAGGCGATGTCCGCGCCGCTCATGCGCCGATCCTCGTCGGTTGCGTCGCCCCGGCCGCGGCATCCACGCCGAGTCCGGCGAGGATCGCGAGCAGCTCTCGCGCGCGGTGGGCGCAGGTGTGCCGCTCGACGACGCGGGCCCTGCCGCTCGCGGCGATCGCCGCGGCGAGGGGACGGTCGGCGAGCAGGGTGCGCAGGTGGCGCTTCATCTCAGCGCCGTCGCGCGCGACGAGGTAGTCGACGCCCGGGCGGAACAGCCCCTCGCGGTCGTCCCACGGCGCCGACACCAGCGGCACGGCGCAGGCGAGGGCCTCGAACATGCGGATCGTCGGGATGCCGGGCAACGCGGTCGCGTATGGCCGCCGCGGCACGTGGACGGTGGCGCGCGCCCGCGCGAACGCCGCCGGAACGTCGAGGTTGGCGATCCAGCCGCGGTAGGCGATGCCCGCCAGCGACAGGTCGCGCAGGGCGTCGTCCGGATAGCGCACGCCGTGCACCACGGCCTCCAGGCCGAGCTCGGCGACGGGCGCGATCAGGAACTCGCGCAGCTCGGCGGCGCGTTCGTCGTCGCCCCAGTTGCCGATCCACACCAGGTCGAGATCGCGGACCGCGGTCAGCGGTCGGAACACCGCGGTGTCGGCGGCCTCGTGCCAGGTCCAGGCGCGCGCCGTCCAGCCGCGCGCCAGGTAGAGGTCGCGGACGACGTCGCCGAAGGCGAGCACGCCGTCGTAGGCGGAGAGGTCGTAGCGCGCCATCTCCTCGGGGGCGGAGACCGCGCGATGGTGGGTGTCGTGGAACAGCAGCGCGTAGCCGCCGACCGCGCGGCGGTGCGCGCCGATGCGCGCGACGAGCGCGGGATCGTTCCATTCGTGGACCAGCACCGCGTCGGCGCCGTCGAGCGCGGCGTCGAGGTCGAGCTCGTCCACGACGTGATCGCGCGCCGCCAGCGTCGGATACACCGTCGCAAGCCTCGCCAGCGCCGCCGCGTGCGCCGGCTCGCGCCGCTGGTTGACCAGGCTCCAGGCGTCGCGCGGCTCGTAGATCGCCAGGTCGTGGCCGAGCTGCTGCAGGGCGCGCGCGACGCCGCGCAGGAAGTGCGCGTTGCCGTGGTTCCAGCAGGCGCGCAGCGAGTGGCAGAACATCACGATGCGCATGCGCTGCGTTCCTTGCCGGCGCGCAGGCCGGCGGCTTCGGCGTAGCAGTCCAGGATCCCGTCGACCATCGGCGCGGTGCCGAATCGCGTCGCCCGTTCCAGCGCGCGCCGCGCGAGGCGCAGGCGTGCGGCGTCGTCGCGCATCAGCTCCGCGATGGCAGCGGCGAGTGCGGCGTCGTCGTCAGCCGGCACGAAGCGCGCGCAGCCAGACCACAGCTCTCGAAGGCTGGGGATGTCGGCCAGCACCAGCGCGCAGCCGCACAACGCGGCCTCGAGGATGGCAAGGCCGAACGGCTCGTAGCGCGCCGGGCTGGCGAAGACCGCGGCCTGGGCCATCTCGCGCGACATCTCCGCCGCGCTCAGCCGGCCCAGCGGCCAGACCGCCTGCGGACGGCGCTCGCGACCGGACGGATCGATGCAGTCCCCCGCCACGCGGACCATCCACGGCAGGCGCGTCGCCGCGCGGTCGAGCGTCTCCAGGTTCTTGGCCTCGTCCCAGAAGCGACCGGCGGCGAGGACGACGTGGCGCTTCTCGCCGGGGCGCAGCGTCCCGGGATCGCGGCCGTTGGGCACCACGCGCGCGCGCGGGAGGGGACCGTGCTCCTGCCGCAGCGCGTCGAGCATCGCCGCGCTCGGCGCGACGATCGCATCGGCGTCGGAGAGCGCGGCGCGCACCAGTCCGCGGTAGGCGTCCCATGCCGCCGGGGCGGGTCCACCCTTCACCGCGCGCCACCACGACGTCACGCACGAATGTGCGACGACGACGCGCGGAAGGTCGGCGAGTCCGTGGACCGCCGCCGCGCCCGGCGGTTCGGCGTGGCCGTAGGTGTTGGCGTGCAGCACGTCGGGACGCAGGCGCTCGCACAGGCCGGCGATCCATTCGCGCGCATGGGCGACATCGTCCCAGGGATCATCCATCCATTCGAGCTTGAAGGCCGAGGCGTGCAGCTCGAGCCGGGGAACGCGCGCGGCGGCGGCGCGCTGCTCGGCGCTCGGCAGCCCGCCCATGGTCGCCAGCGCGACATCGACGCCGCGGCGCGACAACGCGGCGGCGAGCTCGAGGCAGTACGTCCATACGCCGCCGACGGTGTCGCCGGTCATCAGCACGCGTCGCGGCGGCAGCGCGTCGGTGGCGCTCATACGGCGTCACGCACGGTCTCGCGCGCGTCCTCGCCCTCGACCAGCCAGCGGTGCAGCCGCGCCACGCCGTCGCGCCAGGCGGTCCGCGGCCGCCAGCCGGTGTCGGCGCGCAGCCGCGAGGTGTCCGAGACGTACCAGCGCTGGTCGCCGAGCCGCCACTGCGACCAGTCGATCGCCAGCGTCGCCCCGGTCAGCGCCTCGATGTGCTCGACCATGCCGAGCAGGCTGACCGCGTTGGCGGGACCGCCGCCGACGTTGTAGGCGCGCCCGGCGGTGCGGTCGATCGCGCCGCCGGCGAGCAGGAAGGCGTCAACCAGGTCGTCGACGAACAGCACGTCGCGCACCTGGCGGCCGTCGCCGTACAGCGTCAGCGGCAGGCCGTTGAGCGCCGAGATCAGGAAGTGCGCGACCCAGCCCTGGTCCTCGGTGCCGAACTGGCGCGGGCCGTAGATGCAGCTCATGCGCAGGACGACGGTGCGCAGGCCGTAGGTGCGCGCGTAATCGAGCAGGTACTGGTCGGCGAGGCCCTTCGAGCAGCCGTAGGGGCTGTGGAAGTCGAGCTGGCGGCTCTCGTCGATGCCAGCGGCGCGCAGGCGCTGGTCGACCGGCGCGTAGCTCTCGCTGCCGGCGGTCATCGCGACGTCGGGCAAGGAGCCGTACACCTTGTTGGTCGAGGTGAAGAAGACCGCCGGCGGGGTGGGGCATCGCCGCGCCTCCTCGAGCACGTGCAGCGTGCCGAGGCCGTTGATGGCGAAGTCGGTGAGCGGGTCGTCGATGCTGGTGGTCACGGCGACCTGGGCGGCGAAGTGGAAGACCTCGGTCGCCCCCGGCATGACCGCGCGCAGGGCCTCGCGGTCGCGGGTGTCGCCACGCACGATCGTCACGTGGTCGCCCCAGCGTTCCGCCAGCCAGCGGGCGTTGAGCTCGACCCCGGCGCGCGACAGGTTGTCGAACACCACGACGCGGCGCCCGTCGGCCAGCAGGCGGTCGGCGAGGTTGGCGCCGATGAATCCGGCTCCTCCGGTGATCAGGACGTGGCCGCGGTCGTCGTGGATGTGCATGACCAGTTTTCCTTGTCCAATCCGTTCCGTCGGGCGTCAGACCGCGAGACCGCGGCTCGCGAGCTCGTCGCGCATCGCATCGACGCGATCGATCGCGACGCGTCCATCGAGCCAGCCCGCCAGCTCGACGAGGCCGTCCTCGAGCCGCACCGCGGGCTCGAAGCCGATGTGGGTGCGCGCTGCGGCGATGTCCGGGAAGCAGTGGCGGATGTCGCCGACGCGGTACGTGCCCGAGATCTCGGGCGCCAGGTCGGGCCGGCCGAGGATGCGCGCCATGCGTTCGGCGACGCCCGCGACCGTCCACACCTGCCCGCTGCCGATGTTGAGCACGCGTCCGATCGCGCCGGGCGCGTCGAGCGCGCGCTCGCAGGCCGCGGCCACGTCGTGCACCGAGACGAAGTCGCGGCGCTGCAGGCCGTCCTCGAAGATCAACGGCCGTCGGCCGTTGAGCAGGCGCGAGGCGAAGATCGCGAGCACGCCGGTGTACGGGTTCGACAGCGCCTGGCGCGGACCGTAGGCGTTGAAGAAGCGCAGGGCGACGGTCGGGATGCCGTAGGCGGCGCCGACAAGCAGGCACATGCGCTCCTGGTCGAACTTCGAGAGCGCGTAGACGCTGGCCAGGGCCGGCGGCTTGTGCTCGGGCGTCGGCAGCGGCTCGAGCTCGCGGCCGCGTGCGTCGCGCGGCTCCCACTCGCCGGCGCGCAGCTGCGCTTCGTCGCGAGCGGCATCGACCACCGCGGCTCCGTCGGCATCGCGGTACAGGCCTTCGCCGTAGACGCTCATGCTCGACGCGACGACGAGACGCTCGACCTTGCGCTCGGCGAGCGCCTCGAGCAGCACCGCCGTGCCGAGGTTGTTGGTCGCGGTGTACTTGGCGATCTCCCACATGCTCTGGCCGACACCGACGCGCGCGGCGAGGTGGTAGACCGCGTCGACGCCGATGAGCGCGCGCCGGACGGCCGCAGGATCCTCGATCTCACCGCGCACGATCTCGACGGCCGGATCGAGGTAGTCGGGTCGGCCGCCGTCGCCGTGCACCTGCGGGTCCAGGCGGTCCAGCGCGCGGACGTGGTGCCCCGCCGCGAGCAGGCGATCGGCGACGTGCGAACCGATGAAGCCGGCGCCGCCGGTGATGAGGATGGTCTTGCCCATGGTCGCTCCGTCCGTCGGGCCCCGTGGTGCGGGCGGCGACTCGCCCCATCATGCCACGACGCTGGTTGGCGACGAAAAGAAGCGGCGAGCGGTGCAACGGCGACGCGTGCCGATGCTATTCGACAACGACGGCCGACACGCGGCAGACGAGCTCGAGATCGCGGACGCCGCGCATGCGCGCGCGGCGATTACGTGCGGCTTCGATGTTCGACCGCGCGGACGGCGACGCGACATCGTGCGCGCGTCGCGCTGCGATGCCGGACGCCGCGGCCGGCTACGCGGCCGTCACGCGGCGCCGACGGCGACCGCGCTGGGCGCGACCGCGCGCGCTATGACGCGCTCGACCGGCGACAGCGAGGACCCGCGCAGGCGCAGCGGGAAGCGCATCGACACCTGGGGGTTGGCGATGAACCGGACGCGCGTCCCCAGGTTGGGGCTGCGCGCATGGACGACGAACGGATGGATCAGGATGACGTCGCCGGCGCGGCCGACGACGCGGGTGACGCGCGTGCGCGGCAGGCCGCGGGCGATGCGCGACAGGTCGGCCATGGCCAGGCCCGCCGGTTCGGCCGCCGCCAGGGCGCGGGCGATCGCGAGGTGCGAGCCGTCGACCAGCTGCGTTCCGCCGTCCTCGGGCCCGATGTCGGAGAACAGGAACAGCGGCAGCAGGCCCTGCTCCGGTCCGAGCAGCCGGTGGTGGAAGTGCCCGCCGTCGACGTGCCAGTCGGCGACGACGTCGTCGTCGTCCGGCGTCTCGAAGCCGGGGAACGCCACCGGCCACCAGCCCATGTGCTCGATGGTCTTCCAGCGGCCGGGCCCGAGGAGGTCGTCGACCGCGCCGGTGAAGCGGCCGGTGACGGCCCCGGCGAACGGAGTCCCCCAGAAGCACTCGCGCAGGTGGATGAGCGCCTTCGTCCAGCGCGAGGGATGATCCGGATCGAGCTCGAGCTTGCGCCAGATCGCGGCGCGGATGCGCGCGGCGACCACCGTCGAGAACGCGTGGCGCAGCGCGACGAAGCCGCGCTCCTCGAACTCGGCGACCTGGTCGGGCGTGAGGATGCGCTGCGTTTGCGTCATGGGTGCTCCGTAAGCGCGGGAGCATGGGGATCGGCGACGGCGTTGACCAGGATCGAGGCGAGCCCTAGTTGGCTTCGCGGCCGCGCCGGCCGCCGTCGGTCCGGTGGTCTCGTCGGCATCGGTCGTGACGGTGCGTCGCTCGCGCCGCCCCGGGCCTTCGCTTGCCCCGATCCTGCGCCGTGGCGCACATCGCTCGCGCCCGGCGCGGTCAACCGGCGCTGTCGCGCTGCAATCGCGCGTTGACGGACGACCCCTGTCCGGGCCCGCACCGGCCTCGGACGACGCGGCACGGAGCGTGCTAAAGACCGCGTGGAGTGACCCCATGACACAACGACGCGGATTCGCAGCGATGACCCCGGAACAGCGCCGCGAGATCGGCCGACTCGGTGGCATCGCCGCCCACGAGCGCGGTTCAGCGCACCACTTCACCACCGAGGAAGCCCGCGAGGCGGGGCGCAAGGGCGGCAAGGCCTGCCAGGAGAGCGGCCAGGCTCCGCGCTTCACCAGCGACTCCGGCCGCGAGGCGGGGCGCCGCGGCGGGGCCGCGGTCAGCCGCGACCGTTCGCACATGGCCGAGATCGGCCGGCGCGGCGCGCGCAATCGCCGGCATGGCGCCGTCGCGGCGGCCGATGCCCAGCCGAAGCTGGAAGTCCGCGTCGACGACGACCAGCTCAACGGCGAGGCCATGACCGGTACGTGAAGCGCTGTCGCGGACTGCTCTTGCGGTGGCCTCGGCGACTGCTGGGATCACCGCCTGGGGCAGGTCATGGGCGACGGAGGCAACGCGGGCGGACCAATGGTCGTCGGACTCGGCATGTGCGCCGACCATGTGGCCGAATTCGAACGGTTCGCAGCGCAGCTGCCCGAGGCGCGCGGCTTCGCCTGCATCGTCGCCCATGATCTCGACGAGGCCGCGCTTGCCGCGGCGCTCGAACGCGCGCGCGCCGCGGGGGCGGTCGGCATCGCCCTGGCGTCCGCGGGCGAGGCGGTCCGGGTCGATTCCGTGCGCGTCGCGCCGTCCGGGATGCGCATCGGTGTCGCCGGCGGGGCGATCACGCTCGCGCCCCGCGATCGCGAGGCGACCCATCCGGTCGACGACTGCCTCGGATCGATCGCCGCCTGCGGCGAACGTGGCGCCGCGGTCCTGCTGTGCCCGCCGGCGAGCGACGGGCTGCGCGGCGCGCGCCTGGTCAAGGAGGCCGGCGGGCTGGTCGTCATGCTCGACCTGGCGCAGGCGGCCAGCAGCGCTCCGACCGAAGCGCCGATCACGGCGATCGCGGATCTGGTGATCCCGGCCGCCGACATGCCGCGCGCGCTCGCCGCCTACGCGAAGCTCGTCGCGGCCGAGGAGGACCCGGCGGCCGTGGACGCGGCGGTGCCGATCCCGGACATCGACCAGGTGATCGCGCTGATCCGCGGCCATACCGGGGTCGACTTCGCCGACTACAAGAAGAGCACGCTGGTGCGGCGCGTGCAGCGTCGCATGGCCGTGCATCAGGCCGAGAGCATCACCGAGTACGTCGAGCTGCTGCGGCAGTCGCCCGATGAGATCGGCGTGCTGTTCCGCGAGCTGCTGATCGGCGTGACCCGCTTCTTCCGCGACGAGGAGGCCTTCCAGGTCGTCCGCGAGAAGATCCTGCCGCAGCTGCTCAAGCGCGATCAGGCGAGCGAGCCGGTGCGCCTGTGGATCGCCGGCTGCTCGAGCGGCGAGGAGGCCTACTCGTACGCGATCCTGGTGCGCGAGGCGCTGGAGGAGCTCGGCAGACCGCTGACGGTCAAGATCTTCGCGACCGATCTCGACCGCGCGGCCGTCGAGCACGCGAGCCATGGGCTCTATCCGTCGTCGATCGTCGCCGACGTGTCGCGCGCGCGGCTGCACAACTGGTTCGTGCGCAAGGGCGACCACTGGCAGATCGCCAAGGTCGTGCGCGAGATGGTGATCTTCGCGCCGCACAACCTCGTCCAGGACCCGCCGTTCTACAAGATCGACCTGATCAGCTGCCGGAACCTGCTGATCTACCTCCAGCCGAAGCTGCAGCGCAAGCTGCTGACGACCTTCCACTTCGCGCTGAACCCGAACGGCTGGCTGGTGCTGGGCACCAGCGAGACCCTCGGCGAGCTCGGCACGTACTTCACGACGGTGAGCTCGTCCTGGAAGATCTACCAGAAGAAGATCGGCAAGCGCCTGCCGCTGGTGCTCGACGGTCAGCCCGTCGAACGCCTCCGTCCACCCGCGCCCGCCGCGCGCGCGTCCGCGAGCAAGCCGGCGACGATCCTCGACGACCAGATCCAGACGGCGCTCACCGAGACCATCCTCCAGGAATGCATGCCGGCGTCGCTGCTGGTCAACGAAGCCTTCGAGATCGTCCACGTCTACGGCCAGGTCGACCGCTACCTGACGCTGCCGATCGGCAAGCCGACCTTCAATCTCCTCAAGATGGCGCCGCGCGAGCTGTCGGTCGCCCTCGGCACCGGCATCCGCAAGGCGCTGAAGGACGGCGATCGCGTCGTCTACCAGGACGTCGTCGGCCAGGGCGAAAGCGTTCGCCTGGTCATCCGCCCGCTGATCCAACGCAAGGATATCGGCAACTTCGTGCTGGTGGTCTTCGAGGAGGCCACCGCCGGCGACGCCGGCGCGGCCCAGCAGTTCGACCTCGCCGGCCAGTCCAGCCAACGCGTCCGCGACCTCGAGATCGAGCTCGAGCAGACCAGCGAGAGCCTGCAGGCGGCGATCGAGGAGCTCGAGACCTCGAACGAGGAGCTGCAGGCGACCAACGAGGAGGTGCTGGCGGCGAACGAGGAGCTCCAGTCGACCAACGAGGAGCTGCAGTCGGTCAACGAGGAGCTCTACACGCTCAACAGCGAGTACCAGGCGAAGATCGTCGAGCAGACCGAGCTCGCCAACGACCTCCTGAACTTCCTGACCAGCACCTCGATCGGCACGATGTTCCTCGACCACCGGCTGAACATCCGCAAGTTCACGCCCGCCATCACCCAGCAGATCAACGTCATCGACAAGGACATCGGTCGGCCGCTCGAGCACCTCAGCGACAACCTGGTCGACGCCGGACTCGTCACCGACGCGGCCGAGGTCCTGCGGACCCTGGCGCCGAAGCAGAAGGAGGTCGCCGGCAAGAACGGCACGACGTACCTGATGCGAGTGATGCCGTATCGCACCGAGGACAACGTCATCAAGGGAGTCGTGCTGACCTTCATCGACGTTACCGACGTGAAGATGGCCAACGAGAACGTGCGCCGCCTGAGCGAGACCCTCGAACGCAGCGCCGAGCAGATCATGATCACGCGCGCCGACGGTGTCATCGCCTACGTGAACCAGCGCTTTTCCGATGTCACCGGGTACGGCGCGGGCGAGGTCGTCGGACGCACGACCGATCTGCTCGCGTCGGAGCGCCAGGGGGGCGCCGACGCCGGGGAGCCGTGGGCGAAGGTGGAGAGGGGCGGGACCTGGGAGGGCTTCCTCACCAACCGTCGCAAGGATGGGAGCGTCTTCCGCGAGAAGGCCACGATCATCGCGATGCGCGACGTCGACGGGCGCGTCGTCAATTTCCTCAAGTCGTCGCTGCTGGTCGACGGACGCTAGGGCCGACGCCCTGACGCGCGATCGGCGCGCCGATCAGGTCTCGGCGCCGCGTTGGCCCAGGGCGTCGAGCGAGCGCGCGATCGCGAGGCGCGAGTTGCCGATCAGCGTCCGATGCATGATCCAGCGCTTCCACGCGGCATGCTGGCGCTCCAGCCACGGCGCCAGCGACACGTGGGTCGCGTGCAATTCCTGGCGCATCGGTTCGCCGTGCGTGAGGTAGCGGTCCAGGGCCGCGACCAGCGCGAGCGAGTCGTCCCATGAGGTCGGCTTCACCAGATATCCGTCCGCCCCCAGCCCGAACGCGCGCAGGATGTGGGGCTCGTGCGCCGAGCTGCTGTGCATGAAGATCGGGAGTTGCCGCAGGCGTTCGTCGCGCAGGCGCAGCAGCAGGAAATCCCAGCCGTTGAACCGCGGCATGTTGATGTCGAGCAGGACGATGTCCGGCCAGGCGGTCGCCGAGCTGCCACGCAACGCAACGATCGCCGACCCAGCGTCCGTCGACGCGGTCGATGCGAATTGCGCGCCGCATTCGCTCTTCGCCTCGTCGAACAGCGCGCTCTCCGTCGGATTGTCGTCGATGATGAGGACCGAAGCCTGCACGCGAACCTTCGTGGTCGGGGGAGGCTGATCATAGCCGCGTTCACCACCGCACGGTCGCCAAGGGG
>DASPLE010000034.1:0-43044 GCA_035627695.1 Planctomycetota bacterium
GCGCGTCGGATCCGGCTTCGGCATATCGACCGGCGTGGTCTGTTCGTCGGTGGTCTCGATCCGATCCGTGGGCGGCGCGGCATTGCGCGAGCTCTGCGGGATGGCGCCTGGCGTGGTCATGCGCTCTCCGGACGGCTCGCCGACGCGGTCGTTGATGCCGGTGGTCGCGTCCTGGATCCCGGTCTCACCGACCCACGGGCCCGACTGGTTTCCCGTCGGATTGCGCGAGCCGGCGACCCGGGCGTCGTACGGATGGCTCGGATGGTTGCTGCTATCGCCGTTCGCGACATTGCCGCCGATCGACGGGTGGGAGAAGCAGCCGGAGAGGGCGGTCGTCGCCGCGACGGCGAATAACGTGGTCCTGCGCATGTCGCACCTCGCGCCCATTGTAACGATGCGATGTCGTCGGCGACGCCGCGGCGGGCAGCGTGCTACTCGGTCGCAGCGGGCGCGTCGGTCGCCGGAGCCGTGCCGCGGGCGGCGCGCCAATCGTCGCGTGCGCTCAGCGCGAAGCTCAGGGCGATCAGGTAGAGGCCGACGCCGAAGAGCAGGTAGCGCAGGTACCGGCGCAGGAACAGGGCGAGTCCGGGCACGATCGCCCAGAGCAGGGCGAGATTGACGAGGATGAAGCCGTAGAGGCGGATGACCCCCGCCGCGTAACCGAGGAACGGCGCGCCGGCCAGGAGCAGGGCCAAGAACGTCAGGCAGACGTAGCGCGTCGAGCGCCCAGGCCGCACGACGATCCAGCCGGCCGCGGCCGCCAGGACGATGGCCACCCCCAGCGCGACCCAGTCGAGCGTCCCGGTCCGGTCGCTGCGGATCATCCCGGCGACCGCGAGGCCGACCGCGGCCAGCGTCATCAGCAGCAGGATCATCCGCGCGACCAGCTGCATCCGCCGGACGGCGGCGGTCGGTGGTCGATCGTCGATCGGCGCGGGCCAGGCCATCACCGGCCGATCATCGAGCGGTCGACGGCGGCGCCATGCTTACGGACGGCGCGCCGTACAGGGCGCCTCAGTCGCCTCGACCGCCGCGCGTGGCGCGCGGCGGTCGCCGGCTGGCCGCTCAGACGTAGAGGATCGAGTTCGTCCCGGAGCAGATGACGAGCTTCCCCATGCGGATCTGCTCCATCTGGTTCTGGCTGATCACGGCGCCGACCGGGGTCGTGCGCGTGGCGGGATCGACCCGCATCAGCGGACGCGGGTGCTTGGCCTGGACCAGGCGCTCGTACACCTCGAGGAACTTGGGGTCGACGGTCGCCTTGCGCGCGTCGTACTGGGCCTGCAGGGCCTGCTCCTCGGGAGTGGCGACGCCGCCGTTGACGGCTTCCTTCTCGATCGTGGCGAGCTGGGCGTGGACCGCGGCGGCCTGTTCCTTGGCCTTGGCGACCTTGTCCGTGAGTTCCTGCATCCGCGTGGCGAGCTCCTTGAGGCTCTGCTCGCGGTGGTTCTTCTCGACCCGGGCGGCCTCGATGCCGTTGATGATCGCCATGTACTCCTTGTTGGTCTTGGCGCTCATCTGCTTCTGGCGCAGGTCGGTGATGGTCGCGTCGCAGCGCGCCAGGTCGGCGGTGTACTGCCGGACCAGGGCGTTCTTCTTCTCGACGTCGGCCTCGATGGTCTTCACGCCCTCGTCGGCGGCGGCGGCGGCCTTGCGCGCCTCGTTGAGCGTGGCGCCCTTCTGCAGCCGGGCCCGCTTCAGCGTCAGGAGCTGCTTGTCGATCACCTGGAGTTCGAGAAGGGCGTCGATGCTCACGTTCATGCGGCTGGGGATCTTGCCCTGCATGCACTTGGGCCAAGGGGAAACTCCGGCGCGCCTGCGCGTATCGACCGCCATCGATCCATCGGGTCGCCGTCGTCGCCATCCCGCGCGCGCTCGCGGCCCCCGGAGCGAGCTCGTGCGTACCTGATCGCATTGACGCGCGGACGCGGTGGGAGCATACTCCGGCCGTTCCCGTCCGCGCGCAATCCAGGACGAATCGGGATATCCGCCAGATGCCGCTGTGGTGCCCGTGATGGCTGCTTTCGCCGGATCCGCCGCATCCGCCGCAGCGGTCGCCACGCCGCCGCCGCGCAAGGACACCGACCACGATTATCCGCTGGCCGGCGAGACCCTCGGCCTCTGGCGCCTGGTGCGCGGCGTCGGCCGCGGCGGCATGGGCGAGGTCTACGAAGCCGAGTACGACTACCTCAACCTGCTGTCCCTGCGCTACGGTCCCGAGAGCCGCGAGGCCATCCGCCTCGAGCTGCGCGCGCTGTCGCGCGCCGACCAGGCGCGCCTGGCCAGCGAGATGCTCGGCGCGCCGCTGCCGCACGACGCGCGCTTCGCGATCAAGGCGTGCTCGGCCCGATCGGGGACGCCCGGGCACAAGCGCTTCCTGCAGGAGGCCGAGGTCGCCCAGCGCCTCGGCGACCATCCCTACATCGTCTCGGTGCACGCGGTCAACGGCGGCCTGCCGCCGCTGCTCGGCGCCAAGCACGACCTGCGCGTTGACCTGGAGCGCGGCAAGCACAAGGACGTGGCCTTCATGGTCATGGACCTCGCGACCCGGACCTTCGATCACACCAAGCTCGAGATCGAGGAGGCGGTGCACGTCGTGCGCTGCATCGCCACCGCGCTCGACCACGCGCACTCGCACGGGATCATCCACCGCGACCTCAAGCCCGAGAACCTGCTCGGCTCGATCCAGCACCCGCTGCTGACCGACTTCGGCATCGCCAAGGAGCTCGACCAGACCGAGGGCCTGACGCGCACCGGCCAGATCATCGGCACGCTCGACTACATGAGCCCGGAGCAGGCGACCGACGCCAAGCGCGTCGACCACCGCAGCGACATCTATTCGCTGGGCGTCGTGCTCTACGAGATGTCGACGCGCGGCTGCCTGCCGTACTTCCACAAGCAGGACCGCGAGAGCTGCCTGGCGGCGATCCGGTCGGAGCGCTCGGAGCCGAAGTGGCCGCGCGAGCAGGTCCCCGGATTCCCCATCGGCCTCGAGCGCGTGATCCTCAAGGCGCTGGCCCATCGCATGGAGGACCGCTACCAGGCGATGAGCGAGTTCATCGGCGACCTCGACCGCTTCGCGCGCGGCGACAACCTGTCGATGTTCGGCCGCATCAGCCCGCGGCGCTGGCTGCGCTTCCAGCTCCGCCGCCATCCGCGCCTGATCTGGGGCTCGGTCGCCGGCTGCGTCGTCACCGCCCTCGCGGTGCTGGCGCTGATCCTGCCGGATCTGCTCGACCCGCATCGGCGCGACCTCGACAGCCATCTCGACTGGCTCGAGAAGCAGGTCGTCGCGCCGATCGAGGCCAAGCTCGAATGCCAGGCGTCGGCGACCGACGCGAACCGCATCCGCGAGCTCGACACGCGCCTCTCGTCGTTCGAGAAGGACCGCTATCCGGAGCAGCGCCAGCGCCGCGCGGCGCTGCAGGCACGGCTGCTGCGCTCGCGCTCCCTGCTCGCGCGCTTCGCCGCGGTCAGCGGCGGCACGCCGATCCCGACCGACGAGGCGATGGCCGCCAAGAGCCAGCTCGAGCTCGCCGTCTCCGGCACCGATCCCGGCCTGTGGGATCTGCGCGCCAGCGGCCTGCACCTGCAGGAGGACGCGCGCCTGCAGTTCGGCCCCTACGGCGCCGGCACGGTCTACGTCAAGCTCGAGGCGCGCACCGGCCCGGGCTTCGCCCTGCTGCTCAAGGAAAGCGGGGACCCGCGCCATCTCAGCATGTGGCGGGTGCGCGACGGCTGGCTGGAACTGTGGTGGCGCGAGGACGAGAAGCCCGAGGAGCTGGTCTTCCGCCAGCCGTTCGGCGACGGCCGCAGCGGCACCATCGCCATCGCGCTCGAGGCCTCCGCCGACGGCCTGCGCTCGTGGTGGGGCGCGCAACGCGTCGACGATCCGAAGCGGCGCGGCCTGAGCCCCGGCGCCTCCGCCGAGATGATGCTGCTCCTGCCCAAGGGCAGCGATCTGGCGACGCTCGAGATCTGGCCGCAATCGGGGCCGAAGTGACCCGTCGCCATCGCGCCACGCGCGGCGGGCGGTGCGGCGTGGGCCTTGGCGGACGAGGGGTTGCGTCCATCGCCGGCACCTGGCGTTGCAGGGTCTGGCCGATCCGCCATGATCGCCCCTCCGCATGAAGAAGGTGCCAGATCTCGCCGACCTCGCCCGCCGCGACGGCCGGTTCGACGCCGAAGCCTATGCCTTCGTCAGCCAGAGCCTGCGCCACGCGGCCAAGCTGAACCGCAAGGACCGCGCCAGCGGGTCGGAACGCCATCTCACCGCCAATCAGCTGGTCGAGGGCGCGATCGATCTCGCGGTCGAGCGCTACGGCCTGCTCGCCGACCTCGTCCTGCGCTCGTGGGGCGTGCGCCGCAGCCAGGATCTCGGCGAGATCACCTTCGCGCTGATCGAGCACGGCATCTTCACCAAGCAGCCGTCCGATCGCATCGAGGACTTCTACACCGGTCCCGATTTCGTCGACGCGGTCGAAGGCCGCGTCACCGACCGCATCGCCAGGCGCTGGGTGGCGGGCTGAGCGCGCGCCGCCGGCGCGTCGCGCCGCTCCGTCCGTCGGCCTTCGCCGCCCTGGCCCGTCGCGCGTCCGCGCGCTAACCTCACGCCCGTGTCCGATCTCCTGCGCCATCCGTGGTTCCGCGTCCTGCTGGTCGCGACGTCGATCGCGGCGGTGTGCTGGGCCATCCGCGAGACCGCGATCATCACCCTGCCGATCGCGCACGCGCTGGCCGAGGTCGCGCTGCCGCTGGCGATCGGCTTCACCATCGCCTACGTGCTGACGCCGCTGGTCGACGCGCTCGATCGGCGCGGGCTGCACCGCTGGCCGGCGACGCTGGTGCTGTTCCTGGTGTTCGGCGGCGCCGCGGTCGTGACCGCGATCCTGGTCGTGCCGGCGGTCGTGCGCCAATCGAGCGCGCTCGCCGCGCGGCTGTTCCAGGCCGAGCCGTTCATCGACCAGGACCGCGACCAGCGCTGGGACGAGGGCGAGCCGTTCGAGGACCGCAACGGCGACGGCCGCTACGACGACAGCGGGCTGCTCGCCGAATGGGGCTCGTGGGCGCGCCAGCAGCAGGACTGGGTGCGTCATCGCCTCAAGCTCGGGCTGACGCCGCAGGCGCTGGCGTTCCTCGACCTCTACGCGCAGCGGACGCGCGGCGAACGCGAGGCGCTCAGCCAGGGCCTGGACGCCGCGCGCGAACGGCTGCCCGCCGAACGCTGGCCGAGCGGGTTCGCCGTCATCGATCCCGATCTCGGCGCCGACTGGGATCCGAGCTGGCCGGGTCCCGACGCCGACGACATCGCCGCGGGCGCCGATCGCCTGCCACCGCCCAACGGACTGGCCTGGCGCGCGCACATGATCGCCCATGGCGCGCGTCTCGCCGAGGAGCAGCGCCTGCTGATCAGCGCGCTCAAGCTCAGCCGCGCCGGCGGCGTCGCCGGCGATCCGGCGCTGGACGAGCTCGCCGGGCGCGTCCGCGCCGCGATGCAGACCGCGCCGGACGAGACCGCGGCGCGCGCCGCGCGCGACATCGCCGACCGCCTGGTCGACGAGAGCCGCCGCGGCCAGGCGCTGTCATCGGATCTGCTCGCCGAGCTCGGCGGCGCCGGCGACGAGGGCGGGCGCGTCTTCGGCACCATGCTCGAGGCCGCGGAAGCGCAGATGCAGAGCGAGATCGAGACCGCCCCCGCGCGCATCGCCGAGTGGATCAAGGGTGGCCTGAGCAGCCTCGGCCGGGTGCTGTCCGGCACGCTCTCGCTGGTGCTGATCCCGGTCTACGCGTTCTTCCTGACCCTCGCCATGCCGGGCATCCGCGCGACGGTGCGCAAGTACGTGCCGATGCGCGGCCGCGCGCGCACCTTCCGCCTGATGCACGATATCGAGCGCGTGGTGGCGGCGTTCTTCCGCGGCCGCCTGATCGTCTGCGCCGCCTGCGCCGCGCTGACCTACGCCGGTTTCGTCATCATCGGCGTGCCGTACGCCGCGCTGTTCGCGATCCTCATCGGACTGGCGACGGCGGTGCCGTTCGCGGGGCTGATCTTCCTGGTGCCGGCGGTGGCGCTGCATCTGGCCGACGGCCACTCGGCGCTGAGCGCCTGCTTCGTGGTCGCGGTCTACGGCCTGGTCCAGGCGCTCGAGACCGTGGCGCTGACGCCGATGATCATGGGCCGCGAGGTGGAGCTGCATCCGGTGACGCTGATCATCGCCCTGCTGCTGTGCGGCAAGCTGCTCGGCATCCTCGGCCTGATCCTGGCGGTGCCGATCGCGGCGACGGTGCGCATCCTGGCGCGCGAGTTCCTGCTGCCGCGCCTGCGCGGCCTGGCCGAGCTGCCGCCGCAGACCGTGCTGGTGGGGCGCGCGGCGTCGGACGCGCCGGCGACGACCGCGCCATGACGCGCGACGCGCTGCGCGTGCTCGACGCCGAAGGCAACCGCGCCGCGGAAGGGCTGCGCGCGCTCGAGGAGGTCGCGCGCTTCGTGCTCGATGACGCGCTCACCGCCGCCGCGCTCAAGGACCTGCGCCACCGCCTGCGCGCGGCGCTGCCGCCGGTCGCGGTCGCCCAGCGCGACACCGCGGGCGATGTCGGCGTCGGCGTGCGCGCCGACGACGAGATGCAGCGCGCCAACCTGGTGGCGCTGGTGCGCGCCAACGCCGCGCGCGTGCAGGAGGCGACGCGCTGCGCCGAGGAGTTCGCCAAGCTCGCGGGCGTCCCCGCCTACGCGCACGCCTGCGCGGCGACCCGCTACGCCGTCTACCAGCTCGAGCTGAAGCTGCTCGCGCGCCTGCCGGCGTGGCGGCTGTGGGCGGTCCGGCTCTACGCGCTGATCGACACCGCGCTGACCGATCGCCCGGTCGAGGTCGCCGCGGCCGTCGCGCGCGGCGGCGCGGGCGCCGTGCAGCTGCGGGCCAAGGGCCTGGGCGCGCGCGCGTACCGCGAGCTCGGCGCGCGCGTCGCCGACGCCTGCCGCGCGCACGACGCGCTGTTCGTGGTCAACGACCACGCGGCGGTCGCGCGCATCCTCGGCGCCGACGGCCTGCACGTCGGCCAGGACGATCTCCGGGTCGCCGATGCGCGCGCCGTGACGGGTGCGCTGTGCGCGATCGGCGTCTCGACGCATGAGCGCGCGCAGGTCGCCCAGGCGATCGCCGACGGCGCCGACTACCTCGGCTGCGGGCCGATGTACGCGACCGTGACCAAGGCGCACGAGCCGGCGCGCGGGCCGGAGCTGCTCGCGTGCGTGCGCGAGCTGTGCGCGGCGCGCGTGCCGACCTACGCCATCGGCGGCCTCGACCTCGCCCGCGTGCGCGCCCTGCGCCCGCGCATCCCGCACGGCGTCGCCATCGCCGGCGCCTTGTGCCGGGCGGCGGATCCCGAACGCGCCGCCGCGGAGCTGCGCGACCTGTTCGAGGACGACGACCGCCTGCTCGCTGGAGCCGCGCCATGAACGATCCGCTGAAGCCGTCGCCGTGGCCGCGCATCGGCGTGATCGCCGCGCTGCAGGCCCCGGCGCTGTTCATCGCCCTGGCCAGCGCCCACCCCGCGGCGTTGTGGACGGCCGGCATCTGGGGGTCGGTCATCTGCTGCGGCGGCACGGATAGCGGCTGGCGCGTGCTCAATCTCCTGCTGGTCGCGCTCGCCGTCGGCTGGCTGCTGGTGCCGCTGCTGTTCGCCTGAAGAGTGGAGCGGCCGCGCTGATGCGGCCGCGCGAGGGACAACCATGGCCGTCTCCTTCTCCATCGCCTACCGCGGCGGCCTGCGCTGCGACGCCGAGCACGGGCCGTCGAAGACCCACCTGATCACGGACGCCCCGACCGACAACCACGGCCGCGGCGAGAGCTTCTCGCCGACCGACCTGATCGCGACCGGGCTCGCGACCTGCATGCTCACCACCATGGCGATCATCCACGGCAAGGACGGCATCGTCCTCGACGGCGCCAGCGCCAGCGTCGAGAAGCACATGACCACCACGCCGCCGCGCTCGATCGCCAGGCTGGTCGTGCGCATCGCCATGCCGCGCGGCATCCCTGCCGCGGCGCGCAACAAGGTCGAGCAGTCGGCGCACGGCTGCCCGGTCGCGCGCAGCCTGGGCGCGGGCGTCGTCCAGGACGTGACCTTCAGTTATCCGGATTGATCCGGCCGGGCTCACCGCCTCGGGGCGCGGGCACCTCGACGAGGCAGCCGGGACCATGCGCCTGCAGCGGACGCGTGAACTTCCACGCGCCGATCCGGCCGCGGTTCGTGACGATGGCATCGGGCATCGGCGTCAATGGATCGACGGCGATCCTCCACGTCCGATCGCCCTCCTGCGCCATGCGCAGGCTCGCCTCCCAGCCCGAGCCGGCGAGACGCGTCGCGAGATCCGGAACGAGAGTCTCGATCTCGGCGCGCGTCGGCGCCGGGTCGCGATCGCGCACCAGGACGATGAGTTCAGCGGCGAGGCGCATCGCGCGGTGGCGGGCCTCGGCGAGCCACGCGTCGTGGATGAGCTCGTTTTCGGTGGCCAAGGACCAGCGCGCCCAGTGGTCGCGGAAGGCGCCCAGGCTGCGCCAGTCCGGAGCGGTCGCCGGCCGCCCGCGCAGGATCGCCTCGTGGGTCCATTCGTGGCGCAGGACGATGGCCGCGTTCCGCGGTGCCAGCACCGCGCCGTACAGGCGCAGGCCCCACGGCAGCTTCCCGTCGTGGATGCCGGAGAGCGCCACCGAGTCCGGGATGAGCGCCTGGCGCATCGCCGCGATCGAGCGCGCGACCTGCACGCGTTCGCCGCGCATCGCGTCCGCGGTCGCCAGACGCTGCCACGGCGCTTCGTCGAGCCAGTCGCCCAGCGCCTCGCGTCCCATCCGGTGATGGATCAGGCACTCGACGTACGCGAGATCGCGCACCGCCGCCAAGGACAGGGCCGCGGGCGCATCGTCGCACGTGGCGCAGACGCGCACGGCATCGATCAGCAGGTCGAGGTCGCGCAGCGCGTCGTCCGGCCGCTCCCGCGCCAGGGCCTCGAAACGCAGCAGGCCGAGGTAGCGCCGCAGTTCCCACGTCGCGCGCGTCGGCAGGCGGCTGCGCTGGTTCGCGCCATGCTCGGCCAGCCAGCCGACGGCGCCGACATGCAGCGGCCCGCCGCGCAGCAGCGTGCGTCCCGTCTCGACCAGCGGCCGATGGCGCGACGCCATGGCGACCATGGCAGGGGTCGGCTGGGCGCGCCGGTAGACCCACTGGGTCCAGGTCGCATCGGCGGTGGGGTCGTCGGTGATCGTCTCGAGATCGTCGAGCCACGCCGCCAGCGCGGCCTGCCTGACGGGGTCGGTGGTGGGCCAGGTCGCGGTCAGTTCGCCGACCGCGGTCGGCTCGCCCGCCGCGCGCAGTTCCGTCAGCACCCGATCGCACGCGGCCAGACCCGCGGCGCGCAGCGCGATGCCGACGGCGATCGGTGTCGTCACCAGGACGAGGAGGGCGACCACCGTCCAATGGTACCAGCGCGGGCGCCAGCGCGGTCGCGTCGTCACGGGCGGCTCCGGACCTCGGCTTCGACGTGCATCCGCCCGATGTCGAGCAGCGGCAGCCGCGGCGGCGTACCGATCGTGCGCGATGGCTTGCCGAGCATGAGCTGCAGGGGGATGCGGTTCGGAACGCCGAAGTCGGGCAGCGGAGTCGCCGGGTCGAGGCTGACGCGGAAGCGCGTCGCGGACAGGCGCTCGTACACCAGCGCCGCCCGGTCCGGACCGGGCGTCCAGCAGGGGTGGTCGGCGAAGCGGGCGACGAACGCCGCGTGATCGTCCGGCAGCGCGGACGGGTCGATCAGCACGCATGCGGCGAGCCGTCGGATGCGCTGCGCCGTCTCGTAGTCCCAGGCGGTGACGGCGGATTCGACCAGGTTCGGAAAGAAGGTGTGGCCATGGCCGAGGCGCGCCCACGTCCCGGTCGGCCAGCGCGGCATCGCGCCGTGGCGAGTGCGCAGACGGGTCTCGGCGCCGTGCAGCAGTTCCGCGGCGAGGGCGCAGTCGTGCCCGGCCCAGATCGCGTGGAGCAGGCGGTCGGACCATCCCATCGTCGCGAAACCGCTGTCGGCGAGCAGCGGGCTGAACGGTTCCCGCCGGAACTCGGCCGCCACCGCCGGACCGTAGAGCAGGCGCTCGCCACGCAGGCCGTCGCCGACCACCGCCAGCAGGTCGAGGCCTTCGCGTGCCCAGGCCTCGCAACGCGGCGGAGCAAGGCGGCCGAGCGCGGCGAGACGCAGGTGGGCGTCGTCGCGCTCCCGCTCGAGCGCGATGAGGATCAGCGCTTCGATCAGCGTCGGGCTGTCGCGGAAGCCGCGGCACAGCGCCGCGAGATCGTCCAGCGCCGGCTCGGGATCGACAGCGCGCAGCGCATCGAGCGCGAACCCCTGGGACGCGAGGCGCGCCGCGAGCAGCGATGGGACCTGGACCCTATTCACCTCCGCCAGCGTCGGCGACCTGCCGGCGAACTGGTCGCTCAGCGACGCGCGACAGGTCAGCGATGGCCGTTCCCGCAGGATCGGCCGGCCTGCCGCGAGCACCGGCTCGAGGCGGGTGACATCGCTCAGCAGCTTGGTCGGCCAGTCGGCGACGGCGCCCTGGGCCCAGGCATCAAAAACGTCGGGCGTCACGGCAACGCTGTCCAAGCCGGTGGCGTTCACCTTCGCCAACCATGCCCGCGCCCGCGCGTCGCGACCGCGATCGCTCGCAGGGCCGAGCGCGATCAGGTCGTCGATCGTCGTCGGGACGCCGCGCGCGGTCTGCTCCGCGATCACCGCGTCGTAGCGACGGAAGCCCGCGGAGCGCCAGGCCATCGCGGCGATGGCCGGCACCAGCACCAGCAGGGTGATCGCCGCGATCGTCCAATGATACCACCGCGGTCGCCAGGCCATGGGCGCGAGTCTCGCCGGTCGCGCGCCCCGAAGCAAACCCGTCAGCGCAATCCCAGCTGCCGCACCTTGTAGCGGATCTGCCGGAAGGAGATGCCGAGCAGCTTGGCCGCCTCGGTCAGGTTGTCGTCCGTCGCCTTGAGCGCGGCGTCGACCAGCGTGCGTTCGTAGCCCACCATCTCGCGCTCGAGGTCGATCGGCTGCTTGTCGGTGATCTTCGCCGCGAGCCCGGCGGCGGCGGCGACGCCGGTCGCGGCGACGGCGGGGATGCGGCCCGATCCTTCGCCGGCGCCGGTCGCCTTGCGGATCGCCGTGCCGGAATCGTCGATGTCGCCGAACAGCGTGCCGGCCTCGATGTCGCCCGAGTTCGTCAGCGCGACGCCGCGCTGGATGCGGTTGTCGAGCTCGCGGATGTTGCCGGGCCAGCGGTAGGCCATCATCGCCGCCAGCGCCGGCTGGGTGAAGCCGGTGACGCCGCGGCGCATGCGCACCGCGTGGCGCGCCAGCAGATGGCCGGCGAGCAGCGGCACGTCCTCGCTGCGCTCGCGCAGCGGCGGCAGGTGCACCGGGATGACCGCGAGGCGGTAGTAGAGGTCCTCGCGGAAGGTGCCGGCCTTGATCAGCAGGCGCAGGTCGCGGTTGGTCGCGGCGACCACGCGCACGTTGCAGGTGCGCACGTCGCGGCCGCCGACCGGCAGGTATTCCCCGGCTTCCAGCACGCGCAGCAGCTTGGCCTGGGTCTCGACCGCGAGCTCGCCGACCTCGTCGAGGAACAGCGTGCCGCCGTCGGCGAGGGCGAACAGGCCCGGGCGGTCCTCGATGGCGCCGGTGAACGCGCCTTTGACGTGGCCGAACAGCTCGCTCTCCAGCAGCGAGGGCGTCAGTGCGCCGGAATTGATCCGCACCATCGGGCCGTCGCTGCGCAGCGAGGCGTAGTGCAGCGCGCGCGCGACCAGCTCCTTGCCGGTGCCGCTCTCGCCGGTGACCAGCACCGTCGAGTCGGTGGTCGACACCTGCTCGATCAGGCGCTGGATGTCCTGCAGCGGCTTCGACGCGCCGACGAAGTGCACCGCGGCCTGCGATTCGCCCGCGGCCTTGGCGGCGAGATGGTGCTCGCGCGCGGCGATCGCGCGGCCGACCAGGGTGCGCACGACGGTGTTGTCGAACGGCTTCTTGAGGAAGTTGTAGGCGCCGACGCGCATCGCCCGGACCGCGGTGTCCCATTCGGCGAACGCGGTCATGATGATCACGAGGACGTCCGGGTGACGCGTCCGCGCCTGGGCGAGCAGCGCCAGGCCGTCGATCGGCTCCATGCGCAGGTCGCTGATCATGACCTCGATCTGCGGGTCGGCGGCGAGCTGGGCGAGCGCCTCCTGGCCATTGGCGGCCAAGATCACCTGATGGCCATCGCGGCGCAGGACGACCTCGAGCATGCCGCGCAGGCCCGGTTCATCGTCGACGACCAGGATCCGTCCCATGGAGGGATGGTGCGCGCGCGGGGAGCGCTCGGCTAGCGGCTAATCGGCCACCTCGGCCTCAGGTCGGCCTCACCTCCACCTCGTCACCAGTGGGCGGTCAGGCCGAGGGCGGCGAATGGCGCCGGATCGAGGTCGATCGGTTCAGGCTCGGCGTCCTGGTCGGCGAGGTCGTACTCGGCCCGGCGCCAGAAGGCCGCGCCGACCCCCGCGTCCAGCGACCAGCGGTGGTCGAGCCTGCAGCGCGTGCCGATGCGCACGCGGCCGTCGCGGTAGCGCAGCGAGACGTCGTCGCCGAGCTCGTCGTCCGACAGCTGGTACTCGCCGCCGCTCGCCTGGACGGTCGCGTAGAACCGCCACCGCGCGTCGGCGCGGCCGTAGTCGACCGTCGCGAAGATCGGCGTCAGGACGACGTTCCACTGGAAGGTCGGCCGCCACCACGCGCCGACGATCGGCAGGACCAGGTTGTCCTCGCGCAGGCCGAGCGAGACCAGCCCGCCGACGAGGGTGAAGCGCGAATTGAAGGTGTAGGCGGCGATCGCCACCGCCGGGACGCGGAAGGCGTCGCCGTCGACGTCCTCGAGATCGCCGCGCAGGCTGGGCTGGGCCTGCGCCCACAGCAGCAGGCGCGGCGTCGGCGAGTACCACCCGCCGATGTCGACGCCGACGCGGTGCAGCTGGTCCGGGAGGATGCCGGCCTCGTCGTCGAAGCCGAGCAGCCCGTACGAGGCGCCGATCAGCACGCCGGCGCGCGCGTTGATCGCGATGCGCTGCGCGCTCGAGAAGGACGCCTCGTGCTGGCCGATCCCGCGCTCGCCGCCCGGGGACGCGGCATCGCTGTCGGCGGGCAGGAAGATCAGGCCATCGCCCTGGGCGTGCCCGCCGGGCAGGTAGCTGGCCATCAGCCAGGCGAGCAGGGGGTCGAGGTTCTCGTCCAGGCGGCGCCGGGCGGCGTCCTCGTCCTCGGTGGCCGGGGCGAGCGCGGCGATGGCGGCGATGGCGAGCAGGCCGAGGACGAGCGCCGGACGGCGATGCATCAGGATCATTCCGCGTGGTACCGGGCCGATGCATGACCGTTACGGCCAGTGGCGCCATGTGGCCGGGCAGCCTAGCCTGCGCCGCCATGCCGACCACCGCGGTCATCGGCACCGGCACCTGGGGCACGGCCGTCGCCCTGGTGCTGGCGCGCGCCGGACACGACCGGGTCGTGCTGTACGGGCGCGATCCGGCGAAGGTCGCCGAGATGCGGCGCAGCCGTCGCCAGGCGCTGCTCGCCGATGCCGAGCTGCCCGCCGCGCTCGAGGTCACCGCCGACCGTGGCGTGCTGCGCGAGGCCGACCTCGTCCTCTGGGCCGTGCCGACCCAGCACAGCCGGGCGCTGGCGTCCACGCTCGCCACCGACCTGGCGCCCGGCGCGATGGTCCTGTCGCTGGCCAAGGGCCTCGAGCAGGGCTCGCTGGCGCGGGTCAGCGAGGTGCTGGCCGCCACGCTCGGCCGGCGCCGGATCGGCTGCCTGTCGGGGCCGAGCCATGCCGAGGAGGTGGTGCGCGGCCTGCCGCTGTGCCTGGTCGTCGCCGGCGACGATGCGCTCACCCGGGTGGCGCTGGCTCGCGTGCACGCGCGCACGTTCCGGCTGTACACGACCGCCGATCTGCCAGGGGTCGAGCTCGGCGGCGCGCTCAAGAACGTGGTGGCGGTCGCCGCCGGGATCTGCGAAGGGCTCGGCCTGGGCGACAACACCAAGGCGGCGATGATCACCCGCGGCCTGGCGGAGATCCGCCGCCTGGCGCGGGCGATGGGCGCGCACGACGCGACGCTCGCCGGCATGGCCGGGGTCGGCGACCTGATGACCACCTGTTACAGCCGCCACGGGCGCAATCGCGCCTTGGGCTTGGCTATTGCCAGCGGGAACAGTCCTCAACAGTATCTCGCCAACCAGCGCATGGTCGCCGAAGGCGCGTGGACCTGCCGCGCCGCGGTCGAGCTCGCGCGCCGACACGGAGTCGACCTGCCGATCGCCTGCGAAGTGGAATCCGTGATCTGGCGCGCTAAACCCGTCACCCAAGCCATCGACGACCTCCTCTCTCGCGCACCCAAGGAAGAAGACGCATGAACATCAAAGCACTCGGACTGGTCGGGATCGCGTCGCTCGCGGCGCCCACGGCCGTCGCGCTCGACCTCGATCTGGCCGTTGCCGAGCGCACCGAGGTCAACGTCGGTGTCGAGCTCCTCAACAAGCACTGGAGCCACGGCGCGATCCGCCACGACGACGTCACCGCCAACGGCTTCGCCAAGCTGCGCTGGTACGACATCGGCCTGAAGCTCGACGGCTTCATGGCCCTCGCCGGCGACGACGAGGCCGACATCGGCGCGCTCGAGACGACCGAGCTGACCGCTCGCCTCGACTACCTGCTCGAGATCGAGGACCTCTTCCAGTTCCTGCCGTTCGTCGAGGTCACCACGTATCCCGACGTGACGCTCAAGACTCCGTTCCACTGGGTCGGCGGCGAGTTCTGGTGGCTGACGCCGCTCGAAGGCGTCGAGCTCGGCGCCTCGGCCCAGTACAACCTGATGGATGAGCGCGAGGACGACCTCGACGACAACCACTGGGTGTTCGACGTCGGCTCGCGCCAGTTCTACCAGGACGCGCCGCTCGACCTGCAGTTCTGGCAGGTCCTCGAGATGGCCAACCGCAGCTACCACGCCGCCACCATCGGCACCGACCGCCAGGGCGCGACCACGCTCAACCTCGGCGCCAAGGCGACCCTGCCGCTGCCGTACGAGGAGATGTGGGCGTTCCTCAAGCTCGAGGGCTACTGGTACCTCGACGGCGAGGATCGCGATGCGCTGCAGGCGCAGGGCCGCGATGACAACGAGGTCATCATCGGCATCGGCATCGAATACCGGATGGGCGACTGAGACCGGTCGACCACGACCCGCGCAACGACGGCCGCCCGATCGGGCGGCCGTCCTGCGTTTGGCGGATGGCGCGAACGCCGCAGCGACCGGCCGGGTTGCCCCTCGCATGTGGCCGCGGCCACACGACCTTGCGCGCATGAGCGCTGCCGGCGGCGATGTGGCGGTTCCACGGAACTCCGCGGTCATCGCGGCGTCTAACGGGCATGCGCCGCAGGTCGATGATGATCAGGATCTGGTCGCCCGCGCCCGCGCCGGCGAGCGTGGCGCCTTCGACCAGCTGGTCGGCCGCCATGGCGACCGCCTGTTCGCCATGCTGCTGCACCTGGTCAACGGCGATCGCGACGCCGCGGCCGAGTTCACCCAGGAGGCGTTCGCCCGGGCGTTCGCCAACCTCGCGCAGTTCGAGGGCCGCAGCAGCTTCTACACCTGGCTGTACCGCTGCGCCCGCAATCGCGCGCTCGATCTCCTCGCGCGCAAGCGGCCGATCGCGACCGACCTCGAGCCGCTCGGCCGCGCCGCCGACACCGCCACGCCGCTCGATCAGCTCGGCGCCGCGGAGCTGCGCGCCGCGGTGCGCGCGGCCATGGCCCGGCTGCCCGCGGCGGCGCGCGAGATCCTGCTCATGCGCGACTTCGAGGGTCTGGACTATCCGCGCATCGCCGCGCTGCTCGACGTGCCCGAGGGCACCGTGAAGAGCCGCATCAGCCGCGCGCGCGCCGCGCTCAAGGACGCGCTCGCCGGCAAGATCGTGGCCGAGGACCTCGTATGAGCGACGCCCTCGACCCCGACGCGCTGGCCGAGGCCCGCCTCGACGGCGACATCGATGACGCGCGCTGGCGCGAGCTCGAAGCGGCGCACGGCCCCGATCTCGCCGCCGCCCTCGCCAGGGCCCGCGCGCTGCGTGGCGCGGTCGCCGCCTTCGAGCGGCCGCCGCTGCCGTCGGCGACGCGCGCGGCGATCACCGGCGCGGCCCAGCCGTCGGCCTCGCCGGCATCGGCCGCGCACGTCGGATCGCCCGTCGGCGCGCCGCCGCTGCGCTTCCCGTGGCGCGTGCTGCTGCCGACGGCGCTCGCGGCCGCATTGGTCATCGCCTTCGTGGCGACGCTGAGCGATCCGAGCGCTCCCGATCGGTCGGCATTGGCCCGCCGCGAAGCCATGCCGGACGCGAGCGCGGACGCCGTGACGAGCGCCCCTGCACCGACTTCGGGGAAGCGCAGCCAGCTGGCGTTGGATGACGAGGCCCCGGCGGCGCCGAGGGCGATGGAATCGGAGGCGGAGGCGGATCGCGCCCTCGCCACGGCCGACGGCGCGGGCCTTTCCGCTTCATCCGGCAGCGACACGCGCACGTCGGGGACCAGGGCTGAGAGCCTGGAGGGCGTGAGGTCCGACACCTCGGACGTCGCGATCCTTGCGGAACAGCGCCATGGCGTGGCCGCGTCGTCGGATCCCGGCGAAGGGTCCGCGCCACCCGCCGAGCCCCCGAGCGCGCGGAGCGCCCTGAGAAAGGGCGACCGCGGTGCGATCGCCGGCGGGGGGGAATCCGTCGGCGCGCCGCCGGCGATCATGGCGAAGCCGGCTGCGAAGTCGGCGCCCGGCGTCTCGGCTGCCGCATCGGACGTCGAAGCCGGGATCGACGAGCGCCTGGCCGGCGTGCAGGCCGGCGCCGACGCCGCGTCGGCGACGGATGATGCCGACGATGCCGACTATGCCGCGTTGCTCGACGAGGCTCGCGCGTTCGGCGCAGCGCCGACGGAGGCGACGGAAGCCACCCCGGCGCCGAGCCCGCTCGGGCTGTCCCTCGCGTGGAGCGCGCCGGCGCCGGCCGCGCAGATCGTCACGGACCAGGCGGGGGATGACGGCGCGGCAGCCGCCGCCGCGCTCGTCGCGGCGCAGCCCGCATCGCGCGTCGCGACGCTGACGCTGCGCAACGGCACCGTCGGCGACATGCTCCTCCCGGCCGGATCCCTGGCGCTGCATGGTTACGACCGCGCCGGACGTGCGATCTGGCAGAGCCCGGTGCGCGCTGAACGCGATACCGAGCTCCCGGGTGGCGGAACGATCAGCTGGCAGGAGATCGTCGACGCGCCGCCCGAGGTCGTCGAAGTCCGCGTGCACTGGGGCCCGCATCGTTCCGAGCCGATCGCGCTCGCACGCTGATCGGCTGCGCGACGCTCTGCTCGAAGCTCGAAGCTCGAAGCTCGAAGCTCGAAGCTCGAAGCTCGAAGCTCGAAGCTCGAAGCTCGAAGCTCGACGCTCGACGCTCGACGCTCGACGCCCGAAGCCCGAACCCGGTCAACGCTCCGGCGTACCCTCAGGCGCCGGCTCGGGCCGCTCGCCGAGATCCGTGTCGGTCGACCGCGCGCGCTTGATCAGCTCGTCCATCTCGACGCGCTTCTCCTCGCGGTCGTCGTAGGCGAACGACAGGATCGGCACCAGGCGGGTGTGCACCGATGGCGCGTAGGCGCGTTGGACCATCCCCTGGGCCTGCTCGAGCGCGCGCTGCGCGGCGCTGCGCTGGCCCGGCGTTCCGAGGAGCGTCCAGTACGCCTTCACGTGGTGGAGGTCGTTGGTCATCTCGACCCGCTGGATCGTCACCGACTTCAGCCGGGGATCGTCGAGCTGCTGCCGGACGATCGTGGCGATCTCGCGGTAGAGCAGCGATTCGAGACGTTGTTTGCGCGTGGGACCGGGCATGGGTTAACCGCCAATCCGCCGAGGCGCCAAGCGGATCGACCGGGATCGCATACCATTCGCGATCGGCGGCGTCTTGGCGTCCCGGCGGTTCGTGAGCTCAGAGCGAACGGGCCTTCTTCTCTTTGAGGAAGAATTCCATGATGTCGCCGACCTTGATGTCCTGGAAGTTCTCGATGGTCAGGCCGCACTCGTAGCCTTCCTTGACCTCGCGGACGTCGTCCTTGAAGCGGCGCAGCGAGCCGACCTTGCCGGTGTGGATGATGACCTGATCGCGCGTGATGCGCATGTAGGCGTCGCGCTGCACGCGACCGGCGGTGACGTAGAGACCGGCGACGGCGCCGGCCTTGGTCGTGGTGATCGCCTGGCGCACGTCGGCGTGGCCGATGACCTTCTCGATGACCTCGGGTTCGAGCAGGCCGCTCATCACCCGCTTCATGTCGTCGAGCAGCTCGTAGATGATCGTGTACGTGCGCACGTCGACGCCCGACTGGTCGCCCTGGGCGCGCGCCTTGGCGTCCGGGACGACGTGGAAGCCGAGCACGATCGCCTTCGACGCGGCCGCGAGCGTGATGTCGTTCGACGTCACGCCGCCGACGCCCGAGTGGATGATGTTGGCGCGGACCTCGTCGGTCGACATGTCCGGGATGGCCTTGCTGAGCACTTCGAGCGAGCCGGCGGCGTCGCACTTCAGCACCAGCTTGACCTCCTTCTTCTTGGCCTGCGCCAGGTCGCCGAAGATCGACGCCGAGGTCGTGACCTTGGCGCGCGCCGCGAGCTCGCGCTCGCGCTGGGCCTGCTGGCGTTCGTCGGCGGCGTCGGCCGCCTTGCCGAGGTCGGCCAGCACCTGGAAGCGATCGCCGGCGCGCGGCAGCTCGGACAGGCCGATGATCTCGACCGCGTGGCTCGGGCCGGCGACCTTGATCTCCTCGCCCTTCCAGTCCGTCATGCTGCGCACGCGGCCGTAGCCGATGCCGGCGAGGACGACGTCGCCGATCGCCAGGCTGCCGCGGCGGACCAGCAGCGTCGCGGTGATGCCCTGGCCCTCGTGGCGGTGGGCTTCGAGCACGCTGCCCGTCGCCGGGGCGAAGTGGTTGGTCTTGAGGTCGGCCACGTCGGCTTCGAGCGCCAGGCGGTCGAGCAGCTCGGGCAGGCCGGCCTTGGTGTGCGCGCTGACCTTCATCACCGCGACGTCGCCGCCCCATTCCTCGGCCTGGAGGCCGTGCTCGGCGAGCTGGCGGATGACCTTCTCGGGATCGGTGTCGGGCTTGTCGATCTTGTTCATCGCGACGACGATCGGCACGTTCGCGGCCTTGGCGTGCTTGATGGCCTCGATGGTCTGCGGCATGACGCCGTCGTCGGCGGCGACCACCAGCACGACGATGTCGGTGACCTGCGCGCCGCGCTGGCGCATCTCGGTGAACGCCTGGTGGCCGGGCGTGTCGATGAAGGTCACGTCCAGGCCGCTCGGCGTGGCGACGGTGTAGGCGCCGATGTGCTGGGTGATGCCGCCGGCCTCGCCCGCGGCGACCTCGGTCGAGCGGATGGCGTCGAGCAGGCTGGTCTTGCCGTGGTCGACGTGGCCCATGATCGTCACGACCGGCGGCCGCGGCGAGAGGTCCTCGGGCTTGTCGACGACCTCGGCCTCGGCCTCGATCTCCTCGACGGTGGTCTTGGCCTCGACGAAGGTGACGGTCTTCTTGAACTCCTGCGCCAGGAGCTCGACCGCGTCCTTCTCGAGCACCGAGTTGATGTTCGCCATCATGCCGGCCATGAAGAGCTTGGCGATGACGGTCGACGACTTGATGCCCATCGCCTCGGACAGCTCGCGCACCGTCGCCGGCAGGGCGATCGAGAACTCGGTCTTGCCGGACAGGTCCTGCTCGTCGGTCGACAGCTGACGGCGCGACCGCGCGATGCGGTCGGCGGCCTCTTCGGCGGTCTCGTTCTTGTCGGCGCGGTGATCCTTCGAGTCGCGCTTCGGGCCGCGCGCGACGCCGGGACGGCCGGGGCCGCCCGGGCGGCCGCCGGGACCGCGGTTCGGACCGGGAGGGCCGCCGGGGGTCTTGGAGCGGTCGATGGGCGCGAAGCCCGGCTTACGGCGCGCGCGCTCGAGGACCTTCGCCTGCTTGACCTTGTCGGCCATCGCCAGGTTCTTGCGGATGTTCTCCTGGATCAGGCGGCGGCGTTCTTCCTCGGTCAGCGGCTCGGCCGGCTTGGCGGGGCCGAGCGCCACGGGCGCCTTCGGCACGTGCTTGATCGAGTGGTCGCCCTTCTCGTGCGTCGCCTTGGCGAGGCTGGCGAGCTTGGAGCCGAGGCCCTTGGTGGCCTTGTCCTGCGAGCTCTGCACCGGCGCGGCCGGAGCCGCCGGCGTGGCCGCGACGGGAGCGGCCGGCGCGGTCGGCGCGGCCGTCGAGGTCGGTGCCGGCGCCGCGGGCGCGGCCGGGGCGGCGGTGGGCTGGGCGGCGGGCTCGGCGGTCGCCGGCGCGGCGTGCGTCGGAGCGCGGTTGACCGGCTGGGACGAGCCGCCCTCGGCGGCGGCGGCCTCGGCCGGACGGCTCTCGGCGCGCATGGCGGCGAACTCGGCGGCGAGGCGCTTGGCCTCGTCCTCGCGGCGGCGCACGTCCTGCTCGGCGTTGATGCGCGCGGACTCGAGCTCCTGGCGCATGATCTCGTCGGCTTCCGCCTGGAGGCGGGCCTTCTCGAGCTCGGCGGCTTCGCGCGTGATGCGTTCGGCCTCGCGCCGCGCGATCTCCTCCTCGTGCTTCTTGCGCTCGCCCTGCAGCTTGGCGTCCTCGACGACCTTCTTCGCCTCCTCGGTCTCCTGGATCTTGCGCTTGCGGGTCTCGGCGCCCTTCTTGGCCGCCTTCGCGCGCTGGTGCTTCTCGACGAACTCCTTGGCGATGATCGGCTTGAAGGCCGCGCCGCTCGAGGTCTCGAGACCGTCGCACGCCAGGATGCGTTGGACCTGGACGTCCTTCAGCTCCGACTCCATGCCCTTGGGCAGCGGGATGGAGAGATCCTCTTCGACGACCTCGCGCAGGAGGTCGGGCTCGAGGTCGTACTGCTTGGCCAGCTCGATCAGCTTCATAGGGACGATGTATTCCGCGGCGGCGACGTGAGAGGCTTGGTGATCAGGACGCGAGGGAAGCGGCTTGGAAGAGGAGCTCAGGCGTTGCTCGGGACGGCGACCCCGTCGCCACCGGCGAGCAGGTCGGTGGCGGCGGCGGACGCGGCGGCGGCGGCATCCTGTTCGGCCTGGGCCGCCTCGCGCGCCGCTTCATCGGCGGCGCGGCGCTCGTTGTCGAGCCTGCGCGTGACGATGGCGTCGCGTTCGATCTTCTGCTCGGGGGTCAGCAGCTCGCTGGCCTTCTCGATCAGCGCCTTGGCCTTGGCCTCGTCGATCTGGTGCTCGGCCATGACCTCGGCGATCTTCTCCGGGGTCTGGGCGGCGATCACCGCGAGCGAGTCGAGGTGGCCGTCGAGGAAGATCTCGCGCAGGAAGTCCTCCATCAGGCCGGCGGTGATCAGCTGCTGGAGCTGTTCGCTGCCGGCGGCGCGGTCACGGGCGGCGTTCTCTTCGCTGAGCACGTCGATCTTGTAGTGGGTCAGGCGCGCGCTCAGGCGTACGTTCTGACCGGCCTTGCCGATGGCGAGCGGGAGCTGGTCCTGGCTGACCACGACCCGGGCGCGGTCGCGGAACGGATCGTAGCTGATGCGCAGGACGCGCGCGGGCTTGAGCGAGTTCTCGATGAACTGCGCCGGATCCTCGGCCCACGGGATGATGTCGATCTTCTCGCCGCCGAGCTCGTCGGTGACCTTGGTGATGCGGCTGCCGCGCATGCCGACGCAGCTGCCGACCGGGTCGATGCGCTGGTCGTTCGACGCCACGGCGATCTTGGTGCGGCGGCCCGGCTCGCGGACGATGCCCTTCACCTCGATCAGGCCGTCGGCGACCTCGGGGATCTCGGCCTTGAACAGCTCCTTGACGAAGTTGGCGTGGGTCCGGCTCAGCACGATGCGGACGCGCTGGCCCTTCTTGCCGACCGACAGGACGTAGGCGCGGATGACCGAGCCGGGCCGGTAGATCTCGCCCGGGATCTGCTCCTCGCGCGGCAGGATCGCCTCGGCGCGGCCGAGCGAGATGATCATCATGCCGCGCTCCTCGCGCATGACGGTGCCGGACATGATCGAGTGCTCGCGGTGGACGAACTCGTCGTAGACCACGTCGCGCTCGGCTTCCTTGAGCGCCTGGACGATGACCTGCTTGGCGATGTTGGCGACGATGCGGCCCAGCTCCTCCAGCTCGACGGGCTTCTCGTCCTCGAAGGCGCGGATCTCGCCGGTCTCGCGGTCGATCGACAGCGTGAACTCACCGGTCGCGTCGAAGCGCTTCTGCGCGGCCTGCATGAGGGCGCGCTCGACGTGGTCGAGGATCAGGTTCTTGTCGAGGCCGCGCTCGCGGCTGATCGAGTCGATGAGGCGGATGAACTCGGCGGACTTCATAGGAGGCGGGACCCAAGGGTTCTGGCGCGCGGCTGGCAGTCGGTGGCCGCGGGAGGCGGCGCGGGACGGGTGGCTGGCGGTAGAGGTAAAAAAAGCGTGAGCGTGCGATTTTCCCGTTCCGCCGAGGCGGGCTGGGTCGTCGCGCAGCTCACGCTCGGTGGATACCGAGATGAACGGCCGAGCACGGTAGATAGGTCACTGTGAGCGTCAAGCGACGCATACGGAACGTCCTGCACATTCTGGGGATAATAGCTGAGCTCAGCCCGCTGAGCGCCGCCCGACCCCTGACAGGACGCTCAGCGCGTCTCGCCCGTGCTATTGCCTTGCGACCTTGAAGCCCAGGTGCCGCGCGAATGGGGGCGCGATCACCGCCAGCGCCCCCCCGGGATGATCGACCCGATCGCTGCGGATCGCTTCGCCCCGGTCGGCATCCCACCACTCGACGACGATGGTTCCCGCGGCGATGGACGAGCCGATCTCCAGGCGCACGTCGGCGCGGGTCGGCGCGTCGCCGCCGCGCGCGCCCCATTGGCGGTCGAGGATGTAGCCCAGCATCCGGCCCGGCCGCGACCACGCCCGGACCCAGAGCTCGCCGAACGGCGTGCTCAGGGTCGGTTCGACGGCGAGCGCGTCGGCGCCGCGCAGGTCCTCGCCCGCGAGGAAACGCCGTACCGCCTGGTAGGGCGCCCAGCGCTCACCCTGGTCCACCCACTCGAACCACCACAGCATCGGCGCCCCGCCGTAGCCCGAGACCATCGCAGCCCAGGCCGCGCTCGCGTGCTCGGCGACCAGCTGCGGCTGCGGGCAGGCGTTCCAGTTGCCGCCGAACTCGGTCACCAGGATCGGTTTGGCGAAGCGCGCCAGGCCGCGGTTGGGCTGCTGCATGCCCATGAACAGCAGCTCGGCCAGGATCCAGCCGCCCTCGTCGAGCGGGCCGTGGTACGCGTCGATGCAGGCGAAGCCGAGGCCGGTCTGGGCGATGATCGCCGGATCCGGCGTGCGGAAATCGCCGCTCCAGTGCGTGGTCAGCGGATGGCCGTAGGTGTCGAGTTCCTGCCAGCGCCGCGCCGCGGTCTCGTGCCAGGTGCGCACCGCCTGCTGCTCGCCGGCCGTGAGGTTGACCTCGCTCCACAGCTTCCACGCCAGGAGGCCGGGATGGTCGGCGTAGCGGCCGGCGAGGTAGCGCCGCAGCTTGTCCTGCTGCGCCAGCGCCCACGGGTGGGTGAAGTACTGCGCGGCGCCATCGAGGCGCCCGCCATGCGCGCGGTGGTACGGATTGTGGTCCCACTCGCGGTCGGTGCGCTCGCTCGCCTGGCCGTGGTTGGTCACCACCAGGTTGACGCGCACCCCGCGCGCCCAGGCCGCGTCGAGCACGCGGTCGAGGCGCCAGGCGTTCTCCTCGCTGTAGCGGCCCAGCCCCTGGAAGCCCGGCCAGTCGCCGCGCCATTCCAACGCCAGGTTCCACGAGCACAGCCAGATCTCGACGGCGTCGACGCCGCCGGCGGCGAGGCGGTCGAAGTAGGCGTCGTAGCTCAGGCTGCCGCGGTTCGGGGTCAGCCGCGTGCCGAGCCGGTCGCGGCAACGTTCGTCGCCGACCGAGCGCAGGTTGATGCCGATCGGCCACCAGAACGCGCCGTCGACCGCGAAGAAGCGCGGGTCGCCGGCGTCGACGCGGGCGATCCCGTCGTGGGCCCGACCAGTGACCTCGAGGTCGGGCGCCGGCGCGCGCGCGACGTGCGTGGCGGCATCGTCTCGCCAGGTCGCCTCGAGGCGCACCTGGTGCCGTCCGGGCAGCCGCGGTCGGAAGCGCACCGTGTAGCGGCCGGCGCCATCGGGCACGACCTGCTCGCGATCGCCGCGATCGACGCCGCGCATCGGCTGGTGCCAGAAGCCGGGGATGCGGCGCTCGCGGCCGTCCGGCTCGCCGACCACCGCGTCGAGCCGGAAGCGTTCCGGGTCGTAGGGATTCTCCGGCAACGGCGACGCCGCGACCGTCAGCGACCAGCGCGATCCGGTCTGCCCGCGCGCGATGCCGTCGGCGTCGAGGCCGTCGCAGCGCAGGTCCTCGAGCCGATGCGCCGCCGCGGCCGCGGCCGCGGTGCGCTCGATGACCAGCCGTTCGATGCGCAGCAGCGCGCGCGACGGCGACGCCGACCACAGGAACAGGCCGCCGCTCGCCATGCGCGCCTGCGCGCCGGCGTCGTAGGCCCCGCGGTGCGGTTCGCCGCGCGCGCCGGCGGTCAGCGCCAGGCGCAGGGTCGCGCGCCCCGGCGCGATGCGGCCGGGGCGCGCGGTCTGGTACCAGCGGCCGTGCTGGTCGGCGACGAAGGCGCCGACCCCGAGATCGCGCGGCGCGTCGGCGGGGACAACGATGTCGGCGACGACCACCAGATCGCCGTCGCCATCCGGCACCGGCGCCTCGGCGCGGACGATCGTGGTCAGCGGCGCGCGCAGCTCGACCTCGCGTGCCGCGATGCCGGCGGTGGCCGCGGCGAGCAGGGCGATGATTGCGAGCGCCTGGAGGAGCCGGGATGCTGGGACCGCGATGAGCAGACGCACGCCACGCCCGAGCCTCGTCCCGCGCTGGCTGCGCCATCGCAGCCTGGTCGCCAGCGAGGCGGTGCTGCTCGCCAACGCCGCACGCGAGGTGCTGACGCAGCGGCTGTCGCCGTCGTTGCCGGATTGGGGGAAGGTGATGCTCACGATGGCGTTGGCGGTCGGGCTCTTCGGTGGGGTGTTGTACCTGCTGGACGCGTTCACCGCCAAGGGCGTCGCCAAGACCCACGACGTGGTGCGCGCCGTGCCCGTGCCGATGCCGATGCTGGTGGTCCACGCGGCGGTGTTCGTCGGGCTGTTCTTCCTCTACGCGTACGTGTGGCGGATCCCGGTCCTGGATTCGCTGCCCATCTAGCGCCGCAGGCGCAGCCAGACGCTGCGCCCCTTCTGCACGACCTGCAGCACGAGTTCGCGCTGGCCGGCCATCGCCTTGGCATCGTCGAGATCGTCGAGCTCGCCGAGGTCGCGTTCGAGCAGGAGGCGGTCGCCCTCGCTCAGGCCGACCAGCGCCGCGGCCTCGCCCGGCGCGACCGCGGTGACGACCAGGCCCGGCTTGTCGTCGACCGCCAGCGTCATGCCGAAGTTGCGCAGCGTCACGCCGCGGCCCTCGGCGGCCTTGCGCACCGCCTCGGCGATCGCCTCCTGGCTGACCGGCGTCAGCCGCACCGGCACCTCGGCGCCATCGCGCCACAGCAGGAGATCGATCGGCGCCTCGAGGCGCAGGCTGGCGACGCGCGCGCGGAACTGCTGCATGCTCAGGATCCGTCCGCCGTTGACCTCGAGGATCACGTCGCCGCGGCGCACGCCGCCGGCGTCGGCCGGCGTGCCCGGCACGACCTCGGCGACGCGCACCGTCTGGCGCTGCGGCAGGCCGAGGGTCAGGGCCTCGTCGGGCGTCAGCTCCTCGAGTGCGACGCCGATCTGCGGCCGGTTGACGTGGCCGTGCGCGACCAGGTCCTCGGCGACGCGCCGCGCCAGGTTCGACGGGATGGCGAAGCCGAGCCCGACGGACGCACCGTTCGGGCTGATGATGTTGGCGTTCACGCCGGTGACGGCGCCCTCGACCGTGACCAGCGGGCCGCCGCTGTTGCCGCGGTTGATCGCCGCATCGGTCTGGATGAAGGACTCGAAGCCGCCGACGCCCTGGTAGATGCCGGTCGAGCGATCGGTCGCCGAGACGATGCCGGCCGTGGCGCTGTAGCCGACGCCCAGCGGATAGCCCAGCGCCAGCACCCAGTCGCCGACGCGCGCGGCATCGCTGTCGGCCCAGGTGATCGCCGGCAGGTTCGGCACCGGCACCTTCAGCACCGCCAGATCGGTGGCGAGGTCGTAGCCGACGTATTCCGCGGCTACTTCGCGGTTGTCGTTGAGCAGCACGGTGACGCGGTCGAATTTCGCCGGCCGGGTGTCCTCGGTCTGCAGCACGACGTGCGAGTTGGTCATGATCCAGCTGGTCTCGCCGTCCGACGCGAAGACGAAGCCCGAGCCCTCGCCGGCGTCGACCTCGCGCGTCGCGACGAACAGGCGGTGGCCCTGGCGCATCAGGACCTCCTCGTTCCGGCTGGTGTGGATCGAGACCACGCTCGGGCCGACGATCTCGTGGATCAGCTCGAACGCGCGCGACAACGTCTGCGCCGCTTGCGACACCTGGGCGAGTTCGGCGCGGGCGGCGGCGCGCTGGTCGGGTTCCATCGCGGGCGCGGCCAGGACCAGGAAGGCGAGCAGGAACGGACGCGGATGCGGCATGGTGTCCTCGTGGACGTCGGTGGGGCGGGGAGTTTACCCGTAGGGCGGGATCCACCAGTGGGGTCGTCCGGGGCCTGCTTCAACGGTCGCCGCTCCGGCGCGGTACCACGTCCCGCCGGTCGTGCCCCGCGTCCGCTGGAAGCCCATGCCCGTTACCCGCCCGCTCATCCGCCTGCTCGTCGCCGTCGCCGCCACGCTGCCGTTGGCGGGCGCCGAGCGCGCTCCCGGCCTGGTCGGCGAGTACTTCGAAGGCGTCGCGGACTATCCGTCGAAGTACCCGGCCGACGCGCGGCCGTTCTTCGTGCGCGTCGACGACCAGGTCGATTTCACCAGCGTCGACGCGAAGTTCTACGGCACCAAGCTGGCCGACAACTTCGCCGTGCGCTGGCGCGGCGTGCTGCGCGTGCCGGTGGCGGGCACGTGGATCCTGGCGACCGATTCGGACGACGGGTCGCGCCTGGTCGTCGATGGCATCCAGGTCATCGACAACGGTGGCCGCCACCCGATGCAGCGCGTCGCCGCGACCATCGAACTGGCCGTCGGCGATCATCCCATCGAGCTCGAGTTCTACGAAGGCGAGGGCGGCTGCGGCTGCCGCCTGCTGTGGACGCCGCCCGGCGGCATGGAGCAGACCGTCCCGCCGGAAGCGCTCGCGCACGACCTCGGCGCGGAGGCCGCGATCGTCTGGGATGAGGCGGCGTGGAAGAGCTACCGCAACCGCGGCCCGCGCGCGCGCTACTCCGAGATGGACCACGGCCCGTTCCTGTCGGGGACGATCCTCGCCGCGGCGCCGCGCAACTGGGCGGTGAAGGGTTTGGCGATCACGCTCGACCGCCAGCGCGAGGCCATCGCGGTGTTCGACAGCGAGCTGCTGCGCTGGGCGATCGTCGGCGTCGACGCCTTCATCCGTCATCCCGAGGGACGCGACGGCATCGAGGGCCAGCCGCAGTTCGACGGCACGCCGATCACCGCGACGCGCGCGCTGCCGGGGTGGGCGGGCCCCGACGGCGCGCTCGCCGATCCGCGCGCCACGGGAGTCGGGCCGCTGCCCAGGACGTGGGCGCGCCCGCGCGCGACGCACCTGCACGGCCAGCGCGTGGTCATGGCCTACAGCGTCGGCGACGCGCTGGTCCACGACCTGCCGACGTTCGTCGCCGTGGGCGGGATCGAGCTCTTCGCGCGCTCGCTCGCCATCGATGGCGCGACCGCCGAGCTCACCTTGGTGGCGTGCGACGAGGCCGGAGCGAGCGGCGCGATCGAGGACGGTCTGGCCGTGCTGGCACGCGGCGACACCTGCACCGTCGCCGCGCTGGTCGGCTCGGCGGGCGGCGCGCTGACGATCGCCGGCGACCGCATCCTGGCGACCGTGCCGCCGTCGTCGGCTCCGTTCGCGGTGGCGACGTGGTCGGGGCCGCGCGCGGCCCTGCCGGCGCTGCGCACCGTCCTCGCCGCGCTGCGCGTCGAGGATCCGCGCCCGCTGTGCGCCGGCGGCGGCGGGCGGCGCTGGCGCGAGCTGACGACGGTCGGTGAGCGCGGCGTCGGCGACGCCGCCTACGTCTGCGACACGCTGACGGTGCCGTATGACAATCCGTTCAAGGCCTACATGCGCCTGACCGGCCACGACTTCTTCCGCGATGGCCGCGCCGCCGTGTGCACGCTCGATGGCGACGTGTGGGTCGTCGGCGGCATCGACGACGGCCTGACCGCGCTGACCTGGACGCGCTACGCGACCGGCTTGTTCCAGCCGCTCGGCCTCAGGATCGTCGACGACCTGGTGTACGTGACCTGCCGCGACGGCATCAACCGCCTGCGCGATGTCGATGGCGACGGCGAGGCGGACGCGATCGAGGCCTTCAACCACGACGCCCAGGTCACCGTCAACTACCACGAGTTCCACCTCGACCTGCAGACGGACAGCGACGGCAACTTCTACTACAACCAGGGATCCAACCTCGGCTCGGCGACCACCGCGCATCAGGGTTGCGTGATGAAGGTCGCCAAGGACGGCTCGACGCTGAGCGTCCATGCGACCGGGCTGCGCGCGCCCAACGGCCTGGGCGGCGGCGACGGGCGGCCGCTGACGGTCAGCGACAACCAGGGCAACTGGATGCCGACCTCGCGCGTCAGCCTGGTCAAGGCCGGCGGCTTCTACGGGATGATGGATACCCACCAGCGCGGCGAGCGTCCGCAGACCTACGATCCGCCGATCTGCTGGATCCCGTACGCCGTCGACAACTCGTCGGGCGGGCAGGTGTGGGCCGGCGGCGCGCGCTTCGGACCGCTCGGCGACGCGCTGCTGCACACCAGCTACGGCACCAGCTCGCTGTTCACCATGTTCGTCGAGGAGGTCGACGGCGTGCCGCAGGGGGGCGTCGTGCGCTTCCCGTTGAGCTTCCAGAGCGGGGTCATGCGCGCGCGCTTCCGCGAGCAGGATGGCCAGCTGTACCTGAGCGGCATGCGCGGCTGGCAGACCAATGCCGCGCGCGAGGGGGCCTTCCACCGCGTGCGCTTCACCGGCGGGAAGCACTACCAGCCGATCGCCGCCGAGATCGTCGCCGGCGGCGTGCGCCTGCGATTCGCCGAGCCGGTCGATCCCGAGCTGGCGGTCGATCCGGCGAACTACGCGATCGAGCGCTGGAACTACCGCTACAGCGGCGACTACGGCTCGCCCGAGATCAGCGTCGCCGATCCGGCCAAGGAGGGCCACGACCCGGTCGCGCTGGCGGGGGTCGAGCTCGACGAGAGCGGCACGACGCTCAGCCTGCGCCTGCCCGATCTCGCGCCGGTGATGACGTTGCACATCCGCTACAAGCTGCTCGCCGCCGACGGCGCGGAGATGGCGGACGACGTGTACCTGACCGTCAACCGCGTGCCGGCGGAGTAGCGCGAAGCGCGAAGCGAAGCCCGAAGCTAAAAAGACGAGGCGTGCGCATGCGCGCACGCCTCGTCGTCGCCTTCAGCCTGATCGGCCTACTGCTTCTTCTCGATCGTCTTGCCGGCCTCGTCCACGGCGATCGTGCGATCGTCCTTGGCGCCCTTGATCTTGGCTTCGTACCAGGTCCTGCCGTCGTCGCTCTCGCGATCGACGTCGACGATCTGGTCGTCGCCGGCGGCCTTGAGCAGCGCGGTCTTCACCGCGGCGGGGGCCTTGTCGAGGCCGTTGGTGTGCTTGTAGTCCTTGACCAGCGTGCCGTCCTGGCCGACGCGGATCTGCCACTCCTTGTCGCCCTGCTTCAGCTCGGCGTCGTAGAAGTTCTGGCCGTTCTCCTCCTCGCGGTCGATGTCCTGGATCTGGGCGCCGTTGGCGGCCTTGGAGATGCCCTGCTGGACCTCCTTCGGCACGTTCTTGAAGACGTCCATGTTGTCGGCGGCGACCACGGCCTCGTCGGCGGCGGAGAGCGAGCCGGCGATGACGAACGCGGCGGGAATTGCGAAGCGCATGCGGTTCCTTTCAGTTGGTTACCGCGCGGCAGATTAGCCGCTCGCGATCGCGGTCGCCAAGCAAGGACGCAAGCTTCATCAGGCGCGGACCGCGACGGCGGACCCCGCCAGCGAGCACCCGCGTCGGTCAGCGACGCAGCTTGCTGAGCAGGCGCAGGATCTCGATGTACAGCCAGACCAGCGTCACCAGCAGGCCGAGCGCGCCGAGCCATTCGTAACGCTTGGCCATGCCGCGCTGCGCGCCGTTCTCGATGAAATCGAAATCGATCACCAGGTTCAGCGCGGCGAGTCCGACGCAGACGATGCTGAAGCCGATGCCGATCGGTCCGTTGCCGTACAGCATGCCGGTGACGCCGGCGCCGATGCCGAAGACGTTCAGCAGCATCAGCACCGCGACGCCGAGGAAGAGGCCCACGGTCGCGCCGATGACGCCGCGCACGAACCCGGGCGAGGCCTTGATGATGCCGGCCCGGTAGAGCAGCAGCATCGAGAGCAGCGTCGCCGTGGTGAAGCAGGCCGCGAGCATCGGCAGGCCCGGGTAGCGCATCTCGAACATCATGGTTACGCCGGCGAGGACCAGTCCCTTGGCGAGCGCGTAGACGAAGCCCATGGGCATGGCCAGGCGCGGGAAGAACGTGCCGGTGAAGCACGCGATCAGCGCGACGATCAGCCCGCCGATCAGGAAGGGCTTGAAGGCGGCGAAGTTCGGGGCGCCAGCGTTCCAGAACTGCGACCAGGCCCAGGCCATCGTGCCCATCAGCACCAGGAGCAGGACCGCGGTCTTGGTCACGGTGCCGTTGACGGTCATGAGGTCGGCGGGACGGCCGTCCTCGCGCGCCAACGCCTCCCACCGCGATTCGCTCAGCACCGGATTCGACATGGTGGGGGTCTCCTGCCGCGAGGATGCCACCGGGGCAGTGGGCGCAACCCCGCCGTCGTTCGAGCCGCAACCGCGCGACCCACGCGAATCCCGAAGCGAAGCTCGAAGCCCGACTCGACGTCGACTCCGCGACCCGAAGCCCGCCTGCTAGCGCGCCATCCTCTTCAGGTCCTTCATCGCCAGCGGCAGCACCGGCAGGAGATCGCTGGCGAGCACGCCGGCGTCGCCCAACGCCTCGCGCACCATGCGGCCCGCGGCGCGGTGCAGCCAGACCGCCAAGGTCGCGGCGTCGAAGCCGTCGAGGCCCTGGGCGATCAGGCCGGTGATCGCGCCGGCGAGGACGTCGCCGGTGCCGGCGGTCGCGAGCGCCGCGTTCGGCTGGTCGTGCACCAGGCAGCGCCCCGAGGGATCCGCGATCCACACCGTCGAGCTCTTGAGCACGACGACCTGGCCCCAGCGCGCCGCGCTGTCGCGGGCGATCCGCCCGAGATCGTCATCGAGGCGGTCGCAGCCCAGCAGCGCGCGCATCTCGCCCGGATGCGGCGTCAGCACGCACCGCCCGCGCGGCAGGCGTTCCCACCAGCGGTCGATCTGACCGAGCAGCGTCAGCGCATCCGCGTCGAGCACGGTCGGGGGCAGCTCGGTCGCCATCGACGGCCGCGGCGCCTGTCCGCCGAGCCTGAAGCCGATGCCGCCGTGGTCGCGCGCGCCGTCGATGCGCAGCGCCCGCTTCAGGAACATGCCCATCGAATCGCCGCGGCCGATGCCGGGTCCGATCAGCAGCGCGTCGTAGTCGTCGAAGCGTTCGCCGAGCTCGTCGGCGGCGGTCAGCCCGAGGTAGCCGAACTCGGCCTCGGTCAGGACCTCGAGCGTGACCTCGGCCAGGCGTCCCGGGCCGACCAGGGCGCTGCGCCCGATCGCCAGCGTCACCACCCCGGCGCCGACGCGCGCCGCGCCGCCGGCCGAGAGGCTGCCGGCGCCGGGGTACTGCAGCGATCCGGCGACGATCAGCGCGCGGCCGAAGATGTCCTTGTAGGCGTCGTCGGGCCGTTCGGGCATCAGCCGCCGGGCGATCGTCTCGGTGATCCGCTCCATGGGCACCTCGCCGGACGCTAGCACGCGGCCGACGGATCCGCCAGCGGGGGCAGGTGCATGCGCCGCCGGCTCGTGCATGCCGCAGGGCGTCGCACAAGCGTGGCACCGCCGCATGGGTATGCATCGCGCGACGAGGAACGAGCACCCGCGCGGATCGTCGCAGGTCGCTGCGTCGACGCGGGCGCGCGCGTCGGCGCCGCTACGGTCGCCCTCCATGACCGAACCAACGCTCCAGGATCCCGGCCTCGTCGATCCGCGCGAGACCGGCGCCAAGCCGCCGTACGCCCAGCGGAAGATCGCCCACCCCGGAGCGGAGGGCGACATGGGCGTCGCGCCCGATCACGGCGAGTCCAGCTACGCCGGATCGGGCCGGCTGCGCGGCCGCGTCGCGCTGATCACCGGCGGCGACAGCGGCATCGGCCGCGCCGTCGCCATCGCCTACGCGCGCGAGGGCGCGCGCGTCGCCATCAGCCATCTGCCCGAGGAGGAGCGCGACGGGCGCGAGACCCTGCGCTGGCTCGAGCAGGCCGGCGTCGAGGCGGTGGCGCTGCCGGGCGATCTGTGCGACGAGGGCTACTGCCGTGGCCTCGTCGACGAGACGCACCGGCGGCTCGGCGGGCTCGACATCCTGGTCAACAACGCGGCCTTCCAGATGGCGCACGAGGATCTCGGCGATTTCACCTCGGCCGAGTTCGACCGCACGTTCAAGACCAACATCTACGCGATGTTCTGGCTCTGCCGCGCCGCCCTGCCGCGCATGCCGGCGGGAGCGGCGATCATCAACGTCGCGTCGATCCAGGCCTACGATCCGAGCGCCAACCTGCTGCCGTACGCCGCCACCAAGGCCGCGATCGTCAACTTCACCAAGGGCCTCGCGCCGATCGCGATGAAGCGCGGCGTGCGCGTCAACGCGGTCGCGCCGGGCCCGGTGTGGACGCCGCTGATCCCGGCGACGATGCCGGCCGAGAAGGTACGCACGTTCGGGGAGCACACCGCCTTCGGCCGCGCCGCGCAGCCGGTCGAGATGGCTCCGATGTTCGTCTTCCTCGCCTCCAACGAGGCCCGGTACGCGACCGGCGAGGTCTTCGCGATGACCGGCGGGCAGAGTCCGCAGTGATGGCGGCGGTCAGCCCCAGCCGCGCAGCGCGACCCGCCGCCCCGAGGCGCGCAGCGCGACGGCGGCGACGAACGATGCGAGCGCCGCCGCGATCATCGCCCCATCCACGGTCAGCGCGCCGAGCCCGATCGGCGCGACGTGGCTGCGCGCCAGCATGTGCACGACGGCGCCCTGCCAGATGAACGCGACCGCCGCGCCGGCGAGCGCCGAGCCCATCTGGTAGCGCCCCGGAGGCCGCAGCCGCGACAGCGGCGGGATCATCGCCAGGACCAGGCCGATCAGGATCGCGACCACGTGGAGCAGCGAGAAGGTCCACACCCACGCCTCGCCGGTGGAGAGCCCGCCGCCCGCATCGCTGGCGTCGCCCGCGGAAGCCGCGGTCGCCGCCGAGACGAACAGCGAATCAAGGATGCCGGCGACGCCCAGGCCGAGCCAGAAGTGGCCACGCGAGGCCTCGCTCATCTCCACCGAGTCGTGCAGGACGTTGCGCCGGTCCTCGCCCACATCCATGCCCTGCCGGTGATCGTGTCCGTTGATCATGGTGCCCCCGGCCCCTCGACGGTACGGACAACGCACCGTCGCCGACCGCTGGTACGCCGCGGATCGGCACACGGTCGCGCTGACGTGCGCCTCGCCGCCGGTCCCGGGCGCGAGCGTGTGGCGCGCGCATGCCACCCCGCGGTCGGATCCCGCCGAGGCGATTAGACTGATGCGCCGCGCCCGAGAGGAACTCCCTGTGCATCATCCCGCGGAGGCGACGACGTCGGCCATGGCCGACGCGACGTCGTCGTTGTTCGATGGCTTCATGGTCGCCGGCTTCGAGTGCTCGGATCAGCGCCTCGAGGACGGACGGCGTCTCGACCTGCTGACGAGCACGCAGCACGACCGCTGGATCGACGCGGACTACGCGCGTCTGCGCGCGCTCGGCATACGCGCGTGCCGCGAAGGCGTCTCCTGGGTCCACTGCGAACGATCGCCGCGCGCGTTCGACTTCTCGCGCCTCGCGCCGCGCGTCGACGCGGCCCGGCGACACGGCCTGCGCGTCGCGTGGGATCTGATGCACTTCGGCTGGCCGGACGACGTCGACGTCTTCGCGACCGGGTTCCCCGCGCGCTTCGGGCGTTACGCCGCCGCGGTCGCGCGCTGGTTCGCCGATCACGGCGAGCACGAGCCCCTCATCACGCCGATCAACGAGATGTCCTTCCTGGCCTGGGCGGGGGGCGACGTGCGTTGCCTCAATCCGTTCGCGATGGCGCGCGGCGTCGAGTTCAAGGCGCAGCTCGTGCTCGCCAGCATCGAGGCGATCGAGGCGATCCGCGCGGTCTCGCCCCGCGCGCGCTTCCTGCAGCCGGAGCCGCTGATCCGGGTCATACCCGATCCGTCGCAGCCGCGCACCTGGCGCCGCGTCGCATGCGACGACCTGCTCCAGTTCCAGGCCTGGGACATGCTCGCGGGCCGGGTCTGGCCGCGCCTCGGCGGCGATCCGCGCTACCTCGACATCGTCGGCGTCAACGTCTACCCCGCGAACCAGTTCACCATCGACGGCACGACGATCGAGCGCGGCGACGCGCGCTACCATCCGCTCGCCGGCCAGCTGCTCGAGGTCGCCGCGCGCTACGGCCGGCCGCTGCTGATCTCGGAGACCGGCAGCGAGGACGGCGATCGCGCGCCGTGGCTGCGCTACGTCGCGGACGAATGCGCCACGGCCTTGCGCGCCGACTGCGACCTGCACGGCCTGACCCTGTATCCCGTGCTCAACCACCCCGGCTGGCTCGACGACCGGCACTGCCGCAACGGGATCTGGGACTACGCCGACGCCGAAGGCCACCGCGTCCCGGACGACGCGCTGGCCGAGGAGGTGCGGCGCCAGGGTCCGCGCCTGGCCGACGAGCGCGCGGCGATGCTCGAGCGCAGCGTCGCGGAACGGCGGCGGTCGGCGTGAGCCACGACGGACGCGCGTTGGACGCCCCCGACGGGGTCGAGGGCATCTCGTCGTCGCCGCCCGGCGGAAGGCGCTGGTCGGCGTTGCGCTCGTCGCCGCTGGTCCAGCTGCTGGGCTACGTGCGGCCGCATCGCGGGTACGCGGCGCTGACCATGATATTCGGCGCGATGGGCTTCCTGCTCTCGTTCGTCTACCCGTGGATCATCGGCTCGGTCATCGACCTCATCTCGCAGCGGGGCGCGGCGATGGCGCTGGCCGAGCGTCGTGGCGAGCTGACGCGCCTGACGCAGCTCGCCGCGCTCACCGGCGTGCTGCACGCGGTGGTGCTCTACTGCCGCGGCCATTTCAACGTCCATCTCGGCGACATGGTGGTCAGCGATCTGCGCCGGTCGCTCTTCGCCCACCTCCAGCGGCTGAGCGCGCGCTTCTACACCCGGGAACGCACCGGGTCGATCCTCTCGCGGGTGCTGCACGACGTGCACGACGCGACCGCCGTGATCTATACCGGGCTGTTCGTCGTGATCTTCGATGCCGCCCAGCTGGCGATCGCGTTCGTGCTGCTGCCGATGATCAGCTGGAAGCTGACGGTGGCGTGCGTCCTGGTCTTCCCGCTCTACGGCGTGCTGTTCTTCGCGATGAACGAGCGCGTCCGCGTCGCGAGCGAGCGGCTGCGCGCCCAGTTCAGCCGGATCTCCGGCAACGTCGCCGAGCAGCTCTCCGGCCAGGCGCTGGTCAAGACCTACACCGCCGAGGAGCGCGAGGCGCGGCGGTTCTCGGAGGACATCGACCGCCAGCACGAGCTGGTCGTGGCGCAGAGCCACGCCGGGCATCTCGTCGCGGCCGCCGGCGAGGTCCTCGTCCACCTCGGCACGACGATCGTCGTCGGCTACGGCGGCTGGCTGGCGCTGACCGGCGAGCTGACCCCCGGCGAGCTGACGCGCTTCCTCGGCTACGTCGTCATCCTCTACGGTCCGGTGCGGCGCTTCGCCGACCTCAACATGACCTACCAGTCGAGCCTGTCGGCGATGCGCCGGGTCTTCCGGGTCTTCGACATCGCGCCCTCGGTCGTCGAATGCGCGCAGCCGGTGCGCGAGCCGCCGCGGCTCGGGCACGTGCGCTTCGAGGGCGTGCGCTTCCGCTACTCGGACGGCAGCGACGAATCGCGGGCGCGCTTCGACGACGACGACGGCGCGCCGCCGCCGGTGGACGACGGCGAGCCGTCGAGCCCGTGGGTGCTCGATGGCGTGTCGCTCGAGGTCCAACCGGGCGAGCGCATCGCGGTGGTCGGCGTCTCGGGCGCCGGCAAGACCACGCTGGTCTCGCTGCTGCCGCGGCTCTACGACGCGACCGACGGCAGGATCCTGATCGACGGGATCGACGTGCGCGACTACTCCCTGCAGGCGCTGCGCAGCGCGATCGCGATCGTGCAGCAGGATTCGTTCGTCTTCACCGGCAGCATCCGCGACAACATCGCCTACGGTCGGCCCGAGGCGTCCGACGCCGAGATCATCGCCGCCGCGACCGCGGCCCACGCGCACGACTTCATCAGCGGCTTCCCCGACGGCTACGCCACGCGGCTCGGCGAACGCGGCGTCAACCTCTCGGGCGGCCAGCGCCAGCGGCTCTCGATCGCGCGCGCGCTGCTCAAGGATCCGCGCATCCTGATCCTCGACGAGGCGACCAGCTCGCTCGACAGCGAGAGCGAGCGCATCGTGCAGTCGGCGCTCGAGACGCTGATGGCGGGCCGCACCTGCTTCATCATCGCGCACCGCCTGAGCACGATCCGCAACGCCAGCCGCATCCTCGTGCTCGAGGACGGGCAGATCCGCGAGTCGGGCACCCATGCCGAGCTGATCAAGGCCAGCGGGCGCTACGCGGGCTTCATCCGCAACCAGTCGATGGTGGCGTGAGGCGCCGTCGGCGCGTCGGGAGATGATCCCGGCGCACCGACGGAGCCGTCGCAGCCCGTCGTTCAGCGGGCCCGCGCGCGCGGCCGCGCGCGCCTGCCGGCGACGCGGCGCGTGCCGGTGGCCGCCGCCTTGCGCAGCTTGGTCGCGGCGGTCGCGACGACGCCGGACGCGCCGCCGCGCTCGCCGTTGCCGTCGAGCCGCCACGACCGGTACGCGGCGACCCAGGCGCGCACGTGCGCGAGGTGGTCGGCCTCGTGCGCCTCCGCCTCGGCGAAGCGGTCGGCGAGCTCGTCCTGGCCGGCGGCCCGGGTGAGATCGATCAGCGAGCCCCACGCGTCGACGTCGTTGAGCTCGGTCACCAGGATCGCGCTCAGCGATTCGCCCAGGTCGTGACGCGGATCGTTGACGGCGTGGATCACGCCGGTGGCGCAGATCACCTCGAGGTTCGCGCAGGGCGAGACCAGGGTCGGATCGCCCCCGAGCTCGCGGATCGCCGCGTGCAGCAGGTGGAAGTGCTGCGCCTCCTGATCGCGGAACAGCGCCAGCTCATCGTCCTCGGGGCCATCCGGGAAGGCGGGCATGACCGCGGACTTGCGCAGCAGCGCCTCGTACAGCCGCGTGCCGCCGCGTTCGTAGTTGCAGCGCGCGGACAGTTGATCGAGCAGGAAGCGGCGCGCCGCGTCCGGGGCCGGCGGCGGCGATCCGGTCGGCGCGCCGGTCGCGATGACCTTGGCTTCGATCTGCGCGAAGGTGTCGCCCGTCAGGTTGGAGGGCCTGGCGAGCTCGACGACCTCGAGCATGTCGGCGGCGTGCGGGCTGGCGTCGACGCCGGTGCGGTTGGCGGGGATCTGCTTCACGACTTCCTCCTCGGGCTGCGGGTTGCGCCGGCGATCGCCGGCTCGGCACCGGGGCGCCAGGACCAATCGCGGGCCACGGCCTCGCTCGGCGAGCCGCTGGCGTTGATGCGCGCGCGATAGCGCTTCGACTCCTCGCCCTCGGCGCGCTTGGGCACGAAGCCGGTGCCGCGCGCGCGCAGGTCGACCTCGTCGGCGACCAGCTGGCGCAGGAAGCCGCGATGGCTCTCGAAGCCGATCGCGTCCGGCAGGCGCTTCGGCAGGATCTCGGCCACGTCGCGGCGTTCGATCTGCTCGAACAGGCTGCGCGCGACGTGCAGGTGGCCGAGCTCGTAGGCGACGAAGCGCTCCCAGATCGCGCGCACGCGCGGGTCGGTCTCGGACTGCGCGCAGCTCCAGTAGTTCCACACCTCCGTGGCCTCGTGCAGCACCCACTTCTCGAGCCAGGTCTCGGTGCCGTCGGCCAGCGATTCGTAGTGGGTGACGTGCTGCTCCTCGATCGAGGCGATCTCGGCGTAGAGCTGGCGCGCCAGCGGGTTCGAGAACGTCGGCCCGATGGTCATGTAGTAGTCGTGGGTCTGGTTCTCCGACGCGACCAGCGTCATGACGTTGAGCTTGGTGAGCGGCGAGGCCGAACGCCGGTCGTACGCCTTGCGCACGTCGTCGACGGGTGCGCGGTGCTCGACCACGGTCGGGCGTCCGGGCATGATGTCGGTGTAGCACTGCGTGATGGCGTTGGCGTCGATGCCGTAGACGCGGTCGGCGAGCGCGGCGAAGCGGTAGAGGTGGTCGAAGTCCTCGAGCAGGCCGAAGCGGTCGCCCTGGGCGATGTACGCGTCGGGCTCGGTCAGGGCGATGTGCGCGGTGAGCTCGATCGCGACCTGCTCGAAGGCCAGCGTGGTCTCGATCGCCGTGAGGTCGCCGGGCAGCAGCCAGTTGACCAGGGTCTGCTGGTGCTGCTCGGCGCGACGCACCTTGGCCAGCGGCAGCCGCAGGTCGGGGTTGAAGCGCGCGGCCGCGTGCGAGAAGCGGTTCGCCTCGGCTTCGATGCCGTTCATCAGGATGATGCGCACGCGCGTGAACGCGTCGCTGTCGAGCTTGCTGGTCGGCGGGCCGGCGATCTCGGCCCAGTCGAATGACTGCTTGTCGAGCGGCACGCCCTTCTCGCGCATGAGGTCGATGGTCATGAGGTGTGTTCTCCGGGGCGGCGATGCTCACGCCCCGGTCGCCGCCATCACCATCGCGATGCGCGGCCTGCACGTGCTCGCGCTCGCGCTCCATCGTCGACGCCCGCCCAGCGGCGACGTGCGCCGGCGCGGCCTCGTCGCCGCGACGCGATCAGGGCGCGGTCGCGGCGCGCCCCGACGGCGCCGCCGCCACCGCGGACGCGATCAGGTCGGCGATCGGCGCCAGCATCTCGCGCTCCCACGCCGGGCGGCGCGGGCACGACGGGTGCGGCTGCGGCGCCGCCATGCGCCCGGTCAGCTCGAGGTACACCGCCGCGCTGTGCTTGTAGGCCGGCACCGGCGCGCGGAACGCGACCATGCCCAGCCACTGCAGCGCGTCGTTGAGCTGGTAGAAGCGCGCATCGCCCTCCGCCCACCAGCGGTCGCGCAGCGCGAAGGCCTGCGGGTCGAAGGTCGACAGGCCGAGCAGGTAGTCGCTGCCGTACATCACCAGGTCGATCGCCAGGTCGTTGCCGGTGTACACCTTGAAGTCCGGCCGGTGCGCGTCGCGCAGCGCCAGGCGCTCGAGCTCCTCGCGCCGGTCGAGCGACGAGTGCTTGGCGCCGACGATCGCCGGGATGTCGAGGATCCGGCGGAAGGTGTCGCGGTCGTAGATCCGGCCGAACGGCGCGAACATCGGCCCCAGCTCGAACGCCAGCGCGCGCGGCGCGCCGTCGACGATGGCGCGGTACAGCTCGGCGACGCGCGCGCCGTCGGCGCCGGTGAACAGCGGGCTCTGGAAGACGATCGGCGTCGCGCCGACCGCGACGATGTCGGCGACCGCGCGGCGGTAGGCGCCCATGAGATCGGCGCCGTCGTTGAACGGGCCGGCGCCGGCGACGAACGGCTTGTCGCCGATCAGCGCGCGCGTGCGTCTGAGCACCTCGCGCCGCTCCGCCGGGGTCAGCTGCGGGCCGAAGCCGGTGTCCATGTTCACCGCCGGCTCGATGCCGGCGTCGACGGTCAGCGTCAGGTGGCGCTCGAACTCGCTCCACAGGATGCGGCCGGCGCCGTCGAACGGCAGCAGCACGGCGGTGATGCCGTGGATGCGGCGGCGCGGCGCGAGGCGGGCGATGGTCGAGGCGATGGTGGTCATCGGTGGTTCCTTGCCGGCTCCGGGATCAGCCCGAAGCCAGGTACGCCGCGACGGTGTCGCGCAGGTTGTCGCCCTGGTCCATGGCCCAGCGGCGGTCGCTGAAGATCTCGATCTCGTTGAAGCCGGCGAAGCCGGCGGATTCGCACAGCGCGCGGATGCGCCGCGGACGCGCGCAGCCCTCGCCGGGCAGGCCGCGATCGTTGAGCAGGTGCCTGGGCTCGGGGATCCAGTCGCACAGGTGCAGCGCGAACAGACGCCGCTCGGCGCCGAGCGCGGCGATCTCGGCCTCGAGATCCGGATCCCACCACACGTGGTAGACGTCGACCGCGACGCCGACGTTGGCGTCGCCGAGCGCCGCGCACAGCAGGCGCGCCTGGCGCAGCGTGGTGATCGCGCTGCGGGTGTCGGCGTACATCGGATGCAGCGGCTCGATCGCCAGGCGCACGCCGGCGGCGCGCGCGTGCGGCGCGATCGCCGCGATCGCCTCCGCGACCTGCCGCCGTCCATCCGCGATCGGCACCTCCGGCCGGGCGCCGCAGACCAGGACGACCATCGGCGCGCCGATCGCCCGGGCCTCGTCGATCGCGCGGCGGTTGTCGTCGAGCGCCGCCTGGCGGCCGGCGTCGTCCGGCGCGACGAAGAACCCACCGCGGCACAAGGCGGTGACCGTCAGGCCCGAATCGGCGAGCATGCGCCGCGACTCGTCCACGCCCTGCGGCTGGAGCGCCTGCCGCCACACCGTGATCCCGGCGACCCCGGCGGCGCGATAGCCGTCGACGCACTGGCGCAACGACCACGGCTTGGTGGTGATGGTGTGGACCGACAACCTGGCGAGCGGCGGCTGCACGTCGCGCTCTCAGCCCTTCGCCGCCAGCGCGCCGTCGAGCGCCGGCACGTCCAGCCAGCGGCCCTGCTTCCAGCTCTGCAGGCCGAGCTCGGCGAGCTGCACGCCCTTCGAGCCCTCGCGCAGCGTCCAGCGGAACAGCGCGCCGGTGACGACGTGCTTGAGGAACATCTCCCACTGCACCTTGAAGGCGTTGTCGTAGGTCGTCGCGTCCGGCATCTCGGTCCAGCCGGCGTTGAAGGCGATCGGCTGGTCGATGTCGGGGTTCCACACCGGCCGCGGCGTCGCCGCCTGCGGCTGGATCCAGCACTTGCGCAGCCCGGCGACCGCCGAGCCCTTGGTGCCGTCGACCTGCACGGTCAGCAGGTCGTCGCGGCGCACGCGCGTGCACCACGACGAGTTGAACTGGCAGATCACGCCGTTGGCGAGGCGGAAGGTGGCGTAGGCCGCGTCGTCGGTGGTGCACGCGTACGGCTTGCCGGCCTCGTCGACGCGCTTGGCGATATGCGTCGCGCCGGTGCACGACACCGCGGCGACCTCGCCGAACAGGTTGTCGATCACGTAGCGCCAATGGCAGAGCATGTCGACGATGATGCCGCCGCCGTCCTCGCCGCGGTAGTTCCAGCTCGGACGCTGCGCCGGCTGGTCGGCGGTGAAGCCGTCGAACACCCAGTAGCCGAATTCACCGCGCACCGAGAGGATCTCGCCGAAGAACCCCTGGTCGCGCAGCTGCGCCAGCTTGCGCATGCCCGGCAGCCAGAGCTTGTCCTGGACGACGCCGTTCTTCACCCCGGCCTGCTCGCACAGCCGCGCCAGGCGCAGCGCCTCGGCGGTCGACGTCGCGGTCGGCTTCTCGCAGTAGATCGCCTTCTTCGCCGCCACCGCCTTCTCCACGAAGCCGGCGCGCTGCAGCGTGCCCGACGCGTCGAAGAAGATCTCGTTGGCGGGATCGGCGAGCGCGGCGTCCAGATCGGTGGTCCATGCCAGGCCGCCGTGCTTGGCCGCCAGCGCCTTGAGCTTGTCGCCGTTGCGGCCGGTGAGGATCGGCTTCGGCATGATCACGGTGTCGTCGGCGCACTTCACGCCGCCCTGGGCGATGATCGCCATGATCGAGCGCGCGAGGTGCTGGTTGGTGCCCATGCGCCCGGTGACGCCGTTGAGGATGATGCCGATGGTGCGGAGCTTCATGGAAGGCCTCGGGGTATGCCTGGAGCGTAGCCTCGGACAGACGCCGCGATGGCCTCGAAGCCGGTCATACATGGCAAAATGTCCTGGAGCGCGCCGGCCCCGCCCCGCCGTTGCCGGTGCGCGCCAACGGAGGTAAAGTACCGCCATGGTCAAGGCGCGTCGCGGCGCGGGGCGCCCGGGGGTGACGAAATCTCCTGAAGCCGTGCGGGTCCGTTTCCTGTTCGTCCACCGCGGCGACGCGCGTTCCGGCCAGACCATCGCGCTGCACGCGCATCCCTTCTGGCAGCTCGAGCTGGTGCTGCGCGGCAAGGCCCGCGCCGTCGCCGGCTCGGACGCGCAGCTGCTCGGGAGGGAGCAGGGCGTGCTCGTGCCGCCGGGCATCGCCCACGGCGTCGCTTACCAGTCCGACAACACCGTCTACCTCGCGCTGAAGTTCGCCGTCGACGGCCTCGCCGCGCCGGCGCGCGCGCTGTGGCTGGAGCCGTCGTCGCCGGTGTGGTGGTTCCGCCCCGCGCTCGAGCGCCTGCTGCCGCTCGGCTCCGAGCCCGGCCACCGCGACCAGCCGGCGCTCGAGCACCTGATCGCGGCGATGCTCTGCGCCGTCCTCAAGCCCGCGGTCGACGCGACGCCGGTCGACGACCTCGCCGCGCGCGCCGCGCGCGCCTGCGAC
>DASPLE010000035.1:0-6536 GCA_035627695.1 Planctomycetota bacterium
CAAGGTCTTTTCCGCGTCCGATCCATGACCACGCGCGGGTTCACGCCTAACTTGCGCATGCACCGGAGCGGCGGGCCGCGCGCTTTCGGGCCACCTTGCCACCTGCCGCCGCCCGGTGATGCTGGTCGTTAGGCGTCGGCAACCCGTGAAAATCGCTCCCGCAAATCTCCGCTACCTTGGAAATGGCCCGAAGGCCACAGGTAGTTCAATGGGCTGGTCAGCGGGCAGGAAATACTTCCGATGCATTGCCTGTGGTGATTACTTGCATCCAGCCTCAATGAAGGGCAGTGGGTCCTGCGATTGCGGCAAGCTATACGTCGACTTCGATACCGCAGATTTGGGTCATCCCTTGGCGATGACCAAATCGAAGTATACGAACACGTCTAGCTCGAGCCCAAGGGCCTACGCCTAACTTGCGCATGCACCGGAGCGGCGGGCCACGCATTCGGACCACCTTGCCACTTGCCGCCGCCCGGTCCGCGTGGCGAACCGCGCGAGCGTCGCCACGCCTCACGTCCTGCGTGCAGCCGCGGCAGCGGCCAGCGCCAGCCCTGCGGCGACCGCCGCCAGACCGCCGCCTGCGCCGCAGCCACCGCCCGATCCGCCGGAGCCGCCCGCACTGCCGGAGCTGCCGCCCGTCGCCCCGCCGCCCGTCGCCCCGCCGCCCGTCCCACCGCCGGGACCGCCCGGCACCGTCCCGCTCGGGATGGGTTTCGCCTCGGCAGCGAGCCGCCACCCCGGGTTGACGCCCGACCCCGCGTACGCGCCGCGGAACGTGCGGTCGCCCTTGCCGACGCCGTTGAAGTCGCGATTCGCGTCGACCTGTCCGGCGAACGGCGCGAGGTCGACGGCAGGCCCCGTGCACTCACCGGGCCGCGGGTACAGGTCCATGGCGCCGAGGGCCGTCGATGGCGCGGTGACGTACGCGCCGGCGTTCGCCACCGCGTCGATGAGGTTGCCGGACGCGGTGCCGATGGCGCCGCTGATCGGCGTGGTCGCGAACACGAGGTTGCCGACGACGATGCTCGCTTCGGTAGCCGCGGTCCCGAGGTGGATGCCGCGGCCGGCCGCGTGGATGGTGTTGTGGTAGACGTGCGCGAGGCGCAGCGGCGTGTTCTGCTGCCGCAGCAGGATCGCCGTGCCGGCGACGGCGACGAAGACGTTGTCGTGGATCGCGACCCGGCCTTCGGCCTGGAGCAGCGACTCGCGCGGATTGCCGTGGAGCAGGTTGCCGTAGACCTCGTAGCGGTCCGACGAGCCGGCTCCGGCGGCGGGGAAGCCGCCCAGCAGCAGGTTCGGGCGGTCGCCATCGGGGCTCGGCCGCGCGTCCTTGAGCAGGACGTTGTGGCGGAAGATGGTCCGGCACGGGCCCGTCGGCATCCCCGCGAGCGCCGGGCGATCGGTCTGATGCTTCACCTGGACCGCGTAGCCGATCGGGTTGCGGACGAGGTTGCCCTCGATGACGCCATCGATGAACGGCATGCTCCCGTCCGAGTTGCCGAAATACATGCCGGTGCCGGCCTCGAGGATCCGGTTGCCGCGCACGATCCAGCCCCACGTCGGCGTCTTGGTCGAGATGCCGACGGTCTGCTGGTTGCCGTCGTAGTCGCGGATCTCGCAGTTCTCGACCCGGATGTGGTGCACCAGGTTCGCCAAGCCGTTCTTGGCGCTGACCCCGAACGGCCCGGCGAGGTGCTGACCGTCGAGCACGAGGTTCTCGATCGCGACGTAGCTCGACCAGGTGATCTCGACCGTGTTCGCCGACTCGTTGGCGAGGAACACCGCGCGCGCTCCGCTGGTCGGCCCGGCGATCGTGATCCACGCGTCCGCGCGCCCCTGCAGGCGGTCGATCGCCAGGCTGCGCGTGTAGGTGCCCGCGGCGAGGCGCAGCGTGTCGCCCGCCGCCAATGTCGTCAGCTTCGTACGGAAATTCCCAGGATCGGCGTCGATCACGGCGGCCGACGCCGCCGCGGCGCAGGTCAGGATGAGGGTCGCGATGGGCGCGATGCGCATGGTGTTTCCTCGGCAGGGGGTGGATCAGCGGAACCGGCGGCGCAGCGATGCGAGCGCGAGGGCGGCGGCGGCGAGCGCCGCTGCGGCGCCGGCGCCGCAGCCCCCGCCGCCGTCGCGCCGCGTCGACGGGCCGCCGCCGGGCGTGCCGGGACCGCCGGGCGCGCCGCCGTCCGCAGGCGTGGTGACGGCCAGCGGAGGCGTCGCTGCCGACGCGTTGCCCGACGCATCGAGCGCCTGGACCGCGTACGCGTAGCCGGTGCTCGACGCCACCGAGGCGTCGCTCCACGAGGTCCGGGCCGTCGTGCCGACGACGGCGCCATCGCGCAGCACGCGGTAGCCGACCACGGCGACGTCGTCCGTCGCCGCCGCCCACGCCAGCTCGACGCTGGCGGCGGAGACGGCGGTCGCGGCGAGGGCCATCGGCGCCGACGGCGGCGTCGTGTCGCGCGCGGACGAGCCCGGCAGCATCGTCCACGCCGAGCCGTCCCAGCGCTTCGCGTAGAGCTGCCGCAGGCAGCCTGGCGCGACCTCGCCCCAGGCGGCGATCGGCTGGCCGCCGCCGATCGTCAGCGCCATGCGCTGGGCGCTGCCGCGCGCCCCGTCGGCGTTGAGCGATCCGCCGAGCGGCGTCCACGCCCCGCCGGACCACCGCGATACGTACGCCTGCGCCCGCTCGCCGAGCGCGGCCTGCTCGACCCACGCGACGTGGAGCGCGCCCGTCGCGTCGTCGGCGACGAGGCGCGCGCGGAACGCCTGCCCGGCCGTCCGGTTGAGCGTCGCGCCGACCGCGCGCCAGGCGGCGCCGTCCCACGCCTTCACGCGCAGGCGCGCCTCGCCGGCGACCGACCGCTCCGTCCACGCCACATGCGGAACGCCGCGCAGCACCGCGGCGCACGCGTCCGTCGCCCAGCCGGCGGGATCCGCGTTGAGCGATCCGCCGAGCGCGGTCCAGGCGCCGTCGGCCCAGCGCGCGACGTAGACCTGCGGCGGCGTGCTGCGAGCGATCACGGCGTCGCGCGTGAACTCGGTCCACGCCGCGAGCGGCGCGCCCGCGTGATCGGCCAGCGACAGCGACGCCACGAGGCTCGCGGGCGTCGCGGCGAAGCGCGCCGCGTCGCGGTTGAGCGGGCCGTCGCCGAGCCGGCGCCAGGAGCCGCCGACGAACGACCACGCGCGCAGGAGCACCTGCATGGGCGACCGGCTCTTGTCGATCTCGGCGACCGCCGCCGTCGCCACGCCGCCGACGTCGGCGAGCTGCGACCGGCCCTGCAGGATGAAGGGCGAGTCGGTCGACTTCGGGATGCGCCCGCCGACCCACGCCGCGCCGTTCCACCGCCGGGCGTAGACGTTGAAGGTCTCGGCGCCCGAATTGTTGTACTGCAGCCACGACACCCACGGCTCACCCGCCACCATCGCGATCGACGGCGCGCGGTTCTCGGTGCGTCCGCGGGCCTCGCCGGCGATCGAGTCGAAGCGTCCGCCGAGCTGCGCCCACGCGCCGCCCGATCGCCGCGCGGCGTACAGGTGCGGCCAGCGGCCCTCGGTCGCGTCCGCCGGCCTCCCCGTCTCGATCCAGCCGAGCACGGCGTCCCCGTCCCACGCCGTCAGCACCGGTTCCGATGCCCACGCGTCGGCGTGATGGCCCGCGCGTCCCGGCGTCGGCACGTTCACCGGATCGGTCGTGCCGGAATCCGGGCCGTCGCCGGCGTAGCGGTAGAGCCAGGTCTGCAGGTACCCGCCGCCGGCGGCGAAGCCGCCGGGCGCGGCGTTGGCGAAGATGAAGACGTTGTGGTCGGGGTCGTAGGCGACGCGCTCCCACGACGGGCTGATGCCGTCCACCGTCGGCGTGCGCGCGGGCCGCATCTCGGTCCAGCGGTTGGCCGTCGGCGAGAAGATCCAGGTGTCGCCGAGCATGGTGCCGTCGGCGCGCATGCCGCCGTAGACCAGGAGCACGTCGTTGCGCGAATCGTAGGCCAGGCTCGTGCGCGAGCGCGGCTCGGGCCGGGATCCCGTCGGCTCGAGCCGGCTCCACGCGTTCGCGGCCAGGTCGAACACGTGCAGGTCGTTCGAGGCGTCGGTCGCGCCGGCGCCGCCGAAATGGTAGCCCCGCCCGTCGCGGTCGCGGTAGGTCATCGCCGAGAAGTAGCCGCGCGTCGGCGGCGTGCCCGACGGGCGCAGGTCGGTCCACGCGTTCGCCACCGGATCGTACGCGAACGTGCCGTCGGCGAGGAACACCCAGCGCCGCCGGCCGACGTCGTAGTACGACACCACCGCCTTGTGCGCGCCCGGCCCGAACGGCGTCTGCTTGTGCCGGCCGACCTGCCCGATGGGGTCGAACCACCACGTGTGGTAGTTGTTCTCGGCCTGGTTCGATCCCGATTGCGTGCCCCAGTAGAGGAACTGGCGCAGGTGCGGGTCGTAGGCGAAGGCGCCGGTGCCGTGCCCGCCCTCGGGCATGTGCTCGCCGTGCACGAGCGAGCCCATGTCGAGGACGTCCCAGCGGTTGGCCTCCAGGTCGTACGCGATCAGCGCCTCGTTCGGCTCGCTGCCCAGCTCGTGGTAGTTGCCGAGGATCACGGCCTTCTTCACCGGCGCCGGCGCATAGACCAGCCGATCGAAGCCGACGATCTGCACGGGGAAGCCGTGGGTCGGCGCCATCACCCAGGTGTTGGTCGGGATCTCGGTCGCGGCCGTCGCCGCGGCGGCGACGGCGATCAGCAGGGCGGGAACGGTGAGCGGGTGCACGCGGATCCTCCGATGGGGATCCACCGGAACACGCGCCGCATTACGGACGATCAGGGCGTCGGCTTGCGCTCCGCCGCCGGCCGCCACCGCGCAGCGGGCGAGGCGGGGTCGTAGGCCCCACGGCCGGTCGCATCGACGCGGCGGGCGCCGGCGAAGTCGCGGTCGACGCCGACGTCGTCCGCGAACGGCGTCAGGTCGATCGGGTCGCCCACGCAGCGCCCCGGCAGCGGCGCGAGGTCGAACGAGCCGAGCGCGCGGACCGGTGCGACCAGGAGTCCCGCCGCCTCGGCTTCGCGAACGTGGATCCCGTGGGCGGCGACCGCCGGACCGCTGACGGCCTGGGCGGCGGCGATGACGTTGCCGACGACATGGACCTGCTCGACCGCCGCCTCGGCGACCGAGACGCCGCGCGCGGCGCCGAGGATGGTGTTGCGGTACACCGACGCGGCCACCAGCGGCAGGCCCGCGTGCGACATCAGCTTGATCGCGGTGCCGTCGGCGTCGACGAACAGGTTGTCGTGGATGGAGACGCGGCCCGCCGCCTGCACGAACACCTCGCCGCGGGCCCCGTGGAACAGGTTGCCATGGATCTCGCGCACGTCGTCCGAGCCCGGGCCGCTGATCGGCAGGCCGCCGATGAGCGCGTGCGGCCGATCGCGGTCGGCCCCGTCGGCGCGCCCGAGCAGGACGTTGTCGCGGATCAGCGTGCGCGCCCGGCCGTCCGGCATCCCCGCCGCGACGGCGCGCTGCGGCTGCGGCGCCAGGTACAGGCCGTAGCCGACGATGTCGGCGATCAGGTTGCCCTCGACGATGCCGCCGACGAAGCCGGCACCGAGGCTGATGCCGGCGCCGCACGCATCGATCCGGCATCGGCGGATGGTCCAATCCCACGCCGCGCACTGCACGGACACGGCGGCCAGCTGCTGGTCCGCCGCGAAGCCGCGGATGTCGCAGTCGTCGATGACGACGTGGTGGACGACTCCCGCCTTGCCCTTGATCCCGGCGGCCTCGGGCCCGCGCGATCCGTCGATCACCAGACCCTCCAGGCGGACGAACGAGCAGTCCGTGAGCTCGAGCGTGTTCTGGCGGGGCTGCGGTCCCGGTCGCAGGACGGCATCGCGCGTCGCCGGACCGGCGATGGTGATCCATGCGTCGGGCGTCCCGTGCAGGTCGCGCAGGGACAGGTTCGCGCGGTAGTCGCCCGGGACGAGGCGCAGCGTGTCGCCCGGACGGAGGTCGGCGACCGCGCCCGCGAGCGTCGCCGGCTGCGCGACGATCACCCGGCCGGACGGCGCCTGGTCCGCGCGCGGCGGCGCATCGAGCGTCGCACCGGCCGCCGTCGCGGTCGCCGAGGCGCCGGCGCCGACGTCGAGGGCGGCGCCATGCGGCGATGACAGGCGCACCCGCCCGGTCGCCACGGCGAGCCGCGTCGCCGCGTCGTCGACGGCGAGCGCGAAGCGCGTGCCGAGGACCTCCGCCATGGCGTGCGGCGTGTCGATGGCGAACGCGGCGTCCGGGGGCTGCGGGGCGATGTCGGCGTCGAGCGATCCGCGCCCGAGCTGCAGGCGCTTCGGCGCGTGCGACCGCACCAGCAGCTCCGCTCCGGCCGCCAGGCGCAGGCGCGTGCCGTCCGGATACCGTACCGACGCCGGGGCGCCGGCGACGACGCGATCGCCGTGGCGCAGCGGCAGCGGCGCCGTGACGGTCAGACGGGCGCCGTCGCGCAGCACCTCGATGCCGCCGCCGTCGCCGTCGGCGACCAGGACGACGGGTCCGGC
>DASPLE010000036.1:0-22280 GCA_035627695.1 Planctomycetota bacterium
GGCGTCGACGCGGTCGCGACGGGGCCGTTCCTCAACCTGACCTTCCGCGCGGCGACGGTGGCGACGACGCTGATAGGCGCGCTCGCGGCCGATCCGACGCGCGCGGTGCGCGCGACGGTCGGCGCGGGCAAGACGCTGTGCATCGATTTCTCGAGCCCGAACATCGCCAAGCACCTCGCCTTCCACCACATCCGCTCGACCATGATCGGCAACGCGCTGGCGCGCTGCTACCAGGCGGCGGGCTGGAAGGTCGTGCGCATCAACTTCCTCGGCGACTGGGGCACCGCCTTCGGTCGGCTGATCGCCGGCTGGAAGCGCGAGAACCTCAGCCTCGCCCAGCTCGACGCCGAGCCGGACAAGGTCGGCTTCCTCAACCGCCTCTACGTGCGCATCTCGCAGCTCGAGAAGCAGGATCCGGCGGTCGAGGAGGAGGCGCGCTTCTGGTCGCGCCGCTGCGAGGCCGGCGACGCCGAGGCGCTCGGCCTGTGGCAGGCGATCCGCACCGCGTCGATCGCCGCCTGCCGCCAGGTCTACGCGCTGCTCGACGTCGAGTTCGACGACTGGAACGGCGAGGCGCACTACCGCGACGCGATGGGCCCGATCATCGCCGAGCTGCGCGCCAAGGGCCTGCTCAAGGAGGACCAGGGCGCGCAGGTCGTCGACCTGTCGTCCGTCGGCATGAAGAAGCCGTGCCTGATCCTGCGCTCGGACGGCGGCAGCCTCTACGCCACGCGCGACCTCGCCGCCTGCGACGACCGCTACGCGCGCTACCGCTTCGACCGCGCGATCTACGAGGTCGACCTCGGCCAGTCGCTGCACTTCAAGGAGTGGTTCGCCGTCGCCCGCCTGCTCGGCCGGCCCTACGCCGACAGCCTGCGCCACGTCGGCCACGGCCTGATCCTGATGTGGAACGAGGAGACCTCGGGCTGGGAGAAGACCGCGACCCGCAAGGGCATGCCGATGATGCTGATGGACGTGCTCGCCGAATCGATCGAGCGCGCCGCCGCCATCGTCGCCGAGAAGAATCCCGACCTGCCGCCCGACGAGCGCGCCCAGGTCGCGCGCGCCGTCGGCGTCGGCGCCGTGGTCTTCAACGATCTCAAGAGCGGCCGCACCAACGACGTGAAATTCAAGTTCGAGGAGGCGCTGCGCTTCGACGGCGAGACCGGCCCGTACCTGCAGTTCGCGCACGCCCGCCTGTGCTCGATCGAGCGCAAGCACCGCGAGATGCATCCGTCGCCGCCGCCCGCCGACGCCGCGCTGCTGGGACGCGACGACGAGAAGGCCGTGCTGCTGGCGATCGCCCGCCTCCAGCCGGCGCTCGAGCGCGTGCTCGATTCGGATGAGCCGAGCGTGCTCGCCAGCGCGCTGCTCAACGTCGCCAGCGCGGTCTCGGGCTGGCTGACCGCCGGCAACGCCGATGTCGCGCTGCGCGTGCTCTGCCCCGATCCGGCGATGGCCAGCGCGCGCCTGGCGCTGGTCAAGGTCGCACGCGGCGCGTTGGGCGAAGGCCTGCGGGTGCTCGGCCTGCAGGCGCCGGAGCGGATGTAGGCGGGAGGCCGTCACGGAGCTTCGGGCTCCGGGCTTCGCGCTTCGCGCTTCGGACTTCGGGCTTCGCGCTTCGCGCCTCCGGCTCCTGGCCCGCGTTCCTCCCCTCCCCCTTCCGATCGCGGCGGATGCCCCAGGATGGGCGCCCATGCCCGATCTCCACGTCGTCACCGATCGCACCTACGGCCCGCATCCGCGGCAGCAGTTCGACGTGTTCATCCCCGAGGGCGCCGACAACTGCGCGACCGTCGTGTGCGTCCACGGCGGCTGGTTCTCGGCCGGGCATCACCACGACCTGCGCTCATTGGCGTTCGTCCTCGCCGAACGCGGCTACGCCTGCGCGCCGATCTCGATCCGGCACCTGGCCGACGTGCGCGGCGGCGCCGACCTGGTCGACGACGTCTGCATCGCCGCGCGCAAGGCGCTCGAGGAGTCGTCGCTGCTCGGCGGCAGCCCGCGCACGCTGGTGCTGCTCGGCAGCGGCTCCGGCAGCCTGCCGGCGCTGGCGGCGGCGCAGCGCCTGGGCGAGGACCGCAAGCTGCGCGTCCGCGCCGCCATCGCCTGCGGCGTCACCCCGTCGGCCGACGCCTGGGACGGCTGCCCGCCGGCGATCGCCCGCGTCGTCCAGCAGTACGGCGCCGGCCACGCCGACGCGCTCGGCCCGATGACCATGCCGGCCGACCGCTTCCCGCCGCTCCTGCTGCTGCACGGCGACCAGGACGCCGAGGTCCCGGCCAAGCTCGCCCACAAGCTGCACATGCGGGTCATCGAGGCGGGCGAGGACAGCCAGCTCGCGGTGCTCGCCGGGGTCGGCCACCACTTCATCGACAGCGCGCACGGGCTGCGCGCGGCCGGCGAACGCATCGCGGCGTTCCTCGCCGAACAGGTCAACGAGCCGCAGGCCGAGCCGGTGATCGACCGCGGCTGAGGGCGCGGCCGCCCCGTCCGGGCGACCCGCCCCGGAGGGTCGGCCAAGCGTCGACTTGCCGCCGCCCATGTCCCCGCTGGACTGCGCCGGTGAACCTTCCGCCGACCCCGACCGCAGCCCCGAAGCACCTCTGGATCGAGCGGGCGGAGGACCTGCCGCGCCTGGCCGCGGCGATCGTCGCCGCGCCGTGGGTGGCGCTCGACACCGAGTCGAACTCGATGTTCGTCTACCGCGAGCGGGTCTGCCTCCTCCAGCTCAACGCGGGCGGCGAGATCGCGGTCGTCGACACGCTCGCCATCCCGCGCGAGGCGGTCACCGCCGCGCTCGGCCCGGCGCTGGCGGCGGCGAAGCGGATCTGGCTGCACGGCGGCGAATACGACGTCGCCTGCATGAAGCGCGACTTCTCGATCGCCCTCGCCAACATCTACGACACCCAGCAGGCCGCGAGCCTGCTCGGCTACGAGGCGACCGGCTACGGCGCGGTGGTCGAACGCCTCGCCGGCGTGCGGCTGAACAAGTCGCACACGCAGTACAACTGGGGCACGCGACCGCTCGATCCCGAGGCGCTGCGCTACGCCATCGACGATGTCGTGCACCTGCCGGTGGTCGCCGACGCGCTGGTCGCCGAGGTCGCCGCGCACGACCTCGACGAGGAGGTCGCGATCGCCAACGCCGCGGTCATGGCGACGCCGGCGCACGGCGGCTTCGACCAGGCCGGGTTCTGGCGCATCAAGGGCGTCCGCGACCTCTCGCCCAAGGCGCTGCCGGTCCTGCACGCGCTGTACGTGTGGCGCGACGGCAAGGCCAAGGAGCTCGATCAGCCGCCGGGCCGGCTGATCAACAACGAGCTGCTGCAGGCGCTGGCGCGCAACGCGCCGACCAGCTTCCCGGCGCTCAAGCGCCTGGGCGTGCGGTCGTGGTTCCTCAACGATCTCGGCGAGGCGGTGATCGAGGTGATCAAGCGCGCGGTGGCGCAGCCCGACGATCTGCCCGAGCGCCCGCGCCACCGCGAGGTCGACGACGCCGAGCGCCGGCGCGAGACGCGGCTCAAGGACTGGCGCCGCGACGAGGCGGCGCGCCGCGGCGTGCCGCTGCAGGTCGTGCTGCCGGCGAAGGCGCTGGAGCACCTCAAGCAGCACGGGCTGGGCGATCTGGCGACCGTGCCGCAGCTCGGCGAGAAGCGCGCGCGGGTCTACGGCGAGAAGCTGCGCGAGCTGTGCAGCTGAGCTGACGCTGTCAGCCCGACGCTCGCGGCGCGAAGCGTCGGGCGATGCTCCTAGGCGATGTGCACCTGCGGATGCGCCGCGCTGGTCGCTCCGACCGCGGCCAGCGCCGCGCGCAGGCGCGACGCGTCGGCGTGGCGGCCCTGCGGATCCTTGGCCAGGCAGGCGTCGATGACCTTGGCCATCGGCAACGCCAGGCGCGGGACGCGGCTGCGGATCGACGGCGCGTCGAGGTTGACGGTCGCGCGCATGCGCGCCGACTTGCGGTCCTGGTTGAAGGGCGGCTCGCCGCTGAGCAGCATGAAGGCGCACACGCCGAGCGAGTAGATGTCGCTCGTGAAGGTCGGCTCGCCGCTGCCGTCGAGCAGCTCGGGCGCGATGTAGGTCGGCGTGCCGAACAGCGACGCCTTGCGCTTGCCGAACAGGCGGGCCATGAAGCCGGCCTTCTGCGCGAGGTCGCGGGCGTTGCCGAAGTCGACCAGGCCGATGCTGTTGTGCGGCCGCAGCAGCACGTTCTCGAGCTTGAGATCGTTGTGCACGATGTCGTGCTCGTGCAGGTACGCGACCGCCTTGACCAGCCGCGAGAACGCCGAGATCGGATCGAACTTCTGCTCGTTCATCACCACCTGGTGCAGCGGATCGCCGGGGATGAGCTCCATGGCGAAGCACGGCCGGCCCTTGATCTCGCCCTCGCGCAGGCCGCGCGGGATCGCCGGATGGCGCAGGCGCGCGAGCAGCGCGTACTCGTCGGCGAAGGCCTTGCAGTGCGCCTTGTCGCCGGCGCGCTCGGGGCGCATGACCTTGATCGCGACCTCGGACTGGTCGTCGCGGTGCTGGCCGCGGTAGACCTCGGCGATGCCGCCCGCGCTGACGTGGTTGCGCAGCACGTACGGGCCGAACGCGGCATTGGTCAACGAGGCGGGAAGGGCGAGCGAAGTGGCCATGCGCATGGGGAAGCGGTGCTCGCCAGGAGTATCGTACACCGAGCGGAACGCGCCGGCTGGGCCCTGTGATCAGGGCGTCAGTTAACGGCCACCGCCAGCGATGCAAAGTGAACAAACGTCGGGAGATGGCGTCGATCGCCCCCACCTAAGCCGACGCCGACGCGGCCGTTCACCGGACAGTCTTCGCGCGCGACGCGGCCGGTTTCGCCGGAACGGCCCCCAGAGCCTGCCAGGCGAGCGCCAGGGCCATCGCGGCGGCCCGCCGCTGGATGCGATCCCGCATGCCCTGCAGCTGATGGCGGCGTGCGCTGGTGCCCGCGGATGTCGCCGCGGCCACCCAGACCGTGCCCACCGGCGTGTCGGCGCTGCCCCCGCCCGGCCCGGCGACGCCGGTGGTGGCCACGGCCAGGTCGGCGCCGGCGGCGCGGCGCGCGCCTTCCGCCATGGCCCGAGCCACCGCCTCGCTGACCACCCCCTCGCGCGCGATCAGCGCCGGATCGACCCCCAGCGCGTCGCGTTTGGCGTCGGCGTGGTAGGTGATCAGCGATGCGCGCAGCACGTCCGAGACGCCGGCGATGGCGCCGAGCTGCGCGACGACGTGGCCGCAGGTGCAGCTCTCGGCGGCGGTGATCGTCCAGCGCCGCGCGCGCAGCGCGCCGACCACGCTCGCGGCGAGGCCGGCCTCGGGCAGCAGCCACTCGCCGACCCGCGCGCGCAGCTCGGCGATGCGTCGACGGGTCTGCGCCGGCCGGCCGACGACGCGCAGGCAGAGATGGCCGAGCTCGCTGGCGGTGATGCCGACCTGCGGATCGCTCTCGGTCATGAGTCCCGGGATGCGCGCCTGGACATCGGATTCGCCGACGCCGGCGAGATAGAGCTCGGCGACGTGCGGCACGACGAGCCCCGGGACGAGCGCGGGCAGGCGGGCGGCGATGCGCTCGAACATCGCGCGCATCTCGTGCGGCACGCCGGGCAGGCACGCGACCCGGCAGGCGCCGATCCGCGCGAGGATGCCCGGCGCGGTGCCGCGGTCGTTGGCGAGCATCGCCGCGCCGCGCGGGAACAGGGCCTGGCGGCGATTGGTCGGCGACGGCGTGCGCGAGCTGCGCGCGTACCAGCGCTCGATGGCGCGCCACGCCCCGGGGCGCTCGACCAGATCGACGCCCATGACCTCGGCCAGCGCGTGGCGCGTGCGGTCGTCGTCGGTCGGTCCGAGGCCTCCGGTCATCACCACCAACGCCGCGCCGTCGCACGACGAGCGCACCGCCTGCACGACGTCGGCCTGCGCGTCGCCGACGACCGTCATGCGGTCGACGCGCAGGCCGGCGCGCCCGAGCTGGTCGGCGAGCCACGCCGAGTTGGTGTCGACGGTGCGGCCGAGGGTCATCTCGTCGCCGCTGGCGATGATCCGGGCGATCGGCGTGGCGGGACGGCTGCGGGAGGGCATGGCGGATGGTCGCGGTGTCGCGGACATGCGCCACAGCGCGCCAAGCGGTGCGGTGTGCGGTGCAGCGCCGCCGTCGACCACCGACACGGCGAAACAGCGCGCGGACGGGCGCGTCCAGCGGTCAGGAGCCCGCCATGTCGCCCGCCACGCGCGCCTTCCTCGCCCTCCCCGCCGGCCCGGCCATCGCGTTCCTGGTCAGCGCCGCCTGCCTGCTCGGCGGCGCCGGCATGGTCATCGGTCCGAGCCTGGTCGAACCCGAACGCCTCGCGCCGTGCTTCGCCGCGCACACCGCGCTGATCGCGTACTGGCTGGCGCTGGCGGCGGTGGCGCTGCTGATCGAGCGCTGGCGGCGCGCGAACCCGGACGGCGTCGGCGTGCTGGTGCTGATCGCCCTGATCGCGGTCGCGGCGACCGTCAGCCTCGACGTCATCGCGGTGCGCGCGCCACGCGCGGCGCTGGCGTGCGGTCTCGGCGGCCTGGCGTTGGCGGCGGGCATGCGCTGGCTGCTCGCCGGCCGCGTGCTCGCGACGGGAACGCCGACGCTGGGCGCCGGGCTGGCGCTGGTGCTCGCGGGCGACGCGTTGATGCCGGGCGTGATCGGCTGGCGCGCCGAGGCGCACCTCGATCAGCATCTGGCGTGGCGCGCCGGCTGGATGGCGATGCTCGCCGGCCTGGCGACGCTCGCCGTCGCGACGACCCGCTTCAGGCCCGAGCGCGAACGCGATCTGCCGTGCGTGCGGCGCGACGGCATGCGCTGGGTGCTCGCGCTCGTCGTGCTGGCGGCGAGCGCCGCGCACCAGTGGTCGCTCGATCACATCCACGATCTCGGGCTCGCCTGGCGCGACTGGCTTCCGGCGGCGGCGGTGACGGCGCTGATCCTCGGCCAGCTGCGCTCGCGGATCTGGGGCGGGCATGGCGCCGACGTCGTCGCCACGGCGGTCGCGCCCGCGTGGGCGCTGATCGCTGCGTGGCGCGCCGACGATGCGCATTGGCTGGCGCCGTGGGACCTGGTCGCGGTCGGCGCGCTGACCGCGTGGCTCGGCGTGCGCACGCGCAGCGTCGCCCTGATCCACGGCGCGCTCGCCGCCGGCGTCGTCGCGGCGGCGACCGGCGACGGCGCGGCGTTCGATCCGCTGCGCGGCATGCTGGCGGCCGCGCTGGCGCTCGCGGGCGACGCGATCGCGCGACGCGAACCGCGGCAGGCGCTGGTGGCGCTGCTCCTCGCCGGCTCGGCATGCGCGCCGATCGCGGCGGCGAACGGATGGACCTCGCCGCTGGCCAGCGGGTCATGGCTTGCGATCGGCACCGGGCTCGCCGTGTCCGCCTTCGCCTGGGCGTGGCCGAAACGCTTCGCCGGGTTCGCCATGCTCGGCGGCGCCGCGCTGATCGCCGGCGCGCTGCGCCTCGATCCGTGGCCGATGAATCCGCTCGCGGGTCCGTCGTGCGCGCTCGTCCTCGTCGCGCTCGCCTGCCGCTCGGCCGCATCGATGTCGTGCTGCCGCTGGCGTTGCCGGCGGCGCTCGTGGGCGTCGGCATCCCCCACGACCAGCGCGGCTGGCTTGCGGTTGTCGCCGCGTTCGCGCTGCTCGCCGTCGGCACGTTGTGGGCGCGCCAACGCGCGCGCCGTCTCGCGACCTCCTGACGCATCGATGGCACCGCGCGAGGCGCGCCGAGCGCACCGGCGACGACCTGTGGGACCTGTACATGGGCGCGCTGTTCGCGCCGCTGACGTTCCGCCCCGACGCGGTCGACGGGAAGCTGCGGCTGCGCCTCGAGACCGACGCGCAGTGGAGCAGCAAGGTCGCCGCCATCGTCATCTATCCGGACGCGAAGAAGGCCGAGGCGGAGCGCTGGGTCGCCGCCGTCGAAAAGCGCAACCGCCAGGAATTCGCCGACCGCGCCGTCTACCAGGCGCGGCGGTTCCAGCGGCCGCGGCGGCCCGGACCTGTCGACCGCCGCCATCCAGTGGGGACGCGGCGCGATCCCGACCATGGTCCTGGTCCGCGCCAACGAGGGCATGGGCGACTTCCGCGTCGCGACGACGCTGATGAACCTGGTGGAGAAGGCGGATTCGCCCGCGGCCCGCAGCGCGCGCGCGTTCCTCGACGGCATCTCCACACAGATGGCGATCGGCGAGCGCAAGGCGCCGAAGGACTACATGGGCGACGAGGAGTTCCGCCTCGAGCGCATCCGCCACATCAAGGCGCTGCTCGTCGAGTAGGACCCGGTGGAGACGAACCGACCGGGTCGCGCGCGGCCCCGTCGGCATCCCGTTCGGCGCCGCTCTGGCTCAGCGCACCGGGATGGAGGGCGGCGTCGGTGATCGCCGACGCGCCTCGTCGAGCGGCAGCTCGCGCACCACCAGGTCGGCGGTGACGACGTACGCCACCGCGGGGACGTCGACGGGCGCGAGATCGCCTTCGCCCCCCCACGGCTGGCCGGCGGGCACCGCGGGATGGAAGGCCTGGCTCGAGATCACGATCTCGTCGGGAGCGTCGCCCGCGGGCTTCCGGTACTGGTACCCGCGGTTGGCGCCCAGGCCGAGCTCCTGCGAATGCTTGAGCAGCTGGAACAGCGTGTCCGGCCAGGCGCGGTGATCCGCGCGGTAGTCCTTCAGCGCCGCGGCGAGCGCCGCCAGCGTGCGCTGGTGCTCGAGCCGCTGCACCGCCGGGCGCGTCAGCGCGCCGCGGAACTCGCGCGCGACGATCACGGCGCCGAACGCCATGATCAGCACGAAGACGATGGTGATGGCGGTCGAGCGGCTCATCGGGACACCCGCGACGCCACGCGATCAGCTCGCGACGATCTTGCCGGTCTCGTCGCTGAGCGCGCAGCGGTCGGCGATGTCCTTGCCGGTCCATGTGCCGTCGGCCAGCGTCAGGCGCACGCCGTCGTGGACCTGCGACGGCACCGGCGCCTGCCGGTGGTCGAGGATGCACGCCTGGTGGACGCCGCCCCACAGTTCGCACGTCGGCTTCTTGCCGGGTCGGACGAGCTCGAGGTTCCGCGTCCACCCGTGATCGAACAGCCCGGCGCGCAGGCGCGCGGCCGTGGGAGGATCGAAGGTCGTCGTCCGCCAATCGCCGTCGAGCGGACGCTGGCAGCAGAACCACGCCATGAGGCGGTCGCTCTGCGCGTCGTCGAGGCCGCCCCAGTACGCGATCTCGTTGTCGACCACCTCGACCCACGGCAGGCGCTGCTCGTCGGCCCACTGCGCCAGCGGGCGATCGGTCGGCGGCTGGCCGGCGGCCGGGACCGCGGCGACGAAGACCAGGCTGCCGCTGGTGACGCCCTCGGTCATGGCGATGCGGCGGTCGGCGAAGAGCTCGGCCAGGGCGACCCACGTCGGACGGTGCGCGCGCACGCCCTCGAGCTGCGGCTGGCTGCCGCTGGCGTGCAGCCAGCCGGTATAGAGGGAGAGCGCCTCGGCGAAGCGCATGACGTTGTGCGTGCTCATGTTCGACACGCCGACCATCGCGGCGGCGCGACGCTGGTGGCGACGGTAGCCAAGGATGGTCATCGACCAGTTCTGCGCGCGCATGTGTCGCCGCGATGCTAGGGGGCAGGCCCAGGCCCACAACGGGACCCGACGCGGACCCGGACGCGCGGCCATGGCTCGGCCGGCGCATGCGGATCGACGCGAAATGCGTGGAAATGCGCGGTATTTGCTTCGGCCGCGTCGGCGCGTCCGAGGGTGCTCGGTCACCCGGGGAGTCCGTAGCCGGTGTTTCAAGCATCCAGCTTCGGGCTTCGGGCTTCGGGCTTCGGGGACCCAGCGAGACATCCCGCCCGTCACTCGCCGATCAGCGCACGCGCGTCGAGCCAGTGCCGCTGCGCGTCGGCGAGGCCATGCGCGCCCGCGAACTCGGCGAGCGCGTCGCAGCGCCGCGCCGGATCGGCGCCGCACGACCACCAGATCTTCGCGACGCATTCCGGACAGAACCACATCGGCCGCGAATCGAGCTCGTCGCGGCTCATCGCGCCGTTCATCAGGCATTCATGCGCGATGCAGTGATCGATGCCGAGCATGTGCCCGGTCTCGTGCACGGCCGTCTTGAGCGTGCGCAGCGTCAGCGCCTCGAGCTCGCGTTCCGGATCACCGAGGCGATGCAGCGACCACACGCCCGCGCGATGCTGGTTCGACGCGTAGCCGAAGACGAAGTTCCAATCGCCGCCCGGCCACAGATCGCCGACCATCAGCCCGAGCGTCGCCACGGCTTCCGGCCGGCGCCGCGGCGCGATCACCGAGACGATCACCCATTCCGCCAGCAGCTGCTCGTTGCCGTCGCGCGGATGGATGCGGTGCGCCCGCGCCGGCGGCGCTCCCGGATCGATCGCCTCGGCCAGCACGACCGGCAGCTGGAAGTAACGCTCGAGCAGATCCGCCGTGAGCGCCAGCAACGGCCGGCGCACGTCGTCGAACGCCCCCAGCGGTTGGACGACGAGCGTCCGACGTCCGCGCTGCGGCCGATTCGGACCGCCGACGCGGTACTCGGCGAAGGTCTGCCCGGGCTCCTTCTGCGTCGCCAGCCACTCGCCGGCCACGGGCGCGGTCTTGGCGACATGCAGGGGCGCCAACGCGACGCGCAGCCGCTCGATCCGCGCCAGATCGGGCACCGCCTCGCCAGCCGTGATCAGCGACGCCAGCGCGAGCAGCACGGAGGGACGGAGCATGCCGCGAGCATGGCCGTGGCCGTGGCGCGATGCCACCATGTCGTGGCCAGGGGACGCCGGGGCAGAGGCAGGAGCGGAAGCCCGAAGCGCGAAGTGCGAAGCCGCTGACTAGGGCACCGGCATCCGGTTGTTGTCGCGGCTGATCTCGGCCAGCGCCTTGTCGGGATCGATCACCACCGAGCAGCCGGCGTGCTCCTGCGGCAGTCCCGCGAGGGAGAATGCCGTCGTGATCGGCTTGAGATCCGCCGGCGCGGCGAGCGCCGGCACGGCGACGCGCGCGATCTCCGTCCCGGCCGCATCGACGAGCGCGACCGCCGTCGCGCCCGCGCCGACGTGCCCGAGGCTGTGGATCACGCCGCGGACCGTGCCGTCGGCGACCGTGACCGAGGACAGGCCGAGGTCGGCGCGCAGGGCGATGTCCTCGAGCGGCGCGATGAGCTCGATCGCCAGCGCGACCTGCGCGCCCGCGGCGAGCGCCAGCGGCACGGTCGAGCCACGCGCCAGCTCGGCTTCGCCGACCGCCGCGCCCGCGTCGGGCGCGCCATCGTCATCCGCGTCGACGCCGCTGGTGATGCGGTAGCGGCCGTGCGCGAGGCGCAGCACCCGGACCCGGCCGTCGACATCGCGCGCGCCGAGATTGCGCGCGCGCAGCGCCAGGCGATCGCGGCGGTTGTCGCGCACCAGCGCGGCGAGGTCGTCGCCGAAGCCCTCCCAGGCGACGCCGTAGGTATGGTTGAGCTTGTTGCGCGTCGCGTAGCCGCCGGTGTACGCGGTCGCGGCGGCGTGGATCGGATCCATGAACACGCGATCGGTGAAGCACTCGACGGTGGTGTACATGTGGGGGAAGCGCTGCAGCTCCTCGATGTCGGAGGCGAGCTGCCGTTCGAGGGCGCCGGTCGCGCCGTCGAGCAGCAGGGCGAGTTCCCAGCGCTGCTCGACGAACGTCCGCGCGAGCGCCGGATCGAGCATGCCGAGCTGCAGCATCTCGCTCAGGTGCTGGCGCTGCCCGATCGCCTTCCCGGCGGCCAGCTGATCGAGGTACGGACGCACGTATTTCGCGTCGCCGGTCAGCTCGGCCATCGCGACGAAGATCGAGCCCATCATCGTCCACATGCCGGGGAAGGGCTCGGTGGCGAGACCGTCCGGCGTGTCGCCCGGCAGGGTCAGGTTCTCGGCGTACGGATGCTCGAGCCAGCCGTCCGCCCACTCGGTCAGCAGCGCCATCGCGCGCGGATCGCGGTTCCAGCGCGCCAGCTCGAGCGCCGGATGCAGCATGAGGAAATGCGACCCGTGCTCGTCGGTCGGCGGCGGCGGATCCTGCACCTGGCCCGCGCCGATCTCCCAGTGGCGGAAGTGGCGATGGCCGTCCGCGGTGCGCACGGTCAGCGCCTCCAGCCCGCGCGTCGCCGCCATGCAGCGTTCGACCGCGGCCGGATCGCCCGGATTCCACACCAGCATCTGCGCGGCGAGGTTGACGCCCTCCTCGTACGCGTGCAGCGGATCCATGGTGTGGCGGTTGAGGCCGTCGATCAGCGTATGCCGGTCGGCGAGATCCATCAGCCGGCGCCCCGCATCGCGCACCTGCGCGCCGACCGCGGCATCCTCCATCCATGGGAACGAGCTGAAGTTCATCAGCAGGTCGGTGTCGTCGCCGATCTCGCCGCCGAACTCGCCGTTCGGCGCCTGGCGGGTCGCGATCCACCACGCCGGCACCGCGCGCGCCTGGCTCCACGCCTGGCGCGCCAGGCTGGCCCACGCCGGCACGCCGTCGACGCGGTCGAGCCGCGTGGCGAACGGCGGCATCGGACCCGGATCGCGGCGCAGCACGCCGCGGAAGATCCATTCGTGGTACTGGCGGACGATGTCGTCATGCGCATCGATGCGCCGGCAATGCGCCAGCGTCGCGACCATCTCGCGCACCAGGCGCGGGAACGGCTCGTCCTTCGCCAGGTACTCGTCGACGCGCGCCTGCCGGCCCCATTCGTTCCACGGGCGCGCCTCGCTGAGCGGCTGGTAGAGCGCCTTCAGCAGCAGGCGGCGGTGCGCGAGGGCTTCGGCGCGCGCGGCGTCCGGCTCGATCTCGTGCAGCTCGACGCGCAGGCGCGCGAAGCGCAGCGGCCGGTCGCTGACCAGCGTCAGCCACGGCTGCGCCCCGGCCTGCGCGATCTGGTCCGCATGGTCGCAGACGAGATGGAAGCCGACGCCCTCGCCGAGCGCGTAGTCGGCGCCGTGCAGCTGGAACCGCGGCTGCAGCGGATCCTGCACCGCGATCTCGATCTCAGCGCCCGGCGCGGGCTCGGCGAGCTCGCCGACCACGCCGACGGCGGCGAGCGCGACGCCCTCCGGCAGGGGCGGCAGGAGCAGATGCACGGCGCGTCCGGCCGGCAGCTCGATGGCGCCGCCGCCATCCTCGGCGCAGGTCAGCGTCGCGCGGTCCGCTTCGGCGAACCGCGTGCCCATCCATGCGGCGGTGGCCGGGGCTGCGCTGCCGGCACGCGGCGAGACCGGGAACGGTCGCGGCTTGCCCGGCAGCGCGGCGGCTGCGCGCTCGATGCGATAGAAGGAGACGTCGGCGATGCGGCCGTCGCCGACGGCGAAGAAGCTGAAGCGGTCGCTGGCGACGCGCTCCGGGAACAGCGCGCGGCTGCGTTCGACGCCGCCGGGGAATTCCCAGACGCGCGTGCCGCCATCGCTGCTGTCGGGTCCCGGGACGTCGCGCCACAGCTGGGCTTTCACGCCGCCGCGCACGACGACGGCGTCGACCCCCTGCGCATCGGCGAGGCGCACGTGCAGGCCGTCGTTGCCCAGCCAGCCGTAGGCGATGCCGCCACCGGCGTTCGGCTGGTTGTACTCCCAGGTCAGCCCGTCCCAGCTGCCGCTGGCGGTCGTGCCGTCGATCGGCGCACCGGTGAAGCCGCGCTGCGAGCGGCAGTCGACGGGCCGGACGGTGCGCACCACGAGCGTCGTCGGCGGCAGCGGGATCGCGGCGCCGGTGGCGCGCGGCGCGTCATCGGCGACGACGCGCAGGTCGCGCAGCGTCGTCGCGCCGCCGGCGGGATCCTCGACGCGCAGCACCAGCAGGGCCTTGCCGGTCGGGCCGGCGATGAAGCGCCGGCTGAGCGTCGCGCCGGTCGCGCCGGCAGGGATCGCGAGATCGACCTTCTCGTCCGGCTGGCCATCGCCCTGCGCCACCCGCACGCGCAGGGATGCCGGAGCCGCGCTCTCGGCTTCGACGGCGAGGCGGTACGGCCGGCCCGGGCGCAGCCTGAGGTCCTGCTGCGTCGCCGCCGCGGCGGTGAAGCGCATGCCGACGCCGGGCATCGGCTCCATGCCCGCGATTGCCCCGCCCCACGGCCGCGCTTCGCCGCCGTCCGACGCCGCGAGCAGGTTGACGTCGCCGATCGCGACGCGGGCGTCGGCGCCCGGCGCGAAGGCGACGCCCGGCGGCCAGACCGCGAGGCCCAGCGCGGGACCGGTGTGATCCTCGCGGCCGATCTTCAGCCCGAGCGCATCGCCGCGGCGCAGGCCATCGAGGCCGATGTCCGCCGCCGGAAGCGCGAATTCGACGATCCAGCGCGCGCCGTCGACGCGGCTCACGGCGCGCCAGGTGTCGCCGACGGGATCGACCGGGCGGCCGCCGCGCCGGCGCACGGCCTCGGCGGCGCCATCGACGTTGACCAGGAACTGGTCGCCGTCGGTGCGCGCATCGCCGGCGCGGACGAAGATCTCGACGCAGTCGTCGTTCCACACCCCGGCGCCGGCCTTGGTGCCGCGCTTGAGCTTCGTGGTGTCGGGTTCGGCGCACTCGACGGCGACGTACAGCGTGTCGCCGTGCGCCACCGCGCGCGCGACGATGCGCTTGGGATACGGCGTGCTCGCGCTGACGACGGTGAAGCCGTCGAGCGTCAACGCCGTCGACCAGCAGGCGTCGCCGAGCGCGCCGTCGACGGCCGGCGCCGACTCCGCGAACGGGATGACGGGCACGGCTTCGCCGGCGGATGCCAGCGCCGCGGTCGCGATGAGGGCGATGAGGCGCATGGCGGGATCCTGGTCGTCAGCGTTCGATGGTGATCGAGGTCATGGTCGGCTTCTCGGCGCAGGTGATGGTCCAGCGCTCCTCGGCCTTCTCCACCGTGCGCACCGCGCTCTTCGCCTGTCCGCCCTCGCTCCAGGCGTAGCTGACCTTCACCGGCGCGATCCCGCCGGACGGCTCGTCGTAGTCCGCGTCGAGGCGCAGGTTGTGGATCAGCATCGCGCCCCAGTGGTTGCGGCCGTCGATGCGCACCAGCATCCGGGTGGCGCGGCGCTCCGCCGGCACGTCCCACGCGAGGTTCGCGGCCGTCCCCCAGGCCTTGTCGCCGAGGGTGTCGCCGAGCACGCCGACTTCGTGCCAGGTCGCGCCGTCGTCGGTCGAGGCGCGGAAGGTCCAGTTCGCGACCCCCGGCTTCGCCTGCGCGCGGCAGCGGTAGAAGACGCCGACGCGCAGCCGCTCGATATTCCCCGGCGCCGTGACCGGGAAGGTGATCGAACCGGTGCCGTTGTCGGCGAGCATCGCCAGCTCGGGACCGCCGCGGAAACCGATCTGGTCGACGTCGCGCGGATGGAAGTCGGCGTAGACCTGGCCGCGGCCGGCGTTCGCCGGGTTCATGCTCCCGAACAGCGTGATCGTGCCCTGGGCCGGGCCCGTGGTCATGGTCAGCGTGTTCTCGCCCTGGCCGAGCGCCGGCAGCGGGCGCTGCGAATGCTGGATGAGGTTGCCGATGACCAGCTTCTCGAAGCCGGTGCCCGCGCCGTGGAGCGTGAAGCGCACGCGGTAGTCGTAGGCGCGGTGCACCAGATCGCCGGTCTTCAGCGCCGTCGCGCCGCTGGTCGTGATCGAGCCGACCGCCGTCCAATCCAGGCCGTGGTTGCGGCTCAGCTCGACGTCGATGCGCCCGGTCGGGGCGACGACCGCGTCGGCGGCCACCTCGCCGTCGAGGAAGACGTAGCTCGACGGCATGCGCACCACCAGCACCGCCGGCGCGGCGGGATCCTTCACCTGCAGCGCCGGACCGCCCTTGGCCTCGGCCGAGGTCGCCAGGTTGTCGGCCTGCAGCGCGCCGAGGCGGAAGCCGCCGTCCGCCAGCGGCGGCGCGTACTCGTGCCGTCCGTTGCCGACGCGCCCAGGCGCGAGGTCGCCGAACAGCCGCGCGCTGTAGCGCAGGTCGGTCAGGTCGCCGAAAACGGCCTTGGGCTCGCTCGTGCTGCCGCCGATGCAGGTCGGCGGGCTGCCGCCGCGTTCATTGACGTGGCGGCCCTCGTTGGACCAGTTGCGCACGATGCGCTCGCCGCGGCGCAGCTGCAGGTTCATGCGGTGGCCGGTGACGTACGGCTGGTCGCGGAAGCGCGCGGCGAAGCTGCCGCCCTCCGCCGAGTCGGTCGCCGGGTCGATCGCGTACTCCTGCATGGTGCCGGTCGCCCAGCTGTGCGAGTTCGCCGGGTAGAACCCGGCGCGGTCCATCACCGAGATGGTCGGGCAGCGGCTGAGGATCTCCGGCCCCTGGGTCTTCCAGCGCGTGCCGCCGTCGCCGTTCATGAACGCGACCAGCTTGGCCTCGTCGTCGAGCTCCGGGTGCGCGCGGCGCCACAGCGAGACCTCGTTGCACATCTCGGTGACCGAAGCGATCCGGCCGTCGGCCTTGGGGAAATAGTTGATCAGCGACGCGTCGTAGAGGTGCCAGGCGTCATCGTGGAAGATCTCCGCGACGACGTGGTTGTTGACGGTGCATGCGCGCGCCTCGAGGCCGCACGCGCGCGACAGCGCCATGATCTGCGAGGCAGCGATGCCGCAGAACGAGTAGCCGTAGACGTTCATCAGCTTGATCACGTCCGAGACGTTCTCCTGGTTGTCGAGGAACTCCTGCGGCGGATCGTTCTGGTACTGGTGCATCGCCACCGAGCGCCAGATCGCCAACGCCTTGTCGGCGTCGCTCATGCCGTCGGTGATGAACGATCGCTTCCAGGCCTCGATCGACGAGACATCGGCGACCTTGTCCGACAGCACCAGGATGTTGCTGACGACGCCGGCCTCGCCCGCGCAGGCCGAGACGGCGGCGACGACGAGGGCGAGCAGCGTGCGCATGGCATGGACTCCGATGGAGGAATGGGATGGATCAAGCCGAGGCCGTGCGACGTTCGCCGATCACCGCCATCGCGGCGCGGATCGCGCGCTGGATCGCGGCCGCGTCGGCGAGTCCGCACGACGGCGCGGCGAGGTCGCCGGCGGCGAGGCGGACGAACGACGCCAGCTGATGCGTGAACCCGGCGAGCAGCACGTGGTCGTCGCCGTGGCGCGCGACGTGCTGGGCGTGCGACTCGCCGCCGCTCAGCCGCCACAGCCCGGCCGGATCCGCGGCGACGTGATCGAACTGGAAGGTCAGGCGCATCGACGCCGCGTTGCCGTACGCCAGGTACTCCTCGACCATGCGGCCGACCGCCGGACGCATGTCGAGCGCGAACGTCGCGCCGCCGGCGCGTCCCGAGACCAGGACGCCGCGCGGCAACGCGTCGCCCGCGCGATCGACCAGCACCTGGTCGATCGACAGCGCGCCGAAGCCGTGGTGCAGCAGGCTGAGCGGATGGCCGAGGACGTCGCCGTAGAACTTCGCCTCCGAACGATTCACCCGCGCGAAGCGGATGGCGACGTGGTGCGCGGCGTCGCGGCGCGCCTGCGCCAGGAACGATGGCGCCAGCGCCTGGTGCGCGCGGTTGAACGCGACCTGCACCCGGCACCCGGCGCGCGTGGCCGCGTCCGCGCAGCGCTCGATCGCGGCGACGTCGTCGGCCACCGGCTTCTCGGCCAGGATCGCTCCGACCCGGCCGGCGACGCCGACGACGACCTCGCCGGTGACATTGGACGGCAGCAGAACGAGCAGCGCGTCGATGCCGGAGACCAGGTCGTCGATGTCGCGCGCCGGACGCATGCCCGGTTCGGCGGCCACCGCCTTGGCCAGCGACGCGGGATCGCGGTCGTAGGCCGCGACCAGCTCCACTTGCCAACCGGCGGCGCGCAGCGCCCGGTAGGCCGGCAGGTGCGCGGCGGTGAAGATCCAGCCGGTGCCGAGCACGGCGAGGCGCACGCGGCGAGCGGGGGCTGCTGGAAGGGCGGCGATGGCATCGGTCATGGCGGTGCAGGTGGTACGGAGGCTACCTCGACGCGTGGCCGGGCGCGGCCGGCGAATGGCGGGACATTCTGCGTTTCCAACCGAACAGTTGGTCGCCTCCGGGCAGGCCCTACTGTGGACGCGTGCGGACGTTGCAATCGATCCATGTGGTGGGCATCGCGCGTGTGACCGACAGATTCCGCGCCCATCCGAACGGATTGTCGGCTGGCAACGCCGTGCTAGCGTTCGGGCGTGGACCCAACGACCCGCCGCTGGTGGCTCCTGCTCGACCAGCTCCCCGACAAGCTCGGCCCCGTCTCGGTCTGGCGCGACTCGTCCGCCATGCCGGGCGGCGACGGCCACATGCACGCGAACCCGACCGCCGTGGTCTGCCTGACCGGCGTCGTGCGCATCAGCCGGCCGGGCCGCAAGGCCGACCTCAAGCCGGGCGAGGCGCTGCTGCTCGCGCCGGGCATCTGGCACCGGCACGAATCGCTGCGGCCCGGATCGGTGTGGTTCGGTCTCGGCTATCTCAGCGCGTGGTCGGACGTGCTGCTCGGCGACGACCAGCGCGAATGGCACGGCAAGCTGCCGGCCGAGCCCGGCCGACGGCTGATGGACGAGGCGCTCGCCGCGACCGACGAGAATGAACGCACCGAGATCCTCAAGCGCTGCGTGCGCCAGGTGCTCGACGAATCGGTGAGCGAGCTGGCGTGGGAGCATCCGGCGATGGGCCGCATGGTCGACGCGCTGTGGCAGCGCCTGCACCTCGGCGTGTCGGTCGACGACCTCGTGCGCGTCAGCGGCCTGCGCCGCACCCGCGCCTACGCGTTGTTCACGCGCGGGTACGGCGTGCCGCCGAAGCAGGCGATCGCGCAGAGCCGGTTGTGGCTGGCCAAGGGCCTGCTCGAGGCCGACCTGCCCGTCGCCGAGGTCGCGCGCCGCTGCGGCTATCCGAGCGCCGACACCTTCCGCCGCTGCTGGCGCCGCGCGTACGGCGCGCCGCCGCGCGAGGCGCGGCGGCACTGAGCGGCGTCCCGGGCTAGGCTCGCGACGCGCGACGCGCATCACCAGGACGTGGCGATCCGCTCCCGCCACACCGCGCCCGGCTCCTCGCCCGCGAGCCCGACCAGCACCAGGCGATAGCGGAAGCGCCCGGGGCGGACCTGGAACGGCGGGTGGACGCATGGCTGCCAGCCGACGTCGCCGCCGACGCCGCTGTGGCGATGGTCGACCGACAGCGTGATCGCGGGGCGGCGGGGCACGTCGATGGTATGCTTCGCCGCCTGCCAGTCGGCGGTCGTGCAGCGGTGCGCGCTGATCTGCAGCGGCGCGTCGCCGGCGACCAGCAGGCCGACGCCGCCGTCGGCCTGCGCCCACCAGCGCACGTCGCCGCGGCCGCCGTTCTCGGTCGGATGGATGTAGGGCACCGCCAGCGCGTCGACCGGCATGGCGTAACGGCCGACGAACGCCGAGGCGATCCGGTCCGGATAGTTCTCGTGCGGGCCGCGGCCGTACCAGGCGGTGCCGGCGAAACGCTCCGGGACGTCCCAGCACAGGCCGATGCGCGGCAGGTTGGCGGGCAGCAGCGGATCGGCCTCGACCGCGACGTCGATGACCAGCGCGCCGTCGCCGCGCAGCGCGTAGGCGACCTCGGTGGAGAAGCCGGCGGCGCAGCCCTCCGCCGCGACGCGGTGGCGCGCGCGCACGGTGGCGCCGTCGACGACGCACGCGAGCGGGTGTTCGACGAGCCGATCGAGCCCGGCCTTGTCCCACAGCGTCGCGTAGGACGTCGCGCCGCCGCCGCGATCGTTGTCGACGTAGGCGCGCCAGAACTGGTGCCGCACCGGGCTGGCGATGAGCTCGACCCCCGTGCGCGTGAACGAGGTCAGCGCGCCGCGCGCGCGATCGATGCGCGCGCGCACGTCGCCCGCGCTCAGCTCGATGAAGCCGCCGCTCGTGGTCGGCGCGACCGGCGACGCCGGCATGCGCGGGACCGCCGGCGCCGGCGGCAGATCGAGCTGATCGCGCGCGACGACGAATCCGGCGGCGGCCGCGAAGCTCGCTTCCCGCTGCGCGAATTCGATGCGCAGATGCCGCTCGACGCCGGCCGGCGGCATCGGCAGCGACGGCGGCGCCACGCGCGCCATGGCGTTGGCGGCGATCTCCGGCAGCTCGAGGTCGCCCGACGCGGCCTCGACGCCATCGTGCAGCAGACGCCAGGTCGCGCGCAGCGCGCCGAGCCCGACGAACGCGTGGCGGTTGCGGATCTCGATCGCGGCGGTGCCGACGGCCGCTGACGCGGCCGCCCAGCGCGCGGCGACCTTCTGGTAGCACCACTGCGCCTCGACGTACGCCGGATGCGGCGCGCGGTCCGGGAAGACGATGCCGTTGTTGCAGAAGGTCGCGTCGTGCACGGCCTCGCCGAAGTCGCCGCCGTAGGCCCAGTACGCGCGCCCGTCGGCCGCGCGCACGCGGATCGCCTGATCGGCCCAGTCCCAGATGAAGCCGCCCTGCAGGCGCGGATTCGCCTCGGTCTTCTCCCAGGTGATCGAGGTCTCGAGCTTCTCGCCCCAGATCAGCTCCCAGTAGAGGTGCAGGTTGCCGCACGAGTTGCCCATCGCGTGGCTGTACTCGCACATGATCATCGGCCGCGTGTGGTCCCGCGCCGACCAGTCGGCCATGCGCGCCGGCACCGGATACATCGGGCAGAGCACGTCGGTGGCCGGGCCGCCGTAGCACGATTCGTAGTGCACGACGCGGGTCGGATCCATGCGCCGCGCCCACTGCGCCATCGCGTCGTGGTTCGGCCCGTATCCCGATTCGTTGCCCAGCGACCACATGACGATCGACGGGTGGTTCCTGTCGCGCTCGACCATGCGCGTCAGGCGCGCGAGCATCGCGCCGGCCCACTCGGGGTCCTTGGCCAGGCGCTCCCACGGCTTGAGGCCGTGGGTCTCGATGTTCGCCTCGTCGATCAGGTACAGCCCGTGCTCGTCGCAGAGCTCGTACCAGCGCTCGTCGTTGGGATAGTGCGACAGCCGCACGGCGTTGATGTTGCCGCGCTTCATCAGGCGGATGTCGTCCAGCATCTGCTCGAGGCCGACGGTCTTGCCGCGCTCGTGATCGAACTCGTGGCGGTTGACGCCGGTGAAGACCACGCGCTCGCCGTTGACGCGCAGCACGCCGTCCTTCAGCGCGACGTGGCGGAAGCCGACGCGGCAGGTCTCGGCCTCGATCACCGTCCCCTGCGCATCGCGCAGCTCGACGGTCAGGCGGTACAGGGTGGGCGTCTCGGCCGTCCAGCGCCCGGGATCCGCGACGACCCGCTCCGCCACCGCCTGATCGTCGAGCGCCTGCGCCCACGCCGGTTTCGACCCGCCGGGCGAGGCGCTGAGCGGCTGGTCGAAGAGCGCCTCGCCGCCGCGATCATGCAGCTGCGCCACGACCGAGTACGTCGCGAGCACGCTGTTGGCCGCGCCCGCCAGGCGCGTCGCCACGCCCAGGGTCCAGTTCGCGAAGCCCGCGTCGGGCAACGTCACGACCTTCACGTCGGCGATGCGCACGCGCGGCTTGGAGAGCAGGTGCACGCCGCGCTGGATGCCGGCCAGGCGCCACATGTCCTGGTCCTCGAGGAAGGAGCCGTGGCTGTAGCGGTAGCAGCGCACCGCCAGCAGGTTGCGCCCGGGACGCAGGTGCGCGGTGAGGTCGAACTCCGCCGGCAGGCGGCTGTCGGTCGAGAAGCCGACCTCGACGCCGTTGAGCCAGGCGTGGAACGCCGAGTCGACGCCGCCGAAGACGATCGTCGTCCGCCGTCCATCGAGCCACGCGGCCGGGACCTCGAACCAGGTGCGATAGCAGCCGGTCGGATTGTGGTCGGTCGGCACGACCAGCGGATCGACCGGGAACGGATAGGTGATGTTGAGGTAGATCGGCCGATCGAGCCCCTTGAGGTCGGTCACGCCCGGCATCTGCCAGGTCGACGGCACGGCGATGTCGCACCACGCGCCGTCGTCGAAGGCCGGATGGTGCATGTCGGCCGGCGCCTGCTCCGGCGTGCCGACCAGTAGGAAGCGCCAGACCCCGTCGAGGCTGCGCACCCACGGCGTCGTCCCGGCGAGCGCGGCCGCGGCGTCCGGATGCGCGGCGAGCGGCATGTGCGCCGGCTCGCGATGGCGATGGATCACGGACGGGGTCAGCCAATCGGGCGCGGTCATCGCGCCGTTCTAGCCGCGGGCGCGCCGCGCGGCCAGGTTCCAGATTCCGCATCGGCGGTCCCACATCACGGATGGGCGGAGCAAGTCGCGCGAGCTTCGGGCTTCGGGCTTCGGACTTCGGACTTCGAGCTTTCGAGCTTCGAGCTTCGGGCTTCGG
>DASPLE010000037.1:0-5058 GCA_035627695.1 Planctomycetota bacterium
CGCAGGGCATCCCCGAGGGTCGCGTGACGCTCAGCGACAAGCGCAACGACATCGACTTCCAGAGCACCTCGCTGACGTCGCTCATCGTCCGCACGGTCGGCAGCGTCACCCAGGCCACCGTGACCGGGTACGGACGCAACGGACGCGATGGCGCGATCGTCCCGTTCACGCTCCGGACGATCGATGCCGAGGTGTCGCCGGGATCGCCCGACTCGTTGGAGATGAGCGTTCCCGACGTCATGGAGATCGCACCCCGGGTCACGCCGACCCGCGGCGACATCAAGATCCAGGGCGCGGGCTCCTTCGGCTGAGCACCCGCTCACCATGCCACGGCTGGGCCCGCCTGGTTCTCCGGGCGGGCCCGCGTGTTTCCGCTCACTCTCCAGCCGGCGCATCGGGCGCGAAGCCATGCCGCAGCGTGCTCTCCGTGATCACCCGCGGCACGACGAACTGCAGCAGATAGTCCGGACCGCCGGCCTTCGAACCGATCCCCGACAGCTTGAAGCCGCCGAACGGCTGCCGGTCGACCAGCGCACCCGTGATCTTGCGGTTGATGTAGAGGTTGCCGACCCGCAGCTCGCGTCGCGCCCGCGCGATCGCCGCGGGACTGCGCGAATAGAGCCCACCGGTCAGCGCATAGCGCGTGCCGTTGGCGATCGCGAGCGCGTCATCGAGATCGCGCGCGCGCATCACCGCCAGCACCGGTCCGAAGATCTCCTCCTGCGCGAGGCGCGCGTGCGAGGGCACCTCGCCGAAGATGTGCGGCGCAACCCAGGCCCCCTGCGCGTCGAGCGCGGCCGGGACTTCGCCGGCGTAAACCAGGCGCGCCTCGCGTCCGCCCTCGGCGATGCGCGCGCGGATGCGGTCGCGCGCCTCGCGGTCGATCACCGGTCCGATCCAGTTCACCGGATCGATGGGCGCGCCGATCGTCAGGCTGCGCGTCGCGGCTATCAACCGCTCGAGGAAGGCGTCGTGCCGGGCGGCGTGCACGATCGCCCGTGAACACGCCGAGCACTTCTGCCCCTGGAAGCCGAAGGCGCTCGCCATGACGCCGGCGACGGCCTCGTCGAGGTCGGCGGATTCGTCGATGATGATCGCGTTCTTGCCGCCCATCTCGGTGATCGTGCGCTTGACCTCGTCGGCGCCCTCGGCGACCTCGGCGGCGCCGCGGTGGATGGCCAGACCGACCTCGCGCGAGCCGGTGAAGGCGATGACCGACACGCGCGGATGCCGCACCAGCACCGGCCCGACGACCTCGCCGACGCCCGGCAGGAAGTTCATGACCCCCGCCGGCGCGCCGGCCTCCTGCCACGCGGCCATGAGCTCGGCGGCGATCACCGGCGTCTGCTCCGCCGGTTTCATGATCGCGGTGTTGCCGGCGACGACCGCTGCGGCGGCCATGCCGGAGAGGATGGCGAGCGGGAAGTTCCAGGGTGCGATCACGACGCAGACGCCGCGCGGCTCGTAGATCTGCTCGTTGAGCTCGCCCGGCACGTCGCGTCGACGCGGCTGGGCGAGGCGGCGCATCTCGCTGGCGTAGAAGCGGTGGAAGTCGATCGCCTCGCCGACATCCGCCTCGGCCTCGCGCCAGTTCTTGCCGCTCTCGCGCACGATCAGCGCGCTGAGCTCCCAGCGCCGGCGGTGCAGGACGTCGGCGACGCGCTCGAGCAGGCGCGACCGCTCCTCCGCGGACGTGTCGCGCCACGCGGGGAATGCCGCATGGGCGGCCGCGACCGCGGCGTCCGCCTGCTGCGCCGTGGCGGCGACGACGGTGCCGATCAGCGAGCCGTCGGCCGGATCGGTCGAGACGATGGTCTCGGCGCCGTCGACGGGCCGCCCGCCGATGACCAGCGGCCAGCGCCTGCCCAGCCGCAGCCCGGCCAGCGCCGCGAGCATCGCGTCGCGCTCCTGCGCGCGGCTGAAGTCGGCCGGAGCGCTGTTGCGGAAGCCGGCGCCAGCGACGGGCGCCGGCGCGGCGGGGGCGCTCGCGGGATCCATCAGCAGCCGCTCCTCGTCGCCGTGTTCGATGAAGCCGACGCGCACGAAGCCCTGGTTCGAGGTGTTCTCGAGCAGCCGCCGCACCAGGTACGCCATGCCCGGCAGCAGCTCGCCGTACGGCGTGTACACGCGCACGCGTTCGCCGCGTCCGGCGACCGCCTGCTTGAGCGCGTCGGCCATGCCGAACAGCATCTGGAACTCGATCGCGCCGCGCGGCACGCGCAGCTTCTCGGCCGCGGCGAGGATCGACGCGATCGAGCGCACGTTGTGGCTGGCGAAGGCCGGACGCAGCACGTCGCGATGCTCGAGCAGGAACAGCGCCTGCCGCTCGTAGTTCGCATCGGTCGCGGCCTTGGCGGTGAACACCGGCGCGTCCCAGCCGTTCTGCGCGGCGATCACGGTCTCGTAGTCCCAGTAGGCGCCCTTGACCAGCCGCACCCACAGCGGCGCGCCGCGGCGCTCCGCCCAGCCGGCGAGCGCGCGCAGATCGTCGCCGCACGAGCGCAGGTAGGCCTGGATCGCGACGCCGACGTCGCCCCAGCCGCGGAACTCCTCCTCGTCGAGGGCGTCGCGCAGGATCTTCAGCGTCAGGTCCTTGAGCGCGTGCGACTCCATGTCGACGTTGACGAAGGCGCCGCGCGCCTTGGCGGCGCGCAGCACCGGACGCAGGCGCTCGCGCACGCGCCGGCTCGATCCGTCGGGATCGCACGGATCGACCCGGCTCGACAGCGCCGAGATCTTGATCGAGATGTTGACCTTGGGCAGCGGCCCGCGGTCGTCGCGGTCGATGGCGGGGATCTCGCGCCAGGCGGCGGCCGCGTCGCACAGGCCGGCGGTCAGATCGAGGTACGCGCGCTGGTAGGCGTCGGCCTCGTCTTCGGAGAGGATCGCCTCGCCGAGGAGATCGATGGTGAACGCCAGCCCGCGCGCGCGCAGCCGCGCCAGGGTCGCCAGGGTGTCGTCGAGCCTGCTGCCGGCGATGAACGTGCGCGCCAGGCGCCGCGCGCCGAACCGCGCCATGAAGGGCGCGACCAGGCCGGCGAGGCCGCCGCGGCCGACGCTGGCGATGGCGGCGCGCGCCGGCGCCGGCAGGCGATGGGCGACCTCGCCGAGGTATTCGTGCAGATGGCGGTTGAGGCTCTCGCGCGTGTGCAGGCCCGGCAGCGCGTCGACGAAGCGGAACAACTGGGTCTTCACCCGCTCATCGCGCATCGACCAGCGCATGGCGCGCTCGTCGAGCCAGGCGCGGCTCAGCGGCCACGGCTGCGCCGCGCGGCAGCGCGAGAAGATCTCACGACCGATGCGGACGATGTCGGCTTGGCTCGCGGCGACGGTCACGGCGTGAGTCTACTGCTTGGCGCCCGACACGGCAATTCCCGCGCATGCTTGCGCTCACGGCCACCGCGCGACGCTGGCGAACATGTTCTTCCTGCGGCCGCGCATGCTGCGCTCGGAAAGCACGGGCGTCGTCATCGTCGTGTTCCTGCTGTTCGGCCTGGTGTTCGGCGCCGGGGCCTTGCTGATCGCGGCCGGGATCACCGGCCCGCGCGACCTCTACGTCGATCAGACCGGACGCTCGGTGACGTGGGGCGAGATGACCGGCTCCCCGATCCTGCTGGTGCCGGAGGAGCTGGTCGAGCAGCATCGGCGTCAACCGGCGTCGCAGCATTTCTACATCAAACGGATCGACCGCTCGATCGACTGGCGGCGGGCGCTGAGCGCAGCGACGATCGGCGCGTTCAGCGCGTGCGCGATCGTCTCCTCGCTGCGCGAACTCGCGCGGCGCCGTCGCGAGCGCGCTGTCCCGTAGCCGACGTCACATGTTCATGACGTCGTCGGTCTTCTCCTTCAGCTGGGCGTCGGCCTTGGTCTCGGACTGCTTGAGCAGCTCGCTGATCTTCTCGGTCGCCTTCTTGGTCGCGTCCTCGGGCAGCTTCTCCTCCTTGCCCTTGACCTCGACGTGCTTGATCGCGTCGCGGCGCACGTTGCGCATCGTCACCTTGCACTTCTCGGCGGCCTCCTTGGCCTGGATCGCGAGCTGCTTGCGTCGTTCGGTGGACAACGGCGGGATGTTGAGCCGGATCACCGAGCCGTCGTTCTGCGGCGACAGGCCGAGGTCCGAATCGACGATCGCCTTCTCGATCGCGCGCAGCAGGCCCTTGTCCCACGGCTTGATCATCAGCTGGGTCGGCTCGGGCACGGTGATGCCCGCGCACTGGGTGATCGGCATCGAGCTGCCGTAGGCCTCGACGTGGACGTGCTCGATCATCGACGGCATGGCGCGGCCGGTGCGGATGCGCCGGAACTCGGCGGCGAGCTGCTGCAGCGCCTTCTCGAGCTTGGCCTTGGCGTCGCCGATCACGTCTTCGAAGCTCATGCGTCCTCCTGCGGTGCCACGGGTTCTAGGCGCCGGCACGCCCGACGCCAAGCCCCGGCGCCCGCGTCGGCACGGCAGCCGTCAGCCGCGCGAGACCAGCGTCCCCGGCGGGTTGGGCCCGAGCGCCGCGGCGATGGTGCCGGCCGCGGTCATGTCGAAGACCCGGATCGCGACGTTCTGCTCCTGGCACAGCGGCCAGGCGGCCGCGTCCATGACCGCGTAGCGGCCGGCGATCGCCTGGTCGTAGGTCAGCCGCTCGAAGCGCTTGGCGTTCGGATCCTTCTTCGGATCCGCGGTGTAGATGCCATCGACCTTGCTGCCCTTGAGCAGCTCGGCGGCGCCGATCTCGGCGGCGCGCAGGGCGGCGCAGGTGTCGGTGGTGAAGAACGGGTGGCCGGTGCCGCCGGCGAAGACCACGACGACGCCGTCCGCGAGCCAGGCCATCACCCGGGCCCGGTCGTAGCCGTGCGCGACGTTCGGCACGGCGTGCGGCGCGACCACCTCGCAGCGGGCGCCGCGCCGCTCGATGGCGTCCTTCAGCGCGAGGCCGTTGAACAGCGTCGCGAGCATGCCCATGTAGTCGGCGCGCGTCGGATCGATGGCGCCCTCCTTGTGGGCGGCGCCGCGCATGATGTTGCCGCCGCCGACGACGATCGCGACCGGCGCGCGCGCGGCGCCCTCGA
>DASPLE010000038.1:0-6932 GCA_035627695.1 Planctomycetota bacterium
GATCGGTTGGGGCCGGCTATCCGCATGTCTACTGACTTTCGACGCGGTCACCGCGCGCGAATGATTGACAGCCGGCTGTGTTTCGATTTCCAGGTGCGGGCCGAATAAGTGCTGATGCTGGTGATGCAGCAGATGTAGAGACCACGGTAGGTTGATTGAAGTGAGGCGTTTTGCGGAGCGATGCGACCGAGGGTATACTCGTCGGTAGTGCCGAAGGCTGCAGTCACTTCGGCGGAATCGGGGCGACGTCGATGAACCGCATGAGTCGACCAGCCCTTGCGCTGATGTTGCTCGCGATCGCCGCAGCCTCGCCGTCGGCGGATGCGGTGCCTGGTGTGATCCAGCACCAGGGTCGCATCGCTCGTGGCACCACGGACATCCACGCCCCGGGATATTTCCGGTTCGAACTGGTCGAGTACGAGTTGGGTGCACCGGTCGGCGTCGTCTGGCAGCACGATGACGCCGTCGCGCCTTTTGCCGCCGGCGGGCCACTTGGTGAGTTGACCATCTCGATCGTGGGCGGCCTCTACAGCGTCGCGCTCGGCGGCGCCGGCATGGTCGCCATCCCACCTTCGGTGTTCGCGGCGGACGACGTCCGTCTGCGCATCTGGTTCCGCCACGCGTTGACCGACGACACGGGCAACGCGATCAATGCGGTGCAGATGACGCCCGACATCCGCCTGACCTCGGTCGGCTACGCGCTGCGAGCGGCCGCTGCGACGACGGTCGACGACAACGCCATCACGAATGCCAAGCTGGCTGACAACGCGGTCGGACTGTCAGAACTGCAGGATGACGCGGTGACCAATGTCGAGCTGGCGAACATGGTGGATCAGACGATCAAAGGGCGCACGGGCGGCGCCGCCGGGAATCCGCAGGACCTGACGATGGCGCAGGTGAATGCCATGCTGCCGACCTACGGCGGAGCGACGGGGATCGCGCCGGGCACGCAGGGCGTGGTGCCGGCGGCGGCAGCCGGTCAGACGGCGTTCGTGCTGCGCGGGGACGGTACCTGGGGCACGGTCGACAACTCGAGCGTCAACTGGCCGGTGCCGGGTACGATCGGTTCGACCACGCCGAATAGCGGCGCCTTCACGACCTTGTCAGCGTCGGGCGCGGTGACGCTGTCGTCGGGCCTGCGTCTGGCGCGGACCTTGTTCGGCGACACGAACCACACGGTGACGGCGGCGAACTGCTACGTCGCGCACGCGGGAGCGCTGTCCGAGTCGCGCACCGTGACGCTGCCGTCGGCGACAGCAGCGGGCGCGGGCGCGGTTGTGATCGTGGCGGACGAGTCGGGGCTGGTGACGGCGTCGAACACGCTGGTCGTGACGCGCGCGGGCACCGACCTGATCAACGGCGCGGCGTCGGTGACGCTACCGCTGGCCTATGCGAAGGTGATGCTGGTCAGTGACGGCGCTCGCGCGTGGACGATCATCGCGGGCAACGCGCCGGCGAGCGTCGGCGCCTCCGACCTGGCCGACAACGCCGTGTCCAACGCGAAGGTGGCCGATGACGCCATCGGCAATGCCGAGATGGCCACCGACGCGGTCGGCACCGAGGAGCTGCAGGATGATGCGGTCACAAACGTCGAGTTGGCGAACATGGCGGACCAGACGATCAAGGGTCGCACGGGCGGCTCGGCCGGGAACCCCCAGGACCTGACGATGGTGCAGGTGAATGCCATGCTACCGACCTACGGCGGAGCGACGGGAATCGCGGCGGGCACGCAGGGTGTGGTGCCGGCTGCGGCAGCCGGTCAGACGGCATTCTTGATGCGCGGAGACGGGGCCTGGCAGGATCCATCGACCCTGTCCGCCGGCACGCTCGATAGTCTCGATTCCGCGGACTTCCTGCGCGCGACTTCGGACACGACCTACGCGGGCGCGCTCGACCGCACCTTGACCATCGAGTCGATGCTGACCGGCAACCGCACCGAGGACCTGGTGACGATCCGCCAGGCGGACGACGCGACCGTCGGCAATCTGCAGAGCGGCAGCTCGCTGCTGACGGTGTCGCAGCTCGATGCGGACTCGAGCGGCGCCGCCGTCACTGTCAGCAACGCCGGCTCGGGTCCCGCGCTCTCCATCACGGCCGGTGCGCTGACGACCGCTGGGGACGTCAGCCAGAGCGGCGTCCGCACCTTCTCGACCGGCACTGGCGCGGTGTCGCTCAACGGTGCGACGACGGTCGCCGGCAGCGCGGCTCTCAATGGCGCCAGCCTGACCATCGGCGATGCATCCGGTGATGCGGTGAGCGTGAACTCCGCCGCCTGGTCGTTCGCCAACAACACCGCGGTGACACTGAACAGCGCCGTCAACGCCCTGAACATCGATGGCAATACGCTTTCGGTGAACGCGCTGAACAACCGCGTTGGCGTCGGTACCAATGCGCCGACGACGACTCTCACCGTGCAGGACGCCGCCACCTACGCCATCCGCCACACGCAGACGATTGCCGGACATTATGCCAGCTTCGGTGTCGGCGGGACGTCTTCCTATTACGGCATCGGCCTGACCTACGATGGTTCGCCGCGCATGATCATCGCCTCCAACTTCGGCACGGTCATCGGCACCTATGCCGCGAGTATCCTCGATCCGCCCAGCGATGGCCTGACATTCGCCGGGCGCTTGGGCATCGCCACGAATACGCCCAGCACCAGCATCGGCTTCGGGGGCGCCGCGGCGCGCTCGATCGGTGTCGAACGCCACGCGTCGGGGGGAGGCCGCGCGCTGACTGTCTCGGCCGGCGGCGCGGCGTCGGGCCAGAACGACCTTGACGGCGGCGGCCTCGTCCTGTCCTCGGGCACCGCGACCGGCAGTGGCTCGTCGTCGATCGCGTTCCAGACCGCGAAGGCGGACACAGCTGGCTCCGCCGATCGTGTGCCAGAGACGCGCATGACCCTGACCGGCGACGGGCACCTCGGCGTCGGCGCTACCGGCGCGCCGACCTTCGGCGGCACCTGGGACGGTGGCATCGACATCGGCCATGCGCTGTTCCTCGAAGGCCGCGCGCCGTCCGCGACCCAGAACGTGGCCAACGTCGGATTCGGCGTCTACCAGGACACCGCGTGGCGCCTGGCGCGTCCGGGCTCGTCGGGTCTCGCATTGTCCGCCTCGTCGGACGCGACGACGACCAACCTCAGCTTCCTCCACTTCCCCGCCGGCGGCGCGCTCGGCGATGCCCGGACCGCGCAGAGCATCGGCACCCTGATGTCGAGCGAAGGCAGCCTGGGCCTGCGATACCCGTCCGCGACATCAAGCGACGTGATCAAGGTCCTGCCACGCCAGGCCGCCGAGGTCGCCGGCAGCACGGGATCGCTGAGCAACGCCGACCTGACGACCGATCACACGTGGACCCTGCCGAACGCGTCGGGCACGATCGTCACCGATGGCAACCTGACCGAGATCGATGCGGTCGGCACCGTCGCCTCCGGCACGTGGAACGGATCGACGGTCGGCGTGGGCTACGGCGGCACCGGTACGGCGACGGCCTTCACCCAGGGCTCGGTGGTCTTCGCCGGCGCGAGCGGCGCCTACGTCCAGGACGACGCGAAGTTTTTCTTCAACAACACCAACGACCGCCTCGGCATCGGCAACGCTGCGCCGGCGACGACGCTGCACGTCACCGGCGACACCCGCCTCGGCGGCGCCAGCGATCGGATCGACATCGGCGCCACCGGCGTGATGACCTACGAGGGCGCCGCGCGTCCGCGGCGCAGCATCATCCTGACGCCCGCCAGCGCCATAACCGCTGCCGGTGGACCCACTGTGGACCAGACCGACGGCACCAACTTCTCGTACTACACGGTCGGATTCGACGCGACGCTCACGGTGGCTGCCTGCTGGCAATTCGTCGTTCCCGACAGCTACGTCGCGGATGCCAACGCGACGGCGACGGTCTCGTGGATGTCGCAGACCGAGACCGTGGGCAACGTGCGCTGGTCGATCTCCATCGACGGCAAGACCGCCGGCGACACCTACGACAGCGCCCTCCAGGGGCCGTATGCGGTATCCTCGACCACCAACGGGGTCCTGGCCGGCAAGATCACCATGGTCGTGATACCGCTGACCACGACGGGTTGGAGCGGCAGCGAGGTCGCCGTCGTCAAGCTCGAGCGCATCGGCGGCTATGCCGGGCCTGGCGGCGATGATGACATGACGGGCGACGCGAAGCTCATCCAGATGAAGATCGAGTGGACGGCCGCTACGGAGAGCGACTGACGCCGCTGGTCTGGCGGCGAGAGCGCTCCATCTCGTCCGGGCAATCGGGGACGGCGGACCAACGAGGTTGACGACGTTACGCCGGCCCGCCCGGGGAGCGAAGCGGCAGCGCTGTGCGACGACCGGTGCAGCGCGATGTGGCTGTGCGCCGACTCCTTCGCGCGCAGGCTGGCGGCCGCTCGCCAAGCGTGCCCTACTCATCCCGCGCCTGGAAGCGAACATCAGGAAGGTTCGCCATCGACGCGGTCGATGCCGTCGCAGAGTCCGGGTCGGGCCGCCGGGCGTCGCTGCAGGCCACGGCACGTGCATCCCGCCGACGCGCGCGAGCGCCCTGCGCGGCGCGTCAGGCCGGCACAGCACGCGATCGCTCACGGCGCCTCCTCGCCATGCAGGACGAGTTCGCCGAGGCGGAGATTCCCCACCGGCCAGGATCCTCCGCCCGGCGACGCCAGGCGGAAGCGCCGGCCGACCACCGGCGTCGGGAGGCGATGGCTGTGCGTCGACGCGTCCGCCAGCAGCGTCGCGACCGGCGTCCACGCCGCGCGCGCCTCGTCCCAGGTTTCGAACTGAGCGTCGGGCAGGCTCGAAGCCGGGTGGCGCGGGTCGCCGACGACCGTGACGGCGTCGACCCGCGCCGGCCGGGGCAGCTCGATGACGAACGTCATCTTCCCCATCCAGCCCGAATCGACGTAGTTGATCTGGTGCCACGGCAGCCACGGCTCGGCGGGAGCGGTTGCATCCCCGTCGGCGAGGATCGCCGGCGCGTGCCGCCACGCGATACCGGCTGCCGCCGGATCCCAGCGGGCCTCGATCACGGTCCCCGCCGCCGCGAGCAGGTTCGGTCGTAGCGGCAGCGCCCGCGGGAGCGACGTGGTGCGGCGCGCACGCGTGATCGGCGGAATGCGGTCGGCGCTCGAGGCCGCGCTGCGGACGATGCGCGTCCGCCAGCGCGCGGTGCCGTCCATGCCCAGGCGCATGACCTCTCCCGCCCAGGTCGCCACCACGACATCGCCATCGGCCATCCACGCGCCGACCGGCAGCGCGCCGGCATCGCTCTCGAGCACCGTCCGCCCACGGTCGTCGACGACCAGCAGCGTGCCCGCCTCGCTGCCGACGCAGAGCCGCCGGCCATCGCGCGAGAAACGCGGGCCGCGCAGGGACGCGTCGCCGGTGCGGTGCCAGCCCAGGCCACCGCTCGCGGCGAGCCAGCGCAGCTGGTCGTCGGTGGTGACGGCGATCGAGGCGCCGTCGGGCGAGATCGCGAGATCGTGCGCGACGACGCGGTGCACCGCGCGTACGGCCGCGCCGGCCAGCACGGTGAGCGCCTCGCCGCCCTCGCTCGTCCGCACCACGACCGTTCCGCCCGCGCCCCACAGGGCGACGGCGGGATGCGGCAGCTTGAGCGACCAGGCGACGCGTCCGTCCGCGATCCGGCGCACCTCGATGTCGCGGCCCGTCGCGATCGCGACCAGATCCTCACCGGCGGCGGCGATCAGCGGCCACGGCCGGTCGGTGCCGGGCACAGCCGGCGATTCCCACAGCAGTTTCCCCGTCGGGCTCCAGGCCGCGACGCCGAGGCCGCCCGCGGCGACGACGCGACCGGCCCGATCGCAGGCCCAGCCCGGCGCGATGCCGTTGGGCCACGACGCCATGAACCAGAAGGTCCCGCGGTGCGCGACCATCGGCGCCGCGAAGCGCGCGGTCGCCGCGCCCGAGCGGTCGACGACATGCAAGACGTGCCCTTCGGCCAAGCCCGCGTCCAATCCCCAGATTCCCCACCCGCCCGCGAGAGGCAGGGCGCGGAAGGCGACGTGATCGCCGACGCGGTGGCGCCACGCGACGGCGCCGGTGCGGGCATCGAGCGCGAAGGCGTTGTCGCCGGAGCGGAAGGCCGTGGCGAGGATCGAACCGCCGTCGTCGCTGACCGCGACGTCGCCGAGGCTGGGTCCCCACAGCTCGTCCCACGTCGGGGGCGACGGCGGCATCTGGCGCACCGCCGCGAAGGCCGCCGTGCCCGCGGCCGCGGCCGGCGCGCGCAGCAGGGGGAGAACGTCCGACGCCGGGTCGATGCGCAGCACGCGGTGCTTGCCGACGATCAGGTCCGACGCGGCGATCGTGCCGCCGCGCGGCAGGCGCGGGAGCGGCAGGCGGATGCGCGCGCCGGCACGCCCGACCGCGATGGTCCGCGCCTCGATCTCGGCGCCGCGATCGTCGAGGATCCGGATGCGCACCGGCAGCACGGCATCGATCGCCGTCCCCGCGGCGTCGACCACGCCGATCTCCGCCTCGAGCTGCCCGTCGTCCGCGCGCTCGCACGCGCAGCGGACGTCGGCGATGGCGCGCGGCAGCGCCGCGTAGAGCCGGAATCGCGAATCCGTCAGGTCGAAGTCCATGACCGCGCCTTCGACGCGCCGGCGCGCGGTGACGTCGTAGAGCGCGGCGGTGGGCGGAGGAAGGGTGAGCGTCCCCGCGACCGGGTCCCGCGTCGCGCAATACAGCCCGCGGCGCCACACGGTGTCCGGATCGGCCGCGGGCATGTTGTTGTTGACCACCCACAGGAAACGGCCGGCGCCGCCGCGCTGCATGCGCATCAGCACGCGGCCGTCGCTCGCCGCCACTATGGCCGGGACCCGCTCACCCAGGGCCTCGGTCAGCGCGCGTCCCTGCTCGTGGAAGAGACGCTGCAAGCGCGCGTGCGCGTGGTCGTCG
>DASPLE010000039.1:0-3736 GCA_035627695.1 Planctomycetota bacterium
CGACACCGCCAGCGACAGCGCGATCGGCATCGCCGCGCCCAGCCAGGGACCGACGTACGGGATGAAGCGCAGGACCGCGCAGACGGCGCCCCAGAGCATGGCGTTGGGCACGCCGATGACGTACAGGCCGATCGCCACCGGGATGCCGTAGGTGACGTTGATGACCAGCTGCATCAGCAGGTAGCGCGAGACGCGGTGACCGGCGTCGGCCATCGCGTTGGTGGTGACGCCGATGCGCTCCTGCCCGATCAGGCGCATCATGCGCCCGCGCAGGTTCTCGCGATGCAGGAGCATGAACACCGCGAGCAGCAGGACGAGTCCCGCCAGGCCGAACGCGCCGAGGATCGGTCCGGCGAGGGACTGCGCGCTGGGGCCGAAACCCGATTCGCGTTCGACGACGCGGACCGCGACCGGCGTGACCGGCGCCTCGGCGTCCGGGACCGGCGCCGGCACCGCCCCGGGCATCTCCTTGCGCAGCTCCTCGACGGTGCGCGTGAAGCGGGCGAAGCGGCCGTCGTTGTCGGTATGGAACGAGCGCAGCTTCGCGCGGATGTTGGCCTCGTAGTCGGGAAGCTTCGCGGTCAGGTCGATGACCTGGTTGGCGACGACGTAGCCGAGCGCGGCGGTGAACCCCGTCAGGAGCACGACGACCGTGATCACCGCGCTGACGCGTCCGATCCAGCGTTCGAGCCGGGTCACGACCGGCGCGAGCAGGAAGGTGACCAGCGCCGCGAGCGCGATCGGGATGCAGATCTCCTTGCCGAACGCGAGCACGCCGATGATCGCGCCGACCAGCAGGATGGTATGGATGCCGACGATCGCCGTCTCGGCGCCGCGTTCCCGCATGATCCTCATGAATCAGACATCGATCGGCGAGCTCGCGGGTGATGGTTCAGGGGCCTCGGCGAGCATCACCGTCCAGCGCGGGCGGCCAGGGCAACTTCCGCTGAAGTCTGAACGCTTGGCTCCTCCGGGAATCCGTCCGCCGCGCGATGACGCACCGGCCGCTGGCCCACCCCCGACCGCTTGCGCCGGCTGGCGCGCAGGCGCACCCTGGCGCCGTGCCGCGTCCCCCCTGCATCCTCGTGATCGATGACGAGCTGGTCGTGGCCGAGCGCGTGCGCGCCGCGTGCCACGAGGTCCTTCCCGACGCGCAGGTGGTCAGCGCCGGGTCGGCCGCCGACGCGTCGCGAGCGCTGTCGCACAGCGTGCCCGATCTCATCATCCTCGACCTGGTCCTCGGCAACGACACGGGATACGACGTCATCCCGGAGGTGCGCGCGGTCGCCCCGCACGTGCCGATCGTCGTGATGTCGAGCCACGACAGCGAATCGACCCGCTACATCTGCGCCCAGCGCGGCGCCAAGGCGTTCGAGCCGAAGCCGGCGGACGCGGCCGGCTACCCGGATCTGATCCGCCGGATCCAGCCCCACCTGCGCGCGTCGCCGGTCAGCCTCGGGCGCTTCCATCGTTAGGCAGCCGCCGGGTGGCGTCCGCGCCGCACGCCCGCCTTGAGCCCGGATGCGGCGCCGCGTATCGTCCCCGCCGGAGGCCCCCATGACGTCCCGTCAACCGTGCGTGCTGCACGTTGAGGACCAGCGCGGTGACCGCGAGCTGATGCTCGACGCGTTCCTCGAGGCCGGTGTGGTCGTCGAATCGCTCGTCGCCGGGAGCGTCACCCAGGCGCTCGCGGTGCTCCGCCAGGAACCGCCGTTCGCGGACGTTCCGCCGCCGACGCTGATCCTGCTCGACATCGAGCTCGGAGCGGGCGGGTCCGGGCTCGACCTGCTGCGCATCCTGAAGGACGATCCGGTCCATCGGCAGACCAAGGTGATCGTGCTCACCGGTCACAGCAGCCCGCCGGTCAGCACGGCGTGCCAGCGCCTCGGCGCGCGGCTCGTCCAGAAGCCGGAGGACTGGTCCGGCTACGCGGCGCTGGCGAAGATGCTCGCGGTCGAGTTGGGACCGACCGACGCCCCGCACCCGCATCAGCCGGGCTGAGCGTCGCCGCGCGGCGAGCGGCCAGGCGTCAGTCGCACCGTGTCCATGCCGTCGCTGATCCGCCTGGCGACGGATGGGGAGCCGGCAGGGTTGCCGGCGAGCGCGTCAACCGCCGCGACGCGCGTCCCGCCTCACCAGGGGTCCAGCCATGCCGTACCGGCGCCTGCTCGTCCTGATCGCCGTCTGCGCCCTGTCCCTGGACGCCGCGGACGATGGCTACGAGGACGATGGCCGTCCGCGCCTGGGCATCGGCATGACGCCGACGTCGACGCAGGCCCAGGCGGCCACCGGCCTCGGCGTCGAGCAGGGCGTCGAGGTCGCGGTGGTGTTCCCCGGCACGGCGGCGGCGCAGATGGGCATGCGCCCCGGCGACGTGGTCCTGGCGGTCGATGGCCAGGCGGTGAACAGCATGGTCGAGCTGCGCGACGCGGTGGTCGCGCGCCTCCCCGGCGATCCGGTGCGGGTCGCGGTGGCGCGCGGCGGCGAGCGCCTCGAGCTCGGCGCGCCGCTCAGCACCTGGCCCGACGGCGAACCGTATCCGCACATCGATCCCGCGTGGGAGCGTCGGCTGAAGGACCAGCAGCGGCGGCGCCTGGCCAGCGAGTCGCGCGACGCCGCGAAGCTGCGTCAGGAGCTCGCCGACCTCAAGCGCGCCCTCGCCGCGCGGGCCGAAGCCGGCGACCGCGCCCGCGATCCGGCGCTCGCCGAAGCGGCGGCCGCGCTCGCCGCGCTGCCGGCGTGGACGCTGTCAGCCCGTTGGCGGTTCGATCTCGACGACGTGACCGCGGCGCCGGCCACGCGTCCGGCTCAACCGCTGGCGCGTCGCGGCGACCGGGGCGCCTGGCGCCTCGATTACGATCTGACATCGCGTTGACGGAGGCGTGGCCGAGCGGCGCGCTCAACCGCGGCCGGCGACCTCGATGATCGCCGTGCCGTCCGCGGCGACGATGCGGCGCAGGCGTCCGGCCTCGTCGGCCTCGATGCGCCAGGCCTCGGCCCCGATGGTCGCTTCCGCGCCGTTCCACTTCAGCTCGATGCGCTCGTCGTGGCGCGCGCCGAACAGGTCGACGACCGGCACGGCCCCCTGCGAGCCGGAGCGCCAGACCAGCGCCAGCAGCACCGGCGCCAGGCGCAGATCGTAGGCCATCGGGCCGGCGATGCGGCGCTCCTCGGCGCCGGGCTGGGCGGCTTCGCCCTCGCCGCGCGGGATCTCGCGCACGATCCGGTAGCCGTCCTTGGCGCGGTGCGGGTGGACGTTGGACAGGCTGTGGCGGCCGTTCCAGGCGACGACGCGGGCGTGGTCGTCGAGCAGCACGTACGGCGTGTCGCTGAGCTGCGCCCCGCCGAGCTCGGCGATCGACGGCGGGCTGTAGACCAGGTGCAGGACGCGCCGCCCGTTGAGGCCCTTGTCCGATGGCAGCAGGCGGCACCAGAAGGGCTCGCCGCGCAGGACGCCATGCAGCTCCTGCTGCGCCGCCTCGATGGTCGGCGATGCCAGCGGAGCGACGGGATCAGCGGCGACGGCGTCGCCCGCCGCGGGCGTCTGCGCCGCGGGCACGCGTGCCGCGGGCGTCGCTGGCGCCGTGGCGCTGCGCCCGTCGGCACGCCGGATCCACGCCCAGGCGAGGATCCCGGCGATGATCACGACCGTCGCCGAGGTGATGAGCGGATGGAACAGGCGCGTGGTCATGTGTGACGGATGCCCCAGGGCAGGCTGAGCACGAACGACACCAGC
>DASPLE010000040.1:0-48651 GCA_035627695.1 Planctomycetota bacterium
GCTCGAGGCTCGAAGCTCGAAGCTCGAAGCTCGAAGCGCGAAGCCCGAAGCCCGATCTACCCGCGCCACGGCCCCGTGATCGCCAGCGTCGTCGCCGGCGACTGGATGTTCACGTAGAGCGTCGCGCCATCGGGCGAGAAGCAGGCCCCGGCGAACTCGGACGTGTTCAGCGCGTTGCGCGCCAGCGTGTAGCAGGCGCCTCGCGGCGACACGCCGACCAGGCGGATGCCGGGATCGATCTCCGGCTTCGACGCCTGGTCCTCGCACAGCACCAGATCGCCCCATGGCGCGACCGTGATGTTGTCGCAGTTCTCGAGCGCCAGGCCGTTGTCGGGCTCGCAGAACAGTTCGAGCGTGCCCGGCGCTTCGCTCTCCGCCGCGCTCCCTTCCGCGGCGCTCGGGCGATAGCGCCAGACCTGGCCCTTGCGCGCCTTGCCGCCGGCGGTCGCGCAGAGCCAGATGCCGCCCTCCGACCACATGCCCTCGCCGCGGCAGAAGGTGGCGGCGCCGAGCCGCCTGCCGCGGTGGCGCAGATCGTCGTCGGGCGATTCAGGCCGGTCGAGATCGACCCAACGCACGGCATGACGCGCGCCGACGGCGAAATCGCGGCTCTTCCAGTTCGCCGTGTCGACGCCGTCGCGGTCGACGACCGCCAGCGCCTGCAGGCGACCGCCCTTCGCCGGTGCGCCCGGTGCGTCCGGCACGAAGCGGTAGAGCAGGCCGTCGCCGTGATCCTCGCTCTGGTAGATCGCGCCGCTGGCGGCGTCGACCGCGATCGCCTCGCGGTTGAAGCGGCCCATCGCCGTCAGCGGCGTCGGCAGCACCGGTCCGGTCGCCGCGGCGGCGACCTCGAAGGCGTAGCCGTGGTCGCGCTGGACGAGCGCGCCGCCGGCGCGCACGGCGGTCTCCTCGCAGGTGATCCAGGTCCCCCACGGCGTGGCGCCGCCGGCGCAGTTGCGATGGGTCCCGGCCAGCGACAGGAACTGGCTCCGCACGGCGCCATCCGGGCCGAGCACGAGCGTCGTGGTGCCGCCGCCGGGCGGCCGGCCGCTGCCGAAGTCGTAGAAGCGGTCGGCGGCGATGCGGCCGACGCGCGCGAAGTCGGCGCCGAACGCGCCGTGCTCGGCGCTCTCGTGATTGAGCTCGTGGTTGCGCACCAGCGCGACGCCACCGCCATCGAGGGCGAACGCCGCCATGCCATCGGCCGCGTTCGGGACGATGAGGCCGTCGCTCATCGCGTCGCCGACGCGGGACAGCACGCGGTAGGAGAACCCGGCCGGCAGGTCGATGACACCGGCCGGGTCGCGCACCAGCGCGCCGTACCCGGCGGCGGGATCGGCCGCCGCCTCCTCGCCCGACAGGCGCAATCCGCCGAAGGCCAGCGCGATGGCGGTGGAGCGTTGCAGGAGACGGCGGCGGGTGAGGTCCATGCGCCCAGGATCGGCGCAGGGGGCGGGGCTGGCTATGGTTTACCCCGGCGCGGCCGGGCGCCGTCCGCCCGTCGGCCGCCGCCGGGATTCCACGCCCCCATCGGGCATCCCAGTCGCCAGTGGCAGCCCGACCAACACCTCGGAGGCTACGCGCCGCTCGCCATGGACCTGCCCCTCCGCTTCCGTCCCACCTACATGCCCATCGTCTGGGGCGGCCGGCGCATGGCGCAGTGGCGAGCGGACCTGCCCGCGGGGCCGATCGGCGAGAGCTGGGACCTCGCCGACCACCAGCGCGGCATGAGCGTCGTCGCCGATGGTCCGCTGGCCGGCGTCAGCCTGCGCGAGCTGACCGCGACGCGCGGGGGCGAGCTGGTCGGCGGCGATTTCGCCGGCGGGGACTTCCCGTTGATGGTCAAGCTCATCGACGCCAACGACCGCCTGTCGATCCAGGTCCATCCCGACGACGCGTTGGCGCGCCAGCTCGGCGTCGGTCCGCGCGGCAAGACCGAATGCTGGCTGCTGGTGGCGAACGGCGGCGAGCTCTACGTCGGTCTGGCGCCCGGCGTCGACCGCGCCGGCTTCGAGCGCGCCATCGCCGAGGGCCGGGTTGCGTCCCAGCTCAACCGCTTCGACGCGCGCGACGGCGACTTCTACTTCCTGGGCGCGCGCACCGTGCATGCGCTCGGCCGAGGCTGCCTGCTGTACGAGGTGCAGCAGACCTGCGACGTGACCTTCCGCGTCGACGACTGGGGCCGCGTCGGGCTCGACGGCAAGCCGCGCGAGCTGCACGTCGCGCAGTCGTTGGCGACCATCGATTTCACGGCGCCCAGCGCGGGGCCGGTCGCGGCGCGCGAGGCCGTCCATCCCGCCGGCGGCAGCGTGCGGCGCCTGGCCAGCTGCGACCATTTCACCGTCGAGGAACGCCATTGCCGGCACACCTCGGGCGGCGGCGACGGCACCTGCGCGATCGTCATCGCGCTCGCGGGCGCCGGGAGGCTCGGCACCGCGGCGGGAGCGGTCCGCCTCGAGCCGATGACCACCTGGCTGGTTCCCGCCGCCGCGGGGGCGTGGTCGGCCACGGCCGACGATCTGTCCGCCCTGCGCCTGCTCGTGGCACAACCCGTGCTGTCGAGATAGGGCAAATCCCGCATTCGTGCGCCACGCGGCCGGCGTAGCGTCCGGTCTGCCGAGCCTCGTCGTCCTGCCTCAACCGGATCCGACCCATGAAGCGCATCCTCGCTGCCGCCCTCGTCGCCGTGGCCACGACCGCGCTGGTCGGCGCGGACGATGTCGACAAGGAGCTGGGCCGCTGGCAGGACGAGATCGGCAAGGCGCGCAGCGAGTACCAGACCGAGGTCGGCAGGGCCAACGACAAGGCGATCAAGGCGCTGGTCCGCATCGCCCAGCGCGAGGTCAAGGCCGGCGATCTCTCGGCGGCGACCGAGGCCTGGCGCGCCGTGCTGACCATCGATCCCGACGTCGACGAGGCGCGCGACTTCTTCACCGCGATCGGCCAGCTCGACCAGGTCCTGGCCGAGATCGCGGCCAGCGACGATCCGCTCGCCGGCCTCGGCGGCGGCGGGGCGAAGCCGGCGCTGATCTTCAGCCCGGGCGCGCTGCTCGCGCCGAGCGGCAACGTCCTCGAAGTCGCGTTCGATCAGCGCACCATCGAAGTCGTCGTCGGCAAGGCGGTCGGCGACGGCGTGCTCTACGAGGAAGGCAACGAGAAGGCCGGCCTGGCCATCTGCCTGGTCGGCGACCACGTGCGCTTCGTCATCGCCGCCAACAAGGAGAAGGCCGAGCTCGCCGGCGGCTTCGACCGCAGCGTGCCGTGGACGCACCTCGCCGTGCAGTTCGACAAGGGCGAGGTCAGCCTGTGGATCGGCGGCAAGCTGGCGCAGAAGGCCAGGAGCGCGCTCGTCACCTTCCCCAAGCACGAGGGCGACGGCGGCCTGGGCAGCGAGCGCAGGGGAAGCGTCGCCGACATGGACGACAACGCCCTGTCGTTCCGCTGCGCGATGTTCCGCCTGTCCAAGGCGGCGCGCTTCACCACCGCGTTCCAGCCCGCCAGCGACGCGCTCACCGACAAGAGCACGCTGCTCGCGATCGGCGCCGAGAACCTGCGCGAGCTGCTCGCCGCCCATCTGGCGCAGCCCGCGCCAGCGCCGCCAGACGAGCCGGTCGCCAAGGACGCGAAGGAGAAGGACGCGAAGGACGAGAAGCCGGCGAAGCCGCGCAAGGCGCCCGCGGCGCCGCTCGGCGTCCGCATCACGGCCTTCACCAACGTGCCCGACACCAACATCTCCTGGCAGGTCATCGGGGATGTTTTCGTGGCGGCGAAATAGGGTCACGCTTCGAGCTTCGCGCTTCGAGCTTCGAGCTTCGCGCTTCGAGCTTCGAGCTTCGCGCTTCGAGCTTCGCGCTTCGATCTTCGCGCTTCGAGCTTCGAGCTTCGCGCTTCGCGCTTTCAGTTCGCGCTCGCCGCTCCCTCACTCCCAGCGGTGGTCGGGCCCCGGCTCCGCCAGGCCATCCACCCAGCCCGCCTTGGCTCCCGGGAACGCATCGTACGCCGGCACGTACGGCTTGATGTCGAGCACCGGCGTGCCGTTGAGCATATCGACGCCGCGCACGACGATGCGCACGCCGCGGATCGACACGATGCGCACCGCGGACAGTCCGATCGGATTCGGCCGATCGGGCGAGCGCGTCGCGAACAACCCGCGTTTGACCTTGTCGCGCGGCGGCACCACCTGCTGGCGCCAGCCGTGCGAATAGTTGAACCAGTACAGCACCCAGCAGTACTCGAAGCCGATCAGGTCCTTGAGCGTGTTCTGCAGCCCGCGGCGCAGGACGATGGTCGCCTCGGCCGGCGCGCCGACGGTCGCCTGGCGCGGCGCCTCGTCGCGCCACTGGTACGGCGACTCGATGACCCCGATCGGGGTCAGGGTCACGGTCCTGAGCGCGTCGAGCTCGTACCCCGGCTTGGGCGTGCGGTTGAGCGGGACGCGCGCCACGTCAGGCGCCGACGGCGGTGCGGGCGCGCTCGACGCCATCGGCGAGCGCGGCGATGAACGCCGGATGGTCGTGCACGCAGGTCGCGCGCGTGAAGCCGATGCCCGCCTGCGCCGCCGCGCGCCGCGCCTCCACGTCGAGGTCGTAGAGCACCTCGGTGTGGTCGACGAGGAAGCCGCAGGCCTGGACCACGACCTCGCGCGCGCCGCGCTCGGCGGCCTCGCGGATCGTCGGCACGATGTCCGGACCGGTCCACGGCACGCGGCTGTCGCTCGGCGCCGACTGGTAGGCGATGCGGTGGCGCGGATGACCGAGCGCGTCGGCGATGCGCGCCGCGGTCTCGGCGAACTGCTCGCGGTAGCGCGAGGTCTCGGCGATCGGCGCCGGGATCGCGTGCGCGGTGAAGACCAGTTCCGCCGCCGCGAAGCGCGCCGCGTCCCACCCGGCGGCGGCGTCGCGCACGCGCGCGGCGTTCGCGGCGATGAAACCCGTTTCGGCGTACCACGGCTCGACCACGGCGGTGATCGCCGGGGCGCGGTCGCCGAGCGCTTCGGCGGCCTCGGCCGCGTGCTTCAGGTACCAGTCCCAGCTGACCGACGACTGGTGCGGCGCCATCACCAGCAGGGCGATCTCGCGGCAGCCGCCGTCGGCCAGGGCGCGCATGCCGTCGATCGTCCATGGCCGCCAGTGGCGGAAACCGCAGGCGACCGGCAGCGCGTGGCCGCGGCGGGCGAGCTCGGACGCGAGGGCGCGCGACTGGGCCTCGGTCAGGGCGTTGTACGGGCTCGTCCCACCCAGCTCGTGGTAGTGAGCCGCGACCTCGGCGACCCGGCCCATGCGGGCGGGATTGTCGCCGAGGATGCCGGCGACGAAGCACTCGGCCTCGCAGCCGGGCGTGCGCGCGCACTGGCGCCGCCGTTCGCAGCAGCCGGGGGTCGGGCCGCCGAACCCGAGCAGGAGGACGCCGTCGATGGCCATGCCCCGATCGCAGCGCGGGATGTCGCACGCGCAATCAACGGCCGTAACCGAAGGCCCGACCCCCGGTATCCGGTGTCGCCTGACCAACCGAACCAACCAGATCCAACCCGATCAAGGACCAGCGCATGCGCTTGACCCGTTCCATCGCCGCCGCAGTCGGCATCACCCTCGTCGCCGGCTGCGGGTCGCAGGGCGATTCCGACAAGGATTCCGCGGCGACGCCCAGCGCGCCGCAGGCCGCCAGCGCGCAGCAGAGCGCGGCGACGCTCGAGGCGCTGAGCAGCAGCCTCGACCTGGCGAACGAGACGATCATCCAGCGCGGCACCCACACCGACGCCTCGCTGACCGCGGCGGTGCGCGACACCGAGGCCGAGGCGCCCTTCGAGTTCACCGGCACCGGCAGCGTCACGGTCGATCTCGACCTCATGGTCGACGGCCAGGACGCGTATCCGAACGCGACCGGCCGCGTGACGATCGCGTGGACCGGCGCCGTTTCCGTGAGCCAGCCGCTGCACACCTTCGGCGAGGCGCACTACGACGTCACCGTCGACTACGACGAGGACTGCGTCTTCACCGACCCGCGCAACGGCAACACCGCGACCATCGCCGCGGATTCGGCGCTCAGCTACAGCCTGGACCTCGACTGGTTCCGCGAGTCGGATGAGAACTGGTACATAGACGCCGTCTCCGATCACGGCGCCGACGCCTTCGACCTCACCGTGGTGTGCGGCGGCGTCAGCCGCCAGGCGATCGTCGATGGCTCGCGCCACGCGACCGGCCACCTCGGCTACCAGGGCGGCGTGTTCACAGCGTCGAAGACCGTGACGTCGCTGTGGACGGTGCAGACCTCGGGCCCCGATGGCAGCCACACCGTCGTCTGGGATCGCCCATCGCTGAACCGGATCTTCATCGTCGTCGACGGCGTGCGCTTCGGACCCTACACGCTGGCCGAGGCGCGCGCGATCTGCGGCGCGCACATCGACGAGGACTGATCATCTCGAGCGGCCGGGTCAACCGGCGCAGCGCGTCGATCACCGAGATCGGCGCGCTGCGCCATCTTGTTCGCGCTTCGCGCCCCGGACTTCACCGCTCGATGAAGAACGGCTGGCTCCACGCGAAGCGTTCGCCGCGCCCCCAGCACTCGAAGCGCACGTAGGCGGTGCCGTCGGGCACGCTCAGGCGCAGGCGGTCGCCGTCGGCCATCGCCAGCCGCTTCGAATGCACGCCGGTGGCGACGATGCGCTCGGCATCGGGCGCGACGATCTCGATGGCGTCGTCGGCGACCGTGATGCGCTCGATGGTCACGCCGGTGGACGCGTAGAACCGTCCGTCGCGCAGCGCCGCGACCACCCCGCCGGCATCGCGCGTCCGCGGGAAGGCGACGTTCCACGCCTGGCCGACCTGGCGCAGGTGGTGCGCGTCGTCGTTGGCGAAGCCCCACAGGCGGCGCCCGCGCGACAGCAGGCGATCCCAGCGGTCGAGCGCGTAGGGGCTGCCCTCGAGCTCGGCGATCACCGCGTTGTAGATCTCGATGCCCGCGTAGCCGCGCAGCGCGACGAGCGTGTCCTGCGGACAGTGGTCGTGCTCGGCGAACCAGTTGGGGTGGTTCATCACCGCCAGCCCGCCGGCGGCGTCGATCGCGTCGATGACGCGCTGGCGGTCCTCGTCCGGCGCGATCTCGCCCTCGCCGCCGACGCGCAGCACGTGCGGTCCATCGCGGGTGATCTCGCTGCCCGGGAGCAGCACCAGCCCGTTGGCGTCCCACTGGCGGTAGCGCTCGGCGGTGGTCAGCGTGTCGTGATCGGAGAGCATCATGAAGCCGTGGCCGGCGGCGGCGTACGCGGCGATCACCTCCTGCGGCGGCGCCGAACCGTCGCTCTGCTGCGAATGGCAGTGCAGGTTGCCGCGCAGGCCCGCGCTCCAGTCCACGCCAGCGTAGGGATCAGCGATGCGCATCGGGGTCTCCGGCTGGGCGTCCCGCGCTCGGAGCGCCGGACGCGGGGATCAGGTAGATGACCAGGAGTTCGGCCACGGCGCGGCCGGCGTTGCGCGGCGCGTGCGGCATGCGGCCGTCGAAGTACAGGCTGTCGCCGACCGCGAGGTCGAGCACCTCGTCACCGAGCGTGAAGGCGACCTGGCCGCGCAGCACGTGGATGAACTCGTCGCCGTCGGTGACGCGCGGCTCGCGCGTCGCGCCCGCGTCGATGCGCAGGCGGAAGCCCTGGAACTGCGTGCCGCCGCAGTCGGCGGCGGGCAGGGCGGTGTAGTGGAAGTGGCGCGACTCCTCGCGGCGCAGGACGCGGCCCTCGCCGGCGCGCACCAGCAGGTACGGCTGCCGCGGCCGCACCTGCACGTCCTCGACCAGCGCCGCCAGGTCGACCTCGAGCGCGCGGGCGATCGCCGCCAGCACGGTCAGCGACGGCACGGCGCGGAAGTTCTCGATCTTGGACAGCAGGCCCTTCGACAGCCCGGCGACCGAGGCCAGGCGATCGAGCGTCCAGCCGCGGCGCGCGCGCAGCTCGCGGATCTTGTCGCCGAGCGGACGCAGGAAGGCGCGCGCGTTCCTCATGCGTACGCCAGCAGCAGGACGCAACCGCAGGCCAGCAGCGTCGCCGCCAGCTTGCTCGCGGTGACGCGCTCGCCGAACAGCGCGCAGCCGGCGAGCATGGTGAGGATGAAGCTCAGCTGGGTGATCGGCAGCACCTGGGTCAGCGGCGCCGCGGCGAGCGCGAGCGTCAGGAACAGCACGTTGCCGGTGACGAGCAGGCCCGAGGCCAGGCCCCAAGCGAGATCGGAGCGGCGCCAGGTGCGGGCCTCGGCGCGCGCGAACGCGCCCCAGGCGATGGCCCCGGCGAGCCAGGCGACGCCGTTCATGAACAGCAGCTGCATGGGTCCGGCACCCGCCGCGAGGCCGTGCTTGAAGCCGAGCGCCATGCCCGCGCGCAGCAGGCAGGCGGCGACCGCCAGCATCAGCCCGGCGCGTCCGATCGTCCCGACGCCGCGGCCGATCAGCGCGACCGCGCCGATGGCCGCCGAGACCGCGAGCGCGCGGCCGGCGGTGAGCTGCTCGCCGAGGACGATCACCGCCAGGAGCGTCGCCGGCACGAGGTTCAGGCGGTAGATGGTCGCGCACGCGCCGACCTCGGCCGTGCGCATCGCCTCCAGCAGCAGCAGGTTGGCGGCGATGCCGAGGGCGCCGGAGATCAGTCCCCAGACGACGGCCGCCACCGCCCAGGGCGCTCCGGCAAAGGCCGGTATGGCGAACGCCGCCGTCCATACCGCCGCGACCAGCGCCAGGTGCCGCCACGGCGAGGCCTCGGCGCGCATGCGGCCCTTGAACACCAGGTCGTTCCCGGCGGCGCAGGTCATGCTCATCAGCGCGAAGGCCACGGACATCGCAGGAGGGTACGCGATGGCGGCGACCTGGTCAAAATCGTTTCACCTTTGGCAACTCCCGGCCCGCCGAGGCCCGCGCCGGCCGAGCCCTCAGGGCATCGCCGACGGCAGCTCGTAGCGCAGGCGCAGGTCGCGCCGGAACCGGCGCAGCGTCAGCTCGCGGGCCTCGCTGCCGGCGGTGGCGCTGGTCGCGAACGGCAGGCGCGCGCGCATGCGCGCGGCGTTGATCTTGTCGCCGACGCCCCACCACAGCCGCTCGCGCGCGGCCAGCGAGCGCATGCAGCCGTCGCGGATCTGCGCCTGGGCCTCCTCGCCGATCGCGTAGCGCGCCAGCGCCTCCTCCAGCCAGGCGCCGTGATCGACGTCCTGCGCGGTGTGCAGCGTGAAGTACTCGATCTCGTGGTCGGCGAAGCCGGCGGAGCGCAGGCCGCGGATGAGATCGGCGAACATCGTCGGGATCGCCCACTCGTGGCCGGGGCCGACCGCGCCGAGGCCGACCAGGAACGGCTCCTCGAGGCAGATGCGCAGGTGCTCGACGATGAAGCCCGTCACCGCCGGATGCAGGGCGATGCCGTCGATCGCCGCCTCGTCCCAGCCGCACGCGCGCATGAACACGCGGTAGTGCGCGGCGTGGTCCTGGCCGCCGGAGCGCTCGCCGTACTCGTCGACCAGCACCTTGGCGAGCCAGACCTTGGCGTCCGACGACGGCGCGCTCAGCAGCAGCAGCTCGAGGTAGCGGGTGAAGGTCCCGACCAGCGGGTAGTGCTGGCCGCTGAAGACGCGGAAATCGTCGCGCGCCTTCGGATCGGTCTCCATCCGCCCGAGCAGCGAGTGGCCGAGCCCGGGATGATGCGCGACCTCGTCGTGCAGCTGGCGCAGGAAATCGCGCGGATCCATGCCCGCAGGATGGCCGGACCGCTGCGTGCGCCAGCGGCCACGCGCAATGCCACGGCGAATCACCTTGCGACGGCGGTCGGCGGATGACCGTGCGCGGCGGAGACCGCGCATGCGCTGCATCATCCTCGGCCTGTTCCTGCTCGCGCCGCTGGCGGCGCTGGACGTCGGCCAGCCGGCGCCGCCGCTGACCGGCGTGACCTGGATCAAGGGCGAGGCGGCCGAGCCGGGCGGCGGGCGCGTCGCCGTGGTCGAGTTCTGGGCGACCTGGTGCCCGCCATGCCGCGACTCGATCCCGCACCTGACCAAGCTGCAGAAGCAGCACGGCGACAAGGTCGCGATCATCGGCCTGAGCGACGAGGACCGCGCCACCGTCGAGCCCTTCGTCGCCGACATGGCGGCGAAGATGGATTACCGCGTCGGCCTCGCCGACGAGGCGACCAAGGCCGCGTACATGACCGGCGTGCGCGGCATCCCGCACGCCTTCCTGGTCGGCGCCGACGGCACGGTGCTGTGGAAGGGCCATCCGGCGGGCATCGATCAGCCGCTCGCCAAAGTCCTGGCCGGGACGTTCGACGCGGCGAGCGAGGGCGAAGCCGCCAGGCTGCAGGGCGAGCTCGAGGCGCTGTTCAGCGGCAAGAACGCGAAGGGCCAGCCCGACTTCGAGCGCGCGCTCGCGATCTCCGGCGAGCTGCTGGCGCTGCAGCCCGAGAACGAGATGGCGCTGCAGGTGCGTCTCGGCGTGGCCAAGCATCTCGAACGGCCGGAGCTGCACGCCGAGACCCTGGCCGCGCTGCCGGTCGACCAGATGTCCGCGGCGCGCCTGAACGGCATCGCCTGGAATCTGCTGAACGAGGACGACTTCGCCTGGCGCGCCCCGGAGCACGCCGTGCGCTTCGCCAAGGCCGCGCACGCCAAGGAGCCGGAGAACGGCGCGATCGCCGACACCTGGGCGCGCGCGCTGTACAGCGTCGGGCTGGTCGACGAGGCGATCGCCGCCCAGCGCCACGCCATCGCGGCGGCGGGCGGCGAGGAAGCCGCCGGGCTGGAGGCGTCGCTGGCGTACTACGAGCGGATCAAGGCGCTGCAGGCGACGGTGGCGGATGCGCCGGCCGCCGGGGCCGATGCCCCCGAGCGCGTCGAGGCCGCGGTCCCCTGATTCACCCGCCCATCACGTCGACGAGGGCGATCAACGGCGCGTAGATGACGTCGATCGCGCGCTGCATCGGTTCGGGCAGGCGATGGTAGAACCAGCGCGTCTCGATGACGACGTCGTCGACGTAGAGGACGGCGAAGCTGAGCACGTAGATGCCGGCGGCGCCGCCCGCGACCATGGCGGCGCGGGCCGCCGCGCTCGATCCGCCGGCGGCGGAGCGCTCGCCCCGCGTCACACGTCCAGCTTCTTCGCCACCGCCAGCGCGAAGCGCTCGATGAAGTCGCGACGGATCGCGACGTCGTTGCCCATCAGGGTCGAGAACATGCGCTCGGCCTCGATCGCGTCCGCCATCATCACGCGCTTCATCGTGCGCTGCGCGGGGTCCATGGTCGTCGACCACAGCTCGTCCGGGTTCATCTCGCCCAGACCCTTGTAGCGGGTGACGTCGCCCATCTGGTCCTTGCCGTGCTTGCGCACGATCTCGGGCAGCGGCTGCAGGGATGTCAGGGTGTGCTCGTCGGACTTGAGCTTGAGCGTGAACGGCGCCAGGCGGTCGGGCGCGTCCATCAGGAAGTCGGGGTTGTAGCCGAGCATGCGGAGCTTGTCCAAGCTGCGCTCGATCGCGTCGCGCTCGGTGAACTCGATGATCTCGGGCTGGATCGCCGGCTCGGCCTCGCTGGTGACGATGCCGGCGGCCAGGGCCGGATCGGGCTCGGCCTTGCGCACCAGGACCTCCTCGACCTCGGCCTCGGCGTACAGCCAGCGCTCGCTCTCGCCGACGCGCGCGCGGTAGAGCGGCAGGTAGCCGGCGCCGTTGCGCAGGCCGAGGTACTCGTCGAGCGTCACGCCCTTGAGCGCCAGCACGCGCTCGTGGTCCTCGAACTCCTGCAGCGCCTCGCACAGCGTGCCGAGCGCGGCGGGGCCGACCTCGCGCTCGCGGAACGAGTGGCGGTCGATCAGCACCGCGTCGGCCAGGCCGAGGCGCATGCTCTCGTTGTTGAGCAGCTTCTCGTTGAAGACGTACTCCTTCTTCTTGCCCTTCTCGATGCGGTACAGCGGCGGCTGGGCGACGTAGATGTGGCCGCCGTCGATCAGCTTCGGCATCTGGCGGAAGAAGAAGGTCAGCAGCAGCGTGCGGATGTGCGAGCCGTCGACGTCGGCGTCGGTCATGATGACGATCTTGCCGTAGCGCAGGCCGGTCAGCGCGAACTCCTCGCCGATGCCGGTGCCGAACGCCTGGATCATCGCGCTGATCTCGCTGTGCGTGATCACCTTGTCGATGCGCGCCTTCTCGACGTTGATGATCTTGCCCTTGAGCGGCAGGATCGCCTGGAACTGCACGCTCGAGCCGCGCTTGGCGCTGCCGCCGGCCGAATCGCCCTCGACCAGGAAGATCTCGGTCTCGTCCATGTTGCGGCTGATGCAGTCGCGCAGCTTGTCCGGCATGCCGGCGTTGTTGAGCAGGCTCTTGCGGTCCTTGCGCGCCAGCTCGCGCGCCTTGCGCGCCGCCTCGCGCGCCTGCATCGCCATCAGCGCCTTGGCGACCAGCAGCTTGGCGATCTTCGGGTTCTCCTCGCAGTAGTCCTGCAGCGCCTGCCCGACCAGCGCCTGGACGACGCCCGCGACCTCGCTGTTGATCAGCTTGTCCTTGGTCTGCGCCGAGAACTTCGGATCGGGCAGCTTGACCGAGATGATCGCGCACAGCCCTTCGCGCAGGTCCTCGCCGGTCGGCGGCTTGTCGCCCTTGAGCAGGTTGGCGTTCTTCGCCCAGGTGTTGAGCACGCGGGTCAGCGCGGTCTTGAAGCCCTCGAGGTGCGTGCCGCCGTCGCGATTGCGGATGTTGTTGGCGAAGCACAGGATGTGCTCGTCGTAGCCGTCGTTGTACTGCAGGGCGAGCTCGGCGACGAAGCCCTGGTCGCCCTCCTTGATGACGTGCACCACCGGATGCAGCGCGTCCTTGCCCTGGTTGAGGTAGCGGACGAAGCCGCCCAGGCCGTCGGGCGAGTAGAAGACCTCGGCTTTGCCCTCCTCGCGCAGGTCCTGGAGGTTGATGCGCACGCCGGTGTTGAGGAAGGCCAGCTCGCGCAGGCGCGCGGCGATGGTCTTGTAGTCGAACACCGTGTTCTCGGCGAAGACCTCGGCGTCGGGCTTGAACTGGATGGTGGTGCCGCGATCGGCCGAGGCGCCGACCTCCTGGAGCGGCGTGACCGCGACGCCGCGCTCGAAGCGCATGCGCCAGTGCTTGCCGTCGCGCTTGACGTCGGCGACCAGCCACGACGAGACCGCGTTGACGCAGCTGACGCCGACGCCGTGCAGGCCGCCCGAGACCTTGTAGCTGTTGCGGTCGAACTTGCCGCCCGCGTGCAGCACGGTCATGACCACTTCGAGCGTCGACTTGCCGCTCGAGGGGTGCGGCGCGACCGGGATGCCGCGGCCGTTGTCGGTGACCGACAGCGAGTTGTCGGGATGGATGACGATCGAGACCTCGTTGCAGTGCCCGGCGAGCGCCTCGTCGATCGAGTTGTCGATGGTCTCCCAGACCAGCTGGTAGAGCCCGGTCGTCGCCGGGTCGCCGATGTACATGCCCGGGCGCTTGCGCACCGCCGCCATGCCCTCGAGCACCTGGATCTTGTCGGCGCCGTAATCGCCGCCGTTTCCGGGCGCCGGACGCGAGCCCGCGGTGCCGCTCGACATGTCCTCGGGAGTCTTGTCCATGCCAGCGGATCCCGTGCTTTCGACCATGCGTTCGCTCCACCCGGACAGGGTCCGCCGAGTCTAGGGCCGAGGCCTCGGTGGCAATGGTCCCGGGGTAGCCGATCGGCGCGCGAACGAGCGTCGGATGCATGGCGCACGAGGTCCTAGCGAGCCCTTGACGCGCTTGCCGGCGATGGTCGTGGGCGCACCGTGCGGACATGTCCGCGACCGGCGCCGCCGTCACCGTCGAGACGCTGCTGAGCGAGGCGGTGCGCCTGTCGGACGCCGCCCTCGCGCGCGCGCTGCCGCCGGCCGATGCCGAGCCGGCGCGGCTGCACGCGGCGATGCGCTACACGGTGTTCGCCGGCGGCAAACGCGTGCGCCCTGCCCTGGCGCTGGCGGCGTGCCGGGCCTGCGGCGGCGCGGACGACGCGGTCGCCCCGGCGCTGGCGGCGCTGGAACTGCTGCACACCTACACGCTCGTCCACGACGACCTGCCGGCGATGGACGACGACGATCTGCGCCGCGGCCGGCCGACGTGCCACAAGGCCTTCGACGAGGCCACCGCGATCCTCGCCGGCGACGCGCTGCAGTGCCTGGCGTTCGAGACCGTCGCCGCGCTCGGCGCCGAAGCGGTCGTGCGCCTGGCGCGCGCCAGCGGCAGCCTCGGCGTGATCGGCGGCCAGCAGGACGACCTCGACGCCGAGAACGCGCCGCGTGGCGCGAATGACCCGGCGCGACGCGCCGCGGAAGGGGCCCGCCTCGAGCGCATCCACCGGCGCAAGACCGCGGCGCTGATCGCGGTCAGCTGCGAGCTCGGCGCGATCGCCGCGCGCGCGCCCGGCGGTGAGCGCGCCCGGTTGTGCGCCTTCGGCGAGGCCGTCGGCCTGGCCTTCCAGATCGCCGACGACGTGCTCGACGCCACGGCCACCGCCGCCGAGCTCGGCAAGACCCCCGGCAAGGACGCCGCGCAGGGCAAGCTGACCTACGTGGCGGTGTACGGGCTGGAGGCGGCGCGCCGCGAGGCCGCGCGTCTCGCCGCCGAGGCCCAGGCCGCGCTCGGCCCGTTCGGCGCCGCGGCCGCCCCGCTCGCCGCGCTGGCGCGGTTCATCGTCGAGCGGCGCACGTGACCGCCGCGCGCCGCCTGGTCGCCGCCTGCCTCGCGCTGTGCGTCCTGGCGCGCGCCGGCGCCGGCGAGAGCGACTCCGGCGGCTCGGGCGACTCCGGCGAGGGCTACGCCTTCGTCGCCGATGCCAGCGAGCAGTACGTCGCCCAGGTCGAGCAGCACGTCGCCTGGGAGAGCGCCGGCGAGACCCTCGACTACGTCACGACGATCTCGTGGAGCTGGGCGCTGAAGGTCGTCGAGGCCACGCCCGAGCGCGCCGTGCTGCGCCTGACCGAGCTGCGCGTGATCGCCAGCCACGTCGGCCCGGGCAGCGAACGCGTGGTCGACTCGTCGACCGGCGAGGGGGCCGACGATCCGCTCATCGGCCATCTCGCCGGGTTCGACGGCGTCGCGCTGACCCTGACCCTCGATCCGGCGACCGGCGTGGTCGGCGCGGTCGACGGCGGCGACCAGCTCGTCGCCCGGATCAACAAGCGCGCGCCCGGGGTCGGCGCCGGGGCGACGCCGCCGCACGACGCCGCCGCCCGCGCCGCGTATTCGTCCGAGAACCTGGCGCGCTGGTGGACGCAGCTGCTCGCCCTGCCCGCCGCCGAGCCGCAGCGCGTGCCGTTGGCGGATCCGCTGACCGGCGCCTACCTGCGCACCTGGACCGGCGACTCGTGGAAGGCCGCCGGCGACGGTGAGGCCACGGCGACGCTCGGCACGGGCCCCAGCGCCGTCGCGCTGGCGGTGCGCGACCTCGCCGGCGAGGGCCGCATGGTCGTGCGTGATGGCATGCCCGAGCTGAGCTCCGGGGCGATGACCTTCACCCTCGAGCTGACCGCGCTGACGCAGCCGGTGGCACAGAAGCATCACTTGCGCTGGAGCCTGGCGCGGGTCCGCCCGCGGCCCTGAGCCGGTCGCGACGGGGGTCCGGCTCGGCGCCGGCGCGAGGCCGACGGCTTCAGCCCCGAACCCAAGCTGGACTTGCGCTGCCTCCCCGTGTGGCGGTACAACTCCCCCGCGGCACTCTCGCTGCGCCCAGGGGTACCCATGCTCGGCATGATGCAGTCCAAGACGATCATCGGCCTCGATGTCGGTTCGTATGCGGTCAAGGCGGTGGCCCTGACCCCGAACAAGGAACGCATCACGCTGTCGGGCTACGCCCAGGACCGCATCGGCACCCAGGACCCGGCGGTGGTCGTGCGCAAGGTGCTGGACCAGCTGGGCGTGCGCGGCAAGCGCATCGTCACCAGCGTCTCCGGCCGCTCGGTGATCGTGCGCCAGGTCGAGACCCCGCGCCTCGGCCCGGAGGAGCTCAAGACCCACATCGCCTACGAGGCCGACAAGTACATCCCGTTCGGCACCGATGAGGTCATCATCGACTGCCAGCCGCTGCCCGACCGCGCCAACGCCAAGGCCACCAACATGCAGGTGCTGCTGGTGGCGGTGCGGCGCGGCTTCGTCGAGGACCACATCACCACGTTGCGCAACGCCGGCCTCTCGCCCGAGGTCATCGACGTCGACGTCTTCGCCGTCGCCAACGCCTACGAACTGCTCGGTCCGGGCAGCGTCGACGGCGCCGACCAGCAGGCCACGGCGCTGATCGACGTCGGCGCGTCGAAGTCGAACATCGCCATCGTCCAGGGCAACCGCCTGCTGTTCACGCGCGAGGTCTACCTCGCCGGCAACGAGATCACCGACGCGATCGTCCGCACCTTCAATGAGTCCGCCGAGGACGTCGAGCGCATCAAGTCGGCCCCGGGCGAGGCGCTCGAGGCGCTGCTCGACGCGGCGATGCCGGCGCTCGAGGACCTCGCCAACGAGATCCGCCTGAGCTTCGATTACGTCGAAGGCCAGTTCGACCAGCAGGTCTCGTCCGTCGTCCTGACCGGCGGCACCAGCCAGCTGCAGAACCTGTCGCAGATCCTCGGCAACATCCTCGGCCGTCCGGTCCACGTCTTCGATCCGCTCGCCGGCATGGACCTGGTGCCGAGCAAGTACGACCTCCACGGCCTCGACGCCAACGCGCCGAGCCTGACCGTCGCCATCGGCCTCGCCGCGCACCTGATCGGCAACAACCGCCTCGGCCTCGGTGGCGGCCAGAGCCACGGCTGGCAGCCGCGCAACGCCGGCGCCGCCGCCGGCGTCATGCCGCGCGGCGCCGCTGCGGCGGCCGCGCCCGAGCCGGAGCCGGTCGCCGTCGCCGCGACGCCGCCGCCGATGGCGGCGGTCGCCGGTGGCGAGAGCCGCCGCTTCGAGCCGCTGAGCATGCCCCAGGTGGCGACGCCGCCGCCGCCGGTGTTCACGCCCGTCGCCGCGCCGCAGATGGAGGACGACGCGCCGGCCGCGCTCGAGCCCGACATCCGCCCCGGGACCGCCGGCTACCGCGCCGACGAGAATCCGAGCCAGGGCAGCGGTCTGCTGGTCGTGCTCGACGACGATCAGGACATGCCCGGCACGGACAGCCAGCGCAAGTCGACGGGCATGACCACCGGCCGCCGCAACGCCGACCTCAAGGTCGAGAACTTCGACGACGAGGACGGCGGCAGCAAGCTGCCGGATCTGCCGAAGCTCTGAGACGGTCGAAGGCCCGCAGCGCCGAGCGTGCGGGCAGAAGTCCCTAGTCATCCCGCCCGTCCGGCGAAGCTGCGCCGCGCATGGCCGAGCTCTACACGCTGCATCGTCTCACCATCGACGCGCCGGGCGCGCCGCTGTTCTCGGCCCTGGCCGAGAACGTCGCGGGGCTGAGCCGGCGTCAGGCGCGCGAGGCCGTCGCGGCCGGGCTGGTCCGCGTCGACGGCGAGCCCCAGCGCGAGCCCAAGGCCGCGCTGCCGCTGCGCCCGGTGGCGGTCGAGGTCGATCTGCGCCATGGCATCCGCAAGGTCCGCCTCGCCCAGATCCACGTCGGCGGCGACGCGGCCGCGGTCGAGCGGCCGTTCGCGATCATCCACGAGGACACCGAGCTGGTGGTCGTCGACAAGGCCGCCGGCGTGCTGTCGGCGCCGAACCTCAAGGGCGCCGAGGCCGAGCGCGGTCACGTGCCCGAGCTGCTGCGCGCGCACTGGCGCAAGCAGGGCCGGCGCGTGCCGTTCATCGGCACCATGCACCGCCTCGACCGCGACACCTCGGGCTGCCTGGTGTTCGCGCTGACCCGGCCGTCGCAGCGCATCCTCTCCGCGCAGTTCGCCGGCGGCGCGGCGTCGCGCATCTACCGCTGCATCGTCGCCGGCCAGCCGCACCGCGACGCGATGACCATCGATTCGCGCCTCGGCCGCGTCCACGCCAGCGGCAAGCGCGGCGCGGTCGACGACGACGCGCCAGGCAAGGACGCGATCACCCACATCCGCGTCCTGCGCCGCTTCGCGCTCGGCGCCGAGATCGAGGCCAAGCTCGAGACCGGCCGCACCCACCAGATCCGCATCCATCTCGCCTCGATCCGCTGCCCGGTGTTCGGCGACCGGGTCTACGGCAAGCGCGAATCGACGCGTCCGGGCGCGGTCCAGGCGCCCAAGGCGCCGCGGCTGATGCTGCACGCGGCCAAGCTCGAGCTCGATCACCCGGCCAACGGCAAGCGCCTGACCGTCGAGGCGCCGCTGCCCCAGGCGTATCGCGAGTTCATCGCCGCCATGGCCGCGATGCCGGGCGCGCCGCCGCAACCGCGCGCCGTCCCGCCGTTCCCGCCACCGCGCGTCCGTCCGGACGCCGATCCGGCGCAGGGCGAGGGCGACGATGCGCCGCAGCACCACGACGAGCGCCCGCGTCCCGCCGGCGGCGGCCGACGCGGCGGGCCGCGCCCGCGACGCGACGACGACCGCGCGCGTGGCGACCACGCCCGTCCGCGACGCGACGACGACCGCGCCGGCGGCGATCGCCCGCGCCGCCGTCCATCGCGCTGAGCGCTCCACGAGCGCGGCGCGCTTGCGCGTCGAGCGCGCGCGTCGCACGCTGATCCACCCATGTCGTGGCAGGCCCAGCTCAAGGCGATCAACTGGCTGCCGGCGGTGTTCGCGCTGGCGCTGACCGTCTTCGGCGTCGCCTTCGTCATCAGCGCCTGCTACGACCCCGACGCGGCGCTCGGCCTCGGTCCGGAGGCCAAGAAGCAGATCGTCTGGTTCGTGATCGGCCTCGCGGCGTGCACCTCGGTCGCGCTGGTCCCGCTGACCTTCTGGCGCCAGGCGGCGGTCCCGTCCTACGTGGCCTGCCTGGTCGTGCAGGGGCTGATGATCGCCGCCGCCGGATCGAGCCTCGTCCCGCGCGTGAAGGGCGCGCACAACTGGCTGGTGCTGGGCCCGCTGACGATCCAGCCGTCCGAGTTCATCAAGCTCGGCGTGCTCCTGTGCTGCGCCCGCGCGGTCGCGTCCTCGGGATTCGACGTCCGCCGCCTGTCTCATCTGGCGGGCGTGCTGGCGATCGCCGCCGTGCCGGCGCTGCTGCTGGCGCGCGAGGATCTCGGCAGCGCGCTGACGTTCCCGCCGCTGGCGATCGGCATGCTCTTCCTCGCCGGCATGCGGCCCGCGCATCTCGCCGGGCTCGCCGCGGCGACCGTGACGGTCATCGGCGCGGGCGTGCTGATGCTGCCGAAGGAGGGGCCCAAGGCCTACCAGTACCACCGCATCCAGGCGTGGTGGGATCCCGACCGCTACCGCCTCACCGAGGCCTACCAGACCACGCAGGCGATGCATTCCATCGGCTCCGGGCAATGGACCGGCGCCGGGTATCTCGAGGGCAATCTCAACCGCCTCGGCTGGCTGCCCGAGAAGCACACCGACCTGATCTTCGCGGTCGTCGGCGAGGAGTCCGGCTTCCTCGGCTCGACCTTCGCGCTCCTCCTTTTCCTCGGCTTTGGATGCGCCGGCGTCGCCTGCGCCGCGGCCAGCCGCGACGCGTTCGCGCGCGCGCTGATCGGCGGCTTCTCGTGCCTGATCATGGGCCAGGCGATGATCAATCTCGCGGTCGTGCTGGGGCTCATGCCGGTGACCGGGATCACCCTGCCGTTCATCAGCTACGGCGGATCGAGCCTGCTGGGGTCGTGGCTGGGCGTCGGCCTGGTCCTGTCGGCGACCGCGGCGCGCGGCCAGCGCGACAGCGTGCAGTGGCGCTAGGCGGGGGCACCGAGCCGGGGCTCGTCGCACGAAGCTCCGGCGAAGCGCGGTTCCGCGCCATCCGCTCGCGATTACGCTGCGTCCATGGACCTCGACGCTCTCATGCGCGGCCTCGGCCCGCTCAAGGATTCCCTGAACAAGGCCGACGCCGAGCGCGCGAAGCAGGTGTTCGAGGGCTCGTCCGGCGGCGGCGCGGTCAAGGTGCGGCTCAAGGGATCGCTGGCGATCGAGCGCGTGGCGATCGCGCCGGCCGCGGCCACGGCGGCGGGCGGCGATGTCTCGATGCTCGAGGATCTGGTCGCCGCGGCGTTCGACGACGCGCTGCGCCAGTACAAGGCGAAGTACGGCGCGACCGTCGACGAGCAGATGCAGAAGATGATGGCGGGCCAGGACCTGATGGGCCTGATGGGGCCGCTGATGGGCGGCCTCAAGCCCTGAATGAGCTGGGCGGGCGCCGCCGACGGCCGGCACGCGTCGTTGTCCGCGTTCCGCGCGGCGGCGATGCGCGACGATATCGCGGCGATGGCCGAGATCGCGCGCGCCGATCCGTCCTTCATCGCCGACGAGAATCCCGACGGCGTGCCGCTGGCCCGGTTGGCGCGGATCTACCGCCTGCAGACCTTCGCCCGCGAAGGTACCCTTGCCGATGTGGAGCGCGCCCTCGACCAGGATCCGGACCTCATCCATGAGCCCTGGACGGCGCGGCGCTGGCTGCCGCTCAGCCAGGCGATCTGGGGCGGCCGGCACGACATCGTCGAACGGCTCATCGCACGCGGCGCCGAGGTGCGCGCCACGGTCGACGGCGGCGTGACGATGCTCGCCATGGCGGCGGCTCGGCACGATGCGCGGGTCGCCGCGCTGCTGCGCGCGCACGGCGCGGGCTGAGCGAGGGGGCGCGAGCGCTGGGGCACCGTGGCGGCGTGCGGAAACGCAGCAGCCACTTGTCGGAATCAAAAACGCGAAGCATACTCCACCTCGACCGACTACCCCCGGTCCAAGCCCTCCTGGGTTAAGGAGTTCCCGTGCGCACAGCTGTCATCCTCGCGGCCCTGGCTGCCGGTTCGATGTCCAATCTCGAAGCGGCGGCCTACCTCGAGCGCCAGCCCGCGCAGGAAGTGCAGCTGGATCAGCTGCTGCATGCGCCGCAGGCCTACATGAACATGCGGGTCAAGTTCCGCTGCGTGTTCGTCGAGCACGGCGAGCTCTACGACCCGATCCACACCCAGTATTCGTCCGAGAGCTTCATCAACGTGGTGGCCTGGGACGACGATGCCCGAATCTGGGAGCCGGCGGTCCGCGCCAAGCCGGTCGCCAGCATGTACCTGTCGAAGGAGCGCGCGCCCCGGACCGACTTCGGCGACCTGCGCAAATACCAGCTGGTCGACATCACCGGCGAGGTCAGCTCGGCGTTCCGCAAGGTCCCGTGGGTCAACATCCACACCATCGAGCGCGTCGCCGACGCCGGCCGCTTCAGCGACGACTCGGTCTACCACATCGAGCAGGCCCAGCGGCTCGCCGCCGACAACGCGCGCGACCTGGCCGAGACCCAGTACGTCGCCGCGCTCGAGGAGGAGCTGCCGACCAACGGGCGGATCCTCATCGGCGACCTGCGCGCCCGCAACCTGATGGCCGCCGGCCGCGCCGGCGAGGCCGCCGCGATCCTCGAGCGTGCGCTGCGCGCCGCCGATCCGGACGAGGGCCACTCGCCGATCGGCGAGAAGGACCACGCCGCCCTGCACTACCAGCTCGCGCGCGCCAAGAACGACCTCGCGGCGAACGAGGCCGGCGACCAGGCGCGCAAGGACCTGTTCGCCCAGGCGGTCCAGCACGCCAAGGCCGCGATCCGCCGCGACCCGACCCAGGGCGACTACTACGCGACGCTCGGCATCGCCCACGCCGGCCTCGGCGAGTTCGACGACGCGCGCCAGCAGTGCGCGCTGGCGATCCGCATGCAGCCGAACAACGCCGAGACCCGGTGGTACCTCGGCCGCATCCTCGATCAGCAGGGCCAGCACGACGAGGCGATCGAGGCGCTGAAGAAGGCGATCGACCTGACGCCGAAGGACGCGCGCATGCACGCGGCCATCGCCAACGCCTACCTGCACCGCGGCCAGAAGGCCGGCGACAAGGGCGGCGCCGACGTCGGCACCGCGATGCGCGAGTACGACATCGCCATCCGCCTGAAGCCGAACGACGCCGAGCTGCTGCACGCCAGCGGCCAGGCGATGGAGGCCGCCGTCGCCTCGAAGGCCGAGATCCAGGTCGGCACGGCCAAGCAGGCGGCGACGCCGCAGATGGCGATCGAGCGCTACACCGCCGCCGCCGCCGCCAATCCCAACCATCTCGCCACCCACCTGTCGCTGGCCAAGGCCTACCAGGCCTCGGGCAACAACGAGGGCGCGGCCAAGCACCTCCAGGCCGCCGTCGAGATCGATCCCAAGGACGTCGGCCGCCTGACCGAGGTCGGCAAGTTCCTCGAAGGCATGGATCGCAAGGAGGAGGCCCTCGCGGTGTTCGAACGCGCGGCGAAGATCAACGGCAAGAACGCCGACCTCCAGTACCACATCGGCCATCTCGCGCTGCAGACCGGCGACGGCGCCAAGGCCGAGAAGGCGCTGGAGAAGGCGATCGACCTGAAGCCGCGCCACTTCGCCGCCCTCTGCGACCTGGCCGAGGTCAACCTCGCCGCCGGCGATCCCAAGGCCGCCAGCAAGCGCGTCTCGGTCGCCAGCGACGCCGCCCAGACCCCGGCGGACAAGGAGCGCGTCGCCGCGCTCAAGGCCAAGGTCGACGAGGCCCTGGCGAACCGCTGACGGTCGCGGCGCCCGCGGTGATCGGCGACGGGATGTTGCCGCACGATCGCGGGCGCGAATAGTCGGGTTCGTACGGCGTCGCCAACCGCCGGCAGGCCTGCATGCTCACCGAGCTCGTCGTCGCCAACCTGGTCATCGTCGCCAACGCCCGGCTGCTGCCGGGTGACGGCCTGACCGCGATCAGCGGCGAGACCGGCGCGGGCAAGAGCCTGATCCTCGACGCGCTGGCGCTGCTCGGCGGGGCGCGCGGCGGCGCCAAGCTGGTCGGCCCGCACGCCGCCGAGGCCAGCGTCACCGCGGTCATCCAGGTCGACGCCGCCACCGCCGTCCTCGCCGAGTCGCGCTGCGGCGTGCCGGCGGTCGACGGGCAGTTCATCCTGCGTCGCCGCCTCGCCGAAAGCGGCCGCAGCCAGGCCTGGATCAACGACCAGCCGGTGACGATCGCCGCGCTCAAGGCCTGCGCCGAGACCCTGGTCGAGATCCACGCCCAGCACGAGGCGCTCGCCCTGGCCGCGCCGGCGCGGCAGCTGGCGCTGATCGACGCCTACGGCGGGCACGGCGCGCTGGCGACCGCCTATCGCGCGGCGCATCGGCGCGCGCTCGACCTCGAGGCCGAGCTCGGCCGGCTCGACGGCGGCGAGCGCGAGAGCCTCAAGGAGCTCGACTTCCTGCGCTTCCAGAGCCGCGAGTTCGCCGCGCTCGCGCCCAAGGCCGGCGAGCTGGCGACGCTCGAGGCGCGCGTGCGCCTGCTGTCCGGAGCCGAGGAATGGCGCGCGCTCGCGGGCGAGGCCGCGGCCAAGCTCGGCGACGACGAACGCGCGGTCGCAACCGTGCTGTCGCGCTACGCGCGCAAGCTCAGCGAAGCCCCCGACCCCGAGCTCGCCGCCGCCGGCCAGGCCTGCATCCAGGCGCTCGAGCAGGTGCGCGACGCCGCCGCGCGCTGCGCGGACGCGGTCGAGCGCCTGTCCGGCGATCCGGGCGAGCTGGTCCGCGCGCAGGAGCGCCTCGACGGCTACTACCAGCTGATGCGCAAGCACGGCGATGGCGAAGCCGCGCTGATCAGCGCGTGGGAGCAGGTCGACCAGCGCATCGCCGCCCTCGAAGGCCTCGACCAGCGCCGCGCCGACGCCGCCGCCGCGCTCGAGGCCGCGCGCGCCGAGCGCGCCGCGATCGGCGATCAGCTCGCCAAGGCGCGCGACAAGGCCTTCGCCAAGCTCGCCAAGGCCGTGCACGCCGAGCTCGCCGACCTGGCGATGCCCAAGGCGCGCATCGCGCTGCGCCGCACCAGGCTCGCGATCCCCGGACCCGAGGGCATCGTCGACCAGGAGATCGAGGTCTGCACCAACCCGGGCCTGCCCGCCGGGCTGCTCGGCGAGATCGCCTCCGGCGGCGAGGCGTCGCGCCTGACGCTGGCCCTGGCGGTGGCCCTGGCGGAGCACGAACGCACGCCGGTGATCGTCTTCGACGAGATCGACTCCGGGGTCGGCGGCCGGCTCGGCCAGGCGATCGGCGCCAAGCTCGCCCAGCTCGGCCGCGGTCGCACCGTGGTCGCGGTCACGCACACGCCGCAGCTCGCCGCGCTGGCGCGCTCGCACTACGTCGTGCGCAAGTCGCAGGACGCGAAGCGCACCACGGCCGAGGTCAAGCCGGTGGCCGGCGCCGCGCGCGCGGACGAGATCGCCGAGATGCTCGGCGGCGGCAAGGCCGCGCTCGGCCAGGCCAAGGCGCTGCTCGCCGGCACCGCGGGGACGCCGGCGTGAGTCCCCAGGCGAGCTACCACGCCGCGCGCCAGGGCGACGCCGTCTACGTCCGGTCGAGCGGCCTGGCGAACATGAAGAACGCGCCGGTGCTCGACGCGTTCCTCGCCGCCGAGCTCGCCGCCGGCGCGCGCAAGGTCTACGTCGACCTCGCCGCCTGCACCGGCATGGATTCGACGTTCATGGGCCTGATGGTCGGCTTCGCGCGCCACTACGAGGACGCCGGCGGCACGCTCGCGATCGTCAACCCGGGCGCCAACAACCTGCGCCTGCTCAAGATGCTCGGCGTCACCGAGGTCGTGCGCGTCAGCGAGAGCCAGCGCCTCCCGCCCGACATCGACTTCGTGCTGATCGCCTCGGATCCCGACCTGTCGCCGACCGAGCGCGCCGAGCTGATCAGCCGCGCCCACCAGAACCTGATGCGCATCAGCGAGTCCAACAAGGCCAAGTTCAGCGCCTTCCTCGCCGCGATCGAGGCCGACCTCGCGCGCCTGCGCGGCGGCGGCCGCTGATCAGTCGGGTATCGCCAGCGAGAACGTCGCGCCCGCGCCGCTCGCCGAGGTCACCCAGATCCGCCCGCCGATGCGCTCGACGATCTTCTTGCAGATCGCCAGGCCGATGCCGGTGCCCGCGTATTCGCCGCGCGCGTGCAGGCGCTGGAAGACCTCGAAGATGCGCTGGTGGTACTCGGGCGCGATGCCGATGCCGTTGTCGCGCACGTGCAGGATCCACTCGCCCTCGCCGCGCTCGGCGGTGATCTCGACGACCGGCGGGACCTCGCCGCGGAACTTGAGCGCGTTGCCGATCAGGTTCTGGAACAGCTGGACGAGCTGCAGGTGGTGGAAGCGCAGCGGCGGCAGGTCGGCGTGGGTGATGGTCGCTCCCGCTTCGGTCACGGTCGAGCGCAGGTTGTTGAGCGCCTCGACCATCGCCTGCTCGCTCGGAACCGTCGTCGCCGGGCGCTCGCGGCCGCGGCCGGCGCGCGAGTAGGCGAGCAGGTCGTTGATCAGCGCGAGCATGCGCTGCGAGCCGTCGACCGCGAAGCCGATGTATTCCTGCGCCTTGGCGTCGAGGGTCTCGGCGTAGCGCCGCTTGAGCAGCGCGAGGTAGCTCGTGACCATGCGCAGCGGTTCCTGCAGGTCGTGCGACGCGATGTAGGCGAACTGCTCGAGCTCGGCGTTCGACGCCGTCAGCTGGTCGGCGTGGCGCGCCAGGGCCTCGTCCACCTGGTGGCGGACGGTGACGTCCATGCACACGCCGGAGAGCCGTAACGGCTTGCCATCGGCGCCGGCGCAGACCTGGCCGCGATGCGCGACCCAGCGCACGCCGTCCCCGACGCGGACGCGGAACTCGGCGAGGAACTCGCCGCGCTCCGCCAGCGCGCGCGCGAAGGCGGCGGCGACGGTGTCGCGATCGCCTTCGTGCACCAGCCCGATGAACTGGGCGCGGGTCAGCGGCGCCGGGCCCGACAGCCCGAAGATCCGTTCGACCTGGTCCGAGCAGGTCACGCGATCGTTCGCGACATCCCAGTTCCAGATGCCCATGCGGCCCGCGCGCAGCGCGAGGCGCAGGCGCTCGTCGCCCTGCTCGAGCGAGGCGATCGCCTGTTCGACGGCGGCGCGCGCCTTGCGCTCGGCCTCGTAGAGGCGCGCGTTGTCGAGCGCGGTCGCGGCCTGGGCGGCGATGCCGCCGAGCATGGCCTCGTGCCGCCGGGTGAAGGCGTCGGCGCGGTCGTGGCCGAAGAACAGGCCGCCGACCACGGCCCCGCCGCGCGACACCACCGGCACCGCCATGAAGCTGCGCACGATCCAGGCGTCGACCTCGATCGGCCCGGCGAAGCGCGGATCGGCGGCGATGTCGGCGACGCGCAGCATCGCGCCGTGGCGCAGGGTCGGTTCGAACAGCTCGCCCGCGCGCGCGTCCATGGCGGCGAAGCGCTCGCGGGTGAGGCCGATCAGCGCGCTCGCCTGGGCGCCGACCCCGGCCTCCAGGCCGCGGCCCTCCGGCCAGCAGGGGAGGAACGCGCCGAAGCGCGCGCCGAGCAGGTCGGTGCCAGCGTCGGTGACCTCCTGCATGACCCGCGCGGCGTCGAGCTCGCTGGCCAGGGTCAGGCCGATGTCGTGCAGCGTCTCGGCCTCCTGGCGCACGTGCTGGGCCTCGTGGACGAGCTGGGCGTTGTCGATCGTCAGCGCGAGGCGGCGCGCGATCTCGCCGGCCACGAGGCGGTCGTCGTCGGCGAACGGCGCGCCGAAGCGCGCGAACGACACCACGCCGATCGCGCACGCACGCGCGACCAGCGGCACGGCGATGAACGCCGCGCGGCCCGCATCGCCGTGGGCGACCTCCGCCTCGCCGGCGCGCATGTCCTTGAAGGCGCGCGCGATGACCTCGCCGGCGCGCAGCCGCTGCAGGACCTCGAAGCGCCCGCCCTCGGCCTCGCCGCCGCAGGCCTGGCGGTGCAGCGATCGGTCGCAGGAGACGAGATCGAGCGCGCACCAGTCGGCGAACAGCGGCGCGCAGCCGCGCACCGCTGCCGCGGCGAGGTTGATGCCGTTGTCGCCGCCCGCGGCGAGCGCCGCGCCGACGTCGCACAGCAGGCGCAGGCGCTGCTGCTCCGTGTCCGCGTAGGTCATCATCGCGACTGCAGCATCATGCGGGGTGTCCGGTCGGGACGGGATGGTTCCAGACCGCGTGCGCCCTGCCCGTCATTAGCGTGAAGCTTCAACGCGCCGCGCGGGAGACGCGGCCGCGACCGGGGCGATGCGGCCTACCCGACGAGCGCCTCGACCCGCGCCAGCGGCTCGGCGAGGCGTCGGGCATCGGCGGCGACGACCGTGATGTGCCCGACCTTCCGTCCGGGGCGCGAGGCCTTGCCGTACAGGTGCAGGTGGGCGCCCGGTATGGCGAGCACCGCGGCCGGCGCCGGGATCGATCCGATCAGGTTGACCATGGCGGCGGCGCCGTTGACCGCCGTCGATCCGAGCGGCAGGCCGACCACCGCGCGCAGGTGGTTCTCGAACTGGCTGGTGACCGCGCCCTCGATCGTCCAATGGCCCGAGTTGTGCACGCGCGGCGCCATCTCGTTGCCGAGCAGCCGGCCCTGGTGGACGAAGAACTCGATGGTCAGCACCCCGACGTAGGCGAGCGCATCGAGGATGCGCCGCATCGCCGCCTCGGCCGCTGGCTGCAGGGCGTCCGCGCCCGGCGCCGGCGCGAGCGAGCGGTGGAGGATGCCGGCGCGATGGACGTTCTCGACCAGCGGGTAGAAGACGCAGGCGCCGTCCTGCGCGCGCACGCCGATCAGGGAGACCTCGCGCTCGAACGGGACGAAGGCCTCGAGGATGGACGGCGCGCCGCCGACCGCGCGCCACGCCGCGTCGAGCGCGGCCTCGTCGCCGGCGCGCAGCACCGCCTGGCCCTTGCCGTCGTAGCCCATGCGCCGGGTCTTGAGCACCGCCGGCGCGCCGATCTCGGCGATGGCGCGCGCCAGCCCGGCGCGATCGTCGACCGCGCGCCACGGCGGCACCGCGAGCGCGTGCTCGGCGAACAGCGTCTTCTCGCTGACCCGGTCCTGGGCGCGCGCCAGCGCCGCGGGCGGCGGGTGCACCGGCACGCGCGCGGCCAGGGCGCGCGCCGCCGTCTCGGGCACGTTCTCGAACTCGAAGGTCACCGCGTCCATGCCGGCGGCGAGCCGCTCGAGCGCCGCGGCGTCGTCGTACGCGGCGCGGATGTGCTCGGCGCAGTGCGCGGCGGGCGCATCGGCGCCGGGATCGAGCACGCGCACGCGCAGGCCGAGCGGATAGCCGGCCAGCGCCAGCATGCGCCCGAGCTGTCCGCCGCCGAGGATGCCGACGCGGGCGGTGACGGCGCCGTCGCCGGTCATGCGCCGGTGCGCGCGGTGCCGGCGCTGCGCGGATCGGGCTGCGAGAGCACGGCCTCGGTCTGCCGGGTGCGGTAGAGCTTGAGCGCCGCGAGCAGATCCGGCCGGGTGCGGCCGACGATCGCCGTGGCGAGCAGCGCGGCGTTGATCGCCCCGGCGCGACCGATCGCCATGGTGCCGACCGGGATGCCGGCGGGCATCTGCACGATCGAGAGCAGCGAATCCATGCCGTGCAGCGCCTTCGACTCGACCGGGACGCCGAGCACCGGCAGGAGGGTCTTGGACGAGCACATGCCGGGCAGATGCGCCGCGCCGCCGGCGCCGGCGATGATCACCTCGATGCCGCGGCCCTCGGCGTCGGTCGCGTACTGGAACAGCAGGTCGGGGGTGCGGTGGGCGGAGACCACGCGGCATTCATGCGCCACGCCGAGCGATTCGAGCGTCGCGGCGGCGTGCTGCATGGTCTCCCAGTCGCTGGCCGATCCCATGATGACGCCGACGAGCGCGGGCATGCGACGAGTGTGCTCGCTGCGCCGAGCGGGCAAGGCACGGCGGCCGGGTCTGCCGAGCGCGGCGGCGTCAGCGGCGGTATCCTCCCGGCCGTACCGTCACCAGGAGCCGCCCATGCGCATCGCCGTGCTCGTCGTCCTCGCCGCCGTCGCGTGCGCCGGCGAGGGCGTGACCGTCGGCTCGGGCGCCCACGTCTACGACGTCGACGACCGCTGGGCCAAGCTGCCCCCGGGCGTCGCCCTGGGCTACACGCACGCCATCGCCGTCGATCGCGCGGGCAACGTCCACGTCTTCAACGAGAGCCCGCACGCGGTCGCGGTGTTCGCGCCCGACGGCCGGTTCGTGCGCTCGTGGGGCGCCGAGCTCTTCCCCGGCGCGCACGGCCTGACCCTGGTCGAGGAAGCCGGCGAGGAGGTGCTGTATCTCGCGGTCGAAGCGCAGCACCGGGTGGTCAAGGCGACCCTCGCCGGCGAGATCCTGTGGTCGCTCGGATATCCGACCGAAGCGCAGGTCTACGCCAGCGCCGAACCGTACCGGCCGACCTGGGTCGCCGTCGCGCCGAACGGCGACTTCTACGTCACCGACGGCTACGGCGCCGGGTACATCCATCACTACCGGCAGGATCGGACCTGGGTCCGCACCTTCGGCGGCGGCGGTGCCGAACCCGGCAGGTTCCAGACGCCGCACGGCGTGATGATCGACGCGCGGCGCGATCCGGCGGTGCTGCTGGTCGCCGATCGCGAGAGCCATCGCATCCAGGTGCTCGGACTCGACGGCACGCCCGTCTCCGTGATCCCGCCAGCGGGCGCGGAGCCCGCGGAGCAGCTCCTGCGACGGCCATGCAGCTTCGCGGTCGACGGCGACCGGCTGGTGGTCGCCGACCTCTGCGGTCGCGTCACGCTGCTCGGGCGCGACGGCGCGCTGCTCGCGCAGCTCGGCGCGGAGGTCGAGATCTGGACGCGCGGCGGCTGGCCGAACCTGCCGCCGCAGACCTGGGCCGCCGGCGAATTCATCGCGCCGCACGGCGTGGCGGCCGATGCCGCCGGCAACATCTACGTCGCCGAATGGACGGGCCCGGGGCGCATCACCAGATTGTTGAAACGGAAGTAGCAGCGATGGGCTGCGAGCGCCGCACGGCGCCATGCTCGGCTTCACGACGATGGCTGGGCGTCGTGGCGATGGATCTCAACGGTCGCGTCGCTCGTCGCGGCCTCGCTGCGCGCGCGAGGCGCGGCCCACGCGTGCCCACCCGCTCGGCGGGCGGCCGTGGTGCTTGCGGAAGACGCGCGCGAAATAACGGCGATCGGCATAACCGACACGGCGGGCGCACTCGCCGACGGTGAGCCCGTGCGCGAGCAGGCGCGCCGCCCAGTCCATCTTGAAGCGCTCGTGGAGCCGCTGCACGCCGATGCCGAGCCCGTCGCGGGCGCGGCGGCACAGCGTCGTGCGCGAGACGCCGAAGCGCGCCGCGATGGCGCCGAGGTCCGTGGGCTCGTGCACGTGCGCGCGCAGATCGTCCTCCAGCGTGGCCGCGGTCAGCGTCGGTGCCTGGCGCTCGCCGAGCATCGCCGTCCGCAGCGCCGCCAGCGCCTCCGCGAGCAGCGCCTCGGCCTGGCCGACCTCCGCCGGCAGCTCGTCGCGATGCAGCCTGCCCATGCGCCTGAGCGCGTCGGCGACCGCCGCCGCCGCGGCCGATGGGAAGAACCGCGCCGGCGCGGCGGCGAGGACGGCGCCGGCGACCGCGGTCGCATAGCGCCCGGCGAAGCGCGTGTAGTAGTGCAGGTACGGGTCGCGCGGGTCCGCCATCAGCACTCCGCGCCGGTCGGGCGGGACCAGGCCGACCATGCCGGCCACGATCGGGATGTCGCCGTCGGGTCCGCGGTAGACGCCGCGGCCCGCGACGAAGGCGGTGAGCATGAGGTCGTCGCCGCGGGTGCCGGGCGTCGAATGCCAGGCCTCGCGATCGATGCAGCCGGCGGTGCGCACGCGGTAGGGCGGTTCCGGCATCGGCATGCGGTCATTGGACCGATCCTCCACCCGGTGGACAGGACTTTCACCGCCCAAACACGTCCCGGTCATACGCTAGCGGTTCGATCGCACCCATTCCCGGAGCCCAAGCCATGCGTGGACCCAAGGTCGTCATCCTCGGCGCCGGCAGCTTCTTCTTCGGCCGACCGGTCATCTGGAACATGGCCATGCGCGAGGCGCTGCGGACCGGCACGCTCGCCCTGGTCGACACCGATGCGGAGACCCTCTCGACGATGGAGCGGCTCGCCCGGCGCGTGTTCGACCACCTGAAGGTCCCCACGCGCATCGAGGCCAGCACCGACCGCCGCGACGTCCTGCCCGGGGCAGACTTCGTGATCCCCTCGTTCAGCCACCGCAACGCCCACTACCGCGGGATCGACTGCCGGATCGCCGCGAAGCACGGCGTGCGCATGTGCTCGGGCGACACCATCGGGCCGGGCGGCATCTTCCGCGCGCTGCGCGAGATCCCGAAGCTCATCGACATGGCGCGCGACGTCGAGCGGCTGTGCCCGTACGCGTGGATGATCAACTTCGTCAATCCCAGCACCGTCCTCGGCATCGCGCTGGCCAAGTACGCCCCGGCGGTGCGCAGCTTCGCGCTGTGCGACGGTCCCCACGAGCCGTACATCTCGCTGCGCATCCTCAAGACCGTCGGGGTCCTGCCCCAGGACGCGCAGGCCATCCCGCCCGAGGTGCAGGCGCGCCTCGACCTGGCGCTCACCGGCGTGAACCACTTCTCCTGGATCGTGCGCCTGCGCTACGACGGGAAGGACCTGCTGCCGACCCTGCGCGAGCGCGTGGCCGAATGGTCGGCGAAGGAGCGGAGCGAGGCGGCTCAGCAGAAGAACGCCCTGGACGTCCACCAGAACGCGCATGCCAAGGCGTTGTTCAACTCGACCTACGCCCTGGAGCTGATGGACCTGTTCGGCGCATTCCCCGACTGCATGGCGCACACCAAGGAGTACGTGCCGTACTGGCAGGGCCACGGCAGGACGCCGGCCGATCCCGCCGTGCTGTCGATCTTCGATGCCGAGGACCGGCAACGGAAGATGGACGAGCGCCGCGCCGTCACGCGCGCGTACGCCGACGGCACGCGCCCGATCGAGCAGTTCATCAGCGAGGGCGGTGGCGACCACGCCACCGATATCGTCGAGTCGATGTGGGGCGGCATGGGCAAGGTGTTCCGCGTCAGCACGCCGAACCGCGGCGCGGTCGCCAACATGCCCGCCGACGCCTACCTCGAGCTGGCCTGCCACGTGGACATGGCGCGCGTGCAGCCGCTGCCGGTGGGCGATCTGCCTGTCGGTGTGCGCGGCCTGTGCCAGCGCGTCCTCGACTGCCACGAGATCACCGCCGACGCCGCGGTCGCCTGCGACCGGTCGCTGCTGCTGCGCGCGTGCGCCCTGGATCCGATCATGCCCAACCTCGGGGACAACGAGCGGATGGTCGATGAGCTGCTCGAGGCGGAGCGCGACGGACTGCCGGACGCGTGGTACGCCGAACCGCGCGCAGGGGCCGCTGGGGCGATCTGACCAGAGAGGCGGGGGGCTGGCGATCGCCAGCCCCCCGAGGTCCCTCAGATACGCGTGCGACGCGTGGTCGTGGTGCGCGTCGTGACGAGCGCCGAGCGGCGCGGGCGCGAGGCGCGACCGACGGCGGCCTGCACCTTGCCGACCGCCTTCTGCAGCTTGCCCTTCAACTGGCGACCGGTGTTGCCGGTCACGGCTCCGACGATGTCGTTGCCCTTGCCTCGGACCTGCTTGCCGCGTCCGACGACGATGTTTCCCTTGCGCATGACGTCTCCTAGCCGGCCATACTACACGTCATCGCGTACGTGTGGGCTTTGCGCCGGCTTGCTTGCACACGCCGGCTTGATCGCCCGCGTCGCGCGGCGACGGTCGTCGCGTGGATCGCCATCCCGATCTGAAGACCGTCGACCGCGTGATCGCCATCGCGCGCGGGCTCGCGCTCGGTTGGCGCGGCGTCGCGGTGGTCGCCGACGTCGATCTGACCGTGCGCGCGGGCGAGTGGTGGCTGCTGCTCGGGCGCAACGGCTCGGGCAAGTCGACCTTCCTGCGCGCGCTGATCGCGTCGCTCGCGGGTTCGGGTCCCGCCTCGGGCGACGCCCGGCCGCTGGCGGGCACGGTCCAGGTCAACCGCGACCTGGTGTGGGACGGCATCGGCTATGTGCCGCAGCGCCTCGATCTCGACGAACGCCTGACGACCACGGCGCGCGAGTTCGTCGCGACCGGCCTTGCGGGGTCGCAGACCACGCGGCGCGAGCGCGAGCAGGCCATCGACTGGTCGATGACCGCGGTCGGCCTCGGCGGCTGCGCCGATCGCGACCTGCGCGCGCTGTCCGTCGGCCAGCGCCAGCGCGCCGCGGTCGCGCGGGCGCTGGCGCGGCGGTCGCCGCTGCTGGTGCTGGACGAGCCGACCTCGGCGCTCGACGAGGACGGCGAACGCGCCCTGCTCGATCTGATCGCCGATCAGGTCCGGCGCGAGCAGGTCGCGGTGGTCATGGTCACGCACGACGAGGGCGCGGCGCGGCGTCACGCGACGCACTGGTGTCGTTTCGATCGCGGCCGGCACGCGTCCGGCGCGTACCCGCGGGTCGGCGACGCCGCCCCGCCGGTCGCCGCGGAGCGACCATGATCGACGAGCTGCTCGCGCAGTGGCCGCTGTTCTGGCGCGCCTGGGTCGGCGGCGCCCTGATCGCCGTCACCCTGGCGGCGCCGGGCGTCCTGGTGGTGGCGCGGAGGCGGGTGTTCCTCGGCGCGGCGGTGGCGCAGGCGGCGACGCTGGGCGTGGCGCTCGGCCTGGTGATCGGCGACCTCGGGCTCGGCGTCGTCGGCGCCGACGGCCATGGCCACTCCCACGGGCACGGCCATGGCTCGCCCATCCTGCCCACGGCGCTGGCGCTGATCGCCGGCGTCGTCGCCGCGATCGCCATCGGCCGCCGCGATGGCGACGATGCGCGGACCGCCTGGGTGTTCCTCGCCGCGTCGGCGCTCGCCCTCCTCGTCCTGGCCAAGAGCCCGCACGGGATGAAGGAGGTCGAGCACCTGATGGCGCCGAGCCTGATCGCCGCCGGCACCGCCGAGGTCGTGGTCTTCGCGGTCGCCGCGCTCACCACCCTGGCGGTCGGCTGGTGCGCGCGCGAACGCCTCGTGCTGCTCGCGATCGATCCGGCGATCGCCCCGGCCCTCGGCATCGATCGCGGCCGCTGGGATCTCGGCCTGCACGCCTGGCTGGGCGCATGCCTCGCGCTCGCGATCCACGCCGGTGGGCTGATGTACGCGTTCGGTTGCCTGGTCCTGCCGGCGCTCGCGGCGCGCGGCGCGTGCCGCACCGTGCGCGGGCAGCTGATCGCCGCGCCGCTGATCGCGGGGGCGGCGGCGCTGACGATGGCGATGGTCGCCGATCGCTGGGACCTGCCTCCCGGCCAGCTCACGGTCGCCGTGCTCTGCGGGCTGGTGGTCGTCGCCCGCGGCATCCGCGCCCTGCGGCGATGAAGGCGCCGCGTCCGTCGGAGGGCGATCGACGGTGTTTCGCGGCCGCTGATTTCGCCAACGCCGCATCCGTGCGATGGGTATCACCGTAGACCAGACGAGGAGGACCGATGCCTGTCCCTGCCGTCCTGCGTGCGCTCGCGCATGGAGCGCTCATCGTCCTGCTCTGCGCCATCGTCGCGACCACCGCGCTCGCCGCCGCGGAGGACGAAGCCCCCGCCAAGGCCGAGAACGCGGTCGATCCGTTCGACGGCAAGCCGATCGATCCGGAGATCAAGCCGGTCTCGCTGACCGTGGCCGGACGTACCTGGGTGATCGGCTTCAGCAGCGAGGCGAACAAGCGCGCCGCGCAGGCCGACCCGCGCAAGGCCATCGAGCTGCATCGCCGTCGCAGCGGCGACGCCAAGGACGAGAGCCAGAAGCCGGCGCAGCGCTGAGGGGCGCCGACGGCGTCTGGTCGATCGCGGTCGCAGATCGCCGGAAATGAAAGGAGCCGCCCCCGGAGGGGCGGCTCGTTATCGGTCGGTCGTGTCGTCGCGTCGTCGGCGGTTTCTGGTCGCGTGTGCGCGACCGTTTTGAGCCTCGGATCGCACCAATCAGATCAATGCCACTCGGTCCCGTTCCACTCCACTCGATTCCGATCCATTCCGATCCATTCCAGCCAGTCCACCCGGCGCTGCATCCACTTCCGCGCCGTCATCCCTGCGATGACGTCGGCGATCCTGGCGAGCCGAGCCGCTTCCGCGACGCCTTCGGCCAGCGGCTTCAACAGCCGCGGTGGTCCGGTCAAGCGCCCCGTCGAGCGGTCCGGGGGATTGAGCCGAGAGTGGAGGCCCTACGATCCGCGGCTCTGCCGCGCGTCCTCGCGCGGCGCGGTTCCACGGAGACCAGGCCTCGTGACGAGCGATCAGCCGCCGAAGACGCGCAGCAGCGACGTGATCGAGGTCCACGAGACCTTCGTGTCGCGCCTGCGCCGGCGCATCATCGGCGCGCCGCGCGATCTGCGCGACAAGTCGATGTACCACGCGCTGATGCTGACCCCGTTCCTCGCCTGGGTCGGCCTGGGCTCGGACGCGCTGTCGTCGTCGGCGTACGGTCCCGAGGAGGGCTTCAAGCACCTCGGCGGCCACGGCTACCTGGTCGTCGTGCTGGCGCTGGCCACGGCGGTGACGGTGACGCTGCTGTCCTCCGCCTACAGCAAGCTGATCGAGCACTTCCCCAACGGCGGCGGGTATGGCGTCGCCAGCCGTCTGCTCGGCCCGCACGTCGGCCTGCTGTCCGGCTGCGCGCTGCTCATCGACTACGTGCTGACGATCGCCATCTCGATCGCGGTCGCCGGCAAGGCGATCTTCAGCTTCCTGCCGGAGGGCTGGCGACCGTACACGCTCTGGGCGGACCTCGGGATCGTGGTCGTGCTGACGGCGCTGAACCTGCGCGGCGTGAAGGAATCGGTGCTGGTGCTGCTGCCGATGTTCCTGCTCTTCCTGGCCACGCACCTGGTCCTGATCGCGATGGGGCTGATCCTGCACGCGCCGCAGGCGGGCGAGACCGCCGCCCAGTGCGCGGCGCAGCTCGACGGCGACCTCACCGGCATCGGCATCGTCGGCATCATCGGCGTCTTCCTGCACGCCTACGCGCTCGGCGGCGGCACCTACACCGGCATCGAGGCGGTGTCGAACGCGCTGCCGCTGATGCGCGAGCCGCGGGTCCAGAACGCCAAGCGCACGATGATGTACCTGGCCGTGTCGCTGGCGATCACCGCCGGCGGCCTGCTGCTGTGCTACCTGCTGTGGAACGTGCAGACCGAGCCGGGCCGGACGCTCAACGCCGTGCTCTTCGACGCCATCGCGGCCGGCATGCCCGGCGGGCACGCGCTGGTCGTCGCGGCGCTGGTCTCCGAGGCGACGCTGCTGCTGGTCGCCGCGCAGGCCGGCTTCATGGGCGGGCCGCGCGTGTCGGCGAACATGGCGGTCGACTCGTGGCTGCCGCACGGCTTCTCGTCGATGTCCGAGCGCCTGACGATCGAGAACGGCATCCTGATCATGGGCGGGGCGTCGCTGGTGGTGCTGTGGTTCTCCGATGCCTTCGTCCCGGCGCTGGTGCTGGCCTACACCATCAACGTCTTCGTGACCTTCCTGCTGACCATGGCGGCGATGTTCCGCTTCTGGTGGCGCCAGCCGGGCAACCCGGCGCGCCGCCGGCGCCTGGTCCTCTACGCCGCGTGCTTCCTGCTCTGCGCGACGATCCTGGCGGTGACGGTGTGGACCGCGATCACCGACGAGCACGTGCGCACCGGCGGCTACCTGCTGATCGCGACGCCGGTCCTCTACCTGCTGTGCCTGGGCGTGCGCCGCCACTACCGCGTGGTGACGCGCAAGGCGAGCGCGCTGTACGCGCAGTTCGGCGAGCTGCCGCAATCGGACGATCCGCCGCCGCCGCTGAACCCGTCGCAGCCCACCGCGATCGTGCTGGTCGGCTCGTACGGCGCGCTCGGCATCCACACCCTGCTCAACGCGCTGCGCGTCTTCCCCGGCCACTTCGCCAACGCGGTGTTCGTCTCGGTCGGCGTCATGGACTCCGGCGTGTTCAAGGGCGAGGACACCATCGAGGAGCTGCGCCAGCGCACCGAGGGCACGCTCAAGCAGTACCAGCGCCTGGCCACCGGCCTCGGGCTGCCGTCGGCGTACCACTTCGCGGTCGGCACCGACGCGGTCGACGAGGCCGAGAAGCTGTGCCTGAAGATCGCCAAGCAGTACCCGCGCTGCGTGTTCTTCGCCGGACGGCTGATCTTCCAGGACGAGCGCTGGTACCACCGCCTGCTGCACAACAACACGGCGCACGCGGTGCAGAAGCGCCTGCACTGGGCCGGCAAGGCGATGGTCATCATGCCGGCGCGGATGAACTGATCTCCGCCGAGCTTCGCGCTTCCCGCTCAGTCACCGTGCGTGGCGCCGGTCGCGTGCTGCCAGGCGTGGCGGATGTGGTGGACGATCTCGTCGACGCCGACGCCCATCTTGACCTGCGCGAAGACCAGCGGCCCCGTCCCGCGCATCTTCTTCGCGTCGCGATCCATCACCGCCAGGTCGGCGCCGACGGCGTCGGCGAGATCGGTCTTGTTGATGACCAGCAGGTCGGACTGGGTGATCCCCGGCCCGCCCTTGCGCGGCACCTTGTCGCCGCCGGCGACATCGATGACGTAGATGATGTAGTCGGCGAGCTCGCGCGAGTAGTTGGCGGCGAGGTTGTCGCCGCCGGATTCGATCAGCAGCAGCTGCGGCGCGAAGCGCGCGTGCAGCTCCTCGAGGGCGAGCAGGTTGGCGCTGATGTCCTCGCGGATCGCCGCGTGCGGGCAGCCGCCGGTCTCGACCGCGCGGATGCGCTCGGCCGGCAGGGCCTGGTTGCGGATCAGGAACTCGCCGTCCTCCCGGGTGAAGATGTCGTTGGTCACCGCGGCGATCTCCATGACGTCGCGCAGGCGGCGGCAGAGCTGCAGCATCAGCGCGGTCTTGCCGCTGCCGACGGGGCCGCCGATGCCGACGGTGAAGGCGCGCTCGCCGAGATCGCGCGGCAGCGGACGGTCGCGCTCGTGGTAGCGCCCGGGATGGTCGTGGTGGTCGTGGCTGCCGTGCATGGTGGCCTCAGGTGTTGAACAGGCGTGAGTAGAGCCGGTCGTGCTGCGCGTGGACGAGGTCGACGAGCGGCGCGGTCGTCGCGGCGTCGCCGACATCCGGCGGCTCGCGCGCGGCCAGCTCCTCGCCGCGCGCCGCGAGCCGCGCCTGCATGGCCTGCGCCGCGAGCGGTCCGACGACGCCGAGCCGCACCGCCGACGACACCAGCCCGCGCAGATGCTGGAAGAGGAACAGCCGCCGCGCCGATCGCGGATCGAGCGCCAGGCTGGCCGCGACCCGGCCGAAGCACGGCGCGAGATGGCCCGGCAGCCCGTCGCGGCGCAGCGTCGCCTTGAGCGCGATGAGCTCCGGCGCGGCGAAGGTGGCGGCCGCGGTCGCGATCAGCGCCTGGCCCTGGGCGCGGCTCGCGCGGTTGGCGACGTGGTTGGACAGCTGCGCATCGTGACGGCGATCGAGCAGGACGAACGCGTCGCCATCGCGCAGCGATGCCGCGACGTACGGCAGGCCGAGCGCGGCGACGCTGGCCAACGCCTGCGCGATGACCGCTTCCAGGCCGATCGCGGCGATCAGGCCGGCCTGCGCCGCGGCCTCGAGACCGCCCGAATGGACGAAGCCGCCGGTCGGGAAGGAGCTGTCGGCGAGCTGCCACATCAGCCAGTCGCTCACGGCGTCTGTCCATTGGCGCGCAGCGAGCGGCGGAAGAAGCGTTGGGCATCTGCGCGCAGCCCCATCAGCGGCGGCGGCGGCGGGAAGCAGTCCGGCGGGCAGTCCCGGCAGCCGTCGCCGAGCGCGAGCACGAGATCGAAGGTGCGCCGCGGCGCGCCGGTCAGGTACCGTCCGCGGTGCACCGACCATGCGTGGAACAGCAGGCCGTCGCCGGCGCGCAGGGCGATGCGCCGCGCCGGCACGGCGACGTCGAGCCGCTCGCGGCGGGCGCGCGATTCCTCGGGCGTATCCGCGCGCGCATGCGATCCGGGCGCGATCTCGAGGTGGTCGTCGTCGACCAGCGCGACGCGCAGGTGCAGCCCGTGCGACGCCGAGCGGATCGCGTCCTCGCCCGCGAAGCCGCGCATGAACTGGCAATCGCGGTGCCAGTCGCCGTTCCACGAGCGCGCCCGCGGCTCGCTGAAGTACTGGGTATTGACGAAGATCGCGGTGTCGCCGGCGATCAGCGCCGCGTCCGCCGTGGCGCGCGCGACCCAGCCGAGCAGCTCGCGCAGGTCGCCGTCGCGTCCGGCGAACCAGCGCGGATCCGTGAGGTAGGCGAGATTGGTCGTGTCCTCGGGGCACGGCCCGGCGCAGCGCTCGGCGGCGCGGTCGACGATCGCGCGCAGGCGCGTGCGCGCGCGCACGTCGAGCCAGCGCGGCAGCACGGCGAAGCCGTCGCGGCGGTACGCCGCACGCTGATGGGCGAGCACGTCCATGGTCAGAACAGCGCGTAGCGCTGGCTCAGCGGCAGCCGCTTGGCGGGCTCGCACCACAGGCGCTCGCCGTCGGCCTCGACGCGGTAGGTCTCGGGGTCGACCGTGATCCGCGGCGTCGCGTCGTTCAGGCGCATGTCGCGCTTGCCGATGCCGCGGCAGCGGCGCACCGCCTCCACGCGCTTGTGCAGTCCGAGGCGCGCAGCGATGCCGCCGGCGTGCGCGACCCGCGAGACGAACGCCAGCGAGGTCGCGCCGGTCGCGCGGCCCAGCGCGCCGAACATCGGCCGCATCGCCACCGGCTGCGGCGTCGGGATCGACGCGTTGGCGTCGCCCATCTGCGCCCAGGCGATGAAGCCGCCCTTGAGCACCAGCTCGGGCTTGGCGCCGAACAGCGCCGGCCGCCACAGCACGAGATCGGCGAGCTTGCCGACCTCGACCGAGCCGACGGCGTGGCCGACGCCGTGGGCGATGGCCGGGTTGATGGTGTACTTGGCGACGTAGCGGCGGATGCGCAGGTTGTCGTTCTCGCCGCGCTCCCCGCTCAAGCGCCCGCGCTGGCGCTTCATCTTGTCGGCGGTCTGCCAGGTGCGCGTCGCGACCTCGCCGACGCGGCCCATGGCCTGCGAGTCGGACGAGATGATCGAGATCGCGCCGAGGTCGTGCAGGATGTCCTCGGCGGCGATGGTCTGGTCGCGGATGCGCGACTCGGCGAAGGCGACGTCCTCCGGGATGTCCTTCGAGAGGTGGTGGCAGACCATGAGCATGTCGAGGTGCTCGTCGATGGTGTTGACGGTGAACGGGCGCGTCGGGTTGGTCGACGACGGGATCACGTTCGGCTGGCCGCACACCACGAGGATGTCGGGCGCGTGGCCGCCGCCGGCGCCCTCGCTGTGGTAGGTGTGGATCGTGCGGCCCTTGAGCGCGGCGATCGAATGCTCGACGGCGCCGGATTCGTTGAGCGTGTCGGTGTGGATGGTCGCCTGGACGTCGAACTCGTCGCACACCGTCAGGCACGCGTCGATCGCCGCCGGCGTGGTGCCCCAGTCCTCGTGCAGCTTGAGGCCGATCGCGCCGCCATGGATCTGCTCGACCAGCCCCGTGGGCTTGGCGCTGTTGCCCTTGCCGGTGAATCCCATGTTCAGCGGCAGCGCGTCGCTCGCCTGCAGCATCAGCGCGAGATGGCGCTCGCCCGGCGTGCAGGTCGTCGCGCAGGTGCCGGTCGCCGGCCCGGTGCCGCCGCCGATGAACGTGGTGATGCCGCTGGCGATGGCTTCGTGCGCATGCTGCGGGCAGATGAAGTGGATGTGCGAGTCGATGCCGCCGGCGGTGACGATCAGGTGCTCGCCGGCGATGACCTCGGTGGTGACGCCGATGACCATGCCGGGCGTGACCCCGGCCATGACGTCCGGATTGCCGGCCTTGCCGATGCCGATGATGAGGCCGTCCTTCACGCCGATGTCCGCCTTGACGATGCCGGTCCAGTCGACGATCAGCGCGTTGGTGATGACCAGGTCGAGGGCGTCGCGCTGCGCGGCGCCGCAGGCCTGGCCCATGCCGTCGCGGATCACCTTGCCGCCGCCGAAGGTGCACTCGTCGCCGTAGACCGTGTGGTCGCGCTCGACCTCGAGCCACAGGCAGGTGTCGCCGAGGCGCACGCGGTCGCCGGTGGTCGGGCCGTAGAGCGCCGCGTAGGCGGCGCGCGGGATCGCGGTCATGGCGCGCTCCTCTCGTGGGCGAAGCCGCGCGCGGCGACGCGCTCCATGGTCGTGACGCGATTCGCCTCGTTGACCGGCCCATCGGCAAGCCCATTGCCGCCGCGGATGACGCGGTTCCCGGCGATGGCGACGATGGCGACGGTCCTGCTCTCGCCGGGCTCGAAGCGCACCGCGGTCCCCGCCGGGATGTCGAGGCGCATGCCGTAGGCGCGGTCGCGATCGAAGCGCAGGTAGGGATTGGTCTCGACCAGGTGGTAGTGGCTGCCGACCTGGATCGGGCGGTCGGCGAGGTTGGTGATGGTCAGCGACGCGCGGACGCGATCGGCGTTGAGCGCGATGTCGCCGGCCGCGACCCGGATCTCGCCCGGCGCGCCGTCGTCGAACGCGGCGTCGTCGTCGTCGTGGAAACGATCGAGCGCCGGCGCCGGCAGGAACGATCCGTACAGCGCCAACGCGAGATCACCGTCATCGGCCGCGATCGGATCGTGCACCGTCACCAGCTTGGTGCCGTCGGGGAACGTCCCCTCGACCTGCACGTCGTGGATCATCGCCGGCACGCCCGGCATGGTCTGACGCCTTCCGAGCAGCCTGCGGCCGAGGTCCATGAGCTCGGCGACGCGGCGGCCGTCGCGGATGAACTCGAGCAGCTGCGTCGCGATCAGCGCCACCGCCTCGGGCTGGTTCAGGCGCAGGCCGCGGGCCAGGCGCTTCTGGGCGAGGAATCCCGCCTGATGGAGCTGGAGCTTGTCGATCTCGCGGGGATTCAGGTGCATGGTTCGTGCCTGCGCTCAGTGACGGTGCGACCACGGATCACCGCCGATCAGCGGCGCCAGGGCGGCGAGGTGTCGGCGCAGCGCCGCGTGCACCGCCTCGGCCGACTCGGCGGCGACGCGCAGCGCGCAGCCGTCGGCGAGCGGACTGGCGGAGACGTACGGCCGCTCGGCGGGATCGCGCGCGCCGACCAGCGCCAGGACCTCGCCGGCGAGGTCGCGCAGCAGGGGGCCGACCAGCAGCGCGCTGGCGTACGCGCCGCAGCCGGGCAGGCGCGCGCCGATGTCGCCGTCGGCGCGGTCGAGCGTCAGCGCCTCGATGGCCAGCGGCGCGCCGTCGCGACGCAGCTCGATGCGCGCGGCGTAGCGCGCGAATGACCAGCGTTCGCCGCGCGCCAGCCGGCCGCCCGTGACGGCGTCGACCACCAGCGCGCTGGCGTGCGCGGCGAGATCGACGCGCACGCGGTTCGCGAAGCGCGCATCGGCGAAGCACGCGACCGGATCGGGCCACAGCGCGAGCAGGCCGGCCGCACCGACACGCGCGTCGATGCGGCTGCGCGCTTCGCCGCCGTCGTCGCTGCGGAAGACCTTGGTCGCCGACTGGCTGGTGACGAAGGCGCGCGCGTGCGGACCGACGTCGATGGTCAGCGCCAGATCGTCGCCGGGCATGAGCCCGCCGCCGAACGACGCGGCGTAGATCCACGCCGCGGCGCCGCGCCTCTGGCAGATCAGCTTGAGCGGCGAGGTCGCCGCGCAGGAGATGATGGCCGCCTGGTCCTCGACCCGCGCGACCGCCACACGCCCATGGCCAGGCGCGGCGTCGTCGACCGCGAAGGACGGGAGCTGGGCCATGGCGGCGGGGATCATGCGATGTCGCCGGCGATGGCCAGACCGCTACCGCGCCGCGTCAGACGCGCAGGTGCTGGTCGACCAGCGCGGGCGTCAGCGCCGACGTGTCCCCCGCTGCCGCGACCTGTCCGCGATCCATGATCGCGAACCGGTGGCCGAACTCGGCGACGAAGTCGAGGTACTGCTCGACCAGGACGATGGTCATGCGCCGCTCGCCCGCGAGCCGGCGCAGGACGACGCCGATGTCGTGGATGACGTTGGGCTGGATGCCCTCGGTCGGCTCGTCGAGCAGCAGCACCGACGGCTCGCCGACCAGCGCGCGGGCTATGGCGAGCTGCTGCTGCTGCCCGCCGGAGAGGTCGCCGCCCATGCGCTTGAGGAACAGGCGCAGCACCGGGAACAGCTCGAAGACGTCGTCCGGGATCGTCCGCCGGCCGTCGCGGCGCGCCTCCAGGCCGATGCGCAGGTTGTCGGCCACCGTCAGCTTGGGGAAGATCTCGCGGCCCTGCGGCACCAGCGCCAGCCCCGCCCGCGCGCGCGCGTGCGCCGGCAGGCGGGTGACGTCGATGCCGTCCAGCGTCACCGTGCCGCGCGTTGCGCGGTAGCTGCCCATCACCGTGCGCATCAGCGTGGTCTTGCCGACGCCGTTGCGCCCCATGACGCAGGTGATCACGCCCGGATCGGCGCTCAGGCTGACGCCGTTGAGCGCCGCGACGGCGCCGTAGGCGTAGTGGAGACCGTCGATCGCGAGCATCAGCGGCGCTCCGGGGTGCGTTCGCGGCCGCGGCCGAGGTAGGCCTCGACGACACGCGGGTCCTGCTGCACCTGGTCGAGCGTGCCGTCGGCCAGCACGCGGCCCTCGCACAGCACGGTGACGCGGCTGGCGAGGCGCCGGACGAACTCCATGTCGTGCTCGATGACGATCAGGGTGTGCGCGCCCGTGAGCTCGGTGAGCAGCTGCGCCGTCAGCTCGGTCTCGTGATCGGTGAGCCCCGCGGCGGGCTCGTCGACCAGCAGCAGCTTGGGCTTGGCCACGATGAGCATGCTGATCTCGAGCCACTGGCGCTGGCCGTGGCTGAGGCTGGACGCCTGCGCGCCGGCGAGCTCGGCGAGGTGGACGCGGCCGAGCACGGTCATGATCTCGTCGCGCTGCGAGCCGGTCGTACGGGCGAACAGGTTGCGCAGCGCGCCGCGCCGGCCGGGCAGCGCGAGCTCCATGTTCTCGGCCACCGTCAGGCTGTTGAACACGGTCGGCGTCTGGAACTTGCGGCCGACGCCGAGGCGGGCGATGTCGGCGTCGCTGGCGCGGGTGATGTCGACGTCGTCGAAGACCACGCGGCCCGCGACCGGCGCGGTCTTGCCGCTGATGACGTCGCACAGCGTGGTCTTGCCCGCCCCGTTCGGGCCGATGACGACGCGCAGCTCGCCGCGGTCGACGCCGAAGTACGCGACGTCGAGCGCGCGGAAGCCGTCGAACTCGACGACCACGTCCTGGACCTGGACCAGGTCCATGTCGGACGGCTGGTAGAGCTCGTTCGGGACGTGCGAGGGCGCGCTGATCATGGCGCGGCCTTCGCCGGCATGGCCGCGACCGTGGCCTGGTCGCGGGCGGCGGTGGTACGCGCCAGCCACGCGCCGAGCGCGCGCCATGCGCCGACCAGCCCGTCCGGCATGAACAGGACCACGGCGATGAAGATGCCGCCGAGGACGAAGTTCCAGTGGTTGGCGATCAGCGTGCTGAGCTCGTTCTCGAGCCACTTGTAGAGCAGCGCGCCGAGGATCGCGCCGTGGATCGTGCCGCGCCCGCCCAGGGCGACCATGACCACGGCGACGACCGAGGTCTCCGGCTTCATGAACGACGGCGTGACGATGCCGTTCTGCGCCGCGAACAGCGCGCCGGACAGCCCGCCGAGCGCGCCGGCGACCGCGAACGCCAGGCACTTGTACGCCACCGGCTGGTAGCCGGCGAAGCGCAGGCGGCTCTCGTTGTCGCGCACCGCGATCAGGATCCGCCCGGTGCGGGTGGCGACCAGCCAGCGCGCGAGCGCGACGGCGCCCGCCACCGCCGCGACCGTGGCGAGATAGAGGCCGAGCTTGGTCGACGGCGCGCGCAGGTCGAAGCCGAGGATCGTGGCGAAGTTGGTCAGGCCGTTGGTGCCGCACAGGCGGCTCTCGTTGCGGCTGAACACCAGCCACGCCGCGATGGTCAGCGCCTGGGTGATGATCGAGAAGTACACGCCCTTCACCCGGCTGCGGAACGCGAACCAGCCGAACACCCCGGCGACCAGCGCCGGCAGCAGCAGCACCAGCGTCGACGACACCGCGAACGACGCGAACGGCCGCCAGAACCAGGGCAGCGTCGTTCCCGAGACCTCGGACGAGACCACGAACAGGCAGCGCGGGATGCCGTCGCCGTCGAGCGGTCCGTGCATCGCCAGGTACATGCCCATGCAATACCCGCCGAGGGTGAAGAACAGCATCTGGCAGAGCGAGAGCATCCCCGCGTAGCCCCACACCAGGTCGAGGCCGATCGCCATGATCGCGATGGCCAGGAACTTGCCCCAGGTGTTGAGCGCGCCGATGTCCATCGCGCCGGCGACGTGGAGTCCCGGCAGGACGACGGCGAACACCGCCAGGGCCACCCACGGCGCCGAGCGCGAGATCGCGCCATGCGCGGCGACGAGGTCACGCATCGGAGAGCCGTCCCTTCTGCGGGAACAGGCCCGACGGCCGCCACTGGATGAAGGCGATGACCATGAGCAGCACCAGCACCTTGGCCCAGACCGCCTCGGCCCACGGCTCGAGCAGCTTGGTCGCGCCGCCCAGCCCCAGGCCGGCGATGACCACGCCGGCGAGCTTGCCGACGCCGCCGACCACGACGACCAGGAACGAGTCGACCACCAGCTCCTGGCCCATGTTCGGCGTGATGTTGCTGATCAGGGTCAGCGCGCAGCCCGCCATGCCGGCCATGCCGGAACCGAGCGTGAAGGCCCAGCCGTCGATCGCGCGCGTCTTCACCCCGAGCGCTCCGGCCATGGCGCGGTTCTGGGTGGTCGCGCGCAGCAGCAGGCCGAGGCGCGTGCGCCCGATCAGCAGCACCAGGCCGACGACGTTGAGCGCGCAGAACGCGATGATGAACAGCCGCGCGTAGGGCAGGACGAGGCCGGACGCGACCTCGACGCCGCCCTGCAGCCAGGCCGGGCTGTTGACCGCGCAGTTGTCGCCGAAGGTCGTGCGCACCGCCTGGATGAGGACCAGCGACACGCCGTAGGTCGCGAGCAGCGTCTCCAGCGGCCGGCCGTAGAGCCAGCGGATGACGGTCAGCTCGATCAGCCGGCCGACCGCTCCGGCCGCCAGGAACGCGATCGGGATGGCGGCGACGAAGTACGCGGGGAACCACGCCGCCGGCAACCATGCCTCGAACGCCTTCTGGGTCAGGAAGGTGGCGTACGCGCCGATCATCACCAGTTCGCCGTGCGCCATGTTGATGACGCCCATCAGGCCGAAGACCACCGCCAGGCCGAGCGCCATGAGGATGAGGATCGAGCCGAGCGACAGGCCGCTGAAGACGTGGCCGACGCCGCGCACGGCCGACTGCCACTGGTCGATGCGCGCGATCGCCGCGTCGGCCGCGGCGGCGGTGTCGGCATCCGGCCTGCTCTCGACGAGGGCGCGCAGCCGCGCCGCGGCGCGCGCCGAGCCGCGTTCGCCGAGCGCGGCGATCGCGACGCCGCGCGAGCCGCGATCGTCGCCCGCCAGGCGCAGCAGAAGGACGCCCTCCTCGGCGGCATCGCGCACGCCGGCATCGGCGTCGTCGCGCGCGATCGCGCTCAGCAGCGGCATCGCCGACGCATCGCCGCTTTCGCCGAGGCGCGTCACCGCTGTCAGGCGCGCGTCGCGCTGCGGAGCGAAGAGGCGCAGGTGGTTGCCGGCGTCGCGCGCCGCCCCGCGTTCGCGCCGGCCGACCTCGAGCGGCGTCAGATCGGCGAGCGGAACGTGCGCCGCGCTCAGCGGCTGCCGGCTCAGGGGATCGAGCGGCAGCGCGCGCTTCGCGCCGTCATCGCCGGTGATGGCCTCCGGCGCGAGGACGATGCGTCCGTCCCAGCGGTAGGCGCCGCCCTGGGCGTAGTCGTCGAGGAAGGGCAGGAGGCGGCCGTCGCGGGTCGCGCCGAGCCGCTCGAGCGCGGCTGTGCGCACGGCGCGGTCGGCGTCGCCGAGTCCGGCGAGCATCCCGTCGATCGCCGCGTCATCCGCGGCGTGGCCGCAGGCGCAGGCGATCAGGGCGAGGAGGAGGCGGCGCAGGACGGTCATCGGAGGAGATCGGTTCCTGGTGGGCGAGTGGCAGGCGTTCGCTGCTTCGCACTTCGCACTTCGCACTTCGCACTTCGCACTTCGCACTTCGCGCTTCGAGCGTCGCGCTTCGAGCCTCGCGCTTCGAACGTCGCGCTTCGAGCGTCGCGCTTCGCGCTCGACGTCCGGCGCGGCCCATCCATCCACACGATGGACGGGCCGCGCCGGCGTCAGCGGCTCAATGCTTCTTCGGTCCGCCGGTCGGCGCCGGGATCTTCGACGCGTCGGGCCACAGGTAGCTGCTGTAGCTGTCGGGCTTCACCAGCCCGTCCGACTTCCAGACGATCTTGAACTGGCCGTCCTTGAGGATCTCGCCGACGTACACCGGCTTGTAGGTGTGCTGGTTCTTGGCATCCATCTTCTTGGCGCCGCCCGGCGCCGCGAACTCGAGCCCGTAGACCGCTTCGCGGACCTTGTCGACCTCGAAGCTCCTGGCCTTCTCGCACGCCGCCTTCCACACGTAGACGCCGTAGTACGCGGCTTCGATCGGATCGTCGGTGACGCGGTCGGCGCCGTACTCGGCCTTGAACGCCTTCACGAACGCGGCGTTCTCCGGCGATCCGAGCGACTGGAAGTAGTTCCACGCCGCGAGATGGCCGACCAGCGGCGGCACGTCCATCGCGCGCAGCTCGTCCTCGGCGACCGAGAACGCCATCACCGGGCAGTCGGCGGCGGTCAGGCCCTGGTTGGCGAACTCCTTGTAGAAGGGCACGTTCGAGTCGCCGTTGATCGTCGACAGCACGCACGCCCTGCCGCCCGCGGCGAAGGTCTTGATCTTGCCGACGATCGTCTGGTAGTCCTTGTGGCCGAAGGGCGTGTACTCCTCGGCGATGTCCGACTCCTTCACGCCCTTGGCCATGAGGAACGCCTTGAGCACCTTGTTGGCGGTGCGCGGGAAGACGTAGTCGGTGCCGAGCAGGTAGAACTTCGTGCAGGCGCCGCCGTCCTCGCTCATCAGGTATTCGGTGGCGGGGATGAGCTGCTGGTTGGGCGACGCGGCGGTGTAGAAGACGTTGAGCGACTGCTCCTCGCCCTCGTACTGCACCGGGTAGAAGAGCAGGCCGTTGTTCTCCTCGAACACCGGCAGCACCGACTTGCGGCTGACCGAGGTCCAGCAGCCGAAGACCGCCGCGACCTTGTCCTGGGTCAGCAGCTGCTTGGCCTTCTCGGCGAACAGCGGCCAGTCGGAGGCCGGGTCGACGACGACCGCCTCGATCTTCTTGCCGAGCACGCCGCCCGCCGCGTTGATCTCCTTCACCGCGAGCAGGCTGCCGTCCCTGCAGGAGACCTCCGAGATCGCCATCGTCCCGGAGAGCGAGTGCAGGACGCCGATCTTGACCGTGTCGTCGGCGGCGGTGAGCGCGCCGGCGGATGCCAGCAGCGCGAGCGTGGCCGCGAAGGCCGTGCTCAGGGGAGTGCGGAACAGGGACATCGGGACTCCAGGGTGACGAGGCGTCACGGGGGTGATGGGGATGATCGCCATCGGCGACGCCGGAACCGGCCCATGCGGCGGCGCGTGATGATGACCGGCCAGTGCGCAGGTCGTGCCGGCGGTATCTGCTGCGCGCGGCAGCAGTGCGGCGGGAAGCACGAGCGGGATCGGGAGCTGGAATGCTCATCTGTTCAGCAATTGAGCGGGGCATC
>DASPLE010000041.1:0-36400 GCA_035627695.1 Planctomycetota bacterium
GCCGCGAGCCGCGAGCCGCGAGCCGCGAGCCGCGAGCCGCGAGCCGCGAGCCGCGAGCCGCGAGCCGCGAGCCGCGAGCCGCGAGCCGCGAGCCGCGAGCCGCGAGGACGGCTACGCCATCAATGCCTTGATGATCTCCGCCTTCTCCGTCCCCGTCAGCTTGGCGTCGAGCCCCTGCCACTTGTAGGTCAGGTGCTCGTGGTCGAAGCCCATCAGGTGGAGCACCGTGGCATGGAAGTCGCGGATGTGGATCGGATCCTTGACGATGTTGTAGCTGAAGTCGTCGGTCTCGCCGTGGATGTGGCCGCCCTTCGCGCCGCCGCCCGCCATCCACATGGTGAAGCAGCGCGGATGGTGGTCGCGGCCGTAGTTCTCCTTGGTCAGGCCGCCCTGCGAGTAGATCGTCCGGCCGAACTCGCCGCCCCAGATGATCAGGGTGTCGTCGAACATGCCGCGCGACTTCAGGTCGGTGATCAGCCCGTACAGCGCGCGGTCGACGTCGCGGCACTGGTGGGGCATGCGGCCGGTGAGGTTCGCGTGGTGGTCCCAGTTGTTGTGGTAGACCTGGATGAAGCGCACGCCGCGCTCGACCAGCCGCCGCGCCATCAGCGCGTTGTTGGCGAAGGTGCCCGGCTTGCGCGCGTCCTCGCCGTAGAGCGCCCAGGTCGACGCCGGCTCGGCGTCGATCGCGGTCAGCTCGGGCACGCTCGCCTGCATGCGGAACGCCATCTCGTACTGGCTGATGCGCAGGTCGGTCTCGGGATCGCCGAAGCGCTGCGCCGCGATGCGGTTCATCGCGCCGATCCCGTCGAGCGTCGCGCGGCGCAGGTCGCGGCTGACGCCCGGCGGATCGTTGATGAACAGGATCGGGTCGCCCGCCGAGCGGAACGACACGCCGGCGTGCTCGCCCGGCAGGAAGCCCGCCGACCACAGCCGTCCGGAGATCGCCTGCTCCTGCTCGCGGTTCGACGGCGTCGCGACCAGCACGACGAACGCCGGCAGGTCCTTGTTGAGCGATCCGAGGCCGTAGGACGCCCACGCGCCCAGGCACGGGCGGCCGCCGATCTGGTTGCCGGTCTGGATCTGGCTGATCGCCGGCTCGTGGTTGATCGCCTCGGTGTGCATCGACTTCATCCAGCAGATGTCGTCGGCGCACTGCGCGAGGTTCGGCAGCAGATCGCTCAGCCACATGCCGCACTGGCCGTGCTGCTTGAACGGGTAGATCGACGGCGCGATCGGGAAGCGGGTCTGGCCCGAGGTCATGGTCGTCAGGCGCTGGCCGTTGCGGACCGACTCGGGCAGGTCCTTGTCGTACCACTCGGCCATCTGCGGCTTCGGGTCGAACAGATCCATCTGCGATGGTCCGCCGACCATGTGCAGCCAGATGACGTGCTTGGCCTTGCCCGGGAAATGCGGACCGGGGACGACGGCGCCGGCCGGCTCGTTGGCGAACAGGCGTGGCGCGCCGAGCGAGGCGAGCGCGGCGGCGCCGAGGACGTTGGCGCCGCGCGCGAGCAGCTGGCGGCGGCTGAGCGGGAACGGGTTCATTTGGTGAGCGCCTCGTCGAGGTTGAGGACCTGGTTGCAGAGCATGGTGAACGCGGCGAGCTCGGCAGCGTCGAGCGCGGGATCGCTGCGCGTGTCGCCGACCGCGAGCAGCGCGGTCGCGGCCTCCGGCTGCGCGCGGTAGTGCGCGCGCAGCGTCGCGAGCGAAGCGCCGACGATCGCGTGCTCGTCCGGCGTGAACGGCCGCGCCAGGACGCGCATGCCGATGGCGTCGCGGCGCCGCGCGTCGTCGTCGTGGCCCTGCGGCACGCTCGGCTCCTGCAGCACGCGCTGCGCGAGCAGGCGCGCCGCCTCCACGAACTGCGGATCGTTGAGCGTGACCAGCGCCTGCATCGGCGTGTTGGTGCGCTCGCGCCGCACGCACGAGCTCTCGCGGCTCGGCGCGTTGAGGATCTCCAGCGCCGCCGGCGGTGCCATGCGCTTCCAGAAGGTGTACAGGCTGCGGCGGTAGAGCGCCTCGCCGGCGTCGCGGCGGTAGTTCTTGGTGTCGGACTCGCGCATGCCGACGGCCTCCCACACGCCGTCGGGCTGGTACGGCTTGACGCTCGGGCCGCCGATGCGCTCGGACAGCGCGCCCGACGCCGACAGCGCCAGGTCGCGCACCATCTCGGCGTCCATGCGGAAGCGCGGCCCGCGCGACAGCAGGCGGTTGGTCGGATCGATGCCGCGCTTGACCGCGTCGGCCACCGCCGCCTGGCGATACGTCGCCGACAGCACCATGGTGCGGATCAGCTTCTTCACGTCCCAGCCCTCGCGCAGCTCGACCGCGAGCCAGTCGAGCAGCTCGGGATGCGACGGCGCGTCGCCCATGATGCCGAAGTCCTCGCTGGTCTTCACCAGGCCGGCGCCGAACAGCTCCTGCCAGAGGCGGTTGGCGATCACGCGCGGGGTCAGCGGGTTCTCGGCCGCGACCAGCCAGCGGGCGAGGCCCAGGCGGTTCTTCGGCGCGTCCGACGGCAGCGGGTGCAGCCAGCCGAACGGCGCGGCCTCGACGACCTCCTTGGGCTGGTCGTACTGGCCGCGGAACAGGATCGCGGCGCTGGGCATGCGGTCGGCGCGTTCCTCCATGACGTGGGTCACCGCGCTGCGCGCGTTGATCGACGCCTGCTCGGCCTGGAGCGCGGCGACGCGGTCGCGCTGGGCGCGCACCTCGGCGTCGCCGCCGGCGTGGATCGCGAACAGCGCGTCGCGCTCGGCCTGCGGGCGCTGCTCGGCGGGCGCGCCGAGGAAGGCGGCGATGCGCGACGCGAACGCCAGCGCTCCGACCTCGGACGCGTCCAGGCGACGGGTGTAGATGCGCACGTCGCGCAGCCACGCCTTGGCGAAGCCGGCGTCGTGCAGGCGCCGGCCGATGGTGAACGGCGCGGTCGTGCGGCTGTCGGTGCGCAGGGTGTCGGCGGCGATCTCGGTGCCGACCTCCTGGCCATCGACGTACAGGCGCAGCCCGGAGGCGTGGCCCGAGCCGTCGTAGCTGACGAACACGTGCTGCCAGGTATCGCGGCGCACGACGCCGGCGTTCGCCCGGACCTTGATCGCGTCGTCGGGCCACGAGTGGATCAGGTGCGCGCCGTAGCGATCGCCCTCGACCCACAGGTCCCAGCCGCGATGCGCGAGCGTGCTGTCCATGCGCGCGAAGAGCGCGCCGGCGTCGCCGCTGTCGCCGCTCAACCGCACCCATGCGCCGTAGGCGAACGGCGTGGCGCGACCGAGATCGGCGACGCCATCGATGGTCGCCTGGTTGGCGAGGCCGAAGCGCGGCGCGATGCCGCCGACCTCCTCCCACGCGACCGGCTCGGCCAGGCGCGCGCGCGCGGCGACGCCGCCGATCGTCGCCACGACCGCCTGGTCGACGGGCGCGGCATCGAGCGGCAGGTGCAGCGCCGGCTCGCCGAGCTTCGCCACCTCGGCGCGCCAGCCGTCGACCGTCAGCGTCGCCAGCCACGCGTCGAACCCGCCCTTCAGCGCGGCGTTGCGCTGGTCGATCGCCGCCTGCGCCGCGGCGAGCTCGCCGGGCAGGGCCGCGAGCCGGCGCTCGTCCTCCGCGGTCGGCGGCAGGCGCAGGACCGGGGCCGAATCCTTGACGTTGCCGTCGAGCGCGCCCTGGGTGGTGTTGCGGAAGTACGCGCTGAAGGCGTAGAAATCCTTGGCGGTGATCGGGTCGAACTTGTGGTCGTGGCACACCGTGCAGTTCGCGGTCAGGCCGAGCCACACCCACGAAGTGGTCTCGACGCGGTCGCGCGCGTAGTTGGCGAGGTTCTCCTCCTCGATCGTTCCGCCTTCGCTGGTCGTGATGTTGCAGCGGTGGAAGCCGGTGGCGATGCGCTGGTCGCGGGTCGGCGCGGGCAGCAGGTCGCCGGCGATCTGCTCGATGGTGAAGGCGTCGAAGCGCTGGTTGGCGTTGAACGCGGCGATCACCCAGTCGCGGTAGGCCCACATCTCGCGGTAGTTGTCGAAGTGCAGGCCGTGGGTGTCGGCGTAGCGCGCCGCGTCGAGCCAGAAGCGCGCGCGGTGCTCGCCGTAACGCGGCGACGCCAGCAGGCGGTCGACCAGGCGCTCGTAGGCGTCGTCGGCGCGGTCGGCGACGAACGCGTCGACCTCCGCGGGCGTCGGCGGCAGGCCGGTGATGTCGAGCGCGACGCGGCGCGCCAACGTCCGGCGATCGGCCTCGGCCGCCGGCTTCAGGCCGGCGTGCTCGAGCTGCGCGAGTACGAAGCGGTCGATGGCGTTGCGCGGCCAGGCCTGGTCGGCGACGGCGGGCGCGGCCGGACGCTGCGGCGCGATGAACGACCAGTGCGGCTGCCACGGCGCGTCCTGCGCGATCCAGCGGCGAACGAGACCGCGCTGCGCGTCGGTCAGGACCTTCCTGGTCTTCGGCGGCGGCATCACCTCGTCCTCGTCGTGCGAGGCGATGCGCTGGTAGAGCGGGCTCTCGTCGGGCTTGCCGCGCACGACGGTCGGGCCGTCGTCGCGCTCGCCGAAGAAGCCCTCCTCGCGATCGAGACGCAGGCGCGCCTTGCGGCTGCCCGGATCGGGGCCGTGGCAGTGGAAGCAGTTCTCGGCGAGGATCGGCCGGATGTCGCGGTTGAAGGCCACCGGCTCGGTGGCCGCGTCGAGCGCCGTCGGCGACGCCGCGACGACGCACAGGACGAGCGCGGCGGAGAGGAGCGATCGGGTCATACGCTGGCGGACCTCGTGACGGCGGGCTGGCGGTAGTTCGCCGCGTGCGCGCAGGCGTTGATGCTAACGCGCCGCGACGCCGGCTGGGACAGGGAAGAAAAGGCACCAGGGGAGGTCGATTGTACCACAACCAGGTACGATCCGGCTGACCATGCCCTGCATTTCTGCTGCGCCGCGCGCCGCGCGCGCATCGTCCGTCCCATCGTGGAGCCGCCCGTCGTGACGAGGCCGTTGGTCGACCGCGCCGTGGCGCGCCTGGGCGCCGGGCCGCTGGTCGCCGCCCGTCCGGGGATCGGCTGGCTGCTGGTCGAGGTCGCGCCGGCGATGCTGTGGGTGCAGGTGGCGGGCGCCGTGACGCTCGAATCGTTCTACCTGGTGAGCTGGCTGCGCGTGTCGGGCGCCGATGATCGCCAGCTGGCGTGGCTGCCGTTCATCGGCTGCGCGGCGGTCGTCCTCGCGCCCGCGGTGGCGTGGTGGCGCGAGCGCGCGCACGACCGCGCGCGCGGCCGCGACCACGCCGAGACCTCGCGACGGTTCTGCGTGCTCGCGGCGCTGACCGGCCGGGTGCTGTGGCTGGGCGTCGTCGCGGCGCCGCTCGCGGCGCTGGCGACGGGGCTCGGCGTCGGCTGGGGGCTGGCCGGCGCGCTCGCGTGCGTCTTCGCCGCGCAGCTCGCGCTGTTCTCGAGCATGGGCGCGTTCTCCGCCTGGACCCAGCAGCTCGTGCCGCCGGCGCTGCGCGGGCGCTTCATCGCGTGGCGCAACCTGTTCACGCTGATCGTCACGACCGTCGCGACGGGCGCGTTGTCGCTGGTCGTGCCGCGCGATCTCGCCGGCGACGACGAGCGCTGGTGGCTCGGCGGCATCCTGGTCGGAGCGACGCTCGTCGCGATCGTCGGCACACCGCTGCTGGCGCGGTCGCCCGCCGCGCCCGGACCGCCGGCGAACGCCGCGCCGCGGCCGCGCTTCACGCTGAGCGGGCGGGGCGCTTTCCTGCGTCTGATCGGCTGGAACATGGCGCACGGCCTGGCGCTGGCGTGCACCCTGCCGTACCTGCCCGTGCTGATGCACGACGCGGGCATCGACGCGCGCGACTTCGCGTGGGGACAATCGCGCGCGACGCTGCCGGTCCAGATCGCGGTGACGCTCGTCGCCGGCTGGATGCTGCCCCGCGTCGGCAGCGGCGCGATGCTGGCGATCGCGCACCTCGCGCTGATCGCCACCGACGCGTCGTTCCTCATGCTCACGGCGGCGAACCGCGACTGGCTCTTCCCGCTGGCGATGGCCGCATCGGGAGCGGCGCGTGGACTGATCGGGATCGCCGTGCTCGGGCGCATCTACGAGATCGCGCCTCCCGGCGACACGCGCTTCCACGCCGCGTACTACGCCGCCGGGGCGCTGGCGTGCGTCGTCGGCGCCCTGGCGCTCTTCCCGGCGCTCGGCGCGCTGGAGGCGGCCGTCGGCCTGAGCCACGCGCCGGCCTGGTACGTGGTCGCCGCCGCGCTCGCCGTACGCATCGTTTCGGCGCCGCTGACCTGGCGGCGATGAGCTGCGACGAGGGATGTAAGTGGCACGTCAACCCCCCGGCCTAGTAGCTGCAACAGGACCAGAAAAAGACTGCGCAGGAGCCGAAGGCGCGCATTGTTGCGGCCGATCCCTCGCTACGGTGGGGATGAAACGCGTCGACCACATCGGATTTACAGGAACTACCCAATTATGACCGCCGCCTCGACGACCCCCCAGCCCCAGACCGAGACCTTCGATATCGAGACCACCAGCAAGGCCTGCGGCCTGTCCGCCGGCGTGCTGCGCATGTGGGAGCTCCGCTACGGCTGGCCGCGTCCGGGTCGCCATGCCAACGGCTACCGCTATTTCACCCGCTATCAGATCGATGAGCTCAAGCGCATGTCGACCCTGGTGAAGTCGGGGATGCTGATCAGCCGCCTGATCCAGGACGGCATGCCCAAGTGGCCCGCCGAGATGTGCGAGCCGGTCAAGATCGTCACCCTCGACGCGACCAAGGCCCTGCCGGCGCCGGTCGATCCCCAGGCGCGCGAGCTGCGCGACCGCCTCGTCGATGCGCTGCACACCAAGAACTACGGGCGCACCTTCGAGCTGCTCCAGCGCGCGTCGTGGGAAGCCAAGATGACCGACCAGGCGACCGCGGCGTGGCTGCCGCTCCTGGTGGCCATGGCCGAGTACCGCGCCTGCGACAAATCGTTCCCGCGCGAGGACGCCCTGCTGTCGACCGCGCGCGATCACCTCAAAGGGCTCCTCGCCCGCCTGCCCGCGTGCGAGCGCCCGCTGTGGGTCGTGCCGACCACGCCCGAGGACACCACCCTGGCCTACGTGACCGCCCTGGTCATGTCGCAGCGCGGCACGCCGGCGCGCCCGTGGCTGTGGGAGCAGCTGCCGCGCGGTGGAGCGGCGTTCGTGTCGGTCGGCGCCGAGCCGCAGGCCGACCGCTTCCCGAAGGCGCAGCACCGCGGGCACTACCCGCTCCAGGGCGCGCGCAGCGTGGTCGCCCTGCAGAGCGATCCGGCCGCCGCGACCTGACGGTCGGCGCGCCTGCGAAACGACGGCGCCCCCGTGGATGACCACGGGGGCGCTTCTCATTCCCAGCCATCCGCTCGCGGGCGGATCAGACGCTCTCGCCGATGCCCGAGCCCGAGTTCAGGCCGCTCGAGCCGACGCCGCTGCCGACCTCCTCGCCGCCGGTCGCCGCGCCCTGGCGCCAGTTCTGGTACTTCTCCTTGGCGCGGCCGGCCAGCTCGTTGGCCTTGTCGCGGGCGCCGTGCGCCGCCGTCGAGGCGCGGTGCTTGACGTCCTGGACGCCGTCGGCGACGCGGTCGCCCATCGGGCCGAAGCGCCGGACCATGTCCGGGTTGGCGAACAGGCGGTAGATGCCGTAGGCGGCGAGGCCGACCACCGCCGCCAACGCGAGGTTGCGGGTCGGATGGCCTTCGGCGCCGTAGCCGTATTCGTTGGTGTCGTAGTCGTACATGAGTCGCTCCTGTGCTTGTCCTGTGTGAGACCTGTGAGAGTCCTGTGAGTTGCCACGCCTCTGGCGGGCACCTGTGATCCTATGCGCCTCGCCGAACGATTCCGTGTCGAGGTGCGCATCCTCAACGCGGCGGTGCGCATGCGTCGTGCCCGGGGGCGATAGCTCGAAGTCCCCTGCGAGGCCGGGCGGCCACGATCGCCGAGGCGGCGCGGTGCCGGCAGCGCCGACGGGCACGAGCGCTTTCCCGGCAACCGCGCACGCCTCGTATGGGTCCTGCCGATGCCTGCCATGATTCCGCCTCCACCATCCCCCTCCGTGCTCGCGTCGCTGGTGTCGTTCGCCGCCAGCGGCGACGCCGACGCCTTCGCCGAGCTCGTGCGTCGGTTCCAGGACATGGCGACCGGCTTCGCCTTCGGCGTGCTCGGCGACCGCGCTGCGGCGGACGACGTGGCGCAGGACGCCTTCGCCGACGCGTGGCGCCTGCTCGGGCAGCTGCGCGAACCGGCGGCGTTCCCGGGCTGGCTGCGACGCATCGTCTTCAAGCACTGCGATCGCCGCCGGCGCTCGTCACGCGTCGGCGAGGTCGCCCTGGATCGGATCGCCGCCCCGGCCAGCGAGGCGCGACCCGACCTCGCCGCCGCGATCGCCGCGCTGCCGCCGGCGGAGCGCGAGATCGTCGCGCTCTACTATTTCGCCGGCCGGTCGCTGGGGTCGACGGCGCGGTTCCTCGACATCGGCGAGAAGACCGCCAAGAGCCGGCTGCACCGGGCGCGCGCGCGCCTGCGCGGGCTCATCGACGACGACCTCCCGCTCCCATCGCGCGACACGACCTTCCTCGACCAGGTGATGCGCATGATCAAGCCCGTCGACCTCGATTCCACGGCTCCGCACGGCCCGTGGTCGTGCCGCGGCCACGACGTCTGGGACGTGATGTGCGCGGCGCTGACCAACGACGTCGCGGCGATACGTCGCCTCGTCGCGCGCGACGCAAACCTCTATCGCGCCGGATACTGGTACACGCAGCCGATCCACTTCGCGGCGCGCGAGGGCCATGTCGAGGCGGTGCGTGCCCTGCTCGACCTGGGCGCGGACCCGAACTTCCGCCGCCACGCGGGCGAGGACATGGTCGCCATCGCGCGCTATCGCGGCCACGACTCCGTCGCGCGCATGCTCGAGGACGCGCGCCGCGGCTGGCGCTCCGCGGATGCCCCGGTCGACACCGGCGTATTCGCCGACCACGCCGTCCACGACGCGGCGGGCGCCGACGACGTCGCGCGGCTCGGCGCGCTGCTCGACGCCGATCCGACGCTGGTCCACCGCCACGGCGCGAGCGAGCGGCTGCCGCTGCACGCCGCGGCGGTCGCGGGAGCGCACGCGGCCGCGCGTCTGCTGCTGGCGCGCGGCGCCGATCCGAACCGCCCGGAGGGCGCCGACGCGCCGCGCGGCAAGGCGCTGCACGTCGCCGCGAAGCGCGGCGACCGGGCGCTCGTGGAGTTGCTGCTCGCCCACGGCGCGGATCCCAACGGCTCCATCGACTCGGCCGGCAGCGCGACCTACGCGGCCGCGACGCCCGAGCTGCGCGCGTTGATGTACGCCCATGGCGGGAAGCTCGACTGCTACGACCTGATCTGGCTGGGCGAACACGACGAGGTCCTGCGCCGTATCGCCGCCGATCCGCACGCCGCCGACGCCGGTTGCGGCTCGGCCTTCGCGGCGGCGTGCACCCTCGGCAAGGGCGATCTGGTGCGGCGGATGCTCGCGCTTGGCGCGCGCGTCCCGGCGGTGGTCGACGGCTGCCGCTCGTACCTGTGGGAGGACCCGGCGCTGCTCGGCCTGCTGCTCGACAGCGGCATGAGCCCCGACCTGCCGAACTGGGAGCGAGTCGTCCCGCTGCACGACCTGTGCTGGCGCGATGCGCGCGGTCGGGCGCGCGAGCGCCGGATCGAGATCGCGACCATCTTCCTCGACCACGGCGCGTACATCGAGGCGCGCGACGAGGACACGCGCTCCACGCCCCTCGCGTGGGCGGCGGCCAACGATCTGCCCGACATGGTCGACCTCCTGCTCCGGCGCGGCGCGGCGGTGGAGCCCGCAGGCGACGCGTGGGCGACGCCGCTGGCGTGGGCGACGCGGCGCGGTCACGGCGGCATCGTCGCGATGCTGACCGCGGCGGGCGCCACGCGCTGATCCCGGGGCAGGCCGGGCGGCGGGGCGCGAGCGCGTCCGCTGTAGACCCGGAGCCGGCGGGCGACGAGCATGGCGCCATGTCCTCGCCCGCATTCCCGCCCGCGATCAACCCATGATCGGCACGGCACATGCAGCTTCACCGCCCGGTGACGGCCAGACCGGCCTGAACCACCGGTCCGACGGCGCGTTCACCCCTTCGCCATGGCCCTGCCCGCACCGTCGCTCACGTCCTCGGATCCGCGTGCGATGAGCAGCGACGACGACGCGCGGTTGATGGAGCGCATCCGCGACGGCGACCAGGAGGCGTTCCTGCGCCTGGTCGAGAAGTACCAGAACGAGCTGGTCGGCTTCTTCTACCACCACTGCTGGAACCAGGGCGTCGCCGAGGAGCTGGCGAACGACACCTTCTGGAACATCTACCGGTCGCGCGAGCGCTACCAGCCGACGGCGAAGCTGCGCACGTACCTCTACCGCATCGCCCACAACCTGTGGATCGATCACGTCCGCCGGCAGAAGCACCACAACGTCAGCCTCGATGCCGAGGTCGGCGGCTCGACGCTGCGCCTGCTCGACGTGCTCGCGACGGACGACCGCGTCGCCGACCTCGACCCGGGCCGCGACGCGCAGCTGCGCACCCGCATCCAGCAGGCCGTCGACGCGCTGCCGCAGGGCCAGAAGGACGTCTTCACGATGGCCATCGTCCACGACATGAAGTACCAGGACATCGGCCAAGTCCTGGGGGTCCCGGAAGGGACCGTGAAGAGCCGCATGCACAGCGCGGTGCGTTTCCTGCGCGACGAACTCCAGGACCTGATCGAGTCATGAGCGCCCACGACGACCCCATCCGCCGCGCCATCGCCTCGGGCGACACCGCGTGCCCCGACGGCCAGGCGCTCGCCCGCCTGGGCGAGCTCGTCCGCGCCGCGGCGCGTCCGCCCGGCGAGGTCGACCTGGTCCACGCCGCGCAGGAACGCATCGCCGCCGAGTCAGGGATCGAGACCGCCGACGACGCGATCGATGCCGTGATCGAGCACGGCGCGCGGCCCGACCCGGCGTTCGCGCGTCTCGGCGACCTGGTGCGCGGCGCATGCGCGCCCGAACGCCAGCCCGACCTGGTCGCCGCCATGCGCCGCCGCCTCGCCGGTTCGTCGCGCCGCCTGACCATGGCTCCGGTGCGCAACGACGGCGGCTGGCGCGTGCTCAAGGCGGTGGTCGCCGGACATCTCGCCGCGCTGGTGCTGCTGACGCTGTGGACCACCGGCGACAACGACGAGGGCGGCGATCGCGTCACGGCTTCGCGCCCGGACGGCGAGATGCTCGGCGTCGGCGGCAACGGCAAGACCAGCCGCATCCCCACCGAGCTGCCCGCCGATTGGCGCGCCATCGCCGAGAGCGACCTCGACCTGATGGCGCTGCGCCGCGACGCGCGCGCCCGCGACGAGGCGCGCCGGCATTTCGCGATGGACGCCAGCGCCGACGCGGTCGCCGGCTGCCTGGCCTGGCTGCAGGCCCGCCAGGATCCGGCCAGCGGCGCGATCCTGCCGCTGACCGGCGACCTCGACCGCGATCTCGCGGTGCAGGCGCTGGCCGCGCTCGCGCTGTGCGGTGAAGGCACCGGCACCAGCCCGATCGACGTCGCGCGCGGCCGCAGCCTCGCGCGGATCCTCGACTGGCTGGTCGAGAACGCCGGCGCGCAGCGCCGCCTGACCGGCCACGACGAGGTCGCCGCCGGCCTCGCCACCCTCGCGCTGGTCGAAGGCGCGGCGCTGACCGACGACGCGCGCCTGCGCGCCGCCGCCGGCGAGGCGCTGGCCACGATCGACGGGCTGTCAGTCGAGGCCGGCGCCAGCGGCCTGGGCGGCTTCACCCTGCTCGCCATCGAGACCGCCGTGCTCGGCGACCTGCCGGTCCCCGGCCGCGCGCGCGAGCAGGCCCAGCGCATCGGCCGCGGCCTGCCCAACGCCGGCGACGACGCCGGACGGCTGGGCCTGGCGCTGTTCGCGCGGTCGATCTACGGCAAGGCCGGCGCGTCGGGTGGCGCGCAGATGCTCTCCGCGCTCGCCGAGCACCTGCCGATCGCCGACCAGGACGGCCAGGTCAATCCGCTGCAGTGGTTCTTCGCCACGCTCGCCCTGCGCGAGGCCGGCGGCGGCGCCTGGGAGCGCTGGTCGCGCCAGCTGCAGTACAGCCTGCGCGAGGCGCTCGCGGTGGCCGAGGATGGCACCGCCTGGCTGCCCGCATCGCGTACCCGCCACGCCGACGCGGCGGGGGAAGCCGGCGACGTGTTCGCGACCAGCCTGCTGACGCTGAATCTGCAGGCGGCGTACCGCTACCTGCCGTTGGCTCCGGCGCGCTGAGCGCCGCGCCGATCGCGTCCGCTGGTCAATTGGCGACGCGGTTCGAGCTTGGAACTTCGAGCCGCGAGCCGCGAGCCGCGAGCCGCGGGCTTCGGGCTTCGGGCTTCGAGCTTCGAGCTTCGGGCTTCGGGCTTCGGGCTTCGGGCTTCGGGCTTCGGGCTTCGAGCTGCTCGCGACGCCAGCACTACCAGTTCGTCGGCTCGTCGCGCAGCCGCTGGATCAGCCGGATCGTGCCGACCGGGTTCTTGCAGTGCGCCAGCGTGCGCATCGGCGTGCCATGCAGGCAGTGCGAGGTGTTCATCGGCATCGAGAGATAGTGGTCGCGCTGCAGGACGTAGTCGTCCGGCATCGCGCCGCCGAGGAACAGGATGCAGTGCGGGTTGTGGATGTCCGAGCTCGCCACCGCCGGGCTCCACTGGATCAGGTACCAGGCGCGCTGCTCGATGCGCGCGAGCGCGTCGAACGCGGCGCGGTCCGGGAAGATCTGGTCCGCGCCCGGTTCGCTGAAGCTGCGGAAGCCGAGCGTCGCGCCGCCGCCGCAGGTCGCGACGAAGGAATCGCCGTCGAGCCGGTGCAGCCGGAACCAGGCAGTGCCCGCGGTGCCGACGCGTGGTCGCGGATCGCCGCGCCTGAAGTCCTCCCAGGCGCCATCGTTGACGCCGGTTCCCGGATGGCCGTCCCAGCCGTTCGCGACCGCCGGCATCGGCTCCGGCAGCGACAGGTACGGCAGGCCGAAGCGCGTCGAAGCCGGGTCGGTGTCGATCGCATTGGGCGTCGCGTCCAGCCGGATCGCGTAGCGCGTGCGCTGCCGCACGTGCATCGGGAAGCGCGCGCTCGATCCGACCGGGAAGAAGCGGTCGTCGTCGGCGCCCTCGTTCCACTTCGGGCCCAGCCTGCCGTCGCGCACGTCGATCCAGCCGAACGCCTCCTCGTGCAGCGCGGTGCCTGGGTCGTCCCAGCCGAGGCGCGAGGCCTCCTGCACGTAGTGGCACGCGGCGGCGAGCATGATGCGCGCCTGGGACTCGCGCATCAGCGCCGCCGTGTCCTCGGCGTCGCCGCGCATGCGCACCAGGAACGCGAGCGAGAAGGCGGCGAGGATCGCGCACAGCGCCGAGACCACGATGAGCAGCGCGCCGTCGCGGGTGCTCATTGCGGCGCGCCGTAGGAGTCGAGCGTCGGATCGTTGGTCGCGGTCGGCGCATCGTCCCACCGCGCCCAGCCGCCGTTCGGGTGGCGCTGCTGACGCGCGCCGCGCAGGGTCGTGCCCATGCACGAGAACGCGACCTGGCCGCGCTCGCCGCTGACCGGGTCGGCCCAGGCGACGCGCGACATGGCGATGAAGCGCCGCAGGCGCAGCGAGCGCGCGGTCGAGACCGCCACCGACGGCCAGTGCGCCGGGCTCGGCGCGACCAGCGGCCTCGCCACCGCGGTGCGCGCGCGGTACGCCTGCCAGGAGGTGTCGCCGTTGCCCATGTCGGCGTAGAAGCCGACCAGGAAGTAGCGCCGTGAACGGCCGATCAGCGTCGCCGGATCGGCCGCCGGGTCGTGGCCCGGATCGATCAGCGCGAAGGCGCTGTCGGCGGTCAGGCGCCACAGCCCGCGCACCGACTGCTGCATGCCGTCGGCGTTGGCGAACAGCGAATTGTAGTGCGTCAGCATCAGCGGGACGCCGTCCGGGCTGGTCCCGGTGTCGATGTCGCCGCCCCAGCCGTCGTGGTTGAGCGGCGTCGGCTGGTACGGCGCATGGATGCCGTAGATGGTGTTGGCCGGCAGGTAGTCGCACGCGCCGTAGAACTGCAGCGCCTTGAAGAGGTCGCGCTGCTGGTGGTAGAGCCAGGCGGACTTCACCGTGACCGAGCCGTAGTCGCCGCCGAGCGCCGGATCGGTCGTGACGTCCATCGGCACCGGACCGGTGTTGGCGAACAGCGCGTAGCGGCCGAAGCGCAGGTCGGTGAAGTACGACTCGCCGACCTGGCCGCGCCACCACGTCGCCGGATCGCTGGCCTTCCAGGCGTTGTCGCGGTCCCAGCCGCGGCTCCGTTCGGGGTCGGGATCCATGGCCAGCGAACCGGCGAACGGCGTGAACGGCAGGCCGTCGCCGCCCGCCGAGCCGCGCAGGCGCTGGTGGGTGGCGTCGAACGGGTCGTCGACGTCGGTCCAGTAGTCGACGTTGTCGTGGGCGCGACGCACGCCTTCGCGCAGCAGCGCATTGGACAGGGACAGGCGCTGCCCGGTCGTGGTCGCCTGGGCGGCGGCGCGCACCCCGCCGTAGGCGACCGCGGCGACCACCAGCCCGAGGCCGGTGGCGATGAGCACCTCGATCATGGTGAAGGCGCGGCGCATCGGGCACCTCAGCGGATGATCGCGGCGACGCGCGGATCGTAGAAGTTGAAGCGCGCGACGCGCGTCGCGCGCAGCCGGATCGAGACCGGCAGCGGTCCGCGGTCGAGCGTGCCGTCGAAATCGCGGTCGGCGCCGTGCAGTCCCGAGAACACCTGGCGCGCGCCCATGCCGCGCCCCTTGTCCTCGCCGCCCTCGTTGGCCATGAGCGCGTCGGTGATCGACGCGCCGGTGGCGCGATCGGCGACCGCGCGGGTGAACGCGAGGTTCTTCTCCGGATTGCGCGAATCGTACAGGTGGTGGTCGGCCCAGTCGTTCCACTCCATGCGGTCGAGGAACGACGCGCCGCGCAGCGGTCCGGCGATGGCGTACTTGCTGGCGTCGACGGGAGCGCTCGGGCTGAGCTCGCAATCCTCGTAGGACTGCCAGTCGACCGCCCAGAACAGCAGCTCGCGGCAGCGCTCCTCCGGCTCGAACGACGCGGTCAGGGTGAAGCGCTCGGTCGCGGTGCTCCAGATCTGGCCGCTGCCGGGATAGGCGGCGTCCGCCAGGCCGACCGCGCGATCGGGGAAGGTGGCGGCGACACCGCTGTTGGCGATCGGCCGCGCCGGCAGCGGCCGCCATTGCGCAGCCGGCACGCTGCCCGCCGCGAAGTCGCCGTCGAAGATCGTCCCGGCGAGCGGCGGCTGGAACAGGTCGTACTGCACCAACGGATAGTCCATCATGATCGCGCGCTGCTGCGGCCGCGGCGCGCCCCAGTCGTAGGGATAGGCCGCGGCGAAACGCATGCCGAGGCGCAGGCAGCTCTCGTGGTGGTAGACGATCTCGTCGTGGCTCAGTTTGATCGCCTCGGTCGCGAGACCGGCGATGGTCGCCGCCGGTATGTCGACGCCCGAGCCGGCGGCGGACGGCTGGCCGCCGAGATCGGCGAGCGTCCTCCAGCGCGTCATGCACGAGGTCGCGTGGGCGAGGAAGCGCATCGCGTTGACCTGCACGTGCGCCGGCGTCGCTCCGCTGAACGCGTCGAGCGGAGCCGGCGAGGCGCCCGGCGGATCGTACCACTCGCGCGGCAGGCCCTTCTTCGTGCAGTACCACAGCGCCGCCTGGACGTAGGCGATCGCCGCGGCCTCGGTCGGGTCGCCGTGCGGGCCGATGTCGTAGGCGTACGGCTTGAAGCCGTAGCGCTTGGCGCCGTCGGTCGCGTCGAACACCACCGCCATGTCGGGATCGACGCCGGCCGCGACGCCGAAGGTCGGCACCACGCCCTCGTGGACCAGGCTCGGATACGACGCGGTCGGATAGTCGAAGACCTGCGCCGACGGCGGCGCGTACTGCCCCGGGCGGAAGAGCGTGTGCATCGGGGGCGATGGGTACGCGACGTAGTACGGCCACGCCTTCCACGGCGTCTCGTGCATCGCGTTCTGCTGCGCGAAGCCGTCGACGGCGAAGATCAGCTTCTGCAGCTCGTTCGGCGGCGCGTCGCCGAGCGTGCGCGCGAACTCCTCCTGGAGCTGCTCGGCGGCCGCGGCTTGCGAGTAGTAGAGGTGGCCGCCCTGGTCGAGGATGCGCTGGATCTGGTCGTCGTCCGAGTCCAGCCGGCGCGCGATCGCGAGCGGCAGCGGCATGATGCCGTAGCGCGGCGAGGCGAGGCGCGCCTCGAGGTCGTGGGTGAAGGCGCGGTAGCTGGACGGCACATCCCAGGCGGTCGGCGACTCGACGTCGACCACCGGGTTCGAGTTGTGGGTCGACGCGAACGCCTCGACCATCTCCTCCGCCTTGATGGCGGCGTAGACGCCGAAGCGCGCCATCTGCTGCGCGCGCAGCCCCGCAGGGAAGATCAGCGCGATCGAGGTCACGCACAGCGCGAGCAGCGCCAGCGAGATGGCGACCTCGAACAGGGTCATGGCGGTGCGGGTGACGGCGGCGGGCGGGTGCATGGTCGGTCAGATGCGGGACGGGACCGGCGCGGCATCCTGGACATGAGCGACCACCGATCCCATGGATGCAGCGCCTTCAGGACCTGGACGAATCGACGAGCACCGGGTGCGGCTGCCGCCGCCGCCGTGGAGCCCGTGGCTGCGCCTGGCGCACGTCATGTCCCAGGACCAGCCGTCCGCGGCGATCCGGCGGATCCGCGATTTCGAGCTCGTGCTGATCACCGAGGGCAGCGCCCTGCTGTGGTGGGAACCGGCCGGCGGCACGATCCCGTTGGCGACCGGCGACTGCCTGCTCCTGCCGCCGCGCGTGCCGCACGCCTTCCTCGGCGGCCCGGGCATGCATCTCGCGGTGCATTTCGATTTCGCCGCCCGCCCGGCGATGGTCTTCCCGCAGATGCTCGATTTCACCGACCGCTGGGTGGAGCGCGCGGACATCCGCGCCAGGCCGCAGCTCGCGCTGCAGGTCGGCGACGAGAGCGGCGCGCCGGTGATGCGCGTGCCGCTGGTGTCGCGGCTCGCGCCGTTGGCGACCTGGATCGATCGCTTCATGCCGCTGGTGACGATGTACCAGTTCAAACGCATGGACGAGCCGTTGGCGCGGCTGCAGTCGACCGCGATCATCACCGGCGCGCTGCACGACATGATCGCCGACGCCGGCAGCGCGCGCGTCGCGGACGGTGCCGGCGAGCGCGTCGCCGCGATGCTCGCCACGCTGGAGATGGGCGCGCGCCGCTGGACGGTCGGCGAGCTCGCCGCGCGCGCGGACGTGGCCGCCAGCACCTTCCGCTCGACGGTGCTGGCGCTGACCGGCGAATCGCCGCACGCCTGGCTGGAGCGCAAGCGGCTCGAGCACGCGCTGCACCTGCTCGGGCAGAGCGACCTGGCGATCGCCGCGGTCGCGACGCGCTGCGGCTACGCCGATGCGTTCCATTTCAGCCGCGTCTGCAGGCGCCGGACCAGGCTGTCGCCGAAGGCGGCGCGCGCGGCGCTGCTCGGCGGCCGCGAGGTGCCGATCACCTAGATCGCCTCAGCCGCGCAGCGCCGTCCGCTCGCGCGCATTGCCGCTTCGGCGATCCCGTCCGCGCTCTACCGTCCGCGCCATGCCCGCGCTGCCCCGCGATCTCGCGCTGCCGACGCTGTCGGTCGCCCGCACCCTGGTCGAGGACGTCGGCCGCGACCTGGTGGCGATGGTCGCGACCCTGGCGCGGGCGACCGAGAAGGCCGGGGTCGACCTGGTGACCGCCGCCGATCGGCACAGCGAGACGCGCATCACCGCCGAGCTGGCCAAGGCGTTCCCGCACCACCGCGTGCTCGGCGAGGAAGGCACCGCGCTCGGCCCCGCTGACAGCCCGTGGGCCTGGCACATCGATCCGCTCGACGGCACCGCCAACTACCACCGCGGCCTGCCGTACTGGGCGATCAGCCTCGGATTGTCCTTCGCCGAGGAGCCGGTGCTGGGCGTGGTCCACGGACCGGCGAGCGGCGTGCTGGTCTACGGCGCGGTCGGACTCGGCGCGTGGTCGCACGAAGCCCCCCTGGCGCCGGCGACGCCCGCGCCCGAGCCGCGCCAGTGGCTGGTCGCCACGGACTGGCCGTGGGATCTGGCCGAGCGCCGCCGCACCGCGCGCCTGATCGAGGCGCTGGGCGAACGCGTGCGGCAGTACAAGACCTTCGGCAGCGCGGCGCTCGACCTCGCCAACCTCGCCCTCGGCCGCATCGACGCCTACGCGATCAGCCACATCTTCCGTTGGGACCAGTGCGGCGGCGCCGCGGTGCTGCGCGCGCTCGGCTACGACCTGACGACCTGGAGCGGCGCGCGCTGGGACCTCGCCCATCGCGACATCCTCGCGTGCCGGCCGGGGTGCGTGGCCGTGCTCGGACCGATCCTCGCGGGGATCTGAGGCGCTCAGCCGAGGCGGTGGTAGCGGCGCAGCCGAGCGATCAGCGGCGCGTTGGCGGCGGGGAAATCGAGCGCGACGAACTCGGCCGGAGTCACCCAGCGCAGGTCGTCCGCGGCGAGCGGACGCGCGCTCTCGGGCGCGAACAGGCGGCAGCGGTAGCAGTGCAGGGTCAGGTAGCGGTCGCCGTAGTCGTGTGAGAAGTCGACCAGCGGACGCGCCGCGAGCAGCTCGACGCCGAGCTCCTCCTTCAGCTCGCGCGCCAGGGCGACGCGATCGGGCTCGCCCTTGGCGCGCTTGCCGCCGGGCAGCTCCCATTTCCCGCCGCAGTGGGCGGCGGCCTTGCGCCGCGTCACCAGGTAGCGGCCGTCGTGATGCACCAGCGCGAGCACGATGTGCAGGCGCGGCTTGGCGCGGTCGGTGACGGCATCGCCGTAGGCGATCTTCGCCGCGGCGACCTTGAGCGGATTGGCGGTGGCGGCGTGGATCAGCGCGTCGTTGGCGCTGGCGCAGCGGTCCCGCCACGGGCAGTCGCCGCAGCGCGGGGCGCGCGCGGTGCAGACCGTCGCGCCGAGATCCATCAGCGCGTTGGTGTAGGCGATCGGCTCGGTGCGGTCGACCTCGGCGCCAGCGTGCGCCCAGATGCGCTCGCGCGGCAACGGACGGGGCAGGGCGTCGCGACGCGCGTAGACCCGCGCGACGTTGGTGTCGACCACCGCGACCGCGCGGCCGGAGGCGAAGCAGGCGACCGCGCCGGACGTATACGGGCCGATGCCCGGCAGCTCGGCGAGGCCTTCGGGGGTGTCCGGCCAGGCGCCGCCGCGCGCCAGCACCGCGCGGCACGCGGCCTGCAGGCGGTCGGCGCGGCTCGGATAGCCGAGGCCCTTCCACGCGCGATGCAGCGTGTCGGCGTCGGCCGCGGCGAGCGCGGCCGCGTCGGGGAACAGCTCGAGGAAGCGGCGGTAGAACGGCAGCACGCGCTCGACCTGGGTCTGCTGCAGCATCACCTCGCTGACCAGCACGCGGTACGGATCGCGGGTCCGGCGCCACGGCAGATCGCGGCCGACCGCGGCGTACCACGCGAGGAGCTCGGCCTGGGCGGCGCCGCGCGGCGCCGGCTTCATGACGGGATGCCGGGGGACCACGGCAGGAACTCGAGCTCGGTGCGCTCGTCCGCCTTGGCCACCTGGTGCTGCTGGTACTCGCACTCGAACCAGCGCGGACTGTCGTCCTTGAGGTAGCCCAGGCGGACCAGGCAGTCGGGGATCGGCTTCGCGCCGCCGACCAGGTTGGCGTAGTCGATCAGGCGCGTGCGGTAGCTGCGGATCGCCATGCGCACCGGCGTGTCGACCGGCGGGCGCGGCCTGAGCTTGGCGCGCAGCAGCACGAACCACGCGTCGCGCTCGGTCGTGTACTTCCGCCAGTGGCGGTACATCGACGCGTTCTGGCTGGGCAGGCGGCGGCGGATGATGATCAGCGCGCGCTCGGCGAAGGACGGTTCAGCAGGCATGCGTGGCCCCGCTGGCGTGCCCGGCCGGCCGCGGCGCGACGAAGCGCGGTTGCGTCCAGCACGAACCGCCCGGTGCGCGGACGACCACGCGCACCGAGCCCTCATCGCCGCGATCCTGCCAGGCGCCGCTGGCGCCGGGGATGCGCGCCGCCTCGAAGCCGCCGCGCACGATCACCGTCGCGACCGCCGCATCGGCATCGGCTCCGGCGACCCGCCAGCGCGTGCCGGCGCGATCCTCGATGAGCTCGACCAGCTCGAGGTCGCCGCAGGTGAATCCGCCGAGGCCGAGCGCCAGCAGCGCCGACGTCCCGTCGGCGCGCGCGACGTCCAGCACGCACATTCCGCGCACGCCGTAGACCGGCATGCCGCAGGCGAGCGCCGCGTCCCAGCACGCCTCGTCCTCGTCGCTGTCGATGGCGAACAGCCGGATGCCATCGGCGAGGCGGATGGCGTCCGCGCCGAGGGTCGCCGCGGGCGCGACGAGCAGGCTCAGCGTCGGCCCGATCGCGTGCGACTGCGCGCGCAGCGCCAGCAGCACGCGGGCGATGGCGCCGGCGACGGGTTCGGTCGGCTCGTGATCCGGCAGCGCCGCCTCGGACAGCGCCAGCACGATCAGGTCGAGCGCGCCGTCGGCGCAGCGCCAGCGCAGACGGCCGCGCCACAGGCGCGCGGCGATCGCCCCGCTGTCGTCGACCAGCGGCAGATCATCGCCGCCGGGCGCGAGCGGGGCGCAGCGGAGGCGCATCAGCGGAAGAAGTCGTTGCCCTGGAACGGATCGCGTGGCGCCGGCGCGGCGGGCGCATCGCCCGGTTCCGACTGGCCGCTGACCGGCGGCTCGGGCGCGAACGGATCGTCGAGCGCGAACGGGTCGTCCTTGCCCTTGGGCAGCGGAGCGAACGGGTCGTTGTTCCTGGGCGCGGCGGGCGGCGGCGTCGGCGCGGGAGCCGCCGTCACCGGTGGCGTTGTCGGAGGCCGCACCGCGCCGGGCGCGGGCGCGAACGGGTTCGGGTTGGCCGCCGGAGCGGGCGCGGCCGGCGGCGTCGCGCGCGGCGGGACCGCAGGCGACGGATTCGGCGCGGCGGGCGCGAACGGGTTGGCTCCGGCGGCGGGCGCGCGCGGCGCGAAGGGATTCGCCGGGTCCTTCTTCTCGATCTTCTCGGGCGCCTTGGGCGCATCGGCCTTGGGCGCCGTCGGCGCCACGCCGGGGATCTTCAGCTTCTGGCCGACGCGCAGGCGATTCGGATCGACGCCGGGATTGGCCTTCAGGATGCGATCGACGTTGGCGCGGCCGCCGTCCTTGTAGAAGCGGTCGGCGATCGAGGTCAGCGTGTCCTCGGCCTTGACCGCGTATTCGCTGACGTCGCCCGACGCCGGTTCCGCGGCGGGCTTGGCCGGCACGGCGGCATCGGCCTTCACGTCGGGGATGATGATCTTCTGGCCGACGTAGAGGCGCTCCGGATCGATGCCCGGATTGGCGCGCTCGATGTCCTGCCAGCGCTTGCTCGTGCTGTAGTACTTCTGGCTGATCGAACCGAGCGTTTCGCCTTCGCCGACCACGTGGCGCTTGCGGCCGTCGTCATCGTTGGCGGCGGGAAGCTTCCCGGGCGCGGTGGCGACGACGCCGGCCGCCTCCTTGCGCGCGGGCAGCTTGATCACCTGGCCGACGCGCAGGTCCTCGGACGCGGTCTTGTTGAGCCCTTCGAGCTCCTTCCAACGGTTCGCGTCGCCGAGCTCGCGCTGGGCGATGACGTAGTAGCTGTCGCGCTCGCGGATGGTGTAGGTGCGCTCGCCCGACGCGGCGTCCGCGACGGGCGCATTGGTCGCGCCGGTCGCGCTGGTCGCGGTCTTGCTCGCGGTATCCGCCGGGATGACGAGCTTCTGCCCGACCTGCAGGCTGTTCTCATCGAGCCCGGGGTTGGCGTCCTTGATCTTCTGCCACTTCTTGCTCGTCCCGTAGTGCTTCAGGCTGATGTCGCCGAGGTACTCGCCCTTGGCGACGACATGGGTCTTGGGAGTCGACGGATCGATGGCCGGCGCGGGCGGATCGATCAGCGCGCCGACCGTCGGCGGCTTGGCCGGGGGCACCGGGATCGGCAGCGCGTCGGGCAGCGGGGAGAAGGGAGCGGCCGGCGTGCGTCCGCCGTTGCCGGTGTCGAACGGCGGCAGGCCGGCGAGCGGATCGTTCGTCCGCGGGCCGGCGTCCGGCGCCAACGGCAGCGCATCCGGCGGAGCGGTCGGCTGGCGGATCGGAGCCACCGGCTTCGCGCCGCCGGTCGAGGCGAGCGCGGTGTTGGGCTTGGCGGTGTCCTTGGGCGGCACGAACGCCGCCACCGAGACCACCAGGCACGACACCACCATCACGCCGGCGATGGCCAGATCCTTGGACATGCGATTCCTCCGCTGCTTCCTGCCCGCATGGCGATGCGCCGAGCGAGTGTGGGAACTTATAACCATGGAGGTCAGCGCACAACCTCGTGCCCGGGAAAGTCGGGCCGCCGTCCGCTTGCCGCTGCGCGGGCGCCCGGTGAAACTCGCAGGGCGATGCGCGTACTCCCGACCCTGATCGCCGACGGCGCGACGCAGATGGCGTGGGACGAGGCGCTGCTCGACAGCGCCGCGGTCGCGACGCTGCGCACCTACCGCTGGGTGCCGCCGACGGTCTCGCTCGGCTATTTCCAGGATCACGCCGACGTGCGCGCGCGCCTTCCGCCCGGGATGGCGGTGGTGCGTCGGATCACCGGTGGCGGCGCCATCTGGCATGAGCACGAGGTGACGTACGCGGTGATCGGCACGCTCGGCACGGATGGCTGGCCCGCGACCCCGCGCCGGCTCTACCAGGTGCTGCACGCGGCGATCCTGGCCCGGCTCGACGGCGGGCGCTTCGCTCTCCAGGCCGAGACCACCGGCGACCGCCGCTACCGCGACGAGCCGCGCTGCTTCGCTAGCCCCGCCGTCGACGACGTGGTCGTCGCGGGCGGCGGCAAGGTGCTGGGCAGCGCCGCGCGCACGCGCGGGCGCCGCGTGCTGGTCCATGGCAGCCTGAAGCTGGCGTCGAACCCCTGGGACGCCGCCACGGTCGCCGGCTGCGGACTGGCCTTCGACGCGGCGCGTGACGCGCTGGTCGCCGGAGTGGCGTCGGCGTTCGCGACGACCGCCGAGCCCGGCGCAACCACGTCCGATGAGATCGCGACGATGGAACGCATCCGGAACGAGCGCTATGGGAGCGCGGGCTGGGTCGAGCGCCGCGAGGGACGCCGTCCCTAGGAGTCGGACCACCGACCGGCGCCCGGCCCGGCCGGCGCGCTGCGGCCGTGCGCGCTCAGCGCTTCTTCAGCGCCTCGACCTCGGCCAGCAGCTCGGCGATGATCCCGCGGTCGGTCTTATCGAGGTCGTCGGCGCGCTGCTTGGCGGCGACGACGGCCTGGCGCGCGGCGACCAGCAGCTGCTGCTGATCCTCGAGGCGCTTGCGCAGGTCGGCGACCTCGGACGCGGGCGCGGCGGCGGGCACGCCGGCGACCGGGAACTTGCCGCTGATGCGCTTGGCCTGGGTCAGCTCGTGCTCCAGCCGCGCGACCTTGCCCTTGGCCTGGGCGAGCTCGGCGGTGATCTCGTTGTGCTTCTCGCGCGACTCGGCCTCGCGCGCGCGCAGCTGCTCGATCGCGTGCCCGTGCTCGCGCGAACGCGCCGCGGCCTGCTCGCGGTGGGTGATCAGCTCGCGCTCGAGCTCACCGGCGCGCTGGGCGGCGCGATTGGCCTCGGCGGACGCCGACGTGGTCTGGCTCCTGAGGCGGGCCTCGGCCTCGCGCATCGCGGCGAGCTCGCGTCCGAGCTGGCCCTGGTGGTCGGCGGCCTGCTGGGTCTGCGATTCGGTGGCGCGGCGCAGGTCGTCGAGCCGCGCGCGCAGCTGGTCGCGCTCCTGGCGGGTCTGCGTGTGCAGGCGCTGCTCCTCGCCGAACTGCTCGCGCGCGGCGTTGAGCTGGCGGCCGAGGTCGTCGCGCTCGATGCCCGCCTTCTCCTCGGTCACGGTCGCTGTGCGGCGCATCTCGTCGAGCTTGGCGCGCAGGGCCAGGCGCTCCTCGGCGGCGTCCTGCAGCTCGGCGATCTGCTCGTGCAGCGCGTCGATCTGGCGCTGCTTCTCGGTGCCGACGCGTTCGCCCTCGCGCGTGATCAGGTCGGTCTTGTCGCGCTGCGAATCGATGCGCGCCTGGATCTGGTCGCGCTCCTCGATGACCGCTGCCAGGCGCGCCTTGAGATCGGCGAGCTGGGCGTTGGCCTGGACCCCGGCTTCGCGGGCCTTGGCGAGCTCGCCGACGATGTGGCGCTCGCGCTTGAGCGACTCGTCGGCGGCGGTGCGGATCTGCGCGACCTCGGCGCGCGCGGCGCCGAGCTCCTCGGCGGTGCCGCGCACGCGCTCGTTCAGCTGGCCCTCGAGCGTCGCGACGCGTCCGCCCAGCGCCTGCTTCTCGGCATCGGCGGCGGCGGCGGCGGCCTCCGCCGCCTTGCGCGCGTCGACGGCGCGGGCGAGTTCGCGTTCGAGATCGGCGATGCGCGCGACGTCGCTGCGCAGCTTCGCCGCTTCGCTCGCGGTCGCCGCGCCCTGGGCGCGGGCCGCGGCGAGATCGTTCTCGAGCGCCTTGACCGATTCGCGCAGGCGCGGGATCTCCGCCGACTGCTTGTCCTGCTCCTGCAGGCGGCCGAGCTGGTCGCGCTGCTGCTGCAGGGTCAGGGCGTTGGCGTCGGCGCCGGCCTTGACGCGCGCCAGCTCGGCGGCGGCCGATTGGGCGCGTCCGCCGACCACGCGCGCCCACTCGATGAGCACGCTCTCGGCGGCGGTGGTGATCGCCTCGCTGCGCTGCGCGTCGCCGAGCACTTCGCGCAGCTCGGCGAGGTTGACGCGCAGCTCGGCGGAATCCGCGCGGCCGTCGCGCTCGGCGAGCTGGTCCTCGAAGCTGGCGAGGCGCTCGATCTCGGCGGCCAGCGAACGCGCCTCGGCGAGATCGCCGCGGCGCAGGTCCTGCTCGCGGTTGATCTCGCCGCGCAGGTGGTCGACGTGGTGCTGCAGGCGGCGCAGGTCGTTCGCCGACTGCTCCTGGATCTGCTTGGCCTGCGCGCGCAGCTGCGCGACCTCCTCGTCGCGACCCTTCAGCTCGGCCTTGAGCGTGGTCGCCATCTCGCTGCCACCGCCGCCGCCGGCCTCGGCGTCGTGCCGGGCCTTCTCGGCCTCGTGCAGCATCATGGTCGCGGCGTTGAAGCGGTCCTTGGCGCGCGACAGGGCGCCGGACAGCTCGCGCATGAAGCCGCCGGCCTCGGCGAGGCAGGCGAGCGGGTTGTTGTCGGGATAGGTGCGCGGCGTGAAGTCGCTGGTCGCGTTCAGGTGCAGCGCGTCGAGCTGGACGCGTTCGAGCGCGATCGCCTGGGTGCGCACCGATTCGATGCCGGCGACCAGGCTGGAGATGTTGTCGCGCAGCACCGGGCTGTCGGCGAACGCGCTCGAGCCCTGCAGCTCCTCGGTCAGGGTCTCGACGATCTGGGTGGCGAGCGCGATGTCGCGGAAGGGATCGTCCGAGGTCTTCTCGTTCTGCTCGCCGCCGGTGAAGCGCGAGCCGAAGTAGTCGCGATCGAGCGTGAACACGGCGTGCAGCAGCTTCCCGGACGAGGTCAGCTGCTGGACGATCGAGCGCCGCAGCTTGACGATCTGCGCCTCGGGGCTGTCGGTCTCGCGCCGCGCGTGGCTGCCGGTGCCGCCGGGCTGCGGGGTCGCGGCTTTGTTGTCGCTCATGCGTCCTCCGCCGGGTTGCCGGGCTGGTCGTCCTACGCGGTCAGATCCCAGGTGGAAGGGTCCACGCTGTTTATGGAGTGGAGCTGCGCCGCGCGCCGGACGCGCCGTCGGCCAGTATACGCCGGCGCGACGGCGAATGACATCGCCGCCGCCGCCCTCAGCCGTCCTTCTTCCGCGCCGGCTTGAAGCGCGGGCCGACCCGGCTGCCCTCGCCGGGCAGGTCGTTGCGCCGCGTGGCTTCGGCGACCAGGTCGTCGAATGCTGAACGGGTCGCAACGCCTGCATCGGGCGCGACGCGCGTGTACACGCCGTCGGGACCGAGCACGCGCGCCTGGGCCTCGTCGGCGAGGAAGATGTCGAGGATGCGGCGCAGCCGGTCCTGCAGCACCGGATCCTCGATCCGCACCAGGCACTCGACGCGGCGGTCGAGGTTGCGCGTCATCCAGTCCGCCGACGCGATGGCGACCACCGGCTTCGCTCCGGACGCGCCGTGGTTCGCGAACCAGTAGACGCGGTGGTGCTCGAGCAGGCGGCCGACGATCGAGCGCACGCGGATGCGCTCGGACAGGCCGGGCACGCCCGGGCGCAGGATGCACATGCCGCGCACGATCAGGTCGATCTCGACCCCGGCCTGCGCGGCGGCGTACAGCTCGTCGCACATGTCGGTGTCGACCAGCGAGTTGAACTTGGCGATGATCCTCGCCGGACGGCCGGCGCGCGCGTGATCGGCCTCGCGGCGGATCCAGTCGGTGAAGCGCCGGCGCAGGGTCAGCGGAGCCACCGCCAGGCGTTCCCACTCCGGCGGCGACGAATAACCGGTGAGCATGTTGAACAGCGCGGCCACGTCGCGCCCCACCGCCTCGTTGGCCGTGAAGTAGCTGAGGTCGGTGTACAGCCGCGCCGTCTTGTCGTTGTAGTTGCCGGTGCCGATGTGGCAGTAGCGGACGATGCCCTCGTCCTCGCGACGGATGATCAGCAGCAGCTTGGCGTGGACCTTCAGGCCGACGAGGCCGTAGACCACGTGCGCGCCAGCCTCCTCGAGCCGCCGCGCCCAGCGGATGTTGTGCGCCTCGTCGAAGCGCGCCTTCAGCTCGATGAGCACCGTCACCTGCTTGCCCGCGCGGGTCGCGGCGATCAGCGACTTGACGATCGGACTGTCGCCGCCGACGCGGTAGAGCGTCATCTTGATCGCCAGGACGCGCGGATCCTCGGCCGCCGCGGCGACCAGATCGACGACCGGCTGGAAGCTCTCGAACGGATGGTGCAGCAGGAGCTCGTCCTGGCGCAGGTAGGCGAACGGCTCGCTGAAATCCGCCGGATGGTTCTTCACCGCCAGCGGCGGATCGCGCAGGTCCGGGCGGTCGACGCGCTCGACCAGGCCGAACAGCCAGGTCAGGTCGAGCGGACCCTCCACCGGCGTCAGATCGTCCTCGCCCAGGTCGAGCGCCTGGATCAGCCATGCGCGCAGCGTCGGGTCGGCGTCGTGCGCGAGCTCGAGGCGCACGGCGTGGCCGTGGTCGCGGCTGGAGAGCTCCTGCTCGATCTCGCTGAGCAGGTCCTGCGCCTGGTCCTCGTCGATCTCGAGCGAACCGTCGCGCGTCACGCGCAGCAGGCAGCGGTGGGCGACCCGGTAGCCGGGGAACAGCGACTCGAGGAACGTCATGACCACGTCCTCGACCAGGGCGTAGCTGCCCGGCGCGCTGACCAGCGAGACCAGGCGGTTGCCCGCCGGCACGGCGACCAGGGCGTTGCGCGCGCCGCCCTCGGGCGGCACGAGCTGCACCGCGACGCAGGTGCCGCGGTTCGCGACCAGCGGGAACGGCCGCGCCAGGTCGACCGCCAGCGGCGTCAGCATCGGCTCGAGCTGGTCGTGGTAGAGGCGGCGCAGGGTCTCGCGGTCGACGTCCGACCACTGCGTCGGCGCCTGCACGGCCACGCCCTCGGCGGCCAGCGCGGGACGGACGCTGTCGCGCCAGCACGCGTACTGGTCGGCGACGAGGCGCGCGACCGCGCCGCGCGCCGCGGCGAGATCGGTCGCCGCCTGGGCGCGCCGGCTGGCGTCGCGCACCTCGGCCTTGCCCTTCGCCTGCGCGCGCAGCTCGGCGACGCGCACCATCATGAACTCGTCGAGGTTCGAGGCGACGATGGCGAGGAACTTGCAGCGCTCGAGCAGCGGCGTGCGCGCGGACTGGGCCTCCTCGAGGACGCGGCGGTTGAAGGCCAGCCAGGACAGCTCGCGATTGAAGCAGCGCTCGGCGACGGTGTTCGGCGTATCCATCTCAGACCTCCTCGCGCGGGACGACGACGACCTCGAGGCCGAAGACCTCCTGGAACATCTGCGCCTTGCCCGCGATCGACCAGCGCTCGAGCGCGATCTGGCGGCGGTCGACGTGCAGCAGCAGCTTGCCGCGCGCGACCTCGCAGCGCACGCGCCGGATGCGCTGGGTGCGCTCGACGTCCAGGCCGTAGGCCAGGCGCAGGATGGCGGCCAGGTGCGAGACCACGACGCGCGCGTGGCGCGACAGCGCGCGGAAGGCGATGTGGTGCGACTGCGGCGGGCTGCGCCGGTGGTAGCGGGCGATGTGGCCGACCATCTCCTTCTCTTCGCGCGTCAGGCCGGGGATGTCCGCCGAGTTGATGATGTACTGGGTGTGCTTGTGGCGGTTGCGCACGTTGATGAACGAGCCGATGTCGTGGATCAGCGCCGAGAACTCGAGCAGGCCGCGGTCGCGCGCCCCCAGGCCGTGCAGCTCGCGGCTCTGGTCGAAGATCTGCACCGCCAGCGACGCGGTGTTGCCGGCGTACTCCAGGTTGCCGCCGTACTTCGCCACCAGCTGCCAGGCCTCGGCGAGCAGCGTGTCGTGGTCGAGGTGGTGCGGTCCGTGCGCGCCGGGCACCATGTCCGCGATCAGGCCGTCGCGCAGGGTCAGCTGCGGCACCAGCACCTTGTCGCGGCCGAGCTCGCCGCACAGGTGGCGGATGAAGCTGGCCGCCGGCAGGAGCAGCGACGCCTGGTGCACGTCGCAGCCGCACGCCTCGGCGCGCGCGCGTGGCGTCAGGCCCTGCATCCGCTGGAAGAACGCCTCGACCGCGGCGACCGGCAGCGGCTCGATCAGCCCCTTCGCCTCGGGCGCGAGCAGCGCCAGCAGGCGGCGGATGTCGGGGCCGTTGACCACCAGGGTGTCGACCTTCGCCTCGGGCAGGCGGCCGAGCATCATGCGCACGGTGCCGTGGCTGGAGCGGTCGATGGTGATCGCGTAGTCAATCGAGTCCTTCAGGTCCCTGAACTCGCTCGACAGCCGCAGCGTGCCGAAGTGCTCGTCGACCGAATGCGCGAGCTTGCCGGCGCGGATCAGGCTCAGGCAGGTCGAGCCGCCGCCGACGTCGATCAGCGCGGTGACTCCGGGCAGCTTGCGCTTGTCGCGCTTGGCCAGCGCGCGCAGCGCCTCGAAGTACAGCCGCGCCTCCTCCGACGAGTCGATGATCTCCAGCTCGATGCCGAGCTTGGAATGCAGGCGCTCGACCAGCACGTCGCTGTTCGACGCCTCGCGCAGGGCCGTCGTGGCGACGGCGCGCAGGCGGCCGACGCCGTAGGCGGTGGCGGCGGCGACGATGCCGGCGAAGGCCTCGACGACGCCGTCCATCGCTGCGCGGTCGAGCTTCTCGTCGCGGAAGCAGGCGCTCAGGTCGATCGGGAAGTGGATGTCCTCGAGCACGCGCGGCGGGTCGCCGCCGACCTCGGCGATCGACGCGCGCACGCTGCTGGTGCCGCAGTCGATGACGGCGACCGGCAGGTTGGCGCCGGCGGCTGCGGACTTGGCGACGAATTTCGCGGTGCTCATGCCTGGTGTCGGCTCGCAGCATAGCGGATGGCGGCACGCGCGGGAGGCAGGGCCATCGCATCAGTCGAGCAACGGCGCAGTGGTGTCAAGGACCCCGAACGACCGCGGACGGCCGCAGGACATCCTCCGGCGAAGGCGCTGGGACTCGGCGAACCTCCACGCAGGATCCGGCCATGCCGTCGATCTGGGCCTTGTCCGACCTGCATCTCTCGACCTCGGGCTCGAAGCCGATGGACAAGTTCGGCGACCATTGGGGAGCGCATGCCGATCGCATGGCGGCGGCCTGGGACCGCCTGGTCGGCGACGACGACGTCGTCCTGACGCCGGGGGACTTCTCCTGGGCGAACAAGCCCGCCGAGGCGGTCGGCGACTTCGCCTGGCTCGCCGCGCGGCCGGGTCACAAGGTGATGGTCAAGGGCAACCACGACCACTGGTGGTCCGGCACGCAGACCAAGATGGCGCAGCTGCTGTCGCCGCGCACGTACGCGCTGAAGAAGACCGCGGTCGTGATCCATGGCGTCGGTTTCTTCGGCGCGCGCGGCGGCGACTTCGCGGCGCAGAAGAAGTACGGCGACGAACGCAGCGCGCAGGACATCGAGGACTGGCTCGCGCGCGAGGAGCATGAGCTGAAGCTGTCGCTCGACGCGCTCGAGAAGATCCACCCGCGCCGGGTCGACGGGCAGCCGCCCGGACCGCGCATCTGCCTGTTCCACTACCCGCCGATCGCGCCGGGACGCAGCTCGAGCCGCTTCACGCCGATCATCGAGGCCGCCGGCGCGGCGCATTGCGTCTACGGCCACCTGCACGGCCCCGAGCTCGGCCCGGCCAAGGTCGAGGGCACGTTCCGCGGCGTGACCTACCGCTGCGCGAGCTGCGACCAGATCGGGTTCGAGCCGGCGCTGATCATGCGCCTGGACGCGCGCCCGGGCTGATCGGCGCGATCGATCGGCCCGTCTTGCCGCCCGCGCGCGGATGGACCCGTCCACGCACGGCGCCGCGGGGCGTTATGCTGCCCCGCACACGGAGCCGCCATGACCGTCGCGACGGGTCTCGACCCCGATCAGCAACAGAGCCTGCGCGAGCAGGGATTCCTGCACCTGCGCGGCGTCGTCGCGCCGGATCTGATCCGACGCGCGCTGCGCGCGATCAACCACGACCTGAGCCGCGGCATCGATGCGGCGCGCCTGCCGACGTTCCACGCGCAGACGTTCTGCCCCGATATCACCGCAACGCCGGCGATCACCGATCTGTTCGAGCGCTCGGGCGCGCGCACCCTCGTCGAATCGGCGACCGGCGCGCTCAAGCCGGTGACGAGCGCGCAGATCGCGCTGCGCTGGCCGCGCCTCGAGGAGGCGACAGGCGTCGGCAGGGCGCACATCGACGGCCTCTACTCGCCGACCAACGGCGTGCCGGCGGGCAAGATATTCAACTTCACCGCGCTGGCGTGCGTGCTGCTCAGCGATCTGCCGGAGGAGTTCGCGGGCAACTTCACGGTCTGGCCGGGCAGCCACCTGGTGCACGAGCGTCATTTCCGCGAGCACGGCGCGGAGGCGCTGCTGAAGGAACCCAGGCTCGAGCTCGGCGCTGCGAAGCAGATCACCGGCAAGGCCGGCGATGTGATCCTCGCGCACTACCTGCTCGGCCACACGGTCTCGGCGAACTGCTCGCCGCACATCCGCTACGCGATCTTCTTCCGGCTCGAGAGCACGGCGTTCACCGACGTGAACCGGCTGGGCGCGGTCACGGACGCGTGGCGCGACTGGGCGGGGCTGCGCGCCGGCTAGTCAGCGCCACCCGTGATGGCGGACGCGGCGCTCGGCTTCCGCCGAGCGCCGTCCGCCGCATGCGCGGCCGATCACTGCGCCACGCCGCCGAACACGGCGAAACCGATCGCCGCCGTGCGCCAATCGTTGGGGGTGCCGGTATGGCCGGCGAACCACAGCTTCAGCACGCCATCCTCGATGAGGATGGACGGCGAGCGCACCTCCCAGCTGTGCCACGACGCGCCGCCATGGACGATGATGTCGCCTTCGATCTCGGTGAAGGTCCTGCCATCCGGGCTCACCGCGTGCGCGATCGCCACCTGGCGCCAGTCGCCGGGCGCCGGATAGCGCGCGACATCGTAGAACAGGTGGAAGACGCCGCTCGCATCGATCGCGGCCGACGGCGTCGAGTAGCCGACATAGCCCGAGGCGACCGGATACGCGGCGCTCTGCACCAGCGCCGGATCGGCGAAGCCGTCGCCATCGCTGTCGGAGATCGTGAACGCGCTGCCATCGCTCGACGTCGCCAGGCAGATGCCGAGCTGCAGCGCGAGATCGCCGCTGACGCCGTCGCGCACGCGTCCGGTGACGTAGTAGAGATGGACGAGGCCGGTGCGCGGATCGACGACCACGCCCGGTTCGCCGGTGCCGTAGAACCCCCAGCGGGTCGGGTCGTCGTGATGGCGGATGATCGGATTCGCCGGATCCCTCCTCCACCTCAGGCCGTCGGCCGAGGTCGCGTGGCCGACGTCATAGCTGCCGCGCGCGACGCTCTCGGCGGTTCCGGCGCAATAGTACAGGTGCCAGGTCGAGCCCACCTTGACGACGCACGGGGTCTCGACGCGGTGCGAATCCCACGCGCCCGGCGGCCCCTCGGTCAGGACCGGCGCGGGATCGATCGTCCACGCTCGGCCGTCGGCCGACCACGCCTGGTGGATGCGCACGACGGGATTCTGGCTCGGGATTCCACCCGACAGCCACATGCGGTAGCTGGCGCCGTCGCGGACGACCGTGGGATCGTTCCAGGCGGTGTCGCCGAGGTGCTGGGCGAAGGTGATCTGCGGCGCCGGCGACTCGCGCCAGACGCCGGCGACAGGCGGGACCGGATCGGGATCGCTGCCGGAATCGCCGCAGCCAGCCAAGGAGATCGCGACGAGCGCGAGCCCGAAGCGTGCGGGCCGATGACGAGGCATTCCCTCTCTACCGCCCGGGCGCGGTCGGTTACAGGCGAAGCGCGAGGCGCGAGGCGCGACGCTCGGTATGATCCGGGGACACAGGTGCCACTTTGATCCGGGGGCATGGGTGACAGTCGCCACCATTCGGCATGGGAGGAAACCCATGCCGTGGAGCGAAGCCTGCACCATGGATCGGCGCATTGCACGGGCCCCGCCTCGCGTCGAAAGCCGGCGGGCGTCGAAGCTGCTCGTCACCGCCCGATCAACCTGCGCCACATTGAAGTGTCACCCAGGTCGGCGATCGCTCAGGCGGAGCTCGCTCAGCCTGCCTTGGCCTTCCTCGCTTTCCTGGCCGCGGGCCGCGCCTTCTCCGTCACCTTCACCGCGGCGATCGCCGCCTGCACGCCGACCGCCGGCGTCGCGCCGGCCATCGCCGCCCACTTGGTCCACATCGCCGCGTCGGAGAGGAACGGCAGGAAGATGCCGCCGACCACCGAGCGCGCCTGGAAGCCCGCCTGCTTGCCATCCGTGGTCCAGTACCAGTCGGTCAGCGGCACGCGGGTCGGACCCTTGTCGAGCCAGCGGTAGGTCGGCGCCATGATCGCGTCGAAATCCTCGCGCTCGCCGGTGAGCGTCGCCGACCACAGCGTCCAATCGAGCTTGGTGTAGGGCTCGCGGCTATCGAGCGGCAGGCCGAACTCGCGCAGCTGGCGCTTGTAGAAGTCGACCTCGGTGCGCGCCACGGATTCGGGGAACAGGCGCAGGTCGAGCAGGCGGTCCCAGACCAGGTTGTACTTCTGGCTCCAGGTCCCGGCCTGCTTGAAGGACAGCCGGAAGTGATCGCCGTCGTCGGCTTCGCGCACCCATTCGTCGGCCATGGCCTTGGCCTTGGCGCGCCAGCGTACGGCGGCGTCGGCGCGGCCGGTCATGGCGCACAGGCGGGAGAAGGCGCCCAGCGCGAGGATCGCCTTGATCGACAGGTTGACGTTGTGCGCCATCGGTCCGGCGAAGTCGTCGGTGCAGAGCTGGCCCGCCGGATCGAAGCCCTGCTGCTCGAGGTAGCGTGCCCACTTCTCGAGCAGGCCCCAGTACCGGTTGGCGAAGGCGGCGTCGCCGTCGGCCACCGCGAGCGCGCCGACCAGCAGCAGCATGTTGCCGCACTCCTCGACCGGCATCTGGTGGTCCTCGGTCTTCTCGCCGCCGCCGTACACCTGGCCGTTGGCGAGCGGGTACTGACCGAGGTCGTGCGGCGCGTACGGGAACTTCCAGCGCGAGGTCAGGGCGTAGTCGAGCACCGGCCGGACCATCGCCTCGAGCAGGCGCGGATTCAGCAGCAGGAACATCGGCGCCGACGGATAGGTCACGTCGACCGTCGCGATGCAGCCGTTGGAGTAGTTCTCCTTCGAGAAGTACAGCGGCACGCCGGCCATGTCGTCCCACACCAGCTTATGCGCCGAGAGCGCCTGGCGGAACGACAGCGCCGACAGGTAGGCGAAGTCGGCGCCGCCGAGACGCGCGCAGTCGGCCATGAGCGCGCGGTCGTAGGCTTCGCAGCGCGCATGCACGCCGGCGTACTCGGCGATCGCCGCCGTCAGCAGTTCCGTCATGCCCGCGCCGTTGCGCCGCCAGTAGGCCGGCAGCTTGCGCCGCATGTGCTCGATCGACCAGCGGTCGTCGTAGGCGAGGATCACGTAGCTCTCGGCCGAGCCGCGCGCGGGCACGGCGAGCGCGATGGTGCAGGTCGGCTTCGGCCAGCCCCGGCTGACGGGACACGGCATGTCGATGTGGTCGCTCTGGGTCAGGTCGCCGCCCTGCACGAACGCCGCGCGCTGGCGATCGTCGGTGTCGAAGCAGGTGCGCGCGTCGGCGCCGGGCGGCACCACGAGGTACAGGTAGCCCCAGTCGATGCGCAGCCCGTCGCCCGAGCGTCCGAGCACGTCCTGATCGAGCGATCCGATGGCCAACGCCTCGGCGCCGGCGATGCGATAACGACCCCACGTCACCTGCTGGTTGGGCGTGTCGACGACGAACTGCGCGCAGGCGTTGAGGAACACCGCGCAGGCATGCGCCTTGGCATCGAGCGAGCGCACGGCGAAGGTGACGTAGGTCAGCGGCCACGACATCTTGTCGAGGTCGTGCGGGAACGCCGGCGTCGCGAAGGTCAGCGTCAGCTCGACCGCGGGGCGCTCGCCCGCCGTGCGGAAGGTGTAGATGGTCCGCGTCGGCAGGACCTCGAGCGCGACCTGCTCCATCGCCGGCGCGGAGGCCGGCCACGGGCCGAGGAAGCGGTGCGCGACGCCATCGACGCGCAGCAGGCCCATCAGCGGCTGGTGCGATCCGGTCCAGTGGCGCGTCAGGTCGTCGGTCAGGCGGTCGTTGAAGGACCAGCAGCTGAAGTACGGATCGATCGCGATCAGCGGCACCGCGGGTGGGCGGCGGGTGGAGTGGGTCGATGCGGGGGTGGTGGTCGCGGGCATGCGCCGGTTGTAGCCGACCGACACCGGCGATTGGAATGGGGCGGGTCCAACGGCGGCTTCGTGGGATCCACCTCGGAGGCGTCGCTCCGAACGCTGCGCCGCACCCGCGGCGGGGTCATGCGCTGATCAGCGAGGCGCGATGCAAGTCCGGACCAAGGCTTGCTTTGTCCCTACCTCGCTGCGTTCCGCCAGCGACCTGCCCGGGGAGGGCATCGCCGCGCGGGGAGCCGCTGACGGCTCGGCGATCCGCGTCCGCCGGTTTCAGCCTCAGGGCGAGTCCCCACGGGCATCGATCCGCGGTGCACCGGGAGCGCTTCGTCTCGACTGCGCCATGTGACGCCGTGGATGCACGTCGGTGCCCGTGATCGCGCCGTTGGAGGCCGCGGCCAAACGACGAGGCCCGCGCACACGCGCGGGCCTCGTCCGGTCCTCCCCAGGACCGACGATCGTGAAGACGATCCGCTCGCTCAGTCGGCGCTGCTCTCGCCGCCGGTGTCGAGCAGGTTGATGGTCGCGCTGCGCACCTTGGCCGAGACCTCGTCGAGCACCTTCGGATTGTCCTTCAGGTACTGCTTGGCGTTCTCGCGGCCCTGACCGAGCTTCTCCGGTCCGTAGGTGAACCAGGCGCCGGACTTGTTGATCACCTTGGCGAGCACGGCGAGGTCGAGCACGTCGCCCGAGTAGCTGATGCCCTCGTTGTACATGATGTCGAATTCGGCCTTCGTGAACGGCGCGCTGACCTTGTTCTTCACCACCTTCACGCGGGTCCGCGCGCCGACCACCTTCTCGCCCTCGCTGATCGAGGTGACGCGGCGGATGTCGAGGCGCAGCGAGGCGGCGAACTTGAGCGCGCGTCCGCCCGGCTGGGTCTCGGGGCTGCCGTAGATGACGCCGATCTTCTCGCGGATCTGGTTGATGAAGACCACGGTGGTCTTCGAGGTGCTGATGCCGCCGGTCAGCTTGCGCATGGCCTTGGACATCATGCGCGCCTGCAGGCCGACGTGCGATTCGTCCATCTCGCCTTCGAGCTCGGTCTTCGGGGTCAGCGCGGCGACCGAGTCGACCACCACGACGTTGACCGAGTTCGAACGCACCAGCAGGTCGCAGATGTCGAGCGCCTGTTCGCCGTAGCTCGGCTGGCTGACCAGCAGGTCGGCGAGCTTGACGCCGATCTTCTCGGCCCAGCTGGGGTCGAGCGCGTGCTCGGCGTCGATGAAGGCGGCGGTGCCGCCCATCCTCTGGGCCTCGGCCACCACGTGCAGGGCGAGCGTCGTCTTGCCCGAGCTTTCGGGGCCGTAGATCTCGATCACCCGCCCCTTGGGCAGGCCGCCGATGCCAAGCGCGATGTCGAGGCCGAGCGAGCCGGTGGAGATGGACTCCATCTCGACCTTG
>DASPLE010000042.1:0-26209 GCA_035627695.1 Planctomycetota bacterium
TGGCGATGTCCGCTTCCGCGCCGTGTTCGAAGCGTCGCTCGACGCCATCGGCGTCAGCCGCGGGCCGGAGTACGTCATCAGCAATCCGGCCTACCTCCGCATGTTCGGCTACGACACGCACGACGAGCTGGTGGGACGCAAGATCATCGATTTCATCGCCCCCGAGGAGCGCGATCGGCTGAGCGAGATCATCGCGCGGCGCGGGCTCGGCGACGCGGCGCCGCGCGAATACGACACCGTCGGCCTCCGGCGTGACGGCACGCGATTCCCGATGGAGGTGCGCTCGTCCACGTATGTCGAGGACGGCGCGCGCTTCACCCTCGCCATCATCCGCGACATCACCGAGTCCAAGCGCCACGAGGACGAGGTCGCGCGCCTGCTCATCGAACGCGAGCGCCTGATCGCCGAGCTGCAGGAGCAGCGCGAGCGCATGCCGCTGGCGTGCCTCGTGACCGACCGCGATCGCCGCTTGTCGTATTGGAACGACGCCGCCCAACGCATCTTCGGCTGGACCCGCGACGAGGTCATGGGCCGCGACGCGCTCGCGCTGCTCGTGCCCGAGAACACGCGCGCCATCGCGGTCGAGGCGATGCAGCGCGCCGACCACGGCGAGCGCATGGCTGGCGCCAACGTCAACCGGACCAAGGACGGCCGCCAGATCACCTGCGAGTGGTACTCGGTTCCGTTGCCCTCGGTGCAAGGCGTGCCCGAGTCGATGATGTGGCTGGCGCAGGACGTCACCGAGCGCCGGCGGCTGGAGGATGAGCTGCGCCAGGCGCAGAAGATGGACGCGATCGGCCGGCTGGCCGGCGGGGTCGCCCACGACTTCAACAACCTGCTGACGGTCATCACCGGCTACGGCGAGATCATCAATCAGGGCCTCGACCTGCACCATCCGCTGCGCGGCCACGCCGAGCAGATGCTGAAGGCCGCCTGGCGCGCCGCGCAACTGACGCGTCAGCTCCTGGCGTTCGGCCGGCGCCAGGTGCTGCAGCCGCGGGTCGTCGATCTCAACGCGATCGTCGTCGATATGGGCAACCTCCTGCGCCGCGTCATCGGCGAGAACATCGAGCTCATCACCGAATTCTGCCCCGATCTCGGACGCGTCCGCGCCGATCCCGGTCAAATCGAGCAGGTGCTGATGAACTTCGCGCTCAACGCGCGCGATGCGATGCCCGATGGCGGGCGGCTGACGATCGCGACCGCGAACCGCGCTCTCGACCACGACACGCCCGGTCTGCGCGCCGGCCGCTGGGTGCTGCTGCGCGTCGTCGATACCGGCCATGGCATGGACGCCACGGTGAAGGCGCGCCTGTTCGAGCCGTTCTTCACCACCAAGCCACCTGGCAAGGGTACCGGTCTGGGCCTCGCGACCGCCTACGGCATCGTCACCCAGAGCGGCGGCGCGATCCTGGTCGATTCCGAGCCGAGCCACGGCACGACCTTCACGGTCGCCCTGCCGCGCAGCGATGCGGGCGAATCGACGGCGACGCCCGCGAACGGCGCGCTCGTGGCCGAGTCGGGGCATGGCACCGTGCTGCTGATCGAGGACGAGCCGCAACTGCGCGACCTGGTCAAGCTGACGCTCGAAGGCGCCGGCTACGAACTGATCGAGGCCGCGGATGGCGAGCAGGGCCTGCGCGTCCTCGAGCGCATCGGCGGCGTCATCGATCTGGTCATCACCGATGTCATCATGCCGCGCATCGGCGGGCCCGAGGTCGTCGCGCGCATGGCCGGCTTCGGGCTGGACGTGCCGGTGCTCTACATGTCCGGCTACGCCGAGGGCCGCCTGGTCGACCAGGCGCTGGCCGAGGGACGTGCGCGTTTCCTCGAGAAGCCATTCACCGGCGAGGCGCTGCTGCGCGCCGTGCATGCGGCCCTGACCGGCCGCGATGCCTCCGGTGATCGGCCGCCCGCCATCGCGGCGGTCGATCCGTCATGAGCCGTGAAAGCCGGCGTTGCCCGGATCGTCCCGGAACGAAGGATCACCGCATGCGGACCTCAACGAGCGCGTTGGCTGCGCGTGCGACCATGACGATCGCCGTCGCGTTGACCCTGGGCGTCGGTCCGTCGTGCAGGCGCGCCGGGCGTCCCGCGCCCGCTCGGCCGGCAGTCGGAGCGCCGGTGGAGGCCGCGAAGCCCCAGCCGGCGCAGCGGGCGCCGCTCGCTGGCGCGGAACGCGGCGAGGCGGCGGCCGGCGATGGCGAGACGGGCGCCGGCGGACCCGTAGGGGAGGAGCCGCTCGTCCCCGATCCGGTCGACGCCAAGCTCGAAGCCGCGGCGATCGCCGCGTCCGAGTTCGGCTCGCCGTTGCGCGTGTTGGCCGAGGACGTCGGCGGGGGCGGCGGCGGCGGTGGAGGCGGGGGCAAGGGCGATGGCGGCCCTGACTTCCCGAGGCCGCTGCCCCAACCCGACGACAACCGCTCCGGCACCAGCCCGCGGTTCTCGACCGGCGGCAATCCGGTGATCGACGACGGTGATGACGACGACGATGACGATCGCGGACTCGACATCGGACAGATCGCGATCAACCAGGCCCAGCCGCTGGTCAATCGCACGCTCGAGCTGACGGTCCCGATCAGCGATTACGTCGCGACCAAGTTCTTCGAGCCCGAGCCGACGCGCGGCGGCCTGTCGTTGACGGCGACCTTCGTCAACAGCGATGGCGCGCAGCGCTGGACCGTGCCGGGTTTCTGGAACGGAAGCGCCTGGAAGGTCCGCTTCGCTCCGACCACGCCCGGGCAGTGGTCCTACGACGTCGTCGCGCGCGACGATGGCGGGAACGACCGGGCGACGGGCGTGTTCAACGCGGGCACCTCGGCGGCCGGCGCCTTCCTGCGCATCCAGGAGCGCCGCCTGCGCGGGCTCGACAACGCCTGGTTCCGTGGCGTCGGCTACAACATCGGCTGGCAGTACGACGTCGAGGGTCTGACCTTCGCGCAGATGACCGAGTCGGACATGAACCTGCTCAGCTTCTGGATGCAGGTGCCGTGGGACTCCGCGCCCGAGCAGCGGCGGAACATCGAGCACGCCGGCATCGGCACCTACGATCAGACCGTCAGCGCCTACCTCGACGGCGTGGTCGCGCGCGCCGAGGCCGCCGGCGTGCGGCTGCTGCCGTCGATCTGGTCGCACGACCACGCGCGCGACGTCGGTCACCCCTGGGGCAACCCGCACTGGAGCGAGAACCCGTACAGCGCGATCACCACCGCCGGCGAATTCTTCACCGTCCAGGACGGCGCCGGCAACGACACCGCGCAGTGGACGGCGCAGAAGAACCTCTACCGCTACATGATGGCGCGTTGGGGCACGAGTCCGGCGATCATCGGCTGGGTGGCGATGGTCGAGGCCAACGGCACGACCGCATGGGAAGCCGGCGGCGTTCAGCAGGCGAAGATATCGACGTGGACGATCGCGGTCCGCGACCACTTCCGCTCGCTCGATCCGTTCCGCGCGCTGAACGCCAGCTATCCGCTGACCACGACGCTGACCGGCAGCTACCTGCAGACCGCGCCGACGGCGCTCGACATGCTCGGCGCGGATTCGTACCAGGGCACCGAGCACCATGCCCTCCCGTCCGTGGCGGCGGGCAATCCCGGGGTCGCCGTCCAGATCGCGTCGCTGCACGAGCAGATGGCCAATGACGAGAACCGCTTCGGCCTCATCACCGAATTCGGCGGCGACGTGGTGGGTACACCGGCGACCACTCAGCCCCTGCATCTGCACAACGGGCTGTGGGCCGGCATCGGCGCCGGCGCGACCATCGCGCCGCTGCTGTGGTCGGATGGCGGCGACTTCCCGCTGCTCACGCACGCGACCTTCGGCCAGCCCATGCGCGACGAAATCGAGCGCGTCGCCGCGTTCCAAGCGCTCGCCGCCGTCGAAGGCCTGGATGGCGTCGCTCTCGTGCCGCAGGTGGTCCCCGACGACGCGGGTTGGATGATCATCAGCGCGAGCGTCGCCGATCGCGGCGTGAGCTGGATCGCGACGCTCGACGGAGCGCCCTTGGCGGCTGGCGAGGCGCTGAGCATCGGCGGCATGCCCGCGGGCGATTACCGCGTCGTCTGGTTCGATACGGAACGCGCGAGCGCGACCACGGTCGTCGAGACGGTCACGATCGCCGCCCCTGGAACGCTGCTCCTGGATCTGCCCGACTTCGCCACGGTCGACGCCGCTGCGAGTCCGCCGCGGCCCGGCCGCCCCGATGTGACCGTCATCTATACGCACCAGCCGCCGGCGATCGTAGCCCCGCCGGCCGGCTCCGGCTGATCAGCGCAGCCTTCCAGGGCGTCGCGAACAACGACGTGCGTCGCAGCCTTGCGCCTTTCGCGCGCGACGCCCACACTCCTGCGCGTCTGCGTTCAGACCGAGGAAAGCGCCATGGCCAAGTCCGCGAACCCCGCCTCCAATCCCGCGCTCGGCGCGGCGAAGGCCGACGCCGCACCGACCGGTTCGGGTCAGAGCTCGGCGGCCTATCCGGCGCTGCAGACGCGGCCGGTTCCGTCGCTGGGCATGGACCCGAAGTCCCTGTCGAACGACATCCACCGCCACCTCGGCTACACGCTCGGCCGCGACGCGCATTCGGCCAGCGACCGCTACCGCTACATGGCCTGCGTCATGGCCGTGCGCGACCGGATGATGGAGCGCTGGAAGGCGACCCACGCGGCCTTCTACCAGAGCGATTGCCGGCGCGGGTACTACCTGTCGCTCGAGTGGCTGATGGGACGCACGCTCGGCAACGCGCTGATCAACCTGGATCTCGAACCGGCGGCGCGGAAGGCCCTGGCCGACATGGGCCACGCGCTCGAGGCCGTCGCCGACCAGGAGCACGACGCGGGTCTGGGCAACGGCGGCCTCGGCCGCCTCGCCGCCTGCTTCATCGACTCGACCGCGACGCTGCAGCTGCCGCTGACCGGCTACGGCATCCGCTACGACTACGGCATGTTCCAGCAGCGCATCGAGGGCGGCGCGCAGATCGAGGAACCGGACCACTGGCTGTCGCACGGCTACCCGTGGGAGGTCGAGCGCGCCGAGTACCAGCAGGTCGTGCGCTTCGGCGGCCGGTCCGAATTCTTCCGCGACGCGCAGAACAACCTGCGCGCGCGCTGGGTCGGGACCGAGGACGTCGTCGCCATCCCGCACGACGTGCCGATCCCGGGCTACCGCAACGGCACGGTCAACACGCTGCGTCTGTGGCGCGCGGTCGCCGCCGAGCGCTTCGATCTCGCCGAGTTCAACGCCGGCGACTACGCGGGCGCGGTCCACGCCCAGTCGCGCGCCGAGAACATCTCGCGCGTGCTCTACCCGAACGACAAGAGCGAGAACGGCAAGGAGCTGCGCCTGCGGCAGCAGTACTTCCTCGCCTCCGCCAGCCTGCAGGACATCCTGCGCCGCTGGACCACCGTCCACGGCTCCGATTTCGCGACGTTCGCCGACAAGAACGTCTTCCAGCTCAACGACACGCATCCGACCATCGCCGTCGCCGAGCTGATGCGCCTGCTGATGGACGAGCACGGCCTCGGCTGGGACGAGTCGTGGGCGATCGTCACGCGCTGCATGGCGTACACCAACCACACCCTGCTGCCGGAGGCGCTCGAGAAGTGGTCGGTGCCGCTGATGCGCGCGCTGTGCCCGCGTCCGCTCGAGATCATCCTCGAGATCAACGCGCGCTTCATGCGCCAGGTCGCCAACCGCTGGCCCGGCGACGGCGCCCGGCAGGCGCGCATGTCGATCATCGAGGAGGGGCCGACGCCGCAGGTGCGCATGGCGTTCCTGGCGATCGTCGGCTCGTTCTCGGTCAACGGCGTCGCCCAGCTGCACAGCGATCTGCTCTGCCGCGACCTGTTCCACGACTTCCACCAGCTGTGGCCGAAGCGCTTCAACAACAAGACCAACGGCGTCACCCAGCGGCGCTGGCTGGCGCTGTGCAATCCCGAGCTCGCCGCCCTCGCGGACGAGACCGTCGGACCGGGCTGGGTCACCGATCTCGACAAGCTGCGCGGCCTGGCCGACCACGCCAAGGACGCGGCGTTCCGCGCCCGGTGGCGCGCGATCAAGCTGCGCAACAAGCAGGCGCTGTCGGCGGTGGTCGAGCGCGAGTGCGGCGTGCGCTTCGATCCCAACGCGCTGTTCGACGTCCAGGTCAAGCGCATCCACGAGTACAAGCGCCAGCTGCTCAACATCCTGCACGTCATCCACCTCTACGACCGCCTGAAGCGCGGCGACGACGCGAACTGGACCGACCGCTGCGTGCTGATCGGCGGCAAGGCGGCGCCGGGATACCACATCGCCAAGCTGATCATCAAGCTCGCCAACAACGTCGCCGACGTGGTCAACGCCGACGAGCAGGTCGGCAAGCGGCTGAAGGTCGCCTTCGTCCCCGACTACCGCGTCTCGCTGATGGAGAAGATCGCGCCCGCGACCGACCTCTCCGAGCAGATCTCGACCGCCGGCAAGGAGGCGAGCGGCACCGGCAACATGAAGTTCATGATGAACGGCGCGCTGACCATCGGCACGCTCGACGGCGCCAACATCGAGATCCGCGAGGAGGTCGGCGATGACCACTTCTTCCTCTTCGGCAAGACCACCGACGAGATCGCCAAGATGCGCGCCAGCTACGATCCCAAGGTCGTGATCGCCGGCGACGACAACCTGCGCCGGGTCCTCGCGCTGCTCTCGTCCGGGCACTTCAGCCAGGTCGAGCCGGGCATCTTCGACGACCTGGTCAACTCGCTGACCGAGTGGGGGGACTACTGGATGGTCTGCGCCGACTTCGGCTCGTTCGTCGCCGCCCAGGCCCGGGTCGCAGCCGCCTACCAGGACGCCGACCGCTGGACGGTGTCGTCGATCGTCAACACCGCCTCGAGCGGCAAGTTCTCGACCGACCGTACGATCGCCGAGTACAACCGCGACATCTGGAAGCTCACCCCGATCAAGCCGATCTGAGGTCGCCGCCCATGATCGACGACCCGATAACCCCGTCCCGTCGGCGCTTTCCCCGGCTCCTGCTGATGTTCATCGCGGTCGACACCGTGCTGGTCGCCGTGCTGATCTTCTGGCTGGCCACCCGCGACGGGGTGACGCCGGATGCGCCCGGGACGGTCCCCAAGGCGCCCGAGCCCGGGGCCGCGCAGTAGCGTCCGAGGCATCCGGCCGGTCCCTCCGCCGGTCGGATGGGCCGGTGGTCGAGGGCGATCGTCGGCCGCAGCCAACTGTCCGCACTGACCCGGGTTGCCCCTGCTCGTCGCCCCGATACCCTCGCCGCCCCCTGTTGGACGGGGGCTAGGACCTCCGATGAGCGACGGCGCGACTCCACCTTCGGGCGATCAGAGACCACCGGCCAGCGCCGGGGCCGGCAAAGGCGTCAAACCGGCCCATCCCGCTGGTCAGATGCCCTTGTCGAAGCACATCTTCATCTGGACCCTCGTCATCCTGGTCGGCGTGATCTTCGGCGTCGGTCCCAGCGTCGGCGACGCCTTCACCCAGCCGCGCCCCAAGATCGAGGGCACCGATATCCAGGAGAAGGAGGCGGTCGCCCGCCTGAACGTCGTCCAGCGCCTGCACCGCATCCTGGGCGTCTGGCTCGGCCCGACGTCGGGATGGGGGCAGCCCAACGCCGATCTCGGCGCCTTCGCCCGGGACATCCTGACCGCGCGCTACGCCGATTCGCTCGACCTGATGCCCGACGGCAAGGAGCTCGAGCGCCTGCGCACCGAGTTCCTCGACACCAAGCTGCGCGATGGCACCTACCGCTCGGCGATCGAGGAATACCGCCTGAACCGCGAGGGCAACGTCACCGTCGCCGAGATCGATCGCCTGCTCGCCGAGCGGTATTCGCGCCACGCGCTGTACGCGCGTCACGTGCACCAGCCCGTCGCGCCGCTGGCGGTCGCGCCGCAGGTCGCCCGCGTCTTCGGGGCGCAGATGCCCGGGGCGATGGAGGGCATGCGCGGCGCCAGCATCCCGCCCGACCAGATCGAGATCGACCAGGCGACGCTCGATGCCTCGCCGTTCCTGGCCAAGGTCGAGATCGCCGCGGACGATCCGGAGCTGCGCCGCACCTTCGAGGCGCTGCGCAACAGCCTCGACGAGTCGGTCCGCTCGCGCTTCGTGCGCCCGGCCGTGGCGGTCGTGAACGCCGCGTACGCCGACATGGCGGCGCTGACCGCCGCGGCCCTGCCGCAGGTCACGACCGCCGAGATCGAAGCGTACTACAACGCCAACAAGGACCGCTTCGCCGAGGCGCCCAAGCCGGACGAGACGCCGGCCGAGCCGCCGAAGGAAGGCGAGCCGGCGAAGCCGCCGCGCGAGACCACCTACAAGCCGCTCGAAGCGGTGACCGAGGAGATCCGCACCACGATCGCGCGCACCAAGGCGTCCGACGCCGCGGCCGCCGCCGTCACCGCGTTCGTCGATTCGGACGAGGCGCTCGCGCTGGACGGCCAGGACGCCGCGGCCTTCACCGCCGCGGCGGCCAAGGCCGGCCTGTCGGTGGCGACCGTCGAGGTCGAGCAGCCGCGCGCCGGGCCCTTCGTCCTGCAGGGCATCGGCACGCTCGAGCAGGACGAGCGGCAGCTCGGCCTCTTCAGCCATGATCCCGGCTTCATCAGCGGCGCGGCGCGCACGCAGGCCACCGGCGACGTCCCGTGCACCTGGGTCGTCCTGCGCCTCGACCAGCGCCGCGAGGTCGAGCGGCGCGAGCTCGAGGAGCCCGAGGTCCTCGACTTCGTCACCCGTCGCGTCAAGGCCAGCCGCGCCTACGCCGACTTCCTCGCCGCCGCCGAGACGCTGCGCGCCGAGGCCGAGGCCAAGGGCCAGGGCGGACTGCGCGCGATCCTCGAATCCGACGCCGGCAAGGCCGCCTGGCCCGGCGCCGTCGTCGCCTCGGTCACCCGTCGCGCGATGGAGCAGATCCTGCCGCCGCCGCCGGTGCTCGGCGGCGTCACCGACGAGGAGGATGGACAGCCCCTGATCAGCCTGGCGTTGCCGACCCATCCGGTCGCGCTGACGCAACCGCAGTTCCCCAGCGACGAGGTGCCGACCGTGATGATCGTGCAGGCCGCAGCATACAAACCCGCGACGCCGCCAGTCGGCGCGCAGAACGAGGACCTCGCCCTGCGCTACCGCGGTTTCATCATCAACTTCGCCACCGAGACTTTCGCCGACGACCTCCAGCGCCGGATCGCCGAGTGATGAACGTGAACGACGTCCTGATCGAAAGCCGCTGCCCGGCTCTGACCCTGGTCGCGCGCGGCAAGGTGCGCGATGTCTATCAGGTCGACGACAAGAGCCTGCTCTTCGTCGCGACCGACCGCCTCAGCGCCTTCGACGTGGTGATGACCAACGGGATCCCCGGCAAGGGCCGCGTGCTCACCCAGCTCAGCCTGTGGTGGTTCCAGCTGCTCGGCGACGTGTGCCCCAACCACCTGATCACCGCCGATCTGCAGCGCATGCCGGCCTCGGTGCGCCAGTACGCCGACCAGCTGACCGGTCGCGCGATGCTGGTCGAACGCCTGCGCATCCTGCCGATCGAGGCGATCGTGCGCGGCTTCATCACCGGCTCGGGCTGGAAGGAATACAAGCAGAAGGGCGCGGTCTGCGATCTGCCGTTGCCCGCGGGGCTCAGCGAGAGCGCCAAGCTGCCCGATCCGCTGTACACCCCGTCGACCAAGGCCGAGCGCGGCCGCCACGACGAGAACATCTCGCCCAACCGCGCCGCCGAGATCATCGGCCGCCCGCATGCCGAGGCCGTCAAGCGGCTGTCGCTGGCGCTGTACACCCGCGCCCGCGATTACGCCGCCAAGCGCGGCATCCTGATCGCCGACACCAAGTTCGAGTTCGGCGTCGACGCCCGCGACCGCGTGCTCCTCGCCGACGAGGTGCTGACGCCCGACTCCAGCCGCTTCTGGCCGGCGCAGGGCTACAAGGCCGGGCGGGTGCAGGAGTCGTTCGACAAGCAGTACGTGCGCGACTACCTCGAATCGATCCGCTTCGACAAGAACGGCCCGGGCATCACCCTGCCGGACGAGGTCGTGGCGAAGACCCGCGAGAAGTACATCGAGGCGTTCCGCATGCTGACGGGCAAGCAGCCCGAACTGTGAATTCCGGGCGGCGCGCCCGGTTCCGCGCCTCGACCAGGGATCGCTGACCATGCCGGTCGACTCGTGGGGCTGGGCGCTGGCCATCACCTGCGCGCTGATGTCCGGCATGGCCAAGACGGGCGTGCCCGGGCTCGGCATCCTGGCGGTGCCGCTGCTGGCCTTGGCGATCGGCGGCGACAGCCGCGCCTCGACGGGTCTGCTGCTGCCGTTGCTCTGCCTGGCGGACTGCTTCGCGGTCTTCTGGTACCGCAAGCACGCGCGCTGGGACCACATCGGCAAGCTGCTGCCGTGGGTCGTGGCGGGCATGGTGCCGGGATGGCTGACGCTCGACCTGGTCGATCCCAGGCACGTGAACGTCCTGATCGGCGGCATCGTGCTGGCGATGCTCGCGCTGCACGTCTGGCGCCGTCGCGCCGGCGAGCAGCACCGGCCGCGCGCCTGGATGGCGCCGCTGTTCGGGCTGGTCGCGGGCTACGTCACCACGGTCTCGAACGCCGCCGGACCGGTGATGAACCTCTACCTGCTGAGCATGGGCTTCAGCAAGGATGCGTTCATGGGCACCGGCGCGTGGTACTTCTTCATCATCAACCTCGCCAAGGTGCCGCTCTATCTCGTGGTCGACCCGCCGATGATCACGGCGGCGAGCATCGTGGTCGATGCCTGGCTGGTGCCGGCGGTGATCGGCGGCGCGCTGACCGGCCGGTGGCTGTACGCGCGCATGCCGCAGAGGATCTTCGAGTGGGCGGTGATGGGCCTGACCGCCGCGGCGGCCGTGCGCATGATGATGATGTGACGGGGCTGTCGGCGACGTCGGCAGGCGAAAGCCCCGGCGACGGCGACGCTTACGCCGGCTCCGCGCCAGGTGGCCGGCGCGGGCGCGCGTCGGCGTCGATCGCTGGACGTCCGCACGCGGAAATGATCGCGTCAGATGGGGCGCCGGCCGGCGTCCGCTGTCGGATGGCCGCGGTTCCGCAGCAGTCACTTGGTCCTTCCCGGCCAGCGCGGCGCGCGGATCGTGGCCGGCCGATGGTGTTCCCAGACACGCGCTGGAGCCTGATAGGTCGCCTCGCCGAGCATCCCGACCAGGCGGCGATGGTCGTCGACCTCTACGCCGACTCGGTGGCCCGCTACCTGCGCCTCAAGTTCCCCCGCGAGGCGATCGGCAGCGCCTTCGACGATCTCTGCCAGGAAGTGCTGCTCTGGCTGCTGCAGCATCCCGACCTGCTGGCGCGCGCGCGGCCCGGCGAAGGCTCCAAGTTCCGCTACCTGGTGATGACGCTGTCGGCGAACACGGCGCGCAACTTCCTGCGCCGCGGCTGGACCCACGCGCGCCACGAGCATCTCGCCGACGATGAGAAGGGCGCGGCCGCCGAGGCGCTGGCCACCGTCGCCGACTGCTCATCGCTGCCGGCATCGGCGACCGACGAGATGGACCGCGCCTGGGCCGAGGCGCTGCTCGCCGCCGCCTGGTCGGACGTACGCGCGTGGGCCGCGGATGGCACGCTCGAACCCGAGGTCCCGCGCCTGCTCGAGGCCCATCTCGTGCAGGGCCGCAACCTGCGCGACCTCGCCAAGGATCTCGGCCTGCCGCTGGCCACCTGCCACCGCCGCCTCGCGCGCGGCCGGACCTTCCTGCAGAAGGCGATCGTCGACCGGCTGCGCCAGGCGGGCGAGCTGTCGGCGCAGGGTGACGAGACCGCGGCGTGCGATCTGCTGCTGGCGGTGCTGCGCCCGGGTTGAATCAGGGCGCTGGTGGCGTCGGCGGCTCGGCCATCGGCTCTTCCGCCGCCGGCGCTTCGGCCTCGACCCTTTCACGCGCCGGCGCAGGCGGCGTCTCGGCTTCCGTTCTCGGGACCGGCGGCGTCGGGGCCTCCGGCGGCGCGACCGCCGGCTTCAGGACGGGGTTCTCCGGGATCGCGACACCGGCCTCCTGCAACGCCTTGGCGACGCGGTCGAGCGGATGGCGCGTGCGCATCAGCTGATGGTAGCGCAGCTGGCCGACCTGGGCGCAGCGCGCCAGCGCCTCGCTCGCCTCCTCGCGCTTGCCCTGCTTCGCCAGCGCCGCGGCCTTGAGCGCGTTGACCTCGAGGTGGCGCGGGTTGTAGCCGGCGCGGATCACGGGATCGAGGTACTCGTCGATGTCCCGCCAGTCCTCGCGCACCAGGGCGACGTACGACAGGATCAGGCGCGGCCACATGCTCGACGGCGCGATGCCGAGCGCGACCAGAGCGTGGCGCTCGGCGCTGACGTATTCGAAGTCGTTGAAGGCGGCGCGCGCCGCGACGACGCGCGGCCAGAAGTAGTCGGCCTGGCCCTCGAGGCGCTCGCCGAGCCGGCGATGGGCGAGGGCATCGAGGCGCGGATCGGGGCCGAACGTCGCCAGCATCAGATCGGCGGTCGACGGCGAGCGCAGCGCCGTCTCGGCGAACTCGCTGTCGGGGAGGGTGAGATCGTGATCGAGATCGTGCGGATGGTGCCGCAGAAGCTCGGCGAGCGCCCGCCAGCCGTCGTTGCGCGCCACGGCTTCGATCAGATCCGGCACGAAGTCGTCGAGCGGCGGCGTGACCGTGCTGCCCAGCAGCTGCGCGCGCTGCAGCTGGACCAGCGCCTGCAGCATGACGTCGCGATGCGGGTGCCTGTCGAGCACGGCGGCGTCCGCCTCGAGCGCGCCCGGCTCGAGGCGCAGGCCCATCAGGCGCAGCGGATAGGCGAGCTCGTCGGCTTCGCTCGGCCACCGGCCCTTGATGCGGTACGAATTCGCGAGGTCGAGCAGGCGCTCGCGCAGGCGCGTCTGTTCCAGCTCGCGCTCGACCGCGACGATCGCCTCGTCGAGGCGGTGCTCGAGCGAGCGCGCCGGCGCCGGATCGGGCAGCGTGGTCGCGATCTCGCCGGCGCGGTCGCGCGCGTCGCGCAATTCGCCCAGCGCCTCGCTGGTCTCGTCGGCGTCGTCGCGCTTGGTCTGGGCGAGCCGCGCGAACGCCTCGTCCTCGATCTTCTTGAGCCGTTCGACGGCGACCGCGGTGGCCTGATCGCGCCGGCGCCGTTCGCGCCGCTCGATCAGCAGGAAGCCGGCGATCAGGATGATGAGCGCCAGCGATCCGGCGATCACCGCGGCGCCGGCCCGCGGCGAGCGCCGGAACGCGGTCCAGGCGCGGGTCAGGGGGCCGGCGTGCTCCGCCGACGTCAGGCCGAGCGACAGCCAGCCGCGCAGGTCGGCCGCGACCGCCTCGCCGTCGCCGTAGCGGTCGCCGGGCGCGCGGCTGAGGCAGCGTCGCGCGACGGCGACCAGGCCGCGCGGCAGGCCGCGCTGGTCGAGGGGGCTCAGGTCGAGGTCGTTGGCGCGCAGCTTGCCGCCATCGGCCAGCCGGACGAGATCGCGCGGGCCGACGCCGGTCAGCGCCGCCATCAGCAGCCCGCCGAGCGCGAAGACGTCCATGCGCGGATCGGCGGCGGCGCCGTGGAACTGCTCGGGCGCCATCCACGCGGGCGTGCCCAGCCCGTGCTCGCTGCGCGCCGCATCGGGCGGCGCCTCGCGCTCGCTGACCGGCAGGGCGCCGACCCGACCGGCCAGGCCCCAGTCGATGACGTAGGCGGCGCCCAGCGCCCCGACGATCACGTTGTCGGGCTTGAGGTCGCGATGCACCACGCCGCGGCGATGCGCGTAGGCCACGGCCTCGGCGATGCGCAGCAGCAGTTCGACCACCTGGGCGACGTCGGTCGCCCCGCCGTCGCGGCGGCGTCCGACCATCGCCGTCATCGGCTCGCCATCGAGCCGCTTCATGGTGAACGCCGGCTCGCCGTGCGGACCGGTTCCGACGTCGTGCACCGGCACGATGCCGGGGTGCTCGAGCTGGGCGGTCACCTGGGCCTCGCGGCGGAACACGCGCAGGCGCGTCGCGTACAGGCCCATGTCCTCGTCCACGCGCCGCGGGCGGCAGCGCTTGAGCGCGACCTCGCGGCCGAGGGTGACGTCGAACACCGCCTCGACGATGCCCATGCCGCCCTGGCCGATGCACGGGCCGCCGCGGAAGCGGCTGCGCGCGCCGCCTTCGGGCGTGAAGCAGCCGTTCTGCGCGCCCGCGGTGTCCAGCGCGCTGGCGCTGATCATCGCCACGGCCTCGTCCCCCCCGGCGAGCAGCCGTTCCTGCTCCTCGGGCGGTTGGGCCGCGAGCCAGCGGTCGACCGCCTCGAAGCGGCTCAGGTCGAGCCGGCCTTCGCGGTAGGCCTGCAGATCGTGCTCGGTCGGAGTCGCGGCGGGGTCCATGGGTGCGGTCGAGGATAGGCGGGCCGGGGTGCCAAGACAGGTCGCCAGGCCCGCGCGCGTTCCGGTGCGAACCGAGTGCGATGTGCGCGCAGCACGCGCGAGCTCGCGGTTCGCCGCGGGGCGGTCGGCGCTATCATCACGGCATGCGCACCATCCGACTCCCGATCGAAGGCATGACCTGCGCCGGCTGCGAGACCGCGGTGGTGCGCGCGCTGACGCGGGTGCCGGGTGTCGCCCGGGCGCGCGCCTCGGCGGCGAAGAAGGAGGCCGAGGTCGACGCCGACGGCGCCGTCCTGCCCGAAGCGCTCGCCGGCGCCGTCCGCGCCGCGGGATTCACGACCAGCGCGGGCTGACCCGCATGCGTTGACATCGCGCGCGGCGACGCGTAACGAGCGGGGTGCGCCCGCGCTGGTTCCTGCTGCTGCCGATCATCATTTCGGGCTGCGCTCCGACGCTGAGCCGCGAGCAGGCGCGCCACGTCGTCTGGGTCGATGGCGTCGGCGTCGCGTGCGATCCGTGCCGGGGCCTGGTGCGCGAGGATCCGCGGGTCGCCGCCGCCCACGTCGTCGCGGTCGTCGCCGATCTGCGCGACGCGGTCCTGGCGCACGCGCGACACGACGGCCACGGCCTGCGCGCGGTGGTCTTCATCCACGGCGGCCTGAACTCGACCGGCATCATCGAGCGCCGCACCCGCGACCTCCACGCGGCGATGCGCGCCGACGGGGTCCATCCGATCTTCATCAACTACGAGTCGGGCATGGCCGGCTGCTACGGCGCCAACCTGCGCCGCTTCGGCGACGGCGCCGTCGGCCTCGCCGCCTCGCCCGTCGCGCTCGCCGCCGACGTCGTGCGCGGTGCGGTGCGCATCCCAGCGAGCGCGCTCGCATCGACCCAGGTGCTGGTCGGGCGCTACGACCGTCCGGCGGGCACGCTGGCGGCGTTCGATCGGCTGAGCGCGGCGCCCGCGGGCGGCCCCGGCGGCACGATCGTCATCGGCCCGGTGCGGGAATCGGCGTGGGCGCGCACCGGGCGCTTCGCCGGCGAAGCGCTGGTGCCGGCGCATTACTTCACGGCGCCGTTCATCGACGCCGTCGGCATGCCGTCATGGGATCAGATGCGCCGGCGCGCGCGCGCCCTGATGCAACCGCCGCCCGGTCGCCCGGCCGCGATCGCCGAGCTGTTCGCCGCGCTCGCCGCCGACCGCGACATCAGCGTCGCCAGCCGCGATGGCCGGCTCGAGCTGGTCCTCATCGTCCACAGCATGGGCACGCTGCTGGCCAACGAGGTGCTGGTGGCCCAGCCGACGCTGCGCTTCAGCGAGATCGTCTACCTCGCCGCCGCCTGCCCGATCGACGACGTGCGCACGCTGGTCGTGCCGTACCTGGCGCTGCACGGACGCGAGGGCTCGCAGCGCGCGCCGCGCTTCGTCAGCGTCATGCTGCATCCGCTGGCGGAGGCCAACGAGATCATGGCCACCGCGTTCTGTCCGCGCGGCAGCCTGCTGGTGTGGGTCGATCGCCTGTTCGGCGAACGCCAGGACGGTCTCGATCGCACCTTCGGCCGCTGCGACAACGCGCTCGAGTCGCTGCACGTCTTCCCCGCGGCGCTGCGTCCGTCGGTGACGATGCACGTCTACGGCTACCGCACCGGCGAGCCGCAGCGGCATTCGCAGTTCTCGCGCTCGCAGACCGGCTTCTGGCGGCGCGACGCGTTCACCGGCGCCGTGCCCGCGGGGTACCGGTCGGCGCGGTTCTGACCCCGTCGCCGGCATCACCGTGAAGCGTTGGATTCCCGGGTCGCCCAGCGCTGGACATTCTGCGTCGCATCGCGCCGCTCGAGGGCTGCATCGGCCCGCACCGCCGCATGCTGCCGCCATGACCTCGCTGACCGCCATCGTCGAACGCGCGGTGGAGATCCGCCGCGATCTGCACCGCCATCCCGAACTCGGTTTCGCCGAGGAGCGCACCGCCGCGGTCGTGCGGCGCGAGCTCGATCGGCTCGGCATCGCCTGGCGCGCCTGCGCCGGCACCGGCACGGTCGGCATCATCGGCGCGGGCAAGACCGGTCGGCGCATCGCCCTGCGCGCCGATCTCGACGCGCTGCCGATGGCCGAGGAGACCGGGCTGCCCTGGGCCAGCGTCCATCCCAACACCATGCACGCGTGCGGCCACGACGGCCACACCGCCAGCCTGATCGCGGCGGCGGCGTACCTCAAGTCGCGCGAGCAGGACCTGCCCGGCACCATCACCCTGCTGTTCCAGCCGGCCGAGGAACGCGGCGCCGGCGCGCAGAAGATGGTCGACGGCGGCGCGCTCGACGAGGTCGACGAGGTCTACGGCTACCACAACTGGCCGACCATCCCGCTCGGCCGCGCGGGCTGCATCCCCGGCACGCTGATGGCGGCCAACGGCGAGTTCGATCTGGTCATCACCGGACGCGGCGGTCACGCCAGCATGCCGCACGAGGCGATCGATCCGCTGGTCGCGGCCGCCAACGTGGTCGTGGCGCTGCAGCAGGTGGTCAGCCGCCAGATCAATCCGATCGATCCCGCGGTGATCTCGGTCACCGCGATCCAGGGCGGCACCGCCTACAACGTCATCCCGGACGGGGTGAAGCTGATGGGCACCGTGCGCGGCGTCACCACCGCGCTGCGCGACGAATTGGGCCAGCGCGCCCAGAAGCTCGCGACCGCGATCGCCGAGGCCTCCGGGTGCCGCGCGACGTTCACCTACCGCCCGCAGTACCCGGCGACCGTCAACGATCCCGCGTGCGCGGCCAAGGCGGCGGCCGCGATCGAGCGGGTGCTGGGCGCGGGTTCGGTGAACATCACCAACCTGCCGATCATGGGCGCCGAGGACTTCGCGTTCTATCTGCAGGCCAAGCCCGGCTGCTACATGCTGCTCGGCTCCGCGGTCGCCGGCAAGCCGGTCGAGCCCTGCCACAGCCCGCGCTTCGACTACAACGAGGCGCTGATCCCGCTGGTCATGCGCCTGTGGGCGGATCTGGCGGGGGTGCCGATCGCCGCGAAGGCCTGAAGCCAAGCCCGCCGCGCGCAGCCGCGCGGCGATGCCGGCGATGCGCCGTGGCCTGCCACACCGTCGGCCGGCGCGGCGCTTCGCCGTGGCGCGGTCGCGCCACCGCCGGTTAATGCGTGCGGCATGAAGCTCCCTGTCAAGATCCCACGCACCGGCGGCGGCTGGCACGCCATCGGCTACACTTTCAAGCAGTCGTTCGCCACCGGCGGCGTGCTCAGGATGTGGAGCGCGATGCGCGCGAAGAACGCGTGCAAGACCTGCGCCCTGGGCATGGGCGGCCAGATGGGCGGGATGGTCAACGAGAAGGGCCACTTCCCGGAGTTCTGCAAGAAGTCGATCCAGGCGATGGCCAGCGATCTGCAGCCGGCGATCCCGATCGAGCGCATCACCGACGTGCCGTTCGACTACCTCGCCGGTCTCAGTCCGCGCCAGCTCGAGACCATGGGCCGCATCACCGTGCCGATGGTCGCGGAGCGCGGCGCCGATCGTTATCGCGCCGCGACCTGGGACGAGGCGATGAAGCGCCTGGGCGCGCATCTCAAGGCGACGCCCGCCGAGCGCAGCTTCTTCTACTTCTCGGGGCGCGCGTCGAACGAGGCGGCGTTCCTGCTGCAGCTGTTCGCGCGCCTGTACGGCACCAACAACGTCAACAACTGCTCGTTCTACTGCCACCAGGCATCGGGCGTCGGCTTGACGTCGGTCCTCGGCCAGGGCACCGGGACGATGGGCCTCGACGACCTCGACCACTCCGACCTGGTGTTCCTGATCGGCGGCAACCCGGCGTCGAACCACCCGCGCTTCATGCGCACCCTCATGCAGGTGCGCCGGCGCGGCGGCCAGGTCATCGTCGTCAATCCGCTGCGCGAGACCGGGCTGGTCGACTTCTCGGTGCCGTCCGATCCGCGCAGCCTGGTGTTCGGCACGACCATCGCCGACCTCTACCTGCAGCCGCACATCGGCGGCGACATCGCCCTGTTCACGGCGATGGCCAAGCGCCTGCTCGACGCGGGCGGCGTCGACCGCGCCTGGCTGGCGGCGCACGCCAACGGCTGGGACGAGCTCGAGAGCCACCTCGCGGCCCAGGACATCGACGATCTGGTCGCGCGCAGCGGCGTGCCGCTGGCGCAGATCGACGACGCCGTCGCGCGCTACCGGGCGGCGAAGGCCGCGGTGTTCTCGTGGACCATGGGCATCACGCATCACCGCCACGGCGTCGACAACGTGCGGGCGATCACGGCGCTGGCGCTGATGCGCGGCATGTGCGGCTTCCCGGGCGCGGGCCTCCTGCCGCTGCGCGGCCATTCCAACGTCCAGGGGCTCGGCACGGTCGGCGTCACCCCCAAGCTCAAGGACGAGGTGTTCGCACGCCTGCAGGACCGACTCGGCGTGCGCCTGCCGACCACGCCGGGCATGGACACCATGGCGTGCATGGAGCGCGCGACGCAGGGCGGCATCGCCGCGGCGTGGTGCCTGGGCGGCAACCTCTTCGGCTCGAATCCGGACGCCGCGTACGCCGGCCGGGCGCTGGCGGGCATCGATCAGATCGTCTACCTCAACACGACGCTCAACACCGGGCACGTCCACGGTCTCGGCAAGGAGACCTGGGTGCTGCCGGTGCTGGCGCGCGACGAGGAGCCGCAGCCCACGACCCAGGAATCGATGTTCAGCTTCGTCCGCCTCTCGGACGGCGGCGCCGCGCGTCACGAAGGGCCGCGCAGCGAGGTGCGCATCATCGCCGAGCTCGCCAGCGCCGTGCTCGGCGACGCCGGCGCGATCGACTGGTCGGCGATGGGCGCGTCGCACGGCCGCGTGCGCGAGGCGATCGCCGCCTGCATCCCGGGGCTCGAGCCGCTCGCGGACATCGAGCGCACCAAGCGCGAGTTCCAGATCGACGGACGCGACCTGACCGAGCCGAAGTTCAAGACCCCCGACGGCAAGGCGAAGCTCGCGGTCGCGCCGGTGCCGCGCGAGGCGCCGCTCGCCGCGCGCGAGCTGCGCCTGATGACGATCCGCTCGGAGGGCCAGTTCAACTCGGTGGTCTACGAGGACCACGACCGCTATCGCGGCACCGAACGCCGCGACGTCATCCTGCTGGCGCCCGAGGACCGGGTCCGCCTCGGGCTCGCCGTCGATCAGCAGGTCGTCGTGCGCAGCGCGGTCGGCGAGATGCGCGTGCGCGTGCGCGAGTTCGCGGTGCGTGCCGGCAACGCCGCGATGTACTACCCGGAAGCCAACGCGCTGGTGCCGCGCGATCTCGATCCCGAATCGCGCACGCCGGCGTTCAAGAACGTGCGCGTCGCGATCGGTTGACGCTCAGGCCTGGTCGGCGCGCGGCGGCTTGCCGCGCAGGAGCTCGCTGGCTCCGACCAGGAAATGCTGCGCCATGAGCGTCACGACGATGAAGCCGGCGATGGCGATGCCCGTCCACCAGGCGTGCTCCGACCAGTCGCCGCCGACCGGTGTGCTCGCGCGCCACGCGGTCCAGCTCTGCGCCAGGCACCACAGCAGCAGGTTGCTGATCGCGCCGTAGACCACGACGAAGGTCAGGAAGACGCGCCACGACGCGCGCGCGCAGATGCCGCCGCGGCACGACGAGCAGCGGTTGGCGAGATGCCGCGCCAGGTCGGGGTCCGGCATCGCCGGTGGCACGGCGGTGGCGCAGCCGCACCACGGACAGGGGCGCTTGGGGACGAGGATGGCGAGCATGGCGGGTGAAGAGCATAGCCATGGGCGTCGCGCCGGCGCAACACCGAGAAACGTCGCAACCGCTTCAACCGGGTTCAGCGAGGGCGCTGCGACGCGACCCTCAGGACGCCGCGGTGCCGCCGAGCTTGTCGTGCACGCGGCGCAAGGCCTTGATGGCTTGCTCGGCCATGCTCAGCGCGCTGGCGACCGCGTCCGCCTGCGCGGGCTCGGCCTGCTCGCTGCGCAGCACCGCCTGCACGTTGTGCGCGGCCGTGTCGAGGAGCGTGCGCGCGTCGGAGAGGTCCTCCTTCAGCGCATTCGTGAGACGCTTGGCCATACGCCGATGCTCGCGCCCGCGACGCGATGCGTCAACGCCGGTCGTGACGCGCGCGCCAGCGGCAGCGCATCGCCAGCCAACGCGCCTGGCCCCAGCGCATGACCGCGAGCGTGCGCACGCGCGCGCGGTCCTCCCACGTCCGTGAGAAGCAGAACAGCAGCGGGATGCCGAAGACCGCCAGCGGCGCGCCCGGGATCACCGGCATGATCCAGCCGATGATGCCGACCACGACGCAGGCCAGTCCAGCGATCGGCAGCAGCACGCGCTGCCACCAGGGCCGCTCCGGCGCCGGCCGCTCGAGCACGGCCTCGAACGGCAGGCGACGGCGCGGTTCCATGGGCTGCGCCCGCACCGGAGCGGGCGCCTCCGGTATCACTTGGTCGACGACGAGCCGGCGGGGGCCGGAGTCGTGGTGGTGGTCGTGCCGGTGCCGGACTGCTGGCCCGTGGTCGGCTTCGCACCCGTGGTGCCGGTCGTGCCCGGCGCGGTGCCGGTGGAGGAGGTCGAGCCGGCGCCGCTGCCCGAGGTCGAGTTCGGCTGCGACCCGGTGGTGGTGGTCGTCGAGCTGGCGCCGCCTTTGTTCGTCGGCTCGTTCGCCGAGGACTGGTTGTCGTCGGTGCAGCCGACGACGAGGGCGAGGGCGACGCCGACGGACAGCAGGAGAGGCTTCTTCATGGACGGATCCTGTGGTGGTGGACTCGATGGAGCGTCGGCGACGCGCCGACGCGGCCAGCCATCCTAGCAAGCGCCTCGGACCAGGCAGATGCGATGGGCGCTGGTTCAACAGGTGCGGTTCGCGTCCGGACGCCACCGCCACCGTAAGTTGTTGTCGAAACGGGCTTCGTCCCCCGGCCGCGAACGCAGCCTTCGTGGCGTACACTGGCCCATGCCAGCCATGCGCTCCCTCGCCGGCTATCAGACGGAGGCGCTGCGCTTCGAGCGGCTGCTCGGCTGCGGCGGCATGGGCGACGTCTACATCGGTCTCCAGCGCCGCCTCCACCGTCTGGTCGCGATCAAGGTCGTGGCGGCGCATCTCGCCAGCGACGCGCGCACGCGCAGCCGCTTCGAGCGCGAGGCGCAGGTGATGAGCCGCCTGCAGCACCCGAACGTCGTCTCGTGCTACGACTACGGTCCGATCGCCGGACCGGAGGGCGATGAGCTCTTCGTGCTGGTGCTCGAGTACGTCGACGGCGACCACCTCGGCACGTTGACCGCGCAGGAGCGTCCGGTGCGCGAGATCCTGGAGTGGACGCGCCAGGCGGCGCTCGGTCTGCATGCGGCGCATGAGCTCGGCATCATCCACCGCGACGTGAAGCCCGAGAACATCCTCGTCGCGTCGGCCCGACCGAGCCTCGACCCAAGGTCCATTATCGGCTCGTCCGGGCCGACTGCTCTTCTCCCGGGGGCTCCGCCCCCGAACCCCCACGGCATCGCCAAGATCGCCGACTTCGGTCTCGCGCGCGCCGACGACGTGGTCAGCGTCACCCAGACCGGCGCGGTCGTCGGCACGCCTGCCTACATGGCGCCGGAGACCTGCCTGCGCGGCGAGATGACGCCGCGTTCGGACATCTACGGCCTGGGCTGCACGCTCTACCACGCGCTGACCGGCGAGGTGCCGTACGCGGGCAGGAACGCGATGGCGGTGATCGAGCAGCACGTCGGCGCGTCGCCGCCGCGCCTGGCGGACCGGCGGCCCGACCTCGCCGAGCTCGACCCGCTGCTGCGCCGCTGCCTGGCCAAGGATCCACGCGAGCGCTTCACCGATGCCGCCGCGCTCGCGGACGAGTTGCGGCTGATCGCGTCGCGCCTGCCCGCCAAGGCGACGACGCGCGCGACGACCGTGCTCATGCCCCATCCGGCGGCGCCTCGCCCCCATGCCGCGCCGGCGGCCGTCCCCCCGCGCCGCGTGCCGACCGCGGCGCTGATCGCCGCGCTGATCCTGGTCAGCGCGGTCGGCATCGGCGCCGCCTGGCGTCACCGCGCACCCGATCCCGACCTGGTCCGCCAACGCGATGAGCTGATGGAGCGCCTGCAGCGCGTCGAAAGCGAGCTGGCCCAGCGCCAGGCGCAGGATGCCGAGCCGCCCGTGCCGACCGCCGGCGCGCGCCTGGACGAGCGTCGGCCGGAAGGCGAGAACCCGCCGCTCGCCGCGCAGCCCACGCCCTGACTCCGCTTCCAGGCGCGCGTTCGCGGCTAGCCTGAGGGCGATGCCCGCCACGCCGCGCACCGATCTGCTCGGCCTGACCTTCGCCGAGCTGCGCGGCTGGGCGCGCGACCTGGTCGGTTTCGCCGATCGCCACCATGCCGCGCTGCATCGCCAGGTCGCCGCCACGGGACGCTTCGCGCCGCACGAGCTGCCCGAATGGCAGGAGGCCGAACGCGGCCGACCGGGGACACTGGCGACGCTCGCCGCGGCGGCGGCCGAGGATCAGATGCCCAGCGTCTCGCGGGCGGAGAGCGCGCACGATCCGCAGCACGGCACCACCACCAAGCTCGCGTTGCGTTTCGCCGACGGGCGCGAGGCCGAGGCCGTGCTCATCCCGATGCGCGGCGACCATGTGACGGTCTGCGTCTCGTCGCAGGTCGGCTGCCGCATGGGCTGCGCCTTCTGCCGCACCGCGCGCATGGGCCTGGTGCGGAACCTCGCCGCGCACGAGATCGTCGGCCAGGTCGTCGCCGCCGCGCGCCACGCGGGCGCCGCTCCGCGCAACGTCGTGTTCATGGGCATGGGCGAGCCGCTCGACAACCTCGAGGCCGTCGCGCGCGCCGTCGCGTGCCTGGCCGAGCCGCGCGGCTGCGCCATCCCCGGCAGCCGCATCACCATCTCCACGGTCGGGCGCGCCGATCAGATCCCGCGCCTCGGCGGGCTCGGGCTCGGCGCCTGCAATCTCGCGATCAGCGTCAGCAGCGCCGACGACGCGCTGCGCGACCGCCTGATGCCGGTGAACCGCACGCACGATCTCGCCGCCCTGCGCGCGGCGTTGGCAGCGCATCCGTTGCCGCGCGGGCGCAAGCTGCTGATCGCCTACGTGCTGATGGCGGGCGTGAACGACGCCGACGCCGATGCGCACGCGCTGGCCGACTGGATCGGCGACCTCGAGGCGATGGTCAACCTGATCCCGTTCAACGCGTTCGCGGGTTCGCCGTGGCAGCCGTCGCCGATCGAGCGCGTCGTCGCGTTCCAGGCCGCGCTGCGCGGCCGCGGCCTGCATGCCCTGACGCGGACGACGCGCGGCGACGCCGTGCTCGCGGCGTGCGGTCAGCTCGGGACGGGAAAGAAGGAAGTCAGCGTCGGCTGAGGCTGGACGGCGCCATCAGCGGCTCGGCGCTCTCGTACAGCGCGCGCTGCGACGCCTTCAGGACGACCACCGCGGCGTCCTCGGCCGGCTGGCCGAAGTCGGCGACCATCAGGCGCGGCGCGAGGCGGCCCTCGTCCTCGACCGGCGCGGGCACCGCCGCGGGCGCCCGCTGCAGCGTCGCTGGCAGCGACAGCACCAGGACCTGATCGGGACGCAGCGCGACCACGCCCTCGAGCGTCGCGCGGCGATGCAGCACCGCGACCGCGATGCGATCGCAATCGATGCGCGCGCCCGCCGGGGCGTTGGCGCCGATCAGGCGCGCGTGCTGGGCGTCGAGGCTGGCGATCGCGACCGCGTCGCCGTCCGCAGCGATGCTTCCATCGATCAGCGCGCCGAGCCACGCCGGACGCGCCGGCAGATCGGGCCGGCCGCCATGGATCAGCGACACCGAGCGGTAGCTGCCGAGATACGCGCGGCCGTCGGGCGCCGTGGCCGTGATCGGCAGCGCATGCGACGACAGCCGGCGCGCCGCGACATCGCGCTGGAGCAGCGTGGCGACGTTCAGCGGCAGCACCTGGCGCGGCGTGCCGAGATCGATGCCGATGGCGGCGAACTGGTCGCGCGGGCCCTCGAAGATCCACGCCTGGACGTCGATGGCGTTGGCGTCGTCGCTGCCGGTGGTCGGCTCGGCGCCGAGTTCGATGCCGTAGGCCGAGCGCTCGACCTCGGTGGCGGCGACATCGGACGTGGACGAGACGGTGTGCGGCAGCGCCGGCAGGCGCACGGCGAAGGCCAGCGCGGCGGCCAGCGCCGCCGCGGCGACGGCGCGGCGACGGGTCGGGGGCGCCTCCGTCACGCCGATGCCGAGGCTCGAGGGCGCGGCCGGCAGGGCGCCCGGGCGCAGCGCGGTCGCGGCGCCTGGTCCGAGCCGGGCGAGCGCGGCGCGCGTCCGCGCGATGACGACGCGCCGCGGCACGCCGAGCGTCGCGGCGATCGCGGGGTAGGGCAGGTCCTCGACCAGGCGCAGGACCGCGGCTTCGGCCTCGGCAGGCGGGAGGGACAGGAGCGCGCGGCGCTGGTCGCCGGCCCGGGATGCGCCGGCGACGCCGCGGCAGGCGGTCAGGACCGCGGCGACCCGATCGTCTCCGACGGTGAGCGCGATGCGTGCCGCGCGCTCGGCCGACGCGTCGTCGCCGAGCAGGTGGCGGCACAGCCGCCACACCGCCGCCACGCTCTCCTGATCAGGTCGCGAACCGGGCATGCGTCACGGGATGTATACCACGGCCACGACCGGGCCAGGCTGATTTATCCCTCGCGGCACGCGGATCGCAGGGGGGTGCGGTAGTCAGCAGCGGTCATATGAACGTCGCTCGCGCGGTCGGATTGACAGGATCCGCCGCCTCCTACAGTGCGCGACCCGGTTTCGCAGGAGCAGTCATGCACACCAAGATCCGACGCAGCGCCCTCAAGGCCCGCAAGATGAAGGGCTTCCGCCGGCGCATGAAGACCCGCGCCGGCCGCGCGATCATCAACCGCCAGCGCCGCCGCTCGACCGGCAAGGGCAAGAAGCGCCAGGGCAACCTCGGCCGCGGGCAGGACCGTTACACGAAGTACAGCAAGTAGGTCGCCTCGGCAGCGCCGCTGCCTGGCGATCCCGCGCAGAACCCCGCCCAACGGCGGGGTTCTTTCGTTTGCGGCCGACGTCGACCGCGGACGGGTCAGGTCCATATTGACTTGGGTTCAAACCGGCCCCATCATCTGGCCGCATGAGCAACGAGCTGCCACCCGGCCAGACCAAGATCCTGCGCTTCTTCGCGGATGCCGAGGACGAAGGCCACCAGCCGAGCCGTGCCGAGGTCGCCCTCGCGATGGGCTACGCCTTCCCGTCGGCGGTCAGCAAGCATGTCGACGCGCTGGTGCGCAAGGCGCTGCTGCGCGCGGACCGCGACAAGAAGCGCAACGTCCGCCTGACCGAGTCGGGCTGGGCCGCGATCAGCCGTTCGCCAGCGCGCCAGGGCGTGCCGGTGATCGGCGCGATCGCCGCCGGCGTCCCGATCCTCGCCAGCGAAAGCCACGCGGGGTACCTCAAGGAGATCCAGCCGGCGCCTGGGCGCATCGCCCTGCGCGTGCGCGGCGACTCGATGGTCGACGCCGGCATCCTCGACGGCGACTACGCGATCGTGCAGGCCGATGCCGAGGTCGGCGACAACCGCATCGGCGCGGTCGTGGTCGATGGCGACGCCACGCTCAAGCGCGTGCGCTACTTCAAGGACCGCATCGAACTCGTGCCGGAGAACGTGAAGTACCAGCCGCTCGTGGTCCGCCGCGACCTCGGCCAGGCGGTGCAGATCGTCGGTCCGCTGAGCTTCGTCTATCGCGTGGTCGAGTAGCCGTCGCAGGGGGCATCGACTCCTCGACATCATCCCGCATTCACCTTCCATCTTTCCCGAAGCCCGAAGCCCGAAGCCCGAAGCCCGAAGCCCGAAGCC
>DASPLE010000043.1:0-4418 GCA_035627695.1 Planctomycetota bacterium
TCTGCTGGCCGAGCACCTTCAGCTGCTCGATCGCCGCCGGACGCTGCAGGTCGGCGGCGGCCATCAGCGGCCGCTTGTCCATGCCCTTGAGCATCAGCGCGAGCTTGCCGCAGGTCGTGGTCTTGCCCGACCCCTGCAGGCCGGCCATCAGGATCACCGTCGGCCCGTTCTTGGCGAACGGGATCTCGGCGTCGGGCTCGCCCATCAGCGCGACCAGCTCGTCGTGCACGATCTGCACGACCTGCTGGCCCGGCTGCACGCCCTCCATCACGTCCTTGCCGACCGCCTTGGCGGTGACGCGGTCGAGGAAGTCGCGCGCGACCTGGACGTTGACGTCGGCCTCGAGCAGGGCGCGGCGCACCTCGCGCAGGCCCTCGCGGATGTTGTCCTCGGTCAGCTTTCCGCCGAGGCGCAGCTTGTCGAAGATCGCGGAGAAGCGGTCGGAGATGTAGTCGAACATGGCGGCTCGCGGGACGTTGGGATCGAGGCCTGACGGGACGGGTCATGCTGGGACGGGGTGGGCGGCGGCAAGGTCGGGCCGGGCGGACGACGACGCGGCGGCGTTGCGCGGCCGCTGGCGCCACGACATTCCCGCCATGGACGGCATCGAGCTCAGCGACGACCGGGCCCGCATCGACCTGGCGCGCGTCCACGCCTGGCTGTCCGACACGTACTGGTCGCCCGGCATCCCCCTGGCGCTGGTCGAGCGCGGATTCCGCCATTCGACCGCGGTCTGCGGCGCCTACGCCACCGGCGCCCAGATCGGCGTCGCGCGGGTCCTGTCGGACACGGTTCGTTTCGCCTACATCGGCGATGTGTTCGTCGATCCGGCCTGGCGCAATCGCGGCGTCGCCCGGGCCATGGTCCGCCACCTGATGGAGCTGCCGGTGCTGGCCGAATGCCAGAGCTGGTACCTGCTGACGCGCGATGCGCACGGGGTGTACGCGGGGCTGGGCTTCGCGCCGTTCGCGAAGCCCGAGGACCTGATGACGCTGCGACGCCAGCGTCCCTGGTGAGCGCTCAGAGCCGCGCGCGCAGCTCGGCGATGGTGAGGCCGAGCCGCGGATGACGCCATGGCCCGGCGACCTCGGCGAGCGGCGCGAGGACGAAGGCGCGCAGGTGCAGGCGCGGGTGCGGCAGGGCGAGGACCGCCGTCGTCGCGATGAGTCCGTCCTCGCGCAGCAGCAGGTCGAGGTCGATCGGCCGCGGGCCATCGACGACCGTGCGCACGCGACCGAGCGCGGTCTCGATCGCCTGCAGGCGATGCAGCAGCTGATGCGGTCCCAGGTCGGTGGCGACCACCCAGGCCGCGTTGAGGTACGACGGCTGACCGGCCGGGCCGCCGATCGCGCTGGTCTCGTGCAGGCGCGAGCGCGCGCGCAGCGCGACCATGCCGTCCGCGGCGAGCAGCTGCGCGGCGCGGTCGTGCTGCGCGGCGCGGTCGCCGAGGTTCGAGCCGACGCCGATCGCGTACGCGCTCATGGGCGCACCGCGGACAGGCCGTTGGCGGCGCGGATCGCATCCGCGGCGGCGCGGATGTCGGCGTCGGCGGTCAGCAGGCGCGCGTACTGCGTGGTCGACAGGCGCAGCGCCGCGGCGGCGTCGGCCAGGCTTCCAGCGGCCGCCGCCAAGGCGTCGAGCGCCGCGGCCGCGACCAGATGGAACTCGCGGGCGTTCGCGCCGAGCGCGATCTGGCGCCCGTTCCGATAGGGCTCGAGCCAGGCCGGATCCGACGCGCCGCGGGTCGCCGCCGCGATGCGGATGCGCAGCCGATGCAGCGCGTCCTGCTGGTTGCGCAGCCGATCGCGATGGTCGTGGCATTGCGCGACGGCGCCGGTCGCGCGATGGGAGATGCGCACGGCGCTGGCGGTCTTGTTGGCGTGCTGCCCACCGGGGCCGCCGGAGGTGGACGTGGAGACCTCGCACTGCCGGAGCAGCGACGCGTCGTCGAGCGCGTACGCCGGCGGCGATGCGGTCATGTCCGCGCCCGGTCGCTGCCGATCACTCCTTGCGCACCCGCACCCAGTGCTCGTCGGTCTCGCCGAGGAGGACCTCGGTCAGCTCCATCCCCGACTGGCGCAGCGCCGGCTCGATCGCCTGCCAGATGCGCTGCGACAGGCCTTCCATCGTGGTGTGCGCGCCGGCGAACAGCGGCACCTCGTTGAGCAGGCGGTGCTCGCACGGCTCGACGACCAGCTGGTTCACGATCCCGGCGAAGGTCAGGACGTTGCAGAAGAAGCCGGTCTTCGGATCCGGCTCGCCCCGGACCGTGACCTCGAGGCGGTAGTTGTGGCCGTGGATATTGGTGCACATGCCGTACTCGCAGGCGTTCTCCTCCTTCGACAGCGTCGGGCTGTCGAGGCGGTGCGCGGCGCTGAAGGCGAAACGGCGGGTGAGGTACAGCATCGGCATGAGCCTAGGGCAGCGGCGCGGGGCGAGAAGCCACGGGCCGTCGCGTCAGCGGTCGGCGGTCGATCGCGGCAGGCGGTCGAGGTGCCGCTCGGCGACCTCGTGCAGGACCAGATCCGGCCGTTCGCGCGCGATGACCTCGGGATCGAGAAGCCCATGGACGAAGCAGACCCGGCGGAAGTGCTGCGCGAGCAGCGGCGCGAGCGGGGGCATGAACGAATCGTGGAAGACGACCGCGACGCCGCGGCCGCTGCCGCCCTCCGTCACCAGCACCTTCGGCTCGGCATCGCTCCATGGCGGAGGGGACAGCGGCTCCCCCTTCCGGAGCAGCGGCCGACCATCAGCCGCATGCGCGGTGGTCTCGACCAGCGGCACGAGCCGCTCGATCTCCTCGGTCCCGCGCAGCGTCGCCAGGCCGGCGAGGTCGCCGTGGTGGGCGCCCGCCGCCCAGGCGAACGCGGTCTCCGGCAATGGCATCAGATCGGCCGCCAGGTCGGGCGCGCGCCGCGCGAGCTCGCGCAGGATGACGCGGTAGGCGGTGGTCATCCCGTGATCCGTCCAGTGCGAATCGGTGCGGTGGTAGGCGCGACGCGCGGCCTTGGCCATCGTCAGGTCGGAACGCAGGTCGATCGGCGTGCATCCGCGTCGCGCGCACGCCGCCATCAGGTCGTCGAGCCGACGCACGGGCGCGAAGCGCCGCTGCTCGTGCGCCGGCAGGTGCTCGGGATGCATGCCCTCCTTGTTGGGCACGATCACGGTCGCGTAGACGGTCCCACGCGCCGACAGTTCGCGCTCGCGGGCGGCGAGCACGTCGGCCCACGCGGCGGCCTGCGCGGGGCTCGGGCGCGAGCGACCGCGCAGGTCGTCGACGGTGTCGCCATCGGCGGCGGCGGCGGAGTCGTAGAACAGCCAGCCGTCCTCGCCGGCGATCACGGTCCGCGGCATGATGCCGAAGAGCCGCTGGCGCAGCCGTCGGTACTTCTTCGCGTTGCCGACGCGAGACGGGAACGACGCCTCGAAGTCGGTCGCCCAGTGCCCCAGCATCTCGAACCCGACCACCGTCGGCCGGACATGCCCCTGCCACGACCAGCGCAGCGCGGGGATGGCGATGGCGGCGACGAAGCCGAGGACCAGGACGACGTGGCCGATGCGGCGGACGGTGGGAGCGGACATCTCAGAACCGGTAGTAGATGAAGGGATTGAAGCCGCTCGATACCAGGGTCACCGTCGACGCGTACATGACGAGGGCGACGAACGCGATGCCGGCGACCTGCAGCGCGCCCTCGGCGATGGCGCCGCCCGTGGCGCGCAGCCGCGCGGCGATGCGATCGTACAGCGCCACCGGCGCCCCCACCGCGGCCACGGCGCCGACGACCATCGTCAGCACCACCTGGGCGTCGATCGCCCCCTGCCATCCGCCGGCATCTGCCGCGGCCGGACCCGCGCCCGCCATCGCGGCGAGGACCATGCCGGCGTGGGACAACGTCTCGCAGCGGAAGAACACCCAGCCGACCATCACCAGCGTCATGGTGTACGCCCAGCGCGCGGGCAGCGGCAGCCGCGCGATCAGGCGGTCGAGCCCGAGACGCTCCGCCGACAGGCACGCGCCGTGGAACGCTCCCCAGACCACGAACGCCCAGCTCGCGCCGTGCCAGAAGCCGCACAGCACGAAGACCAGCGACAGGTTGAGCGCCGATCGCGCCGCGCCGAGGCGGTTGCCGCCGAGCGGGATGTAGACGTAGTCGCGGAAGAACGTCGACAGCGAGATGTGCCAGCGCCGCCAGAAATCGCGGATCGACTGGGCGGCGTACGGATGGGCGAAGTTCTCGGGGAAGTGGAAGCCGAACATGCGGCCGAGGCCGATGGCCATGTCCGAGTAGCCGGAGAAGTCGAAGTAGATCTGGAACGCGTACCCGACGAGGCCGAACCAGGCGTCGTACCAGTGAAGCGCGCCCGCGCCGAACGCCGTGTCGGCGATGTGGCCCATCGGATTCGCGATCAGGATCTTC
>DASPLE010000044.1:0-97566 GCA_035627695.1 Planctomycetota bacterium
CGCCGTCCATGGCGCCGTAGAACTCGGCCTCGGACGCGATCTTGGTGCGGCGTTCGCGCGCGTCCTTCTCGCTGATCAGCCCGGCGTTGAGGTCGGCGTCGATCGCCATCTGCTTGCCCGGCATCGCGTCGAGCACGAAGCGCGCGGCGACCTCGCTGATGCGGCCGGCGCCCTTGGTCACGACCACCAGCTGGATGACCAGCAGGATCAGGAAGATGACCACGCCGACGATGAAATTGCCGCCGACGACGAAGTGGCCGAAGGTCTCGATGACGCTGCCGCCGGTGCCGGTCAGCAGGATCAGGCGCGTCGACGCGACGTTCAGCGACAGCCGCATCAGCGTCGTCACCAGCAGCAGGCTCGGGAACGAGCTGAACTCGAGCGCCTCCTTGGCGTAGATCGCGACCAGCAGGACGAGCAGCGACAGCGACAGGTTGATGACCAGCAGCAGCGACAGGACCGGCCCCGGCAGGGGGATGATCATCACCGCCAGGATGCTGACCAAGGCGAGCGCGAAGAAGACCTCGCTGCGCTTGGCGAGGCGCTCGGCGGACGACAGCAGCGGCGACGGGATCTCGGTAGCCACGCGTCCCCCCGTGGCGGGAGCCGACAGCGCTGTCGCGGCGGGCGACAGGGCGGCACGGCGGCCACGTTCTCGGCGGGGTGCAGGCGTCGGGTGTGCCAACCCGGCGGCGCCGCGCCGGGCGGAGCGGTGGCGTCATGGCCTGATCGGCACGTACGTTCCCGTTGCAACGCTCGACGGCTTCGAGCTTCGAGCTTCGAGCCTCCGCTACGACCGGCGCGTCCTCAGAACGCGACGAGCAGATTCACCCCGAGCAGCCACACCTCGTCGTCGCCCGCCAGCGCGGCGCCGACCGGAGCGGTCTCGACGAAGCCGTCGTCGGGCAGGAACAGCGCGCCGAACAGGTTGAAGGTCGCGTTGTAGGTGTACTGCCAGGTCGCCGTGAGATCGATCTCCTGGCCGAAGTCGTCCGCCTCGTTCACGTCCTCGGTCAGCTGGTAGTAGCCGTAGACCAGTTTGAAGCGGAAGCGGTTGTCGGGCGGCAGCCCGACCTCGACGCGCAGCTTGGCCGCCTGGAGGCCGGCCTGGGCCTGGGTCGCGCGGCTGAGCTCGCCGTACTTCTCGTGCTCGACGATGTAGGTGTCCGAGATGCCTTCCCAGGTGTTGATGAAGGCGTGGTTCTCGTCGTCGAGCGCGTCGTCGTCGCCGCTGAAGTAGTCGAACTGGCCGCCGACCGCGAACTGGGTGAGGGTCGGCGCGCGCCAGTCGGCGCCGGCGCTGAAGGCGTAGCCCTTGAAGCCGATGTCGTCGTCCTGGTCGCCGTTCTGCAGCGCGCCCTCGCCCCAGATGTCGAAGCCGATGTCGAACTTGGCCTCGATGCCGCCGTAATAGGTGAACAGCGTGTCGCTGGCGAAGGTGTCGCCGGCGACCGCCGGGTCCGGGAGCTGCGCGTCGCGCTCGACGTTGGCCGAGCCGGTGAGGAACAGGTTGTTGCTGTCGCCTTCCTCGGGCTGCCAATCGAGGGCCAGGCCGAACAGGCGGCTGTCGTCGGGCAGGTGGTACGCGTAGGGCGTGATGGTGATGGTGTCGAGATTGTAGCGCCCGCGCACGCCGTCCCAGCTCGTCACTTCCGGGTAGTTGGCGCGGCTGTCGTAGAGGAACGCGCCGTAGTCGCTGCGCAGGTTCCAGACCTCGGGCATGCGCCCGGCCTTGATGGCGAGCTCGGGCAGGCTGAAGAACTCCTTCAGCACGACGTAGGCGTCGTCCATCACCACCGGCGACGACGAGTCGACCTGCGTCGTCGAGCCCGGGACGAAGGCGGTGCCGCCGGTCTCGGCCTGGTAGGCGACGGTCAGCTTGGCCTCGAGCCGCTCGTCGAGCTCGACCCGCGCGCCGAGCTCGCTGCGCAGCAGGCCGTTGTTGCGGTGGTCCCTGATGTCCTCGTTGCCGTCCGAGTAGTTGGTCTGGCTGATGAAATCCATCTCGACCACGCCCTGCAGGAACACCTGGCGGTTGCCCGCGGTCGGCCGCCGACCCGCGCCCACGGCCATCGCCGTGCCGGGACCGGCGACGCCGGAGGCGGCGCCGGTGTTCGGCGGGTTCTCGGGCGAGAAGTCGAAGGGACGATCCTCGGCGCCGGCCAATCCGGCGACGATCGCCAGGCTCACGACGAGGGAACGCTGCATGCGCATCGATGCTCCTGCTGCCGTGCAGGACGGCGTGCACGGCGACGAATTCACGAAAGCCCGGACCGTAGTCGCGACCCCCAAGGGCGCAAGCCGAGCAGGCTAAGAGCAGCCGCACGCGCACCGCGCACGGCGCGCTTGTCGTCGCGGCTTGCGCCGCTCGATCGACGACGGCAAGGTGCGGCTTTATCGACCCCACGCGTCTGGAGATGTCCGATGAAAGCGCTCGTGTTGCTCGTCCTGGTGGTCGGTGGCGTCGCGGGCGGCTGGTGGTGGTGGAGCAATCGCGCGCCGGCACCGGCCGAGGTCTCGCCGTTCGCGCCATCGGCGCCGGCCGAGGCGACGCCCGCAAGCGGCTCCGCGACGCCGATCACCACGCCGGCGCCGCCGCCGCTGCCCGCCGTCGCCGAGCCGCCGGCCGCCGCCAGGGAGGCGCTGGCCAAGGCCGACGCGCTGTGGGACGCCGCCGCCAAGGCCGGCACCTCGCCGACGACCGCCAAGAACGCGCCCGAGATCGCGCGCGCCTACACCGACGCGCTCACCGCGCTCTACAACCAGCCGGGCCAGGCCGAGCTCGAGAAGCGCCTGGTCGCCGAACGCCTGACGCCGCTCGGCAACGAGCTGTTCTTCGCCAAGACCCGCTTCGCCGAGGACGCCACCGGCCTGATCGGCGTGCACCAGGTCGCGAGCGGCGAGAGCCCCGAGGTCATCGCCAAGAAGTACGGCATGAGCTTCGAGTTCCTCAACCGCCTGCGCGGCAAGGGCCCCGAGGATTCGTCGCTCAAGCCCGGCGATTCGCTGAAGGTCGTGAAGGTGAAGGAGAAGGGCGGGTTCCACCTGCGCATCGACAAGAGCGACTACCTGCTCGACTGCTTCGTCGGCGGGGTCTTCGCCAAGCGCTACATCATCTCGCACGGCGCGTCGGTCTCGCCGACGCCGCTCGGCAAGACCCGCATGGTCAACCGCGTCTGGCATCCGGACTGGACGCACCCGGAGACCAACGAGGTGCTGACCTACGGCGACCCGCGCAACATCCTCGGCCCGATCTGGCTGCCGTTCGACGACGTCGGCATCGGCCAGCGCGGCATCGGCATCCACGGCTACACCGCCGCCGACAGCAAGCTCGGCGCGATGGTCTCGCACGGGTGCGTGCGCATGGACAACGACGCGGCTGAGGAGCTCTACCGCACGCTGTCGCATCCCGACCGCTGCCCGGCGTCGGTCGAGATCGTCGACTAGCGGGCGCTCCGTCCCGGCCCGATGGGCAAGATCGGGACGGATCGACGGCGAGGTTTTTCCTTCTCGGGCTCCGCTCCGAGGATCGCGACATGCGCATCCATCCGCTCGGTCTCCTGCTGATCGTCGTGCTCGCGCACGGCGACGATGTGCGCGCGATCCGTGAGGCGAGCGCGGCGATCGTCGCCGCCGACGCCGAGCGCGCCGCCGAGCTGGTCGACGTGATCGCGCCGACCTGCCGGCGCGTGTTCCTCGCGCCCGGCGCCGTCGCCGGCGGCGAAGCGCTCGGCGTGGTCGAGCACGTCGTCGCCAAGGGCGAGAACGCGACGGCCATCGCCAAGCGTTATCGCATCGGCGCGGGGCTGATCGCCCGGCTGAACCGCGACTACGAGGCCTCGGCGCTCGCCGTCGGACGGCGGCTGAAGGTCATCGACTGCGCGCGCCAGCCGCTGCGCCTGGTGGTGGTGTGTTCGCGGTTCCGCCTGCTGGTGTGGCGCGGCGAGATCCTGGTCGCGGCGCTGCGCGTCGGGCTCGGCGCCGCCGCCTCGCCCACGCCGCGCGGCGAGACCCGCGTCGTGCTGCGCGCGCGCGATCCGGAATGGCGCGATCCCGACACCGGGCGCATCTTCCCGCCCAAGCACGCCGGCAACATCCTCGGCGGCTTCTGGATGGCGTTCGCGCCCGGCGACGACGCGCGTTTCAAGAGCATCGGCATGCACGGCTTCACCGGCGACTCGCCGGACGCGTGGCTGGAGAAGCAGGGCAGCCACGGCTGCATCCGCCTGCTCCAGGACGACATCGCCGCGCTGTTCGATCTCGCGATCGAAGGCACGGTGGTGAGCGTCCGCGATTGATGCATCCGCGGATCCGCTGAGCTTCGCGCTTCGAGCTTCGAGCTTCCGCTTCGAGCTTCGAGCTTCGCGCTTCGAGGCTCGAGGCTCGAGGCTCGAGGCTCGCCCCCGAGCCTCCAGCTGCGCGCGTGCTATTCGCTGATCGCGCGTGCCAACGCGCCCGGCGCTCCGTCGATGACGCGCACCTCGGCGCTCTCGCGCCGTGCATCGACGACCTCGACCGTGCCGACCACGCGTTCGGCCTCGCCATCGACGAGATGGAAGCGCATGAGCTCCACGACTCCGTCGCGCTCGCCGAGATCGAGGCGGAGCTCTTCCTTGAGGCCCGCGTAGCCGCCGGACAGCACGGGGAACGCCTGGCGCAGGCGCGCGGCGACCGCCGCGTAGAACGCGTCCTCGTCGCCGGCGTCGCGGACGATCGCGTAGGCGTCGGCGGTCGCGACGACCTCGCCGGTCGCGACATGGATGAGGCGCAGCCAGCACTCGATGTCGCCATGCCCGCGTCCGACCGTGCCGGCGATGCAGTAGCGCGCGCCGAGCCGTCCGCCGGCGCGCGCCGCGGTTCCGGGCGCGATCCAGCCGGCGTCGGCCAGCGCCAGCTCGCGTTCCAGCCGGCCGTCGACGCGGCGGTCGATCAGGCGCAGACGCGCATCGCCGACCACCGCGGCCTGGACGCCGGCATCGTCGGGCGCGCGCGCGCCGGCCGCGGCGCGCGGATCCATCAGCGGCAGCAGCAGCGCCGTCGCGCGCAGGCGGCGGTCCTGGTCCGGCGTCGGCCGGGCCGTGACGCTCACGGTCGTGCGGCCGATCGCGCCGTCGGCGGCGACCAGCTCGAACGCCAGCGCGTGCTCGCCCGGGGGCAGCGGCACGTCGACCATCCCTCCGGCGCCGACTCCGCTCAGCGCCAGCTCGCGCAGCGTCGCGCCCTCGCCGTCCAGGACCCGCAGCCGCGCCAGGCCGCCAGCGGCTTCGCCATGCCATCGCCACCAGCCGCAGGCGCCCGTGATGGCGTCGCCATCAGTCGGACCGTCGAGGCGCAGGCGCGGCGCCGCCGGCGGCAACGCGATGTCCGCGAGCGGTGCCAGCTGCGCGGCCTCGGTCGCTTCGCGCGGCCCGGTCGCCAGCGCCGAGCCGTCCGTCGCGGTGACCGCGAACGTACCGTCGGCCGCGGTCGGAACCGGCTGCGGCGCGCCCGCCGCCGGCACCAGCCACAGCACGGTGCCGAGCGCGGCCTGCCAGCGGCCGGCCACCGCCACGCCGCCGGCGGCAGGCGCCAGGCTGGCGAGGGTCAGGCGCGATGGCACGCCGCCGGGCAGGGGGCCGCCCGCGCTGGTGATCTGGCGCAGCAGGTACTCGGCCTTGGCGCTCGGCTCCTGCGCCAGGCTCAGGCGCAGCTCATCGGCGGCCTCGTCGAGCCGGCCGGTGGCGATCAGCACGGCGGCGAGCTCGCGATGCGCGAAGCACTGCACGAAGCGGCAGCCGTAGGTCCGGGCGCGCCGGCTGTCGCTGGCGCGTTGCTTCAGGCACGCGCGCAGGTCGGCCTCGGCCTCGGCGTGGAAGCCGCCGGCGGCCCAGCTCAGCCCGCGCTCGTAGAAGTGCCACCAGCGGTCGCGGAACTGCACCCGCGTCGTGCCATAGGCGACGCCGTCGACCACGCGCGGCTCGCTGCGCGCGGAGCAGCCGGTACCCAGCAGCAGCGCGACGGCGATGCCCAGGGCGAGGGGCCGGATCATGCGCGGTCGCGCGCGGTCACGCTGCTGGTGTCGACGCGCATGGGCGCGGATGATGCCGCGGCGAGGGCGCGCGCAACCGCTAGCGATGATCCCCGAGCCGCAGCTCGACCTCGCACGGCGTGCCCGCTTCGAGCACCGCGCGGCTGGTCAGCAGGATGCGATCGGTGCGCCCATCGACGACCGTGAAGATGTAGGTGCGCGTGTGCTGGAACCAGGCGGTGAAGCGGCCGCCGCCGTTGTCGAGCAGCGCGCCATCGAACAGCACGCGGACGTGCGTCAGCAGCCGACCGTCGGCGTCGGTCACCCGCCCATCGACGCGACACGGGCGCATCGCCGTCAGCCGCGGCCGCGACCGCTGCGCCTCGCGGCGCGGCCGCGCCGCCCGCGACCGACGGCGCGCCGTGGTGCGACGACGCGGTGTCAGGTGATCCTCGAGCGCATCGCGCCGGACTATGCGAGGTTCGCCGATCGCGCAAACCTGACCGACCGCGGCTGCGGCTCAGCGGTCGAGCCGCTTCCCCCGCGCGCCATCCGCGACCGCGGCGGCGGCATCCAGGCGACAGCGACCCGCCTCGATGACCGCGGCGGTGGCGAGGCCGAGGTCGCGCCCGTCGGCATCGCTGAGCGCGAAGCTATCGCCCGGAGCGACGCCATGCCGGCGGCCGAGGCTCAGCCAGGCATCATCGCCGTGGCGCGCGACCGTGCCCTGCGCCGGGAGCAGCGCGAGCGCGGCACGGGTCAGCGCGCTGACCGCGTCGTCGAGCTGGCCGGCGTTCACCGGCCGGTCGCCGGCGATCTCTCCCGTCTCGATCGGCACGGCGCGCAGGTACAGGCGCTCGCCGGCGCGCGTCGCGATCAGCGCGACGTGGGCGCCGATGAGCCGGCCCAGCGTCACCGCCGTGGCGGGAGCCAGCCGACCCTGCGCGCTGAGGTCGTGCTCCTTGGCGATGCGCTCGATCTCGCCGCGCTCGACGACGCGGAGTCCGGTGCGGACCAGCGCCGCGTGCAGCGCGGCGACGGTCTCGCCGTCGACCTGGTCGGCGACGACGAACGCCGCGCGCTCGGGCGTCTGCCAATCCGCGTCGACGGGCACGCCGCCCTCGGCGGCGCGATCGGCGGGCATGAACGCCGCGCGCGTCAGCGGCCGCGATTCGGCGTTCCACACCAGCGCCAGACCGGCACCCAGGCTGAACATCAGCGCCGCCGCCAGCGCGATCGGCTGGCGGCGCGTCGCCGACCGCCGCGCGCGCGCGGTCGGCGCCGTCGAATCCCCGGCGAGGCTTTCCAGCGCGGCCGCGACGGCGTCGCCGTCCGCGGGGCGCGCGCGCGGATCCTTGGCCAGCATGCGCCCGATCAGCTCGACCAGCGGCAGCGGCAGGTCCTTGACGAACAGCCGCGGGTCGGGCGGCGGTTCGCTGAGGTGCGCCAGCAGCACGCTGGTCTGGCTCGAACGCTTGAAGGGGGGTTCGCCGGCGAGCAGGTGGAACAGCGTCGCGCCGAGCGCATAGACGTCGGCGCGCGCGTCGGCGCACGACGAGTCGCGCGCCTGCTCGGGCGCCATGTACGCCGGCGTGCCGACGATGATCCCGGTCTCGGTGCGGTCGTCGTCGCCGAGCGCCTCGCGCGCCAGGCCGAGATCGGCGACCTGGACCACGCCATCGACGGTGACCATCAGGTTGGACGGCTTGACGTCGCGGTGGACGATGCCGGCGCGATGCGCCGCGCCGAGGCCGCGCGCCGCCTGGGCGATGAGCGCCGTCGCGACCGGCCACGGCAGCGCGCCCTGCTGCGCGAGCACCTGCTTGAGGTTGGCGCCATCGACCAGCTCCATGACCAGGAAGAGCCGGCCGCGCTCGCGGCCGGCGTGCATCACGCGCACGATGTGCTGGTGCTGCACGCGCGCGGCGAGACGCGCCTCCTTGAGGAAACGGTCTGGATCGGCGACCTCCTTCATCACCTTGACCGCGACGTCGATGTCGAGGATCTCGTGCCGGCCCCGCCACACCGTGCCCATGCCGCCCATGCCGATGGTGCCCGCCAGGCGCACCCCGCCGAGCCGCTCGTGGGCCTCGAGCGCGACCGTCGGGACCTGCGTCGACGCATCGCCGGGCGGCGCCGCCGGCGCGGCGCGCGGCGGCGCGACGCGCGCGGCGATCACCAGGCGGCGCAGGAGCGCGAGCGGTTCGTCGGCGAGCGCGTGCGGCAGGGTCGTCATGGCATCATCCCCGATCCAATGCTGGAGGGGCGATGCTGTCGCGGGGGAGGGGCCGACAAGCGCCATGCGGCAGGTACACGCGGCGCGGCGAGGACCGGAAGCCGAGGCCCAGGCGTGTCGGCGATGGAGTATGCTCACGCCGATCTGGACGATCGTCCTGCGACGGGGCACGGTCACCGCCGCAGGTCGCAACCGTTCGGTTGGATAAGCGCCACCGCTTCGGAGGATGAGCGCATGCTCCTACGCATCGCCTGCTGCTGCCTGCTGCTCGCCACGGCGTACGCCGCCGATTCGTCGCTGCCGATCGGCGAGCCGGTGCTCGGCATCCCCACAATCCACTCGCTGGGCGTGCATTGGGTGGTCGGCGGCGACGACGACGGCGACGCATCGGTCGCCGTCGCGTACCGCGCGACGGGCGCGAAGACCTGGCGGCAGGCGATGCCGCTGCGGCGCGTGCGCCCGGGCGCGCATCTGGGCAACGGCAAGGACGTCAACGCGAGCGCGGTGCTGGTCCCGGACGGCGCGCGCCTGTACGCCGGCAGCATCCTGTTCCTCGACCCGGCCACCGCGCACGAGGTGCGCCTGTCCCTGGCCGATCCCGACGGCGGCGACGCCGAGCGCACGGTGGCGGCGGCGACGATCGCCGAGCCCGAGCTGCCACGCGCCGCACGCGTGCGCCACGTCGTGCCCGGCGACGGCGGAGGTTCCGGCAGCGAGCGCGATCCGTTCCGCGGGATCGCGGCAGCGGCCGCCGCCGCCGCGCCGGGCGACCGCTTCGTCCTGGCCGCCGGCACCTATGCGGGGACCTTCGACTTCTCCACCTCGGGCGAGCCCGACCGTCCGATCGTGTGGAGCGGCCCGGCCACGGGCGAGGCGGTGATCGACGGTCAGGGCGCGCCGCGCGCGGCGACCGCCGGCGGATGCCGCGACGTCTGGTTCCATCGCATCGCGTTCACCAAGGCGGAGTTCGCGCTGGTCGCCCACGGCTCGCAGCGCATCCGCGTCACGCGCTGCCGCTTCGCCGATGTCGGTTACGGCGTCGTCGCCGGGGACCAGGGCCGCGGCCAGCCGCAGCGCTTCTTCATCGCCGACAACACCTTCGTCGGCCGGATGCGCTGGCTGCTGATCGGCGTCGGCGACGCCGAGGGCGACGCGCAGTGGAAACGCGAGGAGCGCGCCGTGCAGCTCAGCGGCAGCGGCCATGTCGTCTGCCGCAACGCGATCCGCGCGTTCAAGGACGGCATCGACCTGTTCCCGGCGGCGGGCGGCACGTGCGACAACGACATCTACCTCAACGCGATAGCCGAGTGCATCGACGACGGCATCGAGCTGGACTACGGCGAGCGCAACAACCGGGTGTGGCACAACCGCATCGCCAACGTGCACTGCGGCATCACCATCCAGCCGGTGTTCGGCGGCCCCAACTACGTCGTCCGCAACACGCTCTACAACGTGGTCAACGAGGTGTTCAAGATCCACAACGCGCCGTCCGGCGTGCTGTTCCTGCACAACACCAGCGTGGTGCGCGGCATGCCCTTCCAGATCTCGGTCGGGCAACCGTCGTACGACATCGTCTTCCGCAACAACCTGTTCATCGGCACCGGCGGCCGCGCGATGAACTACGACGCGCCGGCCTGCGAGGACATCGACCTCGACCACGACGGTTTCGGCGGCTGGAGCGGCGACGTGTTCATGAAGGTCTACGACAAGCGCTACGCGACGCCGGACGACGCGCGCGCCCAGGCGCCGGTCGAGCGCCACCACGCGCTGGTCGATCCGGCGACGGCCTTCGCGTCCGGCGTCGTGCCGCCGCTCGAGCACAAGGTCGCCTACCCGCTCGACCTCGACCTGCGCCTGAAGCCCGGGACGGCGGCGATCGACGCGGGGCAGCCGCTGCCGGGCATCAACGACGGCTTCGCGGGGAAGGGTCCGGACCTCGGCGCATGCGAGGTCGGCGCGGCGCTCCCGGAGTACGGCCCTCGGCCGGAGCGCTGAGCTGCGCTGAGCGTCGACAGAACCCGGGGGCCGGGCTTCGCGCCTCGCGCTTCGAGCTTCGAGCTTCGCGCTTCGGCTTCGCCTTCGCGTTCGCCTGGGGGCCTGCCCCTTCGCGCTCCCGACTTCCGCATCTGCGCGATTACCGGTTCCAGACGTTGCGCGGTAGTTAGGGCACCTTCCGCAGGAGTCGCCCAGCGATGTCAGCCCCGCTCGTCTTCCCCACGTCGTTCGCCGCCACCGCCGCCGCGCTCGACCACGCCGATCGCGCCGCCAGCGCCGTGGTCTCGCGCCTCACCTATGCCCAGGACACGCCCGTCGCCCGCCGGGTGGTGACCATCGCCGGCAGGCGCCACGCGGCGATCACCGTCGGCGGGCGCTACGTCCTGTGGCCGGCGGAGCCGGCGCCGATGCGCTTCGGTCGGATCCAGACGGTGCGCGCGGAGACCTGCCGCTGGCAGCTCGGCGTGCTCGGCTCGGGCGGCGCGTTGCCCGAGCTCGCGGTCATCGGCATCTACGAGGGCCTCAAGGAGGTGCTCAAGGCGCTGGTGCGCGAACTGCTCGCCGACCGCTTCCTGCCGCTGCGCCATCGCGTCCGCGCGACCTCGCCGAACGAGTCCTCGCCGGCGCGGCGCGCATCGGCATCGCCGGCGCCGGCTGGAGCCGCGCGCGCGCAGGCCGATCAGGCGTCGCGTTCGATGTGGTGGTTCTGGCGGTAGATGATGGCCAGGATCAGCAGGGTGCGCACGCGTTTGCGCTTCGACATGTGGCTGAACAGCCCGCGGATGCCGCCGACATCGAGTTCGAAGCACAGGCCCTTGCTCCTGGCCATGGCGGCGAGCTCGTCGAGGTCCTCCTGGTTGATGCGCCGCTGCATCCATCCGGCCAGCGCGTCGGCGGCGCCGGCGAGGTGGTTGCGCACCTGGCGGTCGGTCAGCTCGTACGCTGTCGCGAGCTCCTCCTGCTTCGCGCCGTCGATGATCCAGGCGTGCAGCATGCGGATGCCCACCGCCAGCTTCTCGCCGGCATCGGCGGCGAAGAGGTCGTAGACGTGCCGCGCGTAATCGACCAGGCCGCTGGCCACCGAATCGGCCTCGACCGGCGTCGGCGCGAGCTCCTCGGCGTCCGGCTCGGGCTGCAGGGTGACGCCGGCGTTGGCGCGCAGGTGGTTGAAGTAGAAGTTGCGGATCGCGGCCTTGAAATACGGCCGGAACGGGCGCGCCGGATCGTAGTTGAGGACGATGTAGGTCTGGAGCTTGATCAGGATCTCGTGGCAGAGGTCCTCGATGTCCTGCTCGCGGCAGCCGAGCCCGCGCAGGTAGTTCTGCACCGGCATCTGGTAATAGAGCCAGGTCGACAGCGGCCGGCGGCCCTCGCGGTCGCGCAGGATCGAGCTGCGCGTGCTGGCGTCGTCCATGTGCACGGGGATCGCCGCGGGGGCCAGGCCCGACGACACCGCGGACGAGGAGGCGCGCGCCGACGGAGCGCCCTGCGACGAAGCCTTCATTCCCGGTGCGTTCATGCGGTCCCCGATCCGGCGTCGAGCCGTGGTCGCGAACACTCATGCGGGGCACCCGGGGGCTGTCAACGTGGCAAGCCTGCGCGGGCCGCACCCGGCGCCCGTCCGGCGGCCGCCCGCGGCCCGACGCCCGACCCGGCATGGTCGCCGGGGCCGCTCGCCGCCGAGGCCCTGGATCGCCAACGATCAACACGGGCGACGACAGCGGCCGCCCCGCTCTGGCAATGGCTGTCGATCGCCGAGGATCGCGGCGATGCTGCGGCTCGAGTCGGTGCGCAAATCCTTCTACGATCCCGGCCGCGGCGAGGTCCGCGCGGTCGACGACGTCACCGCCGAGTTCACCGCCGGCGTCGTCGCCCTGGTCGGCGCCAACGGCGCGGGCAAGAGCACGCTGCTACGGCTGATCGCGACCCTGCTGCGCCCCGACTCCGGCCAGGTCGTCGTCAACGGCTACGACACCCGGACGGACGCCGGGCACGTGCGCGCGCAGCTCGGCTACCTGTCGACGACCACGCGCATGTATCCGCGCTTCAGCGGCGACGAGCTGATGCGCCACGTCGGCGGCTTCTTCCCGATCGCGGCCGACGAGCTCGAGCGGCGCATCGACCGGATGTGCGACGCCTTCGGCCTGCACGAGTTCCGCCATCAGCGCATCGCGGGGCTGTCGACCGGCCAGCTCCAGCGCCTGAACCTGGCGCGCACGCTGCTGCCCGACCCGAACCTGCTGATCCTCGACGAGCCGACCACGGGCCTCGATCTGCCGTCGGCGCACCTGGTGGTCGAGGCGGTGCGCGCGGCGCGCCGCCCCGAGCGGCTGATCATCCTCGCAACCCACATCATGCAGGAGGTCGAGCTGGTCGCCGACCGACTCCTGGTGCTGCGCCGCGGCAAGCTGGTGTTCGACGGCCCGCCGGCGGCGCTCGGCGTCGGTCCGGCGCTGGAGGCGGCGGTCTACGGATTGCTGACCGACGGCGAAGCGCACCCGCGCCTCGGAACGATCGTCGCATGAACCCCCGCACCGGTCGTCGCGCGGGGCCGACGTGAGAAGCCACATCTGGCATCTCTTCAAGAAGGACGGCCTCGAGCTGCTGCGCGACCGGCGGACGATGTTCGTCAACATCGTCCTGCCGGTGCTGCTCTTCCCGTTGATCATGCTGTTCATGATCCAGATCACGCAGCTGACCCGCGCCCAGCAGGTCGATGCGCCGCCGGTCGCCGTGGTCGGCGCCGATGATCTGCGCGCGCTGCTGCCGACCGCCGACCAGGACGACGGCGCGCCCGAGGACGCCGAGCCGCAGCCCTTCGCGCCCGCCGAGCCGATCGTCGCCATCGCCGAGGTCGACACCGAGGCGGCGGCGGCTCTGGCCGAGCGGGCGCGCGCGCTGGCGGCGCTCGAGGACGCGACCGCCGCCGATGACGTGGCCGCCGGGCGACGCCTGGGCGAGGCGCGCGCCGAGCTGCTGCGCGACCTGCGCGCGCTGAAGCTCGCCGCGCTGATCGTGGTCGACGACGCGCGGCCGCGGCGCGTCGCCATCCTCGGCGACGACGCGCATCCCGAATGGTCGACCGCCGAGGGCGCGATCCGTCGCGGCGTCGAGCGTTGGCGCAAGCGGCTGATCGACGAGCGCCTGAAGCTCGCCGGGCTCGACGCCGACACCGTCGTGCCGCTCGAGCTCGAACGCATCGCGCTCGCGCCGCGCGCGGAGAGCGTGCGCGCGAGCCTCGCCGGCGTCATCCCGCTGCTGCTGGTGATCATGGCGGCGAGCGGCGCGTTCTTCTCCGCGCTGGATCTGATCGTCGGCGAACGCGAACGCGGCACGTTGGAGAGCCTGCTGTCGTGGCCGGTGAAGCGGCGGGACATCTTCCTCGGCAAGCTCGCGGTGTCGTGCACCGCGGCGGCGATCTCGGTGGTGCTCAACCTGCTGTCGCTGGGCCTGACCACGGCGCTGTTCGGCAGCCAGCTGACGCCGCCGGGGGTGGAGCCGTCCGGGCTGCTCGCCGTGGGTTTCGGCACCCTGCTGCTGTGCTTCCTCGCGCTGCTGCCGCTGGTGGTGACGTTGGCGACGGTGTCGCTGGCCCTGGCCGGCTACGCCGCGAGCAGCAAGGAGGCGCAGAACTACCTCACGCCGCTGATGCTGGTGGTGATGGTCGCCGCCGGCGTCGCCGCGTTCCCGGGCACGCGCCCGAGCCTGCCCTTGGACCTGGTGCCGATCACCGGGCCGATGCTGGCGCTGAAGGAGGCGCTGCGCGCCGCCGACGTGCCCTGGCTGCACCTCGCGTTGTCGACCGCGACCAGCCTGGCGCTGGCGGTGGTCATCGTCGGCTGGGCGGTGCGCCTGCTCGAATCGGAGAAGTTCTGCTACCCGGGGCTGGTCCGCGCCGGCTGGGGCCGCTTCCGCCGCTGGGGGCCGCCGGCCGAGGCTCCCGGGCCGATCGAGGCGATCGGGCTGTACGCGGTGGTGGTCGGCGCGTTCACCATCGGCGGCGCGGCGCTGCAGCGCGCCGGGATGCCGGCGTTCACCATCGTCGCCGTCCCCCTGATCGCCTGCCTCGCCGTGCCCGTCCTGCTCCACGCGTGGCTCGGCGCCTATCCGGCGCGCACCGCGCTGCACTGCCTGAAGCCGCGGCGCGAGCACCTGCAGCGGGCGCTGGTCTGCGTGCCGCTGGGCGTCGCGACCTCGATCGGCCTGGGCACCGTGCAGGCGCCGTTCATCCCCGAGTTCTTCATGGAGCAGGGCAAGGAGATGGAGCGCGTCTTCGCCGACCTCGACAGCCTGTGGGTGCAGCTGATCGCCATCGCGCTGGTGCCCGGCATCTGCGAGGAGCTGCTCTGCCGCGGCCCGATCCTGTCGTCGCTGCGCCGGTCGATCGGCGGCTGGGGGGCCGCGGTGCTGGCGGCGTTCCTGTTCGCGGTGCTGCACATGTCGCCGTACCGGTTCCTGCCGCAGTTCGCCCTCGGCATCATCCTCGGGCTGATCACCCTGCGCTCCGGCTCGATCGTGCCGGCGATGCTCATGCACGCCGGCCACAACGCCCTGGTCGTCGGGCTCGGCCGCGTGCCGATGGCCGAGCCGCCCTGGCTGGCGGGCCTGGCCATGGGCGTGTTCGGCTGGCTGGCGATGCTGGCGGTGGTCGCGCTGCCCGAACCGCGCCGGCCCCGCCCGGCGGCGATTGCGCCTCCCGGAGCCGGAGTTACACCGGGAACCCCATGAGCAGCCAGGTCCAGATCAGCGGCGACCGCTTCGCCATCAACGGCAAATCGCACCCCATCGCCAGCCTGCGCCAGGTCGAGGTCGGCCGCGCCGAGAACCTCGCGCGCAGCGCTTTCATCTTCATCACCTGCTGCCTGTGCCCGATCGCGGCGATGGTCACCGGCCGGCTGATCATGGACATCCCGACCTGCCTGGCGGTCACCATCACGCTCGGCGTCATGCCCTTCGTCGGCATCATCGTCAGCGTGCTGTGGAAGAAGCCGTGGGGCGTGATCGGCGAGTTCCCGATCCGCTACCACACGCTGCACCGCACCCGCGACCGCGCCGAGGCCGATGCGATCGCGCAGCAGCTGCGCGCCGTCATCCGGCACTGAGCGGAGCTCGAAGCTCGAAGCTCGAAGCTCGACGCTGCAGGCTCGAGACTCCTACCCTCCCGCCGCCTGCTTCGCGACCGCGCTCCACGGACACGTGAACCGGTAGGTCCCCGATCCGATCGCGACCAGCGTCGCGCCGCGTTCGGCGCGTGCGTCGCCCAGCGGCTTGTCGGCCTCGCGCGCCTGCGTCGGGTCTGCGCACGGCAGCCGGACCTCGGCGCTGGCGTTGGCCGGGATGACGACGTCGAGCGTGAAGCGGCCGTCGGCGACGATCCACGACGAGACGATCAGGCCGCGCGGGCTCGCCAGCTCGGCGCGCGCGCGCGTGATCGCGCCGGTCGGATCCGGATGCGGCTGGATGCGGATGCGCGCGTAGCCGGGCGCCGCCGGCGCGATGCCCGCCATGTGGCCGTACATCCACTCGCCGACCGAGCCGAGCGAGTAGTGGTTGAACGAGTTCATGCCGGGGTCGAAGAAGCCGCCGTCGCTCGTCCAGCCGTTCCAGCGCTCCCAGATCGTCGTCGCGCCGTGCGTGATCGAGTAGCCCCACGACGGGAACGCGTCCTGCACCAGCAGCCGATACGCCGCATCGACGTGGCCGGTGTCGGTGAGCGCCGGCAGCAGCTCGCGCACGCCGATGAATCCGGTCGACAGGCGCCAGCCGCGGCGCTCGACGTCGGCGCGCAGGCGCTGCGCCGCCGCCGGGACCAGCGCCTCCGGCAGCAGGCCGAAGCGGATGGCGAACGCATAGGCCGCCTGCGTGTCGCCATGGATCGCACCATCGGCCTTCACGAACGCGCGGTTGAACGCGGTCGTGATCTGCGCGTGCAGGCGGCGGTACGACTCGGCCTCGTCGGTCTTGCCCAGGGCCTGCGCCAGCTCGGCCATCAGGCCGGTGGACCACGCGAAGTACGCGGTCGATGAGACCTCCTTGGGCGTCTCCGCGTCGATCGACAGCCAATCGCCGTAGCCGGTCGCCGGCCGCACCAGGTCGGTCGACTCGCGGCGGCAGTGCTCGATCCACGCGACCATGCCCGGCCACGCGCGCCCGGCGATGCGCAGGTCGCCGTAGCATTGCCACATGACGTGCGGGACGATGACGATCGCGTCCGCCCAGGCGTGGTTGCCGTCGCCGACGCCCGCCACCCACGGTGCGACGTCGTGCACGGCGCCGTCGGCGCGCTGGCCGTCGACGACATCGACCAGCCACTTGGCGAAGAAGGACGCCACGTCCATGTGGTAGGCGGCGGTGCGGGCGAAGATCTGCGCGTCGCCGGTCCAGCCCATGCGCTCGTTGCGCTGCGGGCAGTCGGTGGGCAGCGACAGGAAGTTGCCGCGCTGGCCCCACAGGATGTTCGACGCCAGCTGGTCGACCAGCGCATGACCGGTGGCCAGGGCGCCGGTCGGCGGCGTGTCCGTATGCACGACGATGCCGGTGACCGCGTCGTCGAACGGCTCGCCCGGCAGTCCGGTGAGCTCGACATAACGGAAGCCGTGGAAGGTGAAGGCCGGTTCCCAGGTCTCGACGCCGCCGCCGGCGCAGACGTAGGTGTCGGTGGCGCGCGCGGTACGCAGGTTGGCGACGTACATCGTGCCGTCGGGATTCAGCATCTCGGCGAAGCGCAGCTGCACGCGCGTGCCCGCCGGCGCGGCGACGCGCAGGCGCGCCCAGCCGACCAGGTTCTGTCCGAGGTCGTGGATCCAGGTCCCCGGCGTCGGCTGCGTGCGCGCGCGCGCCGGCAGCTCGATCATGGCGCGCACCGGCGGATCGCGCTGCGGCTCGACGGTGGTCGCGACGTCGTGCACGGTCGGCGCCGTCCAGCCCGTCGCGGCGAAGCCGGGCGCGCTCCAACCCGGCAGCGCGACGCGCGCGTCGTAGGTCTCGCCCATCAGCATGTCCGACTCGAGGATCGCGCCGGCCGCGCCGCGCCAGGAGCCGTCGCTGGCGACGACGGTGCGCGTGCCGTCGTCGTGCTCGATCTCGAGCTGCATGCGCAGCTTCGGCAGGTCGCCGTAGACGTTGCGCCCGACGTGCGCGAGATGCCCGGCGAACCAGCCCTCGCCGAGCGTCGCGCCGACGGCGTTGTCGCCGGCGCGCACCAGCGCGGTGACATCCCAGGTCTGATGCTGGACGCGCGTGTGGTAGTCGGTCCAGCCGGGCGCGAAGTGCTCGTCGCCGACGCGCTGGCCGTTGAGGTGCGGCACGTAGCAGCCGAGCGCCGTCGCATGGAGCCGGGCGCGCGCGACCGGCTTCGCGCAGCGGAAGGCGCCGCGCAGGTGGACGCCCGGATTGACCTTCTTCTGCTTCAGGTCGCCCCAGCGGCCGGCGCCGAAGGGCGCGACGACGCGCGCCGGCTTCCAGGCGCGGTCGTCGTGCGCGGGCGACGCCCAGCCATCGGCCTTGTCCGCGGTCGTGCGCCACGATGCGTCGCTGACCAGCGCCAGCGGCGCGTCGGCATCGACCACCAGATTGGCGGCGAGGCCGTTGGCGTCGCGCTCCGGCTTCCAGCCGATGAGCTCGGCGGCGATGACGTTCTCGCCCGGCTTGAGATGCGGCTTGAGGTCGAGCGTCACCGGCACCTGCCAGCTGTAGCCCTGGCCGACCGAGTTGAAGACCAGCGTGCCGTTGACGTACCACCGCACCTGGTCGTCGACCGAGAACAGCAGCTCCGCGCGGCGCGGCGTCCCGGCGATGACGAAGCGCCGGCGCGCCCAGCGGCTGCCGCCGGGTTCGGCGCCGGCGGCGTCGCCGTGCCAGATCCACTGCGCGCCGGCGAAGCTGGTCAGCGGCGGCCGCGTCGCGTCCAGCGCGATCCACCGCGCCTGCCAGTCGGATCCGCTGAGAAGCCCCAGCTCGAAGCTCGCCGGCGGCGTCCATGGCGTCGCGCGGCCGTCGCGATCCCAGGCGCGCGCCTTCCACCAGCAGCGCGCGCGCGAGGCGAGCGCCGTGCCGGCGTACGCGATCTGGTTCGACGCGTCGCCGTCGACGCGCCCGGAATCCCAGCGGTCGCCGCGATCCGCCGCCAGCGCCTCGGGCGACGCGGCGACCAGCACCTGCCACGCCGTCTGGCGTTCGCCGCGGCGCTCGGCGCGCCAGCGCCACGAGAAGCGCGGCGCGGTCTCGCCCAGTCCGATCGGATCGATCCGGGATTCGCAGCGCAGGTCGGTCAGCATGGGATCCTCGGCGGCGGAGATGGCAGTCGCGTGCGGCGCGGCATCCTCGTCGCGCCGGAGCGCTTGGCACCGAGCAAAGCGTCGCTCTGCACTAGGACGTGATTGCCTGCTGTGCTCGGGTGAGCGGACTGCGGCTTTCGTCCGCGAAGCCGCGGACCTCGTCCAGCCGCCGCGGAGCCTGGCGCATGGCGGTGCCTCGGCCTCGAGCCACAGCGGTGGCATGTCCGCTCGCCCCGTCGTCCTCGCCTGCGCCGCCCATCCCGACGACATCGAGTTCCTGATGGCCGGCACCGTCCTGCGCCTGCGCGACGTGGGCGCCGAGATCCACCTGTGGAACCTGGCCGACGGCGCCTGCGGCACGGCGACCCTCGACCGCGCGGCGATCACGGCGATCCGCTGGCGCGAAGCCCAGGACGCCGCGGCGCTGATCGGCGCGCGCCTGCATCCGCCGATCGGCACCGACCTCGGCCTGCTCCACGACGCGCCGCACCTGGCGCGCGCCGTCGCGATCGTGCGCGCGGTCAGGCCGACGATCGTGCTGGTGCAGTCGCCGCAGGATTACATGGAGGATCACCAGAACGCCTGCCGCCTGGTCGTCACCGCGGCGTTCGCGCGCGCCATGCGCAACGCGTCCGCCGATCCGCCGACCGCGCCGTACGACGCCGATGTCGCCGTCTACCACGCCTTGCCGCACGGCCTGCGCGACGGCCTGCGCCGGCGCGTCCGCGCCTGCCAGTACGTCGATGTCGCGCCGCAGCTGGCAACGAAGCGCGCCATGCTGGCGTGCCACCGCTCGCAGAAGGAGTGGCTCGATATCAGCCAGGGCATGGACGCCTACCTCGACGCGATGGATGCGTTCGCGCGCGAGATCGGCCGCGCCAGCGGTCGCTTCGCCGCCGCCGAAGGCTGGCGCCGCCACAACCACCTCGGCTTCGGTCCCGCGGATCTCGACCCGCTGCGCGCGCTGCTCGGCGACGCGTGCTGGACAGACCCCGCCGCCGAAGCCGACCTCGACCGCTGAAGGACACGCCATGCCACGACCGCTCTCGAAGATAGCGCCCGACTGGTGGGACTACACCACGCTCGATCCGCACCTGCTGCGCGACGCGGCCGCGCTGACGCCGGCGCAGCTGCTCGGCCTGTCGCGACCGGGCTTCTCGATCCGCGTCTACGACACGCTCGAGGAGTTCTACTGCGCCGAGGCGCTGGAATACATCGCGGCGTGGAAGCAGTCGACGGCCGCGAAGCCGGTCGGCATCTGCGGCCCGATCGGGCCCACCGAGCAGCTGCCGCTGGTCGCGCGCATGGTCGATGCGATGGAGTTCGACCTGCGCCACGCCCACTTCTGGGGCATGGACGAATGGGTCGGCGCCGACGGCCTGCCGGTCGCCGGCGATCACCCGCTGTCGTTCGCGCGCGCCGACCGCGCGCTGTGCTTCGACCGCATCGACCCGAAGCGGCGCATGCCCGACGCGCATCTGCGTTTCCCGACCGGCGACCTCGCCGCGTATTCGGCCAGCTACGACCAGATCCGCTGCGCCGTCATGCAGGGGGGCCAGGGCGAGGTGAAGCACTGGGCGTTCAACGATCCGCCGCGCCGCCTCGGCGCTTTCGTCGACGCGCCGCCGACGCCGGCGCAGTACCGCGCGCTGCCGGCGCGCGTCGTCGACCTGCATCCGATGACCGTGATCCAGAACGCGCGCACCTCGGGCGGCGGCGACGTGTCGAGCGTGCCCCTGCGCGCCGCCACCGTCGGACCGCGCGAGACCTGGAAGGCCGACACCGTGTCGATCTGGCACGCCGGGGTGCACGACAACCCGTTCGGGATGCGCCTGACCACGCTGATGATCGCCAAGAAGCTGCCGGACGCGGCGGTGCCGATGTCGCTGCTGGCCGATCACCGCGATGTGCGTTTCAGCTTCTACCGGCCGGGGATCGGCACCTGCGCGGCCGAGATGCACTGACCGCTCAGAACCACCAGCGCAGCGCGAGGTAGGGCCCCTCGAGGTCGACATCGCCGATGCGCCGCGACTCGTAGCCGATGGCGACCTCGGCTGGTCCGATCAGCACGCCCGCCTCGGCGGTGGCCTCCACGAGATCGGCGTTGCCGAGCCGACCGACGGCGTAGCCGGCGGCGACGAACAGCGGCTCGATCGGGAACACGTCGAGCCCGATGGCGAACACGCCGCCGCTCTCGCTGCCGAGCTCGTCGTCCAGCCAGCGCGCGCCGCCGCCGATGCGCAGCGCGCAGTTGGCGAACTGGACCGCGCGCCAGGCGGCGTCGACGCCGCCGATGCGCAGGTCGACGTCGTCGCCGCCGACGCGCTCGCGGTACCAGTCGCCGTGCCCGGCGAGCTCGATGCGCCACGGCAGGAGAGCGCGCAGCTCGACGCCGCCGCGGCCGAGATCCTCCTCGATCCGCGCCGCGTCGACGCTTAGGCGCAGCGCCCACCAGCGCGTCGGTGGCGCCGTCGCGGGCTCGTGGATCGACGCGAGATCGGCATCTCCAGGCTCCCAGACCAGCCACCCGGCGTAGTCGCCGGCGTAGGGGTGACGGGGCAGCGCGTAGGAGCCGCGCCAGTGGCCGTCGCCCGAGCCGAGGGTGGAGCAGAACATCGCGCTGGTCAGGTCGCCGACGAGGTCGTCGCCGTCGTGCCCGTCGTGATGGGGGTGCGCGTGGCGGCGATGCTCGTCGTCGTCATCGGCAGGACGCGCCGAGCCACCCTCGCCGTCGGGCGCGCGCGTTTCGGCGGCCGCGCTCCTGAGCGTGCCGTCCTCGGCCGCGAGCGATCCGATCAGCGCGGCGATGACGAGGCTGCGCATCACGCCGATGCTGCCGCGTCGCAGGCCGCCGCAACCCGGCGATCGCGAGGAATCGTGTGCGCCCGCGGCGGGCTCAGATCTCCTCGCCCTCCAGATACGCGACGTCCTGCGCCTCGAGCCTGAGCTCCAGCGCCGCCCACGAATCCTCGAGCTGCGCGACCGTGCGCGCGCCGACGATCGCCGCGGTCGGGAAGGTCTGGTCGAGCACGTACGCCAGCGCGATGCGGTTGATCGGCACGTCGTAGCGTTCGGCGAGCTCGCGCGCGCGGCGCAGCCGCGGCAGGTTGGCGCTCCAGCGCCACGGATCGCCCGCGACCGGCGCCGGATCGGCGTCGGCGTTCTTGGCGAAGAAGCCGTTGGCCTGCGGCGTGTACGCGGCGAGCGGGAAGCCGCCGCGGCGGTGCCATTCCAGGAACGCCTCGTCGACATCGAGGCAGCCGGCGAATGGCGGCGACTGCGGCGAGCGGATCGCCAGGCTGAACGCGCACTGGCTGGCGACGAACCCGGTCCGCTGGTTCGCGCGCGCCCAGTGCGCCGCGGCGTCGAGCCGCGCCGGCATCCAGTTCGAGGCGCCGATCGCGCCGATGCGACCGCTGGCCAGGTGCGGCGCGAGCGCATCCAGCACCTCGCCGACCGGGATCGCCGGATCGTCGCGGTGCAGCCAGTACAGCGCGACGCGATCGAGTTTCAGGCGCGCCAGGCTCTGATCGAGATCATGCGCGATGTCGGCCGGCTTCAGCCGCGCGCCGAGCGGGCGATCGAACGGCGGGTGGCCGCCCTTGGTCCACACCTGGACCGTGCCGGCGAGGCCGCGATCGCGCAGCCACTCGCCGATCGTCGTCTCGCTCCGGCCCGCGCCGCCGGGCAACCACTCGGCGTAGCAGTTGGCCGTGTCGATCGTCGTGCCGCCGAGCGCGACGTAGCGGTCGAGCAGCCGGAACGATTCGTCGCGCGGGATCGCCGAGCCGATGGTCGCCGAACCGAGCACGACCGACGCGGCGGGGGCGAGCCCGGGAAGCGGGAAGGTGCGCATGGGCGCGAGCATCGCCGTGTCGCCGCTCACGCTACGGGACTTCGCGCTCGGGGCGCGTGTCGATGAAGCTTCGAGCTTCGGACGAAAAAAAAACCGCCCGGAGCGGAGCCCCGGGCGGTCGTTCGCATCCAGCGCTGCTCGCCCGTTCAGGCGACCGACTTGTGCGGATCGATGATGTACTTCTTCGCCGCGCCCTTGTCGAAGTCCTTGTAGCCCTTCGGCGCGTCGTCGAGCGTGATCATCTGCACGTTCACCGCCTTCGCGATCTCGATCTTGTCGTAGAGGATCGCGTTCATCAGCTGGCGGTGGTACTTCATCACCGGGCACTGGCCGGTGGCGAAGGTGTGGCTCTTGGCCCAGCCGAGGCCGATGCGGATCGACAGGCTGCCGACCTTGGCCGCGTCGTCGACCGCGCCCGGATCGCCGGTGACGTACAGGCCCGGGATGCCGATCGCGCCGCCCGCCTTGCACACCTGCATGACGGTGTTGAGCACCTGCGCCGGGACCTCCTTGGCGTGGTCGTGGCCGCAGCCGCGCGCTTCGAAGCCGACGCAGTCGACGGCGCTGTCGACCTCGGGCACGCCGAGGATCTGCTCGATCTGCTCGCCGACCGTCGCCTTCTTCGAGACGTCGACGATCTCGCAGCCCATCTTCTTCGCCTGCTTGAGGCGGTCGGGATTGAGATCGCCGACGATGACGCAGGCCGCGCCCAGCAGGTGGCAGGAGGCCGCGCACGCCAGGCCGACCGGGCCGGCGCCGGCGACGTAGACCGTGGTGCCCGGGCCCACGCCGGCCGAGACCGCACCGTGGTAGCCGGTCGGGAAGATGTCGGACAGCAGCGCCAGGTCCTTGATCTTGGCCATCGCGCGATCGCGGTCGGGGAACTTCAGGAGGTTGAAGTCGGCGTACGGCACCATCACGTATTCGGCCTGGCCGCCGACCCAGCCGCCCATGTCGACGTAGCCGTAGGCGGCGCCGGGACGGGCGGGGTTCACCGACAGGCAGATGCCGGTCTTGCCCGACTTGCAGTTGGTGCAGCGCCCGCAGGCGATGTTGAAGGGGACGCTGCAGAGGTCGCCCTTCTTGATGAACTCGACGTCGCGGCCGCACTCGATGACCTCGCCGGTGATCTCGTGGCCCAGGACCAGGCCGGCCTCGGCGGTCGTCCGGCCGCGCACCATGTGCTGGTCCGAGCCGCAGATGTTCGTGCAGACGACCTTGAGGACGACGCCGTGCTCGCACTTCCGCTTCTGCTCCTTGAGCTGCAGCTTGGGGAAGTCGATCTTCTCGACCGTGACCTTGCCCGGACCCTGATAGACGACGCCGCGATTGCCCGACATGGACCCTCCGTGTTGCGGCCGCTGGAGCGCCGCGCTGTGGTGTTGTGATTGGGTGGTCGTTTGAAGCGTCCGACTCACCTGGGCAGGTGCCAACTCCGGTCGGACGCTGGAGGTGTGTCACATCAGATCCAACCGTCCAGATCGTTGCGAGCTCCATCGCAGCGTGTTGAACCCTGATCGATGGAGGTTCCCGCTGGGGGCTGCGACTTGACGATCGCCTGGTGAAGACGGGCCAACGCGGCAACGCGGGAACGGATGCGCGCCATGGTAGCTGACTTCGACGCGGTCGCCCCCGCCGCTCCGGTGCTCAACGTGCTCATGGTCGACGACCATCCGGGAGAACGGACGCTCCTGCGCGATGCGCTGGCCACGTCGTCGCCGAACATCGTCTTCCACGAGACCGAGAACGCCGTCCAGGCGTTCTGGTTCCTCGCCAAGCAGCGCGAGTACCTCAAGCGACCGACGCCGGATCTCATCCTGCTCGACCTGGCGATGCCGGTCATCGACGGGAAGCGCGTCCTCGAGGTGCTGCGGCGCGATCCGCAATGGAAGCGCCTGCCCGTCATCGTCCTGACCACCTCGGCGCGCGACGTCGACCTGGCGATGTGCCACGGCATGGGCGTGGTCGCGTTCATCACCAAGCCGGCGTTGTGGGAGGACTACCTCGCGCTCGGCGCGATGCTGAACAGCTACCTCGCCAAGGGCGTCGCGCCGACCGACACCGGCAAGGTCAAGGCGCACTTCTTCGTGCGGCCCAGCGCCGCCTGAGCCGCGTCAGATCGCGCGCACGCTGCGCCGCTCGATCAGGTCGAGCGCGATGCGCTGGCACGCCTCGGCGGCCGGCGTGCCCTGGATGATCGCGACCGCGGCGCCGACCGCGGCGCGGCCGATGGCGTAGAACGGGTTGCGCACCGTGGTCAGGCCGCGTTCGGCGGCCTCGCGCACGTCGTCCATGCCGACCAGCGAGAGATCGCCCGGCACGTTCAGGTCGCGGTCCTTGGCGCAGGCGATCAGGCCGAGCGCGAGGAAGTCGTTGGCGCAGACCACCGCCGTCGGCTTCCAGTCGAGCACGCGGGCGCACGCGCCCGCGGCGCCGGGCGCGCGCGGGTTCCAGTCGGCGGCGACGATGCGCTCGGACCACTCGTCGAGCCCGTGCGCGCGCATCGCCGCGCTGAAGCCGGCGGCGCGCTCGCGCGCCTCGCTGAGCACCGGCAGCCCGGCGAGATGGGCGATGCGGCGATGCCCGGCGCCGTGCAGCCGGTCGACCGCCAGGCGCATGGCCAGCGCGTTGTCGGGCCCGACCCAGGCCACGCCGGGCGGCACGTCCGTCGCGTACAGCGCGACCGCGGGCGTGCCGCTGGCGCCGAGCGCGGCGAGCAGCTTGTCGCGGCGCTTGGGCAGGGCGAAGAGGTAGGCGTCGCAGCGCTTGTCGAGCACGGTCGCCTCCTCGCGCCCGGCCAGCCACTCCGGCGTCGGCCGCAGGCTCATCAGCAGGTCGTAGCCGTGCTCGATCGCGCCGGCGCGCAGGCCCGACAGGGTCTCGAGGCCGAGGTGGTGCTGGACCGGATCCCCATCGTCGAACGCCATGGCCATGATCCGGGTCGCGACCCGGCGGTTCTGCGGCGTGCCGGGCTGGGTCGGCATGTAATCGAGCTCGCGCGCGGCCCGGATCACCCGCTCGCGGGTGTCGGGCGAGGTCTCGCCGGTCAGGCCCCGCAGCACGTTCGAGACGGTCTTGGGCGAGACGCCGGCGAGCTTGGCGACCTGTCGGATGGTGGAACGCATCGCAGGCGGCAACGATCCGGTTCGGGCGAGCGCGGCGCAAGCGCGACGACATGCCGCGGCGCGACCGCGCTTGCCCCGCCGCGCATCCGGGCCCACCGTGGGTGGCGTGCGGATCGCCCCGTTCGCCCTCGCCGGCCTGCTCGTCCTGGCCATGGCCGCCTGCGGCCCCGACCGGCGCATGATCCGCTCGGCGGTGGTCGGCGAACGCTTCGTCGACGCCGAGAAGGATCTCAACGAGCTCTACGACCGCCACCTCGCCGAGTTCGGCGCCGACACCGCCGACGACGGTCCGGCCAAGCACGCGCTGCTCTGGCGCTTCGAGCGCGGAACGGTCGATTTCATCGGCCGCGAGTACGCCCGCAGCCTCGACCACTTCCGCGCCGCCGCCCGCCACGGCCGCGACCTGCGCACGGCGTCGGCGTCGCGGGTCACCGCCTCGTACCTGCTCAACGACACGGTGCGGACGTACATCGGCGAACCGTTCGAGCACACCTACGTGCCGTACTACGGCATGCTCGCCGCGCTCTTCCTCGGCCAGCAGATGGACGGCACGTGGTCGCCGCCGCCGGTCCCGGGCGCCGCGCCCGAACCGCAGGGCGACAACGCGCGCACCTGGTACGACCGCGCCGCCTCCGGCGCGATCGCCCTCGAGGATGCGCTGCGCGCCGCGGCCGAGGGCGACTGGGGCGAATCGAAGTACACCGACAACGCGTTCCTCCACCTGATGGCGGCGGCGACGCGCCACGCGACCGCGGCCCTGCCGGACGATCGCCAGTCCGCGGCGCTGTACGCGCGGCGCGCCTGGGACGCCTACAAGGCGCAGGGCCCGGTGCCGACGCCGGCGCGCCTGCTGCTGCCGCGCATCGTCGCCGCCGCTGACCGCGCCGGCGCGCGCGAGATGGCCGGCGGGGATCCCGATCCGCTGCCGAGCGAGCAGCACGGCACGGTGCTGGTCGTCGAGGAGGTCGGCTTCGTCCCCAAGCGCGAGGAGATGCGCGTCATGGCGGTGGCCGGCGCGCCGCCTGGGCCGGCCTACAACCTCGGCGGCGTCTTCGTCTGGGTCGATGGGCCGTACCAGGAGGAGTTCCGCGACAACTGGGCGGTGGTGCCGCTGCCGGGCGAGTTCGTGCGCAAGCTCGCCGGCGGCGCGGTCGGCATCTTCGGCTTCGAGCTGCCGGTGCTGCCGCTCGACCGCCCGCGCGGCGCCTTCGGGCGCGCCGATGCGGTCGCGCTCGAGCCGGTGGACGACGTCCGCCGCCACGCGCGGATCTGCTTCGACGACCACAAGGCCAAGCGCCTGACCACGACCCTGATCCGGGTCATCGGCAAGCTGGTCGCGACCCGCGTCGCCGCCGGCGCCGGCGCGCACGCGGCGACCAACGACGCGGGCACGCAGCGCCTGCTCACCGACGTGCTGTGGGCGATCAGCTCCGCCGGCGTGACCTGGAGCGAGCAGGCCGACACGCGCTGCTGGACGCTCCTGCCGGACCGCATCGCCGCCGCCGCCATCGACCTGCCCGCCGGCGAGCACCGCCTGACGGTGACCCGCGCCGACGGCGTCGCGCTGCCGCTGGGCGTCGTGCGCGTGCGCCCGGGCAGGCTGAGCATCGTCCACGCGCGCAGCTTCCCGGCCGGCGTCGACCACCTCGGACCCGAGGACTGACATGCGCAGCGCCGCGCTGATCTGCGCCATCGCCTGGTCGCTGCTGCTCGGATCCTGCGGCGGCACGCGCGCCAACGTCGTCGGCTCGGACACCGATCTGCACCTGAGCGGCAACTGGAACGACGCCGACAGCCGCACCGTCGCCGACGAGCTGATCCCGCAGTGCCTGGGCGGCGGGTGGCTCGACGCGTTCGCCGAACGCGCCGGCCGCCCGCCGGTCGTGCGCGTCGGCCACGTCGCGGTGCGGGTGCAGGATCTCGATGAGCAGATCGAGCCCGCCATCATCACCGAGGACGTGCTGCGCGCGCTCAAGCAGGGCGGCGCCGCGCGCGTGGTCGCCGCGCGCGAGGAGGCGACGACGGCCGGCGGCATCCGCGACCAGCGCGCCGAATTCGCCGAGCACGCGGCGCAGGCGCCGGCGCAGGGCCGCGAGCTGGCCCCGGACTACCTGCTGACCGGCGTGCTGCTCAGCCAGAACGACCAGGTGCGCGACGAGGGCGTCGCGACCGACACGTTCCGCCGGGTGAAGTTCTACCAGCTGACGCTCAGCCTGGTCGACGTCACGACCAACGAGGTCGCCTGGTCCGGATCGGCCGAGCGCAAGAAGGTGATCGAGCAGTCGTCGCTGGAGTTCTGACCGGGGTCGCCGCTACCGGCATGCGCCCGTTCCCGGCCCGAGCGGACGCTTCTCCGGACGCTGGAGCCGAGCGCACCTCAACAGCCCCGCCCGCTCGACCCTATCTCGGTGGATGCGCATCACGCTCGTCCTCGCGATCCCGCTGCTGGCGCTGGCCGGGTGCGGCAACCACCGCGGGCTGCCCGGCCATGGCGGCGGCAAGCGCTTCGACGAGGAGCAGCGCATCGTCGCCGCGAGCATCCGCCGCTCGGTCGCCGACATGGACCTGAGCCGGCTGCCCCCGGCGCGCGTCCAGGTGGTGGTCTCGGGCATCGCGCACCAGGGCGCCGGCAGCGACCGCTATCCGGGTCCGACCGCGCTGAACCTCGGGCTGAGCAATCGCAGGGACGAGACCACGACCCTCGGCCAGGACGCCGCCGCCGTCGGTGGCGGCGGGCCGTGGAATCCGGACTGGCGCCAGCTGAGCGAGACCAGCTCGGTCGGGCCGTCGGCGTCGATGTCGGTGCGCCTCGAGCACGAGTACACCGCCTGCCAGTACATGCCGTGGACCGACGCCGACCTGATCTACCTCGATCAGGTCCTGCGCATGCGCCTGCTCCATCTCGGCATCGTGCCGACGGATCACGAGCCCGAGCTGTGCCTGCGCGTGCTGGTCGACGTGCTCGGCATCAACCGCAGCCGCGACGACTGGCTGCTCTTCACCCGCGACGTCCTCCAGGCGTCGTGCGAGCTGAGCTGGTACGTCACCGCCGCCGCCGACCAGAAGGTGGTGCAGGGCGCGGAGCGCACCGGCGCGACCGCGACCTACAGCCAGAGCGGGTGGCTGCTGTTCAGCGGCCTGAGCCGTGGCCGATCGCTCGCGCCCAACGTCAGCCCGGAGCTGGAGCTCGTGCCGTCGCCGCCGGTGGCGCGGGCCGACGCGCGGCCGCCGCGGCAGGAGCGGCGCCCGCATTGATGGGCGATCGCGGGCCGCCCGCAGTCATCCATGCCAGGTCGACGAGCATCGGCTCCATGGCGCCGCGCGCGGCGACCGGCGATGATCGCGCGCATGAGCAGCCGCGCGCAACCCATCGGCCTGACCCCGGAACAGAGCGCCGCCTACGAGCGCGACGGCTACGTCGTCGTGCGCGGCGTCGTCAGCGCCGACGAGATCGCGGCGCTGCGCCGCGACGGCGATCGCGTGCTGGCGCCGGCGCGACGCATGCGCATCCCGCATGCCGACTACACCTACGTCGACGATCCGCGGAGCGGGCGGCCGGTGCTCAGCCGCGTCGACGGCATGCACACCAGGTCGGCGGCGTTCTGGACCCTGTGGGGGCACCCGCGCCTGCTCGCCATCGGCCGTTCGGCGCAGGGCGACGACGTCCTGCCCGGCGCGCACGCGCTGGTGGTGAAGACGCCGGGCTACGGCGCGCCGGTGCCCTGGCACCGCGATCCGGCATTCTGCCGCGTCCGCCACGGCAGCAACGTCGACGTCTATCTCGACGATGCCGACGCCGGCAACGGCATGGTCTGGGCGATCCCGGGCAGCCATCGGCGACGCTGCTTCCCCGATCTCGCCGCCGCGGTCGCCGAGCACGGCTTCGCGCTGCCGGGCGCGGTCCCGCTGCCGATGCGCGCCGGCGACGTGCTGGTGCACTGCGAGAACGTCCTGCACGGATCGCCCGAGGTGCGCGCGACGCGCGAGCGCCGCGTGCTCTACTTCGGCATGCGCAGCGTCGCCGAGCAGCGCGCGCGCGGACTCGGCGAGGACTGGGTGCGCCTGGTCGCGCGCATCACCACCGCGGCGGTGGCCGAGCGCGCGGCCGGACCGCTCGGGCGCGGCGAGACGCCGTTCGCGTGGCGCGACGACGCGTGGTGGGCGGCTCCGGTCGGCGACGAGCACGTCGAGCGGCGCATCGGGGGCGGCGACGCCGGCGGCCTGCCGGGGGCCCTGCCCCTGGGCGACGAGCCGACCGAGATCGCCGCGGCGACGTCGGGCGCCTGAGCGCAGCGGATCGGCCGCCCACGCCGCGCCTCGTCCGGGGTATACCATCCCATGGCCGCACTCGGTCGCGCCCTGATCGGACTGATCGAAGCCAGCCTGCGCATCGAGCTCGACGATTGCGGCGTCACGCCGATCGGCCCGGGCCACGACACCGGCTGGCGCACGCTGCCCGGCTGCGTCGTCGCGGCGGTCACCGGCGCCGACGGCGAATTCGAGCGCCGTGGCGCGCCGACGATCCCCATGCCGGCGGGAGGCTGCCTGATCGTCCCGCCGCTGGTCTTCCACCGCGGGCACGTGACGGGCACGCGCGGCGGCGTCTCGCGCTGGTCGCTGTTCCAGGCGCGGATCTTCACCTCGGTCGACGTGCTCGGCCTCTACCGCGTGCCCGACGTCATCCACGGCGCGGCGGCGACGCGCCTCGGCGATCTGAACGAGGAGCTGGTCGCCTGCGGAGCCGCGGATCTCGGTGCGGTCGTGCGCCGGCAGGAGGTGCTGCACCGGATCCTGCGCGCGGTCGTCGACCAGGCGACGCCGCGCGACGACGGCCTGGCGCTGCTCGGCCATGCCGAGCGCCTGGCGCCGGTCCTGGCGCACATCGACGCGCACCTCGCGCGGCCGCTGTCGCGCGCCGGGCTGGCGCGGCTGGCGGGGTTGTCGCCGTCGCGTTTCCACGCCGTGTTCCGCGCGGCCACCGGCGCCGCTCCGCTCGACTACATCCTGCGCCAGCGCATCCAGCGCGCCCAGCGCCTGCTGCTGACCAGCGGGTGCGGCATCCAGGACATCGCCGCGGCGGTCGGCTTCGCCGATCCCTTCCACTTCAGCCGGCTGTTCCGCCGGCGCTGCGGGCAGAGCCCGAGCGCCTACCGCGCCGGCGCCGAGCGCGCCTGATGGTCGGCTACGGCAGGACGACGCGCTCGCGCACGAACGCCAGCTGCATCGCCGCCAGGTCGCCCTGCTCGCGCGTGCGCGCCGGTGGATCGAGCTCCTCGGCGGCGGTCAGGTCGGCCCAGGTCACGCGGCGCCAGAGCCCGTCCTCGCTGCGCCAGGCCATGATGATGTCGTCCTTCGGGTCGGCTGTCCCGCGGTCGCAGGCGACGGCGACGGCCTCGGTGTGGTGGCCGTCCGGGTGGTCGACGATCGCCCAGCGCAGGGGGCGCCGGAAGGTGTCCGTCAGGCGCACGCCCTCGTGCGGGGTGGCGACGGGCGCGCCGGTCGCGTCGGCCATGCGCGCGAGCTGCGGCTCGAAATACGGATCGCGGCGGCGCAGCTTCGGGCGCTCGATCAGGTAGTGCAGCGGACGGTGCGCGAAGTCGGCGGTCGCCGAGGCCGACATCGCCGGGTCGCCGAGGCGCGGGTAGTCGCCGAGGTACGCGTCGAGCGCGACGGTCAGCTGGCGCAGCTCCTGCAGCGCGCGCGCCTCGTTCTTGCGCGCGGTCATCATGCCGATCACCGGCATCGACAGCGCCGCGACGGTGAGCAGCACGGCGATGACCACCAGGATCTCGACCATGGTGAAGGCGCGGCGCGCCGGCGTCGGGACGCGCGCGCTCATTTGATCTCCACCGGCGCGGTGACGAAGCAGCGCTCCTCGCCCTGCTGGCCGCGCGCCACGCCGCTCCACGGCGCCTGGCCTTCGGAGAAGGACTTCTCCGTCCAGCGCTGCGCCTGCGTGGTCTCGCGGATCTGCCGCCAGAGCCTGCGCAGCACCACCGGGTCGTCCTCGGGCGTCCACGGCGACGGCAGCGGTTCGCGCAGCACCGGGCCGATCGCGCCGACCGCGAGGTAGACGGCGCGGGTGTACTGGTAGCTCTCCTTCGCCTGGCGGATGAGGAAGTCGCGCCCGCCGCGCAGGTCCTTGCTGTCCTCGCCGCCGACGAAGTCGTAGCGCGCCGGCAGGTACACCGCGTGCACCACGACCAGCGGGTTGCCCCAGCGGTCGTTCCACGGGCGGCCCTTGCCGCGGTCGTTGCGGTACGCGTCGTAGCCCTCGGCGCCCGCGGGCAGGATCCCGCCGCACTGCAGCAGGGTGATGGTCTTCAGCGGCGACAGCTCGCCGAGGTGGTGCGCCGCCGTCGACGGCGCGAGCGTGCCGGTCGCGCGGCTGATCTGCGGGCGGCCCCACGGCGACGGCCAGCGCGGCGGCACCAGCCCCGGCACGTCCTCATCCCAGTCGCTCGGCGGCCACGCCTTCTGGTTCTGGTAGGATTCGCCGTCGCGGGTCTCGCCGGTCTCGGTCAGCGCCGGCCACTGCGCGCGGAACCACGCCTCGTCGAGCGCCGAGGCCTCGAGGTGGTCGGGCGGCAGGATCTCGAGCGTGCCGTCGAGGGTCTCGCCGATCGGCGACGGCCAGCCGCGCCGCGGCGAGCTGTTGTCGAGGTAGTAGTCGCGGTCGTTGAGCTTCCAGCCGCCCCACGCCCATTCGCGCGAGCGCAGCAGCCAGCAGATCTGGGCGTCGAGGCTGTAGTCGCCGGTGCCGGCGTCGTTGCGCTTGTCCTCGGCGCGCAGGCGGATGTTCGGCGGCAGGCGGCCCGGCTTCTTCTCCAGGTCGAGACGCGCCAGCACCTGGCGCAGGCTCGCCCAGCGCACGTCCTCCTCGAGGCCGTCGAGCTGCACGCGGTACGCGGCGTTGCCGTCGCCGGTGGCGCCGTGCCGGCCGATGGCCTCGAGCACCGACTGCATGCGGTTCGCGGTGTCGAGCGCCTTGGCGCGGAAGCCGAACGAGCCCATGCCGACGGTGATCAGCGAGGCCAGGATCATCACCACGGCGAGGCAGATCAGCAGCTCGACCATGGTCAGCGCGCGGCGCGCACGGGTCGGCGCCCGACGCGTCTGGTCGTCGCGGCGATCGTCGCGCAGGTCACTCACGGATCTTCGCTCCCAGGTTGTCGAGGGCGCCGTCGCGGTCGTCGCCGGCCGCCTCATCGGCGTGCGCCGCGGTCGCGAACGCGCCGTCGGGGCCCGGATGCCAGCGGAAGACGCCGTCGGGTCCGGCCGATTCGACGCGCAGTCCGCCGTTGCTCGCGAGCGACACCAGGATCTCGACGCCCCATGCGTCGTAGATCGCCGCGCCGCGCAGGCGGTACGGCTGCCACGCGCCGTCGCGCACGTGGCCGGGCTTCCACGCCGGCACCTCGGCACCGTCGCCGCGGCGCACGCGCTCGTGCTTGATCAGCGCGGCGTCCTTGGCGGGCACGGCGATCGCGCCGAGCTGCTGCAACTCGGCGTAGGACTGCGCCAGGGCGTAGCGCAGCGCATCGCCGGCGGCGTCCTCCAGGCTGCGTCCCGGGATCAGCGCGCCGCGCGCCAGGAACATGGTGTCGGGATAGCGCGTCGCGTCGTACGGCGACGCGAGCTTGCCCGGCTTCGCCGGGTCGTCGTAGCCTGCGCCGAGGGCGGGCAGATGGCGGACGTGGGTGATGTGCGGCGCGGAGGCGCCGACCACGCCGATGCGCCGGCGCTCGACGCCGTAGAGCAGCGGCAGCTCGCATTCGCCGGGGATCTCCCCGCCCTGGTAGCGGTCGTCGCCGTGCAGCGCGCGTGACGCGTCGGCGTCGGGCAGCCAGGAGAGCTCGCCGACGGTCAGCGCCTCCCCCGTGCTGGCGACCTCGGCGGCGCCGTCGGTGCGCACGAACACGGCGCGCGGTGCTGCCGATCCGGCCAGCGGATGCTCGACCGAACCCAGCGAGCCGCCGCGTTCCGCGGCCGACACCGCCAGCGCGTCGCGCACCGCGGCGATGATCGCCTCGGACTTGCCGCGCGTCGCCGCGCGCCGGATCGCGCCGGCCACGGCGAGCAGCAGGCTGGCGAGCACGGCGATGATCGCCATCACCGCCAGCAGCTCGAACAGGCTCAGACCGCGCCGCGCCGTGACGCTCACCATGCGAGGGGATCCTTCTCGAGCCGCTGGATCCACTTGATGGCGCCGAAGTACGACGGCACCGAGTTGGCGACCGGCAGCAGCTGGCTGGCCCAGTCGGCGTTGCCGCCATGGCCGGGATTGTTGGCGCTGCCGTTGTGGGTGAACGTGCCGGTGATCTGGTCCTTGTAGCGGTAGTGGTCGTTGACGTTCAGGCCGCCGCCGGTGAAGCCGGTCCACTCCACGCGGTACCACAGGACGCGCTCGCCGGCGCGCAGCTGCTCGAACATCGTGCGGTCGGCGAACCGCCCGGACTCGGCGGCGGTCTCCGGTTCGAGGTCGCGGTGGTAGCCGTCGTCGCCGTGGTCCCAGAAGCGGTAGCCCAGCGTGCCGCCGGCGCCGCAGGCGACGATGAACGCGCCGTGGCCGGTCAGCGGCACCTGGTCGAACCACGGCTTGCCGTCGGCGTCGTGGTCGCTGGGCAGCTCGCGGTAGCAGCGGAACCAGGCGAGGTTGGTGGTCGCCGGACGCGCCTCACGGTTGCCCGCGCGGAACGCGTCCCAGTCGTCCGACACCGGCTGCGGGTCGTACATGCCGACGCCGTGCTTGTTGGCGAAGCCCAGCGCCGCGCCCCAGTCGTTCTCGGCGCTGCCCTCCGGCGCGAACACCGGGTTGCCGGCGTGCAGCGGCCGCACCGCGTACGGGGCGCGCACCGGCACGAAGCACTCGCCGCGCATCGCCGAGCCGGGGCACGGCCAGCGCCGCGAGCCGCGCGGCGCCAGGTCGTCCTCGTCGTACTCGTACGCATCGTTCGGATCGCCGTCGTCGTCGTCGGGATAGCGGCCGGAGGTCCACCACGGCGGCACCGGCAGGCGGCCGTCGTCGCCGCGCGGGCCGCGCGGGCCGATCGAGCCGTCGCGCACATCGGTCCAGCCGAAGCACTCGACGTCGCGGTCGTCGCGATCGGGATCCTGCCAGCCGATGCGCGAGGTCTCCTGCAGGTACTGGCACGCCGCGGTCAGCATCACCCGCGCCTGCGCGTCGCGCAGCACCAGCGTCGCCTCCTCGCCGTCGGAGCGCATGCGCGCGAACGAGGCGATGGCCAGCACCAGCAGCATGGCGGCGATGCCGAGCACGATCACCAGCGTGGTGCCGCGTCGCGCGCCGTGTCGTGACGGGTCAGGGCCGCGCATACGTATCGCCCATGTCCTTGAGCTTCGGCCGGTCGACGTGCGTCTTCCATCCCCAGTGCTGGCGCGCGCCGCGCAGCGTCGTGCCGACGGCGGTGAAGCCGAGCTCGTGCACCAGGCCGCCGGTCGCGTCGATCAGGCGCACGCTGCACGCGGCGCGATCGCCGCCGCGCAGGCGCAGGCGCAGGATGCCGGTCGACATGCCGGGCGTGCCGACCGGCAGGTCGGCGAGCTCGGGGTTGGGCTTGTCGGTCGGGTTGCGCGGCAGGTGCACGGTCGTGCTCGTGAAGTCGCGTTCCTGCTGCCAGTACGCGAGATCGTCGCCGACGCGCGTGTGCACATCGACGGTCGGCGGCGCGACGCGGCCGAGCGAGCGCCACGGATCGGTCAGCGGCCGGTCGACCAGCGGCTTGGCGTCCAGGCTCGAGCCGGCGAGATCGGACGCGACCATGCGGTTGCCGATCACCAGGCCGATCGACTGGTCGTAGTCGCCGTTGACCTGCTCGAGGTCGGCGAGCCAGTGCGGCTCGCTGGTGCCGTGGCGCGGCGTCGCCGGGCGCCATTCCCAGGGGGGCCAATGGTGATCCCTCCACAACCCGCCACCGCACATCGCTTCCTTGTAGTCGTGGCGCAGTCCGCTGCGTCCGGGCATGCCGAAGAAGTAGTGGCCGCGGACGTTATCAGCGAAAGCCGGCACCGTCACCGAGCCCGGCGTCGGCTTGCCGGCGACGCTCACCGGCAGCGACAGCGACCACGGCACCTCGCCCTTGTCGTAGTGCTGCCCGGGATCGCTGATCGCCGCCTTCGTCAGGTTGTGGCTTGGCCGCAGGATCAGATTGGGCGTGCCTGGCGGCAGGTAGGTGTAGACGCCGGTGTGGCCGAGCGACTTGAACACGTTCCAAATCAGGACCGGCCGCGCGTTGGCGATCTCGTCGACCGGGTCGCCGCTCGCGTCCGAGTCGACGTTGGCGAGCTTCGCGTAGTCGCCGAACACGTGCCACGGTTCCCAGCCCGGCGACAGGCGGGGATACGCGGTGCCATCGACCTTTTCCGCCTGCTCGAAGACCACGCGTTGCTTGAAGTTCGCATCCGACTTGTCGAACGTCATCGGGTTGAGCGACTGCACCGAGTGGTTGCGGTACCACGTCCGGCGGTCGTTCGGCTGCAGCCAGTTGGGATCGTGGCCGACGCGGCCGGTCTGGAACTCGACCGGCTTGAACACCCGCTTGTCGACGTGGTTGTTGCCGTCGTCTCCCGCGATCTCGACCCGGTCGCTCATGAAGCCCTTGCGGTACGGGTACTCGGGGTTGGCGTGGCTGTGCCAGAAGTCGACGTCCTCCATCAGCAGCAGGTAGCCGGAGCGCAGCAGGTTGTTCTCGACGCTCAGGCGTTCGAGCCGGCCCATGCTGGCCGCGGCCATGCGGAAGCCGGCGACGGCGACCAGCAGGATGCCGAGCGACAGCGCCATCGCGATCATCAGCTCGATCGCCGTGAAAGCGGAGCGCGCGCGCGACGATGGCGATGGTGATGGGTGGTGGCGTGGCATGGCGTTCAGTTGCGCAGCGAGGTCCACGCCACCGGATCGTAGAACACGAACCGCGCGACCTCGGTGGCGCGCAGGCGCGTGGTGGGCGGCACCGGCCCGACGTCGAAGATGCCGTTGCCGTTGCGGTCGGCGCCCCAGCGGCCGAGGCCGGCGTGCATGGTGAAGGCTCCGACCCAACCGCGGACGTTGTCCCACACCGCCGGATCGGAGGCGGCGGTGCGGTTGCGCGCCGAGTTGGTCCAGGCGACGAACTGCTCCGGATTGCCCAACCACCCCGACTTGTGCATCCACCACGGGCCGACGGCGTGGCCATCCGGCTTGCGCGACATGCGGCTGAGGTCGACCGGCGCGCTCGGCACCGATTCGGCGTCGGCGTAGGATTTCCAGTCGACCGACCAGAACACGAGTTCGCGGCAGCGGTCGGCGACGGTGAAGGCGTCGTTCAGGCGGTAGTGGTCGCGGCGCGGGCTCTCGGCGTGGTTCCACAGCGATTTCCCGTCCTTGCTCTCGATCGAGGCGCCGTGCAGCGCGGCCAGGCCGCGCGCGAACGTGCGCGGCGTGTTCCAGGTCTGCCCTTCCGCGATCCGGTCGTCCGGCGCCGCGAAGATGTAGGCCTGCGGCGGCGCGCTTCCGAACGCGTTGCGGTAGGCGCCGGGCGAGTCGATGGTGTACGGCTGCGCCCATTGCGCGCCGAACGCCGCGTGGCGGGAACCCCAGGCCACCGTGTAGTGCCCCGGAGGCTCGGCGCGCGTGCGCAGCGCCTTGCCATCAGCGTCGAACAGGTCCCACGCGTAGAGCGTGCGATCCATCATCGTCTGCTGGTTCAGCGGCCGCGGCACCAGCAGGTCGTACGGATTCTCGCGCAGGTACGCCATCGCCCAGGCGACCATGGTCTCGTAGGCGTTGTGCGCCCAGCGCGTGTCATTGCCCTGCCCGCCGGCGTAGCCGGTGACGACGCGGTGGATGCCCTCGACGGCGAGGTGGTAGTTCAGCATGCCGTCCTTGCCGAGGTCGTCGCCTTGGCCGTCGCCGTCGATGTCGGGGTTGTCGTCACCGTGCTCGGTGGCGAGGCGGCGCTGCGCCTCGTCGACCTCGTAGCTGTGGTCGTAGGCGGTGACGTCGCGGTCCTCGGTCGTGTAGGTGCGAGCGCCGCCAACGTCGAAGGCGCCACGATCAGCGTAGGGTGCGGGATGCGGGTTGAGCACCGGCCCGACGAAGCGCTGATACTTGATCGGATTGCCGCTGATGTCCTTCTGCAGCCGCGCCAGGGTCGGGCCGTCGAGGACGGTGGTGTCGACCGGATAGATCTCCTCGTCACGCGCGTCGCTGACGAACGGTTCGCGGAGCCAGTGCTCCTGTTTGTACAGCGCCTTGTAGGGCACGCTCTCGTCGGGCACGAGGTCGATGTCGTCCGTCGCGTCGACGGTGCGCTTGTCGTCGACGAACGGCGGCTGGTAGCCGGTGACCATCATCGCGGCGTGCGCGAGGTAGCTCAGCGCCAGCACCTGCGCCGGATGGATGTCCTTCGGATTGCTCGGCGGCGGCACGACCTGGAGCAGCGGATTGCGTCCGCCCAGCGCCGACACCATGTCGGCGACGTTCGGATCGGTGGTCGATCCGGCGAGGTTGTCGGCGGGCGAGCTGTGGATGCTGATCGGTTCGGCGCCGGTGCTGTCCGGGCCCTGGACGCGCGCCCACAGCGCGAGCGCCGCGGTGCGGTACATGACGCGCCGTTCCAGCGACGGCAGCCCGTAGCGCACCTGCTCGGTCAGGCGCAGGCGCGAGGTCTCGTGGTCCTCGTTCATGATGTCGGTGCCGCGATGGCGGCCGAAGGGCAGGCCCATCGCCGGCGCCGGGCAGCCGATGACCGATTCGGCGCCGATGCGGTTCGGGTCGTCCTCGAAGTTCAGGCCGTTCTCGTCCTCGAACGCGCCGACGTCCTTCCCGTCCTTGTCGACCGAGTCCTTCGGATTCCACTTCGGCGCCCCCTTGTACGGCGCGCTGATGCGCCAGAGCTGCGGCGAACCCGGCACCGGACCCAGCTGGTGGTAGAGGCGCAGCCAGTGGCAATTGACCAGGCGGCGGAACTCGGCGATCGAGTCGGCCCAGCGGTTACGCTTGCCGCTCTCCGGGATCTCGGTCTCGGCCAGCCATTCCCAGTTGTTGCCCTGGTACAGCCCGGCGCTTCGCGACGCGTCCATCGCCATCAGGCGTTTGATGACGCTTTCGACCGTCTGGAGCTTGCCCTTGGAATCGTACTGCCAGAGCTCATCGCGGCCGTGCCGGCGCACAACCGTCGCGCCACGGCCCTGCGGCGGGAACGGCCAGAGCTCGCGCGGCACCGGCGCCATCGGATGCGCCGGCAGCGCGTTGAGCTGCGCCGGCGAGGTCACCGCCCAGACCAGGCGCTGCAGTTCCGGCACCGTGCCGCGCTTGGCGCCCGAGTAGGTCTCGCCGTGGCTGAAGCCGCGCGCGCCGTACGGCTCGCTGGCGTAGATCGCGCCGCCCTGGTCGAGCACGGCGCGCAGGCGATCGCCCGGGGAATCGAGGCGGCGGGCGATCTCGGTCGGCACGACGAAGTTGCCGTTGCCGGCGTTGACCACGACGCGCTCGAGGTCGTACTGCCCGACCGAACCGTAGATGATGCGTCGCTGCAGGGCGTCGCCCGACGGCGTCGCCTCGTCCATGTACGTGACGAACGGCAGCTCCCAGCGCGACGACGAGAACCCGCGCAGGTCGAGCCCCGACTGCGAGAACGCGTCGATCAGTTCGTTGGCCTTCGCGGCGGCGTAGAGCTGGTAGCGCGACATCTGCTGCGCCTGCGCGCCGACCGGCAGCAGCGTCAGGGTCGCGAGCACGGTGACCGTGACCAGCAGCAGGCTGGTCGCGACCTCGAACAGCGTGAAGCCGCGGCGCGACGGCCGGCCGGTCGGGCTGCGCATCAGAAACGCTCCATGATCGGCACGCCGCTGACGTAGATCGCGAGCGAGCGGCGGATGCGGTCGTCGGCGCTGCGCAGCGACAGGCCCGGGTGGAAGCCGTCGCCGGGCGCGACCACGGCGCTGTCGTCGTCGAAGTCGCGGTCGTGCGCGCGCGGCACCGTGCCGACCTCGGCGGCGGTCGAGCTGAGCTCGTCGCCTTCGGCGGCCAGCGGCAGGCCGGTGCGGTACTGGACGTACCAGGCGATCTCCTCGCTCTCCCGCAACGGCTGGTCGACGTGCCAGACCCGCACGGTCGCCGGCAGCACGTGGGCCATGACCGGCTTGCCGTCGGCGTGGCGCATGATGCGCTCGCGCGCGCTGCTCTTGCCGTCGCCCGGCTTGCCGCGGGTCAGCGCGACCAGCGACTCGCCGGTGTCGGGATCGGTGGCGATGACCACCCCGTAATGCGCGTCGTCGGTCGGCCGCGCGCGCTGCATGGCCAGGCGGCGGGCGTGGCGGGCGACCTCGATCACCGCGCCGGCGGCGCGGTCGACGCGCGCCTTGCGCACCGCCGGGACCACGGCGATGCCGGCCATGCCGAGCATGACCACGACCGCGCCGAGCACGGCGAGCATCTCGATCGCGGTGAAGGCCGAACGGGTTCCTCTCATGGGTCCCAGCTCCGGAGGTCGTCGTCGTTGCCCTCGATGCCGTCCGGGCCGTCGGACCAGATGCCGAACCCGGTCGAGCCGTAGGCGTCGGCGGCGAAGGCGATGCGCAGCGGGCGGCGCCAGGCGTCGACCACCCGGCCCTCGGCATCGACATGCCGGCCCGGTACCGCGACCCCGGTCGAGGCGAGGAAGCCGCGGTAGGCGACATGGCCCGCCGCGGTCCGGTCGAGCTCCGCGAAGCCCGGATCCTTGGCCGGATCGCCATCGAGGATCCCGTCCTGGTCGAAGTCCCACAGCCGGCGCACGGCGCCGTCCTTCAGGCTGCGCTCGCCGCGCGCGGGCACCGAGACCTGGCGCTGCGGGTACGACGCGATCGCCGCGCCGACCGCCAGGATCAGCTCGGAGGTGCCGTTGGCGCGTGCCCGACGCTGCGCGTAGCCGATCGCCGGCAGCGTCATCGCCGCGAGCGCGGCGATCGTCGCCACGATCACCAGGAGTTCGACCAGGGTGACCGCGCGACGAACTGATCCGGAGCGCATGGCGACCACAGACGTGGCTGGCGCCGAAGATCCGGACGACATGGTTTCTCCGGTGTTGGCGCGTGCTAGGTGCAGCGACCCTGGCAGGGTGCCGCAGCCCGCCGAGCGCGCTCGGCAGCCACCCCTAGATCGATCGCGCGCCGCTGAACCGGACGGGGAATGAGGGCGGCGGGCGGACAGGCGTCTCGCCACCCGGCGCACGGAGTGGCTTACGCACCAGAGTGCAGAGCAGACTGATAACGCATGTTTCCGATCGGAACCAACCGCGGCGCGACCTTGCGGCGCAGCGGCACCGTCTGCCGATGGCAGACAAAATCCTGGGAATTCGCGCTCTTTCTGCTCTGCCAGTGGCGGAAGCGGGTACCGGTCCGCACGGCCGACGATGGCCATGCGCGCGGTCGCTCCAGGCAGGGCCTGGAGCCGGCGCATGGCCGACCGAACCGCGCTCTCGGCCATGTCGCTACCGCCCCTGTCGAGCGTACGTCAGGCAGGCGGCGGCCGCGACCGGCGCCCGGCGCCGAGCGTGTAACTCACCCGTGCCACATGGCTGATGGTCGGGACGGTCCCGGCACGCATTGCGCCTTGGGCGGTTCGGTTAACATGGCGCCGCTCCCATCCGCGAGCTTGGAGATGCCTCAATGCTGGAGTCGTCAATCCGTCTCATCGCCCTGGTCTCGGTCGCCCTCGCCGTCGGCTTCGTCCCGGCCGGCTGCGGCGGCCGCAAGGTCGCGGTGGTCAACCCCGACACGTCGATCCACCTGTCCGGGCGCTGGAACGACGACGATTCGAAGACCGTCTCCAGCCAGATGATCGACCAGTGCCTGCGCGACACCTGGGTCACCCAGTTCCGCGACCGCGCCGGCCGCGCGCCGATCGTGCGCGTGGCGACCGTGGTCAACAAATCGAACGAGGAGATCGCGACCCAGATCTTCACCGACGACCTGACCCGCGCGCTGCAGAACAGCGGCAAGGTCCGCGTCGTCGCCAGCCGCGACGAGGCCGAGATCTCGCGCGAGGAGCGCGCCGATCTCCAGGCCCACTCGAGCGAGGAGTCCCGGCCGCAGTCGAAGCAGGAGCAGGCGCCCGACTACCTGCTGACCGGCGCGATCCGCATCCAGCACGACCGCGAGGGCGACAACCAGGTGAAGTACTACCAGGTCGACCTGCGCCTGCTCGACGTCAGCACCAACGAGGTTGCCTGGCCGGGCTCGGTCGAGCGGAAGAAGATCGTCTCGAACTGACGCGGCCCCGGCCGAGGCCGGCGCCGTGCCGACGCGAAGGCGGTTATCACGTCCCTGGCGAGCCGTGGCGAGCGCCACGGCTCGCCGTGCGTGTGGCGCCGTGCTAAGCTCCTGCGCAAGCGTCTGATGCACCCGCGCACGGGCCTCGTCCAGGTCGTATTGCGACCCACCCTGCCGGATCTACCGTCGCCAGTCCTCGGCCTGCACGCGAGGTAAGGAACTGCCATGCCGGCTCGTCAACCGCTGCTCGCCGCGTTCGCCGCCCTCGCCATCGCGCCGGCCTTCCTCGGCGCCGCGGAAGGCGGTCGCATCAAGACCTTCAGCGAACCGACGCAGGACTACCTCGAGCACAAGGCGCAGCTCGAGGCGATGCTGACCTCGCGCGACGTCGAGCTGTTCGAGATGGCGTTCGACCCGTTGGCGCTCGACCGCGTGGTGATGACGCCCCGCGTCGGCACGCCCTACGTGCTCCACTACCTGACCTTCCGCCTACGCAACAAGATCACCGACGACACCCAGGCGCTGACCGCCAAGGCGACGCGCTACAACGAGCTGCTCGCCGCGATCGCCGAGCAGTACGAGGACGCGAAGGTCACCAACGGCGTGACGCTCGAGGTCGCCGGCGAGAAGGTGCTCGATCGCGCCGAGCTGCGCGCGCGCACCCGGAAGGTGTCGCTGACGGTGTACGCCTACGACGAGGATGGCAGCCGCATCCGCCTGCTCGACGACCCGGTCGGATCGGGTCCGCAGGAGAACTACAACTTCGTCGACCACGGCGAGGTCGAGAGCGGCGCGGCGTCGCGCCAGGCGCGCGAGAAGGTCGAGGAGATCGTCGGCCGCCGCCTGATGACCGTCGACGAGATCCGCACCCTCGAGATGCCGCCGTACGACCCCTCCAAGGTCAACGATTACGGCGAGGCCGAGGGCGAGGTCTTCGGGGTCATCCTGATCGACCGCCTCAACGACCACGGCGACCGCTTCACGATCGAAGTGCGCGGCCTGAACAACAAGATCCGCATCCGCCAGCCCGAGAGCGTCACCGGCTCGGTCGACAACTACCTCGCCAGCCGCGTCCTGCGCCGCGTCTACGTGCTGCGCTACGACCGTCCGGGCGACGAGTTCTTCCGTGACCAGGACCGCTTCGTGCTCGCCGACCACGGCTGGGAGTGGCTGAACACCTTCCAGCGCCTCGAGCAGCGCAAGAACGTCGCCTACGCGCGCTACTTCCTGAACAACATCGCCGACGACCAGAACAAGCCCGTGCAGTCGGTCGAGGACGAGTTCTGGCCGTACTACGACGCGGTGCGCGAGGCCAAGCCCGACGCGGGCGAGAAGCTGCCCGACCTGCAATCGCAGCTCAAGCAGGGCAAGTGAGGCGTGGCGCATGAGCTCGACCCGGCCCGCGCGCCGCGCGAGATCGCCCTGGAGCTCCCCGCGCCGGCCCGACGCCTGGTTGCGGCCTGCGGCGCGCTGTACGGCGGCGACTGGGACGACCTGGTCGAGGACCTGCGCCGCCGCCAGGCCGGCCGGCCCTATCTGTTCAAGCTCGAATTACCGCTCGATGACGTGCTCGGCTGGGCCGAGCGCCTGAAGACCTACGAACGCGCACGCGGCGAGGCGCTCGCCGCGACGCTGGGAGACGACCTGTGACGCTCACTGCCTTCAGCCGCTATGCCGCCGGCGTCATCGCCGTCGTCGCGTTCACCGCGTGCGACGACCGCGCCGCGCCCGCGCCCATGGACGCCAGCGTCGACGGCGTCGCCGGCGCCAATGTCGACAGCAGCCGGCTGCGCCACGGCGAGCAGATCCCGTTCGAGCACTCGTGGGATCTCAAGCTGCCCGGACCGGTGCACACCTCGTGGACCGGCGAGGCCGTGCCCGACCTGATCTTCTTCCAGCTCGACAGCGACGACCACGAGATCTACGCGGTCGACGCGATGAGCGGCCGCACGCGCTGGGTCAGCGAACCGCTGCCGAAGCCGATCAACCTCCAGCCGCACGTCCATCGCGTCGTCCTGCCGGGCCAGAAGGCCGACGAGTTCGTCAACGACGACCGGCTCTACGTCGTCAGCGACGACATCCTCTTCTGCTTCGACATCGCCTACGGGCAGCTCGTGTGGCGCTATCACCTGCCGTTCTCCGCTGCGTCCGGCGCCCAGGCGGTCGGCGTCGAGCCCAACCTGCGGGTGTTCGTCGGCGATTGGAGCGGGCGCGTGCGCGTGCTCAGCTACATCCAGGAGAAGGCGTTCCCGCACGTGCTGTGGCAGTGGAACCTCTATAGCGAAGTCACCGCGTCGCCGGTGGCGCGCGAAGGCCTGGTCTACGTCGGCGACCACGCGGGCTCGATGCACTGCTTCGAGCTCGACCGCGAGAAGGTCTGGTCGTTCAAGGCCGGCACGGGCATCCACGGCCAGGGCGTCGTGCGCGGGCGCGCGCTGTACTTCGGCACGACCGACAACGTCTTCTACGCGCTCAACCGCCTCAGCGGCGAGGAGCTCGGCAGCCTCTACCTGAGCGCGCCGATCAAGCGCCAGCCGATGACCTTCTCGGACGAGCCCAACCGCGTGTACGTGTGGACCGACCATCGCGACCCGCGCCTCGGCGGGCTCCACGCGATCGCCACGCAGGCAGACAACATCGTGCTCCAGGATGCCCAGGACCGCACCAAGCCGTCGATCGAGGTCGAGCGCCTGACCACCGCCTGGTTCTACCCGGGCGTCACGCGCCTGGTCTCGTCGACGCCGGAGCACCTGTACGTCACCACCACCAACAGCTCGCTGGTGCAGGCGGTCAACCGCTCGACCGGCAAGCTCGACTGGGCGTGGAAGCTCGACGAAGGCCGCGGCAAGCGCATCGGCGGCGACATCGTCCACGTCAGCCAGTACCAGGATCCGAACGACCTCAACCGCTCGATCTACACCGTCGATGGCGACGGCCAGGTCGTCGCGTACCGGCTGTTCGGCTACCTGCCGAAGGACCGCGTCGCGGCGATGTCCGGCAAGCCGGCGGCACCGGCCGCGGTCGCGCCGCCCAAGGCCGAGGCCGAATAAACGCTGTCGGCGCTTCGCGTTCGAATCCCGGGGCGCGTCCGACCGCCCAGGCTCGACCGCGAGGCGCGAAGCCGCAGCGCGAAGCTCCAAGCGGATTCAACGTCACATCCGGTGACCGCGTACCTTCCATATCCAACCACACGGTTGGCCGGAGCATAACGCGCATGTCACGCCTTCTCATCGTCGCCCTGCTCGTCGTCGTCGCCCATCACGGCCTGACCGGCGAAGCACCGCTGGTCGTCAGCGGCGTGAAGGTCGTCTCGGACAAGGTGCCGGACGTGTCGTCGATCGACGCCTGGCAGGCCAGCATCATCCGGCCGGGGATGAGCGACCCGGAGAAGGCCAAGGCGGCCTACGACTCGATCGTCGCCTTCTCGCACTTCGATCCGCCGGCGGTCGAGTTCGCGGCGCTCGATTCGCCGAACGAGCGCGACGCGATCAAGCTCTTCAACGTCTACGGCTACGGCTCGGACGCGACCAGCACGTCGGCGCTGCAGCTCTGGCGCCACCTCGGATTCAACGCGCGCGGCTGGACGGTGAACAAGTGGGGGTGCGTGCCCGAGGTCGAGTACGACGGCGGCTGGCACGCGATGGATCCGACGATGATCGCGTGGTTCCGCCGACCCGACGGTCAGATCGCTTCCGTCGCCGAGCTGGCCGAGGGCGTGCAGGCGTGGCTCGCCGAGCATCCCGGGATGAAGGGCGACATCGATCGCATCCGCGCCTTCCTCAAGGACGAGGGGGTGGCCAAGGGGCCGGTGATCCTGCGCGATGGCGCGCTCGATGCGCGCGGCAGCTTCGCCTTCAACTACTTCGGCTGGTACACGGCGATGCTGCTCTACGACGGCACGAACAAGACGCCGTTCCGCTACGAGGAGGCGTACGACCAGGGCTACCGCGTGAACAACCAGCTGCGTCCGGGCGAGAAGCTGACGCTGCGCTGGTCGAACTCCGGCAAGCACGTCAACATGGACGGCGTCGGCGGCACGCCCGAGACGCTCGGCGCCACCGTCGGGCAGGGCGCGCTCTACTACACGCCGCAGCACGGCGACATGGCGAACGGACGCGTCGGCAACGGCACGGCGACGTGGACCGTGCCGTTGGACAAGCGCTTCCCGGCTCTCGTCCTGCGCGCCGACCAGATCGCCGCGGACAAGGGCACGCTGAAGGCCACCGGCGCGAACGGAGTCGTGGAACTGCGGCGCACGACGTCGTACGTCTTCCTCGGCGGCACCATCGCCTTCGACGCGACCCTGGCGAAGGGCGGCGGCATCGTCGCGGCGATGTCCACCGACCATGGCCGCGCCTGGCGCGACATCGGCTCGGTGACCGCCGATGGCGCCGCCGCGATCGCGATCCCGTCGCTGCGCCGGTACGACTACCGTCTGCGCCTGACGCTCTCCGGCGCGGGGACGGCGCTGCGCGGGCTGACCATCAGCGACGACATCCAGCATTCGCAGCGCGCGCTGCCGGCGCTCGGCCAGGGCGACAACGCGATCAGCTTCAGCGCGGGTCCGGACGAAGGCAGCCTGAGCATCGCGCCGTGCTCGCCGGCGGCCAACGGCGCCGGCGCGACCGCCAGCGACCTCGGCATCGTCCTCGACGGCTTCCAGGCGCAGTCCGATTGGGGACCGTGGATCCCGCAGGGCGGCGCCGCGACCGCGACCATCCCCGTCGAGACCCCCGGTGATCTGGTGCGCCTGCGATTCGGCGCCAACTACCGCGCGGGCCTGGCGAACGAGGCGTGGCACTACGAGGTGTCGTTCGACGACGGCGCGACCTGGATCGCCGCCGGCCGCGCCGCGGGACCCCATCGCCAGAACGGCGTGTTCGTCACCTTCGACGCCGTCCCCGCCGGGACGCGCCGCGCGCTGGTGCGCCTGCGCGGCGAGGCGCGCGGCTCGCTGCTGATCTTCCGCCTGCGCGTCGATGCCGACTACCGCGAGCCGCGCGGCGGCTTCGCGCCGGTGCGCGTGACGTACGTCTGGAGCGAGGCCGGCAAGGAGCGCCGCGACGAGCACGTCGCCGCGAAGGCGGCCGAGACCTGGACCATCCGCTGCGCCGAGAAGCCGACGATGGGCGAGCTGATCCTGGAGCGCGCCGACGCCCCATGAGCGGCGGCGCGGATCCGCGCGCGACGCTCGCCCGCGACGGCGTCGTCCGCGTGCGCAGGCCGCTCGCGCGCGCAACCGTCGTCGGCCTCGTCCGCGCCTTCCCCGGCGCAGGCTCGCGCCGCCACCTGCTCGCCGAGCCGGCGGTGCGACGGCTCATCGCCGATCCCGCCGTGCGCGCGCTGGTGACGCGCGTGCTCGGGCGGCGCGCGGCGGCGGTGCGCGGCCTGCTGATCGACAAGCGTGAGGGCGCCGATTGGGCGCTGCCGTTCCACCAGGATCGGGTCGTCGCCGTGGTCGCGCGCCGCGACACGGACGGTTTCTCCGGCTGGTCGCTGAAGGACGGCGTCGTGCACGCGCTGGCGCCGGGCGCCGTGCTGAGGCGCATGATCGCCGTGCGCGTGCACCTCGACGCGTGCGATGCCGGCAGCGGCGCGCTGCGCGTGCTGCCGGGCAGCCACCGGCATGGGGTGCTGGACGACGACGCCACGCGACGGCTGGCGTCCACGACCGCCGAACACGTCCTCGCCGCGGGCGTCGGCGACGTCGTGCTCATGCGCCCGCTGCTGCTGCACGCGTCGGCGCGTTCCGGTCGCGTCGGCCCACGGCGCGTCGTGCACATCGATTTCGCCGCGGGCGAGCTGCCCGGCGGGCTGCGCTGGCGGGCTTGCGTCTGCTGATCAGGAGGCGCGGCGCAGCGGCTGACGCCGCTGGAAGCGGCGCGTCGTCACCACCGTCGGCTGCGCCGTCCGAGCCGTCGCCGGCGCCTGGCGCCGCACGGCGGCGGTACCCGGCGTCGCGCGCTGGTGGCGGACGGGGACCGTGGCCGTGCGGCGGCGACGCGCCGGGTGGACGCAGACCGTCCCGGCGATCAGGTCGTGCAGCGCCTGCTTGCGCCGGGTGAACGGCACGACGAGGCACGACACCAACTGCGCCGCGCCCAGCGCGTACGTCGCGATCATGGCCGCCGACAGGGTCATCGCGCTCGCATCCGACATCGATGGCTCGGCTCCAGCGACGTCGACGACCACGGTCTGCGCGGAGAAGAAGAGCTGCAGCACCGCGATGAACACCAGCCCGGCGGCGGCGAGGTGGGCGACGTTGCGGGCGAGCGCGCGACCGACCGTCATCGGCGAGCCGTCGGCACCGGTCAGGCGGATGCCGAGGGCGCGCTTGCCGAAGGTCCCGCCATAGGCCTCGAACCCGGCTTTGTACGCGGGCTGGATCATCAGCACGATGAAGAACGCGACCGGGAGCGGCAGCACGAAGACCAGCAGCATCGCCACCGTCGTGACCGGCGACAGGATCAGGCCATCGATGAGCGTGGCGAGGGCGCGCGACCAGAAACCGGCCGGTGAGCCGGTGGTGGCGTCGGCGTCGCGGCTCATCCGCCCGGTGCGCGCCGTCGGCGGGGCGAAGGGATTGGCGGCGCGCTCGCCGCGCTCGGGGTCGATGCGCGCGGTGGCCGCGGTCTCGGTCGCAGCGCTCTGGTCGCCGGTCGGAGCACCGGCTGCGGACGCGACCGACGGCCCGTCGATCGGCGGCGTCGCCGCGAACAGGCCCTGGACGTTGGCCGCCGAGACCGGGCGCGGCATGCCGATCCGCCGGACCAGCATCGCCGGCGTCAGGCGGCCGTCCGCGGCCCATTCCTTGAGCTCGCGCGTCCGCAGCGGACCGGTCTCGGGTTTTCCGGGCGCGGTGGTGATGTACCAGGCGAGGTGGACGGGGGTGGCGGGCATGGGCGCGCCACGATTCTCCCCGGCACCGGCGAGGCAAGCCGGATGCGACCGGCTTGTGCAGGATTTCAGGACCGGCGACGGCCGGCCTGGACGCACCACGTCCCGGACCACAGATCGTGCAGGCCGCGCTTCTGCGCGTGGAACGGGACGAACAGGATGCAGACCAGCCACAGCGCGCCGATGAGGTAGGAGAAGCCGAGCCAGACGACCGTCGGCGCATCCATCGCCTGCCCGTGCTCGGCGACCAGGACCTGCGGAGCGACGACGAAGAAGCCCAGTTCGACGACGAGCGAGATCAGCGACAGGATGTTCCTGCCGATCGCGGCCCGACCGGGTGGCCGGCCCGAGGCGTCGATGATCCGGATCCCGCACGCGAGCTTGCCCAGCGTGCCGCCGCGCATCTCCATCAGCACCTTGTAGAGCGTCGTGACGACCGAGATCGGGACGATCACCAGCGCGCTGTGCCACCACAGCGAATTCAGGATCCCGACCACGATCGCCGGCGAGAGCACCACCGCGTCGATCAGCGTCGCCAGGACGCGCCACCAGAACCCGGCATACCGTGGCGCGCCGGGATCGGCGTCGTAGGCGCCGGCGGCCGCCGGAGCGGCGAAGGGGTTCTGGGCGGCGGTCTCGTCCATGCGGGCGAGACTCGCGCCGCGCATCCCGGCGCAAGCCCGCCGTCAGCGTCAGACGTGGTGGACCTTGATCGCGTTCGCCCCGGTCGAGCTGAAGCCGAAGATCACCACCACGGTCTCGCCCGCCTTGAGGATCCCGTGCTTGAGGGCCTCGTCGACGCCGGCCTCGAGCAGGTCGTTGGGGTCCTCCTTGAACGGGATGAGCAGCGGGATGATGCCCCAGAACAGCGCCAGCCGGCGCCAGGTCCGCTCGTCGTAGCATAGCGCGATCAGCGGCACGGCGTTGCGGCGCTTCGACAGCAGCAGCGCCTTCTCCGGTCCGTGGCTGTAGATCAGCACGGCGTTGGCCGCGAGCTCGCGCTGCAGCAGGTCGGCCGCCCCGGTGAGCGCCATCGAGAAGCGGTCGAAGGTCTCGGCCGCGCTGTCGAGCGCGAGGCGCGGCATGTACGGGCTCTTCTCGGCCTCGATCGCGATGCGCAGCATCTCGCTGACCGCTTCGACCGGGTACTTCCCCGTCGCGGTCTCGCCGGAGAGCATGATCGCGTCGGTGCCGTCGAAGATCGCGTTGGCGACGTCCGAGGTCTCGGCGCGCGTCGGGATCGGGTTCTCGATCATCGACTCGAGCATCTGCGTCGCGGTGATCACCAGCTTGCCCATGCGGTTGGCGGCGCTGATCAGCGACTTCTGCACCACCGGCAGGCGCTCGGTCGAGATCTCGATGCCGAGGTCGCCGCGCGCGACCATGATGCCATCGGCCTCGGCGAGGATCTCGCTGATGTTCTCCACCGACTCGGGCTTCTCGATCTTGGCGATCACCGGGATGGTGCGGCCGCTCTCGGCGATGCGGTGCTTGAGGTTCTTGACGTCGCGGCCGTTCCGGACGAACGACAGCGCGATGTAGTCGATGTCGTTGGCGATGCCCCAGGCGAGGTCCTTCTTGTCCTTGTCGGACAGCGAGGGGGCCGAGACGTGGACGCCGGGCAGGTTGATGCCCTTGTTCTGCTTGAGCTGGCCGCCGTGCAGCACGACGCAGTGGATGTCGTCGCCCTCGATGCGCTCGACCCGGACGCGCATCTTGCCGTCATCGACCAGCATGATCGAGCCGGCGGTGACGTCCTTCGCCAGGCCCGCGTAGGTCGTGCCGACGCGCGCCGCGGTGCCTTCGGGGCAGTCGCCGACCGTGATCACGGTCTTGGCGCCCTTCTTCCATTCGACGGGCTGGCCGCCGGCGAGGCGGCCGGTGCGGATCTTCGGCCCCTGCAGGTCGATGAGGATCGCGATCGGCCGCTCCATCTCCTTGCTGAGCCGGCGCACCAGCTGCAGGCGCTCGAGATGGTCGGCGTGCTCGCCGTGGCTCATGTTGAGCCGCGCGACGTTCATGCCGGCATGGAACATCGCGCGCAGGCACTCCTCGTTGGTCGAGCCCGGTCCGATGGTCGCGACCACCTTGGTGCGCTTGCGGCCGCGGCGCGTCAGGGCCGCGTGCAGGCCGGTCTGGGAGCCCGAGCTGGAGCCGGTCTCTCCGCCGATGGGGGTGGAAGGACTGGTGCGCAGGGTGCTGTCGGTCATGGCCGCGCGCACCGTACATCGCGCGCCGCTCACCGCCATGCAGCGGCATCGAGCGGCCGCCCGCGCGCGACCGCCGGCGTCCTCTCCGCTTGGCTCGCGCGGCGCCCGCCGAGCATGGCCCGCGTGACCTACGACGCCGCCGCAGCCGCGGTGCGGGATGCCCGCACCATCACCATCACCACCCACATCAATCCCGACGGCGACGGCATCGGCGCCGGCCTGGCGCTCATGCACGCGCTGGAACGCTTGGGCAAGACGGTGCGCTTCGTCTGCCCGAGCAAGGTCGCGTCGCTCTACGCGTTCCTGCCGGGCTTCGAGCGCATCGAGCCGGTGGTCGACGACGCGCAGGCCAAGGCCCTGGCGGCGTGCGACCTGCTGATCAGCTGCGACTGCGGCGACCGCAAGCGCCTCGGCGCCGCGATCCACGCGCCGCGCACGGCGCTGCTCAACCTCGACCACCACGCGACCAACGACCGCTTCGGCGACCTCAACCTGGTCGACGTCGACGCCGAGAGCTCGGGCGTGGTCGCGCAGCGCCTGCTCGAGCGGCTCGGCGTGGCGCTCGACCGCGAGCTCGCGATCTGCCTCTACACGACGATCGTCTTCGACACCGGCCGCTTCATGCACTCGAACACCACCGCGCACACCTTCCGCTGGACGGCGCGCCTGCTCGACGTCGGCATCGACGCCGCCGAGATCAACCGCCGGCTGACCTACACGAAGACCCCGCTCGACCTCGCGGTCATGCGCCTGGGTCTCGAGCACCTGCGCGTCGACGCCGACGAAGCGACGCTGGCCGGCATCGCCATCCCGGCCGAGGCCATCAAGCGCGTCGGCGAACCCGAGGACTGGGGCGATCTGGTCGACCTGCCGCGCAGCCTGCTCGGCAACCGCGTCGCCTACCTCGCGCGCGAACGCGACGACCGGAAGTCGGTCCGCGTCAGCCTGCGCTCCAGCCCCCCGTGGCAGGTCGGGCCGGTAGCGCAGGCCTTCGGCGGCGGCGGGCATCTCCTGGCGGCGGGCTGCACGGTCATGGGCACGCTCGACCAGGCGCTGGGCGAGCTGCTGCCGCGGCTGCGCGCGGCGGCGCGCGGCTGACCATGCGCAAGCGCCTCACGCCTCCCGAGAAGGCCGGCCCGTGGCTGGTGCAGTACGGCATCGACGCGCCGCGCGCGCCGACGCGCCTGCCGCTGACGCTCGAGAGCGTGTTCTACAAGGAGGCCACGCCGGCCTACCAGGTCGAGGCGCACAGCCATCCGGTGGCGCAGTGGTTCGTCTGCGTGCACGGCGGCATGGACATCGCGATCGAAGGCGTGCGCCACCAGCTGAAGCCGGGCGAATCGATCTTCGTCGCGCCGGGGTCGCGGCGCGAGTGCTGGGCGCGCGGGCGCGCGCCCGGCTATCTCTGCGCGATGTTCGCGCCGGACGCCATCGACCTGTCGCAGGTCATGGCCAGGCCGCTGGCGCTGCCACCGGCGATGCGCGACGACCTGACCGCGCTGATCGCCGAGCTGCGCGCGCCGAACCGCCCGGAGTCGCCGCACCTGATCGCGGCGCTGCTCGCGCGCCTGATCATCGGCCAGAAGCTCGCCGCCAGCGCGCCGCCGCCGCGCGCCGCGCCGCTGAACACCGCCAGGGAGCACGCGGCCGTGGCGAAGGCGGAAGCGCACATGCGCGAGAACCTGCACCGCCCGCTGGCGCGCGCCGAGGTCGCGGCCTCGGTCGGCGTCTCCGAGGCGCACCTCGCCCGCCTGTTCCGCGCCGCCACCGGCGGCGGCGTCAACAAGCGCCTGACCGAGATGCGCATCGTGCGCGCCAAGGAGCTGCTCGCCGAGAGCGCGCTGCCGGTCACCGCCATCGCGGGGCAGGTCGGCTTCAGCTCGTTCAGCCACTTCTCGCTGCTCTTCCGCCGGGCCGTCGGCCTGTCTCCGTCCGACTACCGCCGGTCGGGCGGCGTCGGCGGACGGTAGCGCGCGCCAGTTTCGCGCTCCGGGCTCCGGGCGCGCGCATCGCGCTTCGCGCTTCGAGCCGCGAGCGGCCATTCACGGAAAGCGCATCCGGCGCGGCATCGCCCCGGGCGCGAGCGTTCTCCGCACCTTTCCGCACGAGGCGCGCTAGCGAAGCCGTTTGCCGGCATGTACGATGGGCGGGAATCCGCGACGACTTCCACCCGTCGCGGCATCCCCATCAGGAAGAGCGCATGAATCGCGTCCGTCTCGGCATCGTCGGTCTCGGCAACATGGGAGCCTCGCACTGCAAGGCGATCCTCGACGGCAAGCAGCCGCGCCTCGACGTCACGGCGATCTGCGACACGGATGCGGCGCGCATGACGTCCTACCCGGAGCGCGTGCGCCGCTTCGCCGACGCCGGCGCGATGATCCGCTCCGGCGCCATCGACGCGATCCTGATCGCGACGCCGCACTACAGCCACACGACGATCGGTATCGATGCGCTGGCGCAGGGCCTGCATGTCCTGGTCGAGAAGCCGATCTCGGTGCACAAGGCCGACTGCGAACGCCTGATCGCCGCCTACGAGCGTCGGCCGAAGGCGGGCCAGGTCTTCGCCGCGATGTTCAACCAGCGCACCGATCCGCACTACATCCAGCTCAAGCGCCTGATCGAGTCGGGCGACCTGGGCGAGATCCGCCGCATGACGTGGATCATGACCGACTGGTTCCGCACCGGCGCCTACTACGCCTCCGGCGGCTGGCGCGCGACCTGGGGCGGCGAGGGCGGCGGCACCCTGCTCAACCAGTGCCCGCACAACCTCGACCTGTGGCAGTGGCTGTTCGGCATGCCGACCGCGGTGCACGCGCACTGCGGCTTCGGGCAGTGGCACGACATCGAGGTCGAGGACCAGGTGAACGCGCACTTCACCTACGGCACGCGCGCGACCGGCACGTTCATCGCGACGACCGGCGAATTCCCCGGCACCAACCGCCTCGAGATCGCCGCCGAGATGGGCCGCGTGGTGGTCGAGAACGGATGCCTGCGCTGGCAGCGCAACGCGGTCGGCATGAGCGAGTTCTGCCGCACGACGCCGACGGTCTGGTCGCAGCCGGCGAGCCACGAGGTGGTGATCGCCGTCGACGGCCACGGCCCGCAGCACGCCGGCGTGCTCGCCAACTTCGCCGATGCGATCCTCGACGGCGCCGCGCTGATCGCGCCGGCGAGCGAGGGCATCCGTTCGGTCGAGCTGGCCAACGCCATGATCTGGTCGGGCTGGACCGGGCAGACCGCGCGCCTGCCGCTCGACGGCGCGGCCTACGAGGCGCGGCTCAAGCGCGCCATCGCCGAGTCGCGCCACACCAAGGCCGTGGTGCGCGCGAGCGGCGGCGACTTCGCCGCGTCGTTCGGAGGGACGAAGTGAAACGCAGCCAGCTCGCCGCGCAGCTCTACACCGTGCGCGAGCACTGCCGCGACGCCGCCGGCCTCGCCGCCTCGTGCGCGAAGATCGCCGCCATCGGCTACCGCGCGGTGCAGGTGTCGGGCGTCGGTCCGATCCCACCGGACGAGATCAGGCGCATCTGCGCCGGCCACGGGCTGACGATCTGCGCGACGCACGAAGGCGGCGCGATCATCGTCGACGAGCCGCAGAAGGTCATCGATCGGCTCGGCGCGCTCGGCTGCGACGCCACGGCGTATCCGTATCCGCACGTGCCGATCGCGACCGAGAGCGACGTGCGCGCGCTCGCCCGACGTCTCGACGCGGCGGGCGAGCGCCTGCGCGCCGCGGGCATGACGCTGTGCTACCACAACCACGCGAACGAATTCAACCGCGTCGGCGGCCGCACCGCGCTCGAGTGGTTCTACGCCGAGACCGATGCGAAGAACCTGCAGGGCGAACCCGACACCTACTGGGTGCAGGCCGGCGGCGGCGACCCGGTGGCGTGGTGCGAGCGCCTCGCCGGACGCCTGCCGCTGATCCACCTCAAGGACTACGGCGCCGACAAGGACGGAAAGCCGGTCATCGCCGAGATCGGCGCGGGCAACCTCGCCTGGGATCGCATCCTTCCCGCCGCCGAGCGCGCCGGCTGCCGCTGGTTCATCGTCGAGCAGGACACCTGCCCGGGCGATCCGTTCGACTCGCTGGCGATCAGCTGGCGCTTCCTCGCCCCGCGCTGCGTCGCCTGAACACCCAAGGACCCGCCATGCACCTCTCCGGATTCGCCGACGAAGCCGCCAACGACATCATCGGCCAGTGCCGCGCCACGCGCGAGCTCGGCTGGCGCTGGATCGAGTCGCGCGCCATCGACGGCAAGAACATCCACGACATCGACGACGCGGCGTTCGAGCGCGTCGTCGCGCACCTCGCCGAGACCGGCGTCGGCATCGACTGCTTCGGCTCGGCGATCGCCAACTGGGCGAAGCACATCACCGATCCGGCCGACGCCTCGCTCGCCGAGGCGCGCCGCGCCATCCCGCGCATGCGCCGCCTCGGCGCCAAGCAGGTGCGGATCATGAGCTTCGCCGTGATCCCCGGGAAGCCGCCGGCCGAGCAGCTGGTCGAGGAGCGCTTCCGCCGCCTGCGCGAGCTGGTCGCGATGTTCGCCGACGCCGGCATCGAGGCCGTGCACGAGAACTGCATGAACTACGGCGGCATGGCGGCCTCGTGCACGCTGCGGCTGCTCGAGGCGGTGCCGGGCCTCAAGCTGGTCTACGACACCGGCAACCCGATCTTCACCGAGGACTTCGACGCGCCGGCCCGCCCTGACGGAACGCGCCCGAAGCAGTCGGCCTGGGCGTTCTACCGCGCCGTGCGGCCGCACATCGCGCGCGTGCATATCAAGGACGGATCGGTCGACGCGGTCAGCGGCGAGGTGCGCTACGCCTTCCCCGGCGAGGGCGTCGGCGACGTGCGACGCATCGTCGAGGATCTTTTGGCCACTGGTTACGATGCTGCGTTCTCGATCGAACCACACCTCGCGGCCGTCCATCATGATCCGAAATTGACCTCGTCGGACGCGATCCGCTACGCCAACTACGTTGAGTACGGCCGTCGCTTCGAGAGGCTCGTCGCCGACGCCCGCGCCAGCGTCGCCCGGCGCGCCGCTTCCGGCGCCCGTTGACGTCGCGGGCGCGGGAGCGCCCGATGACCGCCAGCCGCACGATCGATCCCTTCCTGCGCGCGCGGCCGGTGTGGCTGGCCGGCCGCAGCGAGGAGATGAACGTCGCCGCCGGCTGGCGCGCCGTGATCGCTGGCGACCGCCGCGCGCGGCTGCTGATCGCGACCTCCGGTCTGTACCGGCTGACCGTCGACGGCGCCTTCGTCGCCCACGGGCCGGCGCGCGCGGCCCACGGCTTCTTCCGCGTCGACGCGCACGACCTCGACCTCGCGGACGGCGAGCACGTCGTCGCCATCGAGCTCGCCGGCTACCACATGGACAGCTACTGGCTGCTGCGCCAGCCGTCGTTCGTGCAGGCCGAGATCGTCGTCGGCGACGCGGTCATCGCCGCGACCGGCGGCGATGGCTTCACGGCGCTGGCCATCGCCGAGCGCGTGCAGCGGGTCCAGCGCTACAGCAAGCAGCGCGTCGCCAGCGAGGCGTGGCGGCTCGCCCCGGGCTGGGACGCGTGGCGGCGCGACCCGGCGTGGCGCGGCGCGCCGGTCGCGGTCGAGGTCCTGCCGGCGCGCGCGCTGCTGCCGCGCATCGTGCCGCACGCGGCGTACGCGACGCGCGCGCCGATGCGCATCGGCGCCTCGGGCGAGGCGGCCCGTCATGCGCCGCCGGAGAAGCCGGCGCGCTTCTGGTGGCAGAATCAGATACCGAAGCAGATCGCCGGCTTCGTCCAGGCGGAACTGTCCACCGATCCGCTCACCGAGCTGCAGGCGAAACCGATCGCGCGCATCGCCCGCGAGTCCACGCCGTACGATCCCGCGCGGGAGCTGGCCCTGGCCGACCACGGCTTCGTGGTCCTTGACCTGGGCGACAACCTGACCGGCTTCTTCCGCGCGCGCGTGCGCTGCGCGCGGCCGTGCCGCCTGGTCATGCTCTTCGACGAGGTCGTGCGCGACGACGGCGACGTCGACTTCATGCGCGCCTGCTGCGTCAACGCCATCGAATGGACGCTCGCCGCCGGCGACTACGCGCTGGAGACGCTCGAGCCGTACACCGCGCGCCATCTCAAGCTGCTGGCGCTCGACGGCGCGTGCGTGGTCGGCGACGTCGCGCTGCGCGGCTACGCCAACGCCGAATCCGGACGCGCCTCGTTCGCCTGCTCCGACCGTCGCCTGGTCCGGGTGTTCGAGGCGGCGCGCTCGACCTTCGCCCAGAACGCGGTCGACGTGTTCATGGACTGCCCATCGCGCGAGCGCGCCGGCTGGCTGTGCGACAGCTACTTCACCGGCCGGGTCGCGCTCGACTTGTGCGGCACGACCACGATCGAACGCGCGTTCCTCGAGAACTTCCTGCTGCCCGAGCGCTTCCCGGGCCTGCCCGACGGCATGCTGCCGATGTGCTATCCGGCCGACCACGACGACGGCAACTTCATCCCCAACTGGGCGATGTGGTTCGTGCTCGAGCTCGAGGAGTACCTGGCGCGCTCCGGCGACCGCGCGCTGGTCGACGACCTGCGGCCGCGCGTCGCGAAGCTGATAGCGTACCTGCGCGGCTTCGAGAACGGCGACGGCCTGCTCGAGAAGCTGCCGAAGTGGGTGTTCGTCGAATGGTCCAAGGCCAACGACTTCGTCCAGGATGTGAACTACCCGTCGAACATGCTGTGGGCCGGGATGCTGGACGCGGCGTCGCGGCTGTACGGCGAGCGCGACTGGAGCGAGCGCGCGGCGCGCGTGCGCGCGACCGTGCGCGCGCAGTCCTTCGACGGCGCGTTCTTCGTCGACAACGCCGTGCGCGTCGACGGCGCGCTGACGCGCACCGCCAACACCAGCGAGGTCTGCCAGTACTTCGCCTTCTTCTTCGGCGTCGCCGATCGCCAGCGCGACGCCGCGCTGTGGCGCACGCTGGTCGCGGACTTCGGGCCCCAGCGCAAGGCGACCGGCAAGCATCCGGGCGTGCACCCGGCCAACGCCTTCATCGGCAACTACGTCCGGCTCGAGGTGCTGTCGCAGGCCGGCCTGGCGAAGCAGGCGCTCGACGAGACGCTCGGCTACTTCCTCGCCATGGCCGACCTCACCGGGACGCTGTGGGAGAACGACGGCGCCTACGCGAGCTGCAACCACGGTTTCGCCGCGCACGTCGCGCACCTCTATTATCGCGACGTGCTCGGCCTCGCCGAGGTCGACGTCGTGCGCCGGCGCCTGACCCTGCGCTTCAACCCCCACGACCTCGCCTGGTGCGAAGGCCGCGTCCCGGTCGGCGGCGACGACGCGATCGAGGTCGGCTGGTGGAAGGACGGCGACGCCGTGCGCTGGCGCTGCGCGCTGCCCGCCGGGTGGACGCTGACCGTCGACGACCGCACCGGCCGGGCGGTGCGCGCCTGACGGCGCGCCCGCGGCAGAAGGACCGCCGCTCGGCCGTTGCCGGCTGCGCGCGGTCCCGACGATGCGGCGATGCCCGACTGGTTCACCAGCCTCTACGATACCGAAGGCCTCAAGCAGCTGATCGTCGCCGGCGGCATGCTGCTGCTGGTCGCCATCGTCTTCGCCGAGACCGGCATCCTCGCCGGCTTCTTCCTGCCCGGCGACAGCCTGCTGGTCACCGCCGGCGTGCTGTGCGCGGTCAATCCGCTGCAGCCGGGCGAGCCGGCGCCGCTCGACTTCTGGATGGTCGGCTTCCTGCTCAGCGGCGCGGCGATCGCCGGCGACTGGGTCAACTTCTGGTTCGGCAAGCTCACCGGGAACCGCATCTGGCAGCGTCCGGACGGGCGGTTCTTCAAGCGGAAGTACCTGGTCGAGGCGCAGGAGTTCTACGCGCGCTGGGGCGGCATCTCGCTGGCCGGCGCGCGCTTCGTGCCGATCGCGCGGACCTTCGTCCCGTTCGTCGCCGGCATGGCGCGCATGCCGTTCGGCTCGTTCATGTTCTGGAACCTCGCCGGCGCGATCGCCTGGGTGTGGTCGCTGCTCGGGCTCGGCTACTGGCTGGGCGGCAACGAGGTGCTCGTCAAGAACCTGCACTACCTGATCCTGCTGATCGTCGCGATCTCGTTCGTGCCGCTGATCATCGGCGTGCTGCGGCGGTGGCTGCGCAAGCCGGTTCCCGTGGCGGCGGTCGAGTCGCCGGCGGTGGTCGACCAGCCCGCTCCGTGACGTCGCCCGCGGCAACCCGACCGCTGCCGGGGCTGGACAACGCCAGGGAGCCCGCGCTACCCTTGCCCCCGATCCATGAACGCACCCGCCGGCGACATCGTCGCATTCGCCAACGTATCGTTCACCTATCGCGGTGACTGGCTGCAGCGCATCCACGCCCTGAAGCGCGTCGACCTGCGCGTGCCGGCGGGATCGTCGTTCGGCTACCTCGGCGCGAACGGCGCGGGCAAGTCGACCTCGATCAAGCTCACGGTCGGCCTGCTGCACGGCCACGACGGCGACATCCGCCTGTTCGGCCAGCCGCTGGGCGACCACCGCCTGCGCCGGCGCATCGGCTACCTGCCCGAGCAGCCGTACTTCTACGAGAACCTCCAGGTCGGCGAATACCTCGCCTACCTCGGCCGGCTGTCCGGGCTCTCGACGGCCGAGCTGCCGGCGGCGTGCGACCGGGTCTACCAGCTGCTCGACCTGGGCGACCTGCGCGCGCGCAAGCTCGGCAGCTTCTCGAAGGGCATGCGCCAGCGCTTCGGCCTCGCCCAGGCGATCGTGCACCGGCCGGACCTGCTGATCCTCGACGAGCCGTTCTCCGGCCTCGATCCGCTGTGGCGCGCGCGCTTCCGCGAGGTGCTGGCGCTCGAGCGCAAGCGCGGCGCGACGCTGTTCTTCAGCACGCACATCCTGTCCGACGTCGAGGACCTCTGCGACCACTACGCGGTGATCGACCACGGCGTGGTGCTCGAGCAGGGCCGCCTCGCCGACCTCATGGGCCAGGCGCCGCTGATGCTCACCGGCGCGGGCGCGAAGCCGGCGGGAGCCGAGGCCAAGGACGACGGCACCTGGTCCCTGCACTTCCCGGAGAGCGAGCGCGCCCAGCGCCTCGCCGCCGTCCATGCCGCCGGCGGCGAGATCCAGCGCCTGGAACGCCAGCGCATCGCGCTCGAGGACTGGTTCGTCGCCCGCGTGCGCGCTTCGCACACCGCCGGCAAGGCGCTCGCCGGGTCGGCCGCCGCCGGCAAGGGAGGCGAGTCGTGATCGGCGTCATCGCCTGGGCGACGTGCCGCGAGGCGCTGCGCTCGAAGAGCTTCATCCTGCTGCTGGTGATCTACGCCGTCGCGGTGCTGCTCTCGCGCCTGGTCGGCTGGGTCTCGTCGACCGACGGCCATATCGTCACCACCGACCTGGTGTTCAGCCTGCAGAGCGTGATCGGCGTGCTGGTCGCGGTCGCCACCGGCACCGCGCTGGTCCACACCGAGATCCACGAACGCACGCTGTACACCGTGCTGTCGCGGCCGCTGCCGCGCTGGCAGTTCGTGGTCGGCAAGTTCGTGGGGCTGTGCCTGGCGCTCGCCGCCGGCCAGGCGGCGATGCTGGCGATCGGTCTCGCCTACCTCGCCGTCACCGGCGCGTCCGTGCACGGCTGGCTGGTGCTCGCCGGCGCGCTCACCGCGCTCGAGGTGCTGGTGATGGCCGCGGTCAGCCTGTGCTGGACGGCGATGTCGAGCCCGCTGCTCGCCGCGGTGCTCGGCCTGGCGACCTACGCGCTCGGCCACGCGGTCGCGACGCTGCCCTCGCTCATGCACCACCTGCAGGGCTGGAAGGCGGATCTCGCCACCGCGCTCGCCAGCCTGATCCCGAACCTCGGCCAGTTCGCCTACCGCTCGGTCGCCGTGCATCGCGAGCCGCTGGCGCTGGCCGGCATCGGCGAGGCCCTCGTCTACGGCGCGCTGTGGATCGTGCTGCTGGTGACGATCACGGTCGGGATCTTCCGGCGGAAGCAGCTGTGAAGCGCGCCAGGCGGGCCGCCGTCTGGCTGCTGGCGCTGGTCTGCGCCGTCGCGCTGATCGGCTGGAACGTCGGCCGCTTCCACGGCGCCGAGGCCAGGATCCGCACCAAGAACCTCGACTTCCTGCCGAGCCCGACGGTCGCGCGCGCGATGGCGCTCGGCCAGGCGAGCACCGCCGCCAAGCTGCGCTGGATCGATTCGTTCGCCTACTTCCAGCTGCAGCTCGACAAGCGCGACGACCGCGTCTCCGGCAGCGGTTCGAGCGGCGGATTCCAGCGGCTCTACGACATGCTCATCGGGCTCGATCCGCTGTTCGAGCCCTTCTACGAGCACGCCTCGCTGTGCACCTCGGGCGTGCTCGAGCAGCATCACCTGGCGCTCGGCTACCTGCTGCGCGGCACGATGGAGAAGCCGCATTCGACCTCGTTGTGGCGCAACGCCGCGGCGATGCTGCACGCGCAGTTCCAGTATAGCGAGCGCAGGCCCGACCTCTTCGACGACTTCCTCAAGCAGTGGGCCGAGCACGAGCTCGACCCCGATCAGCGCCAGGCCGTGTGGATCTGGCAGGCCAACCTCGCGCGGCAGAAGTTCGCGGGACTCGCGCAGCTGCCGCAGTGGTTCGAACGCCTGCGCGCCTCGAGCCCGAGGACGCCGATGGGCGACTACATCGAGGACGTCGTGCGCGAGCAGCTGGCGCGGTATGGCGTCAACGAGCTGCAGGCGCTGGCCGATGCGACGAGCGCACGGCGCCTGGCGGCGCCGGTGACGCTCGGCGAGATCCTCGATCCCGCCGCGATCCAGGCGCGCTATCCGCAGGGCGTCCCGGAGTTCTCGCCGGTGGTGCCGTTGCCGGGCGGCTTCGCGACGCTCGGCGATCCGTGGGGCTACCCGTACGCGCTGGTCGACGGGAAGGTCGTCAGCCCGGGCTGGGAGCGCGTGCGCTACGAGCAGCGCCTCGCCGCGCTCAACCACTACTTCGAGACGCGCCGGAGCTCGGGCGAGGAGATCCCCGAGCGCGTCGCCGATCTGCCCGGTGCCGGCATCGAGCTGCCGCCGCCGCCGCTCGGCGCCAGCGTGCGTCTCGACGACGGGCGGCTCGTCGCGGAGTGGACACCGCCGCCGCAGACCCCGTACGACGTGCGCATGCTCGCCCAGGCCGACATCAACGAGCAGCGCGCCATGCTCAGAGCAGGGCCGCGAGTTCCACCGCGGTGAATCCTGCCTGATCGCGCCCGGCGCGGTCGAGCGGGAACGGTCCGGGCAGCTGATCGGCGAAGCGCGCGCGCACGACCGCGGCGAAGTGCGCTTCGGCGTCGAGCCCGCGCTGCGCGCACCACGAGCGATGCCAGCGCGTGCCGATGCCGACGTGCCCGATCTCGTCGCGATGGATCCGCGTCAGGACGAGGTGCGCCTCCATGTCGATCGTCGCCAGGCGCGGCGCGATCGCGGCGCCGACGTCCAGGCCGCGCGCCTCCAGGAAGCGCGGCACGACCACCAGCTGCTCGCCCAGATCGGCGCAGGCGATCGCCGCCTGCCACAGGCGGTGGTGCACCGGCTCGGTTCCGGGCGGCCACCCGCGCTCGCTCAGCAGCGCGTCGAGCAGGGCGGCGTGCGTCGCCTCCTCGCGCGCCACCGCCAGCTGGTCGCGGTGGAAGTCCCGCGGCATGCCCGAGCCGCGCAGCGCGCAGACGCAGGCGAGATCGATCGCCGACAGCTCGATGTGGTGGATCGCCAGCAGGAAGCGCTGGCGCGTCGCCTCGTGCTTGAGGGTCTTGCGCCGGCGCGGCTGCGCGCCCGCCGCTTCGCGCCAGTGCGGCGGCCGGCCCGGACGCGGCGGCAGCGCCGGCATCTCCCAGGTCGCGCCGTCGTCGGGCGCGGCGATCGACGCGAGGATCGCGTCCTTCGCGGCGGCATCCGGCGCCGCGATGGCGGCGAGCAGCGCGGCCGCGTACGCGTTCACGGCGCCGCCACGCCCGCGGCCGCGCGCGCCGCCAGCTTGGTCCGCACCAGCGCGCGCAGCGCGCCGAGATCGAGATGCGCGCCCGGGCAGAGCGTCGACGCCTTGACGTCCTTGTGCCCGACGATGCTCTCGACCGAGAGCGCGCCGCAGTGCTCGATCAGCACGGCGCAGAGGTCGGCGAGGCGGTCGGCCAGCCGTGGATCCGGCGGCGCCCGCTCGAAGTCGCCGATGACGCAGATGCCGATGCCGCGCTGGTTGACCGCCTCGTCCCCGGCGTGCGCGCCGTGCGATTGGCCGCGCCAGCGGAAGGTCGCCTCGATCCGCCCCAGCGGCATGCCGTGGCCATTGCCGATGACGAAGTGGTAGCCGATGCCGTCCCACTTGCGCTCGACGGCGTGGTGCCGGTCGATGCCGGCGGGATCGCCGACCGGCGCCGCGCTGTGGTGGATGACGATCGTGGTCCATGGGCGCAGCGCGACCGGCGCGGGCGGGGCGATGTCGGTCCACGCCACCGGCGCCAGCCGGACCTCGGGCGGCGGGCCCCAGATCGCCCACAACGCGGCGGCGGCGACGATGATCGCCGCGCCGGCCAGGGCGCGCGCGGCCGCGTCGCGCGCCATCAGCGGTCCAGGAAGACGGCGACCTCGGCCGCGGGCAAGATGTTGCCGTCCGCCTGGCGCCGCCGGGCCAGCGCCAGGCGCCAGTAGGGACGGACGCGCGCGCCCAGCGCGCGGGCGTGGTCGACCAGGCGCTTGTGGGTCGCGGGCAGCTCGAGGATCGGTCCCGTGTGCGGCAGGATCAGCGCGTGCAGGTCGAGGAAGTCCTCGATCGCCAGCTCGGCGGTCGGTTTGGCCAGGCCGACGATGGCGGTGCCGACGCGGCACTCCCAGCGCTCCGGCGGCTCGTCGTGCGGGGCGACGTGGAAGAGCAGCGTGGCGGGGCCCAGGCAGCGGATGGCCTGCTCGCGCATCGCCGCCCGCGCGGCCGCGGCGAGGGACAGTGGGTCCTCGGGATAGCCGGCGCAGGCGGCGCCGGCGAAGCGCAGGTTGCCTTCGCGGCGGACGGTCGGTTCGGCCATGCTGCTGCTGGCCTTACGCTCCTGGCGGACCGCGACAAGCTCGGGTCCGCGCCCGAGAATGGGCGGCCGGAATCTTGCGCGGGATCCGGCGATCGTTCAAATCGTTACCCGACGGGCAGGAAACGTACGCCCGTCAGTCCCATGCGCCCGGTCCCGACGGTTCGACCGGCGTCCCACCCACAGCAGAACCGTCCGAGCGAAAGGTGTGACCGTGGCAACTGGAGTAGTCGTCCGATTCGATAGTCGTCGTGGGTATGGCTTCCTGGCGCCCGACGACGGCGGCGAGGACGTCTTCGTCCACCAGAACAACATCGGCATGGAAGGCTTCCGCTTCCTGCAGGTCGGCGAGCGTGTGACCTACGAGCTCGAGGTCGGCGAGAAGGGCATGAAGGCGGTCTCGGTGTCGCTGCTCGAGCCGCGCCTGCCGCGCACGCCGCCGCGCGGCGAGCCGCAGGACGACCGCGATCCGCCGCGTCGCGAGCATCGCGACCGCGATCGCCACGACCGCCCGGAGCGCGCCGAACGCCACGACCACGGCCGCTTCGCCGGCGACAGCGAGAGCGACGCCGCGCAGCAGCTCGATCGCATGCGCCGCAAGCAGGAGCGCCTGATCAGCCTGCTGGTGTCCAAGGGCGTGCTCGCTCCCGGCGAGATCGATGGCGTCGACGCCATCGCCGCCGACGGCCAGGCCTGAACCGGCCCGCGGCGACCGGAGGCCTCCATCCGGTCGCCGACGCCGGCCATGAAACCCCTGCACCGCGCTCATGCGTCGGTTGGGGGGTTCCAGCCGCGCATCCGGCGGCGATGGTGCGCGCCATGCCCGCATCCGATCTCACGCAAGTCGTCATCCTCGGCGCATCCGGCGACCTCACCGCGCGCAAGCTCGTGCCGGCGTTGTACGCCGCCGACTGCCAGAAGCTGTTCGTCGGCCGGGTGCAGCTGGTCGGCGTCGCGCGGCGGCCGTGGGACGACGCGTTCTTCCGCGACCACCTGACCAAGGCGGCGCCGAAGCAGGAGCTGTGCAGCTACGACAGCTGGGAAGCCTTCATCACGGGCGCCTCGTACGTCCAGACCCACCTCGAGACGCGCCAGGACTACGAGCAGCTCGCGCGCCGCCTCGACGAGCTCGCCGGCGCGCCGGCGAACCGGGTCTTCTACCTCGCGGTCAAGCCCGAGCTGTTCCTGCCGTCGGTCGAGAACCTCAAGGCGGTCGGGCTGCTCGACCAGGCCGACGGCCTCAAGCGCCGCGTCGTCGTCGAGAAGCCGTTCGGCCACGACCTGGCCAGCGCTCGCTCGCTCAACAAGGCGCTGCTCACGCTGCTCGACGAGGATCAGCTCTACCGCATCGACCACTACCTGGGCAAGGAGACGGTGCAGAACATCTTCGTGCTGCGCTTCCGCAACGCGATGTTCGAGCCGCTGTGGAACCAGAAGTACGTCGAGCTCGTGCAGATCACCGTCGCCGAATCGATCGGCATGGAAGGCGGCCGCGGCGGCTACTACGACGGCTCGGGCGCGATCCGCGACATCCTGCAGAACCACGTGCTGCAGCTGCTCGCGCTGGTGGCGATGGAGCCGCCGAGCCGCATGGACCCGAAGGCCATCCGCGACGAGAAGGTCAAGGTCCTCCAGGACCTGCGCCTGGTCGACGAGATGCCCGAACCGGAGAAGTGCATCGTCCGCGGCCAGTACGAGGGCTACCGCGGCGAGGCCGGCGTCGCCCCCGATTCGAAAACCGAGACCTACATCGCCGCGCGCGCCTTCATCGACAACTGGCGCTGGGGCGGCGTGCCGTTCCTGCTGCGCACCGGCAAGCACCTGCCGGCGCGCTTCACCTCGATCAGCATCCAGTTCCGCATGCCGCCGCACACGCTGTTCGGGTCCTACCTCGAGTGCCACCTGCGGCCCAACACGCTGACCCTGCGCATCCAGCCGAACGACGGCATCGACCTCGCGTTCGAGGTCAAGGAACCGGGCGCCGGCCTGACCATCAAGCCCGCCCATCTGTCGTTCGATTACGGCGAGCACTTCAAGAAGCCGAGCCCCGACGCCTACCAGCGCCTGCTCCAGGACGTCGTCAACGGCGACCAGTCCCTGTTCCTGCGCTCGGACGAGGTCGAGGAATCGTGGCGCTGGGCGGACAGCCTGCGTCGGGCGATGGACAAGACGCCGCTGCACACCTACGGCAAGAACACCTGGGGACCGAAGGCGGCGAACGACCTGTTCGGCGAGTGCGAAGGGCGCTGGGTCACGGGCTGAGCGGAGCGCGCGTCAGCGGCGCACGCCCAACGCCATCTCGGCGGCGACCTCGGTCTCGCCGCGCATCAGCGTCATCGCCATGCGGTCGCCGATCTCGAGCTTCGCGACCGCCTTCAGCCAATCGAGCTTCTTGGCGATCGTCCGCTCGCCGACGGTGAGCAGGAGATCGCCCTCGCGCACGCCCGCGCGCTGCGCCGGGCTGTCGTCGTCGACGTGCTCGACGAAGACCCGGCCGTCGTCCGCCACCGCGACGGCGATGCCGTGGTACGGCTTGCCGGGGATGGTCTTGCGCGCGCAGGTCACGATCACGTCCAGTTCGGCGTCGCCGCGGCGAACGCGCACCGGCAGCGTCACGCCGGGCTGGAACGGCGCCGACTCGAACAGCCCGACCGCGCTGGCCCGGGACGCGACGGCGCGGTCGGCGACGCTCAGCAGGCGGTCGCCGGGATGGAGCGTCGACTCGCCGGCCTCGACCACCTCGACGCCGTCGTCGCGCTGCGCGAGCGTCAGCCCCTTGGGCGCCGCGGTGTGGTGGACGAAGCCGCCGTCGGCGGCGCGCAGCACCGGCAGGAACGCCGAGAGCTGGGTCGAGCAGATCGCCAGGCCGACGCCGCTGTTGATGCGCATGCCCGAGAGCGTGCGGATCTGGCCGTTGATGCCGATGACGCGGCCGAGCTCGTCGAACGCCGGGCCGCCCGAGTTGCCGGGATTGACCGGCGCGTCCAGCTGCAGCGCGTCGGTGTAGTCCTCGCGCACGATGCGCACGGTCGAGAGCACGCCGGCGGACAGCGACGGCACGTTGTCGGCCTCGCCCAGGCCGAACGGATTGCCGACCGCGATCACCGGCATGCCGGCGCGCAGCCCGTCGGCGGGCGCCAGTTCGGCGTAGTCGTCGACCTCCCCGTCGATGTCGAGCAGGGCGATGTCGCCGATCGGATCGCTGCCGAGCAGGATCGCGCGCCGGACCTGGTCCTTGCGCGGCGTGTCCGGGTCGAGGGCCGGGAAGCGCACCTCGATCGAGCGGTCGGCGGCGATCTCGCCGTCGATGACGTGGTGGTTGGTCAGCACCAGCCCATCGCGCGAGATCACCACGCCGCTGCCGTTGGCGACGAAGACGTAGGTCGCGAGCAGCTTGCGGGCGTGGGCGCGTGCGTCCTCGTCCACCGCGTCGGCGGCGCCGGCGCCGCACGCGAGGCAGAGCATGGCGAGCGCGCGCCTCATTCGAACGCCTTCAGCTCGACGTCGAGGTCGATCTCCTGGTCGCCGCGGCGCACGCGCACCACGACGCGGTCGCCGGCCTGGTGCGGGATCAGCGCGCGCGTCACCGCCTGGTGCGTGCGCGCGTCCTTGCCGTCGACCGACAGCAGGACGTCGCCGGCGAGCACGCCGCCATCGGCCGCGCCCATGCCGAGCACCAGCTCGATGACCACGAGGCGGCCGCCGAGGCGGTCGTGCTGCAGGCGCACGCCCAGGCCGAAGCCGGGCTTCTCGTCGAGCCGCTTGCCGCGTTCGAGCGCCGGCAGCGCGTCGCGGATCGCCGCGCTCGGCGTGAACAGCGCGACGCCGGAGTTGATCAGCCACGGCCAGTCCTCGCGCGGTCCGAGCATCGCGACCATGCCGACCACCGCGCCCTCGGCGTCGACCACCGCGCCGCCGAGGTTGCCGTAGTTGGCCAGCGCATCGATCTGGCCCATGGTCAGGTCGTTCTGGTCGCGCCGCCGCGTCGCCGCCGAGATCACGCCGGTGGTCAGCGTGTGCTCGCCGCCGACGCGGTGGCGGCCGACCAGCGCCACGCCGTCGCCGACCGCGATCGCGGCGTCGCCGGCCAGCACCGCCGGCGTGACCGCCATGTCGGTCGTGGTGCGGAACAACGCCAGATCGAGCGCGAGATCGAAGCCGACGAGCTGCGCCTCGACCGCGGGCGCGCCGTGGATCAGCACGCGGCCGCGGCCGGCGGCGGCGCCGGTGGTCCTGGTCGCCGGCGCGACGTCCTTGGGCTCCGACCACGGCAGGTCCATGATCCCGTCGGCCGCGGCCGGCGCGGCGACGGCATCGACGTCGATGCCGTGCAGGTTGCTCGCGCTGGTCAGCACCAGGTCGCGGCCGACGACGATGCCCGACACCGGCTGGTCGGTGTAGAGCACCTGCTGCTGGTGGTAGTAGCGGTCCCAATGCCGCGCCAGGCGTTCACGCTCGTAGAGCGGCGTCTCGTCGGTGAGCAGCGGCGGACGCGGGATGCCGACCGGATTGCCCAGCCCGTTCGGCCGTTCGAGGTAGAGCAGCACGACCGCCGGCGCCGCGGCCGCAGCCGCGCGCGCGAGGCGTGCCGCGTTGGCGTCGCTGGCGCCGGCCGGCGCCGCGAGCGGCAGGTCGAGGCCGAGATCGCGCACCACGAGATGGATCGGCACGACCGTGCCGAGGCGGCGCTCGCGCGCGAGGCCCAGGCTGATCAGCCCGAGGACGCGACCCGCGTCGTCGAGCAGCGGGCCGCCCTGGTTGCCGTCGTTCGCCGCCGCGTCGGTCTCGATCACCGGGCCGCGGTAGGTCGTCAGCACGCGGCCCAGGCGGCCGCGCACCGGCGGCGCGTCGGACGGGATCTCGTCGAAGCCGCTGACGATGCCCTTCGACAGCGCGGCGACGCCGTCCTGCTCGATCACGCCGAACGAGTTGCCGACCGACCACACCGGATCGCCGAGCGCGAGCTTCGCGCTGTCCGCCAGCTCGAGCGCGCGCGGCGCGCCTGCCGCGTCGAGCCGCAGCAGGATCGCGCCGGTGGTGGTGCCGCGGCGCTCGACCCGGGCGGTGCGGCGCAGCCCGCCCTGCAGCACGATGGACACGCGGTCGACCCCGGCGGGCACGACCTCGTCGAGGGTCAGCGCCAGGCCGTCGCCGATGACCACCGCGGCGCCGCCGCATGCGGTGGACAACAGTCCTTCGCCGCGCGATGTCGCCGGCTCCGGGTCGACCACGGCGATCACGCCGTCCGGAGCGTCCAGGCCGCACAGCGCGGTGGCCAGCAGGGACAGCAGGACCAGGCGGACGGTCATGGTGAGGACTATAAACGACGGCCGGGATGGGGGCCAGGCGGGACGGGTGGAGGTTCTCGCGGCACTGACCGGATCGAGCCTCGCCGCGGCCCGGCCCCACGCGCGCCGTCGCCCTCCCTGGACGGGTCGACGCGATTGCCGCTTCTGCGCGGTTGATACGCCGCTGCAATCCTCGCATGCGCGTGGTGTGCGGCATGAGCGGCGGCGTCGACTCGAGCCTGACGGCGGCCCTCCTGGCCGAACAGGGCCACGAGGTCGTGGGCGTGACCATGAAGCTGTGGCCGTGCGCCGACCAGGACGGCGGCTTCACGCGCGAGGACGCCTGCTGCTCGCCGACCGAGACCATCGACGCGCGCGCCGTCGCCCAGCGCGTCGGCGTGCGCCATTACGTCGTCGACCTCGAGCAGCGTTTCCGCCAGACGGTCGTCGACGGTTTCGTCGACGCCTACGCGCGCGGCGAGACGCCGAACCCGTGCGTGCGCTGCAACGAGTCGATCAAGTTCGGCGAGCTGTGGGACCACGCGCGCGCGCTCGGCGCCGACTACGTCGCGACCGGGCACTACGCGCGCGTCGCCGACGCCTTCGACCGCAAGGTGCTGCGGGTGTCGGCCGATCGCGCCAAGGACCAGACCTATTTCCTGTTCTCGCTGACCCAGGAGCAGCTGGCGCACGCGCTGTTCCCGGTCGGCGACCTGACCAAGACCGAGGTGCGCGACGCCGCGCGCGCCCGCCAGCTGATCACCGCGGACAAGCACGAGAGCCAGGACATCTGCTTCATCGGCGCGGGCGGCGTCGGCGGCTTCCTGCGCGCCGAGGCGCCCGAGTCGTTCTCCGCGGGACCGATCGTGCACGAGGACGGCACGCCGCTCGGCCGGCACGCGGGGCTCGCCGGCATCACCATCGGCCAGCGCAAGGGCCTGGGCGTCGCCTGGCACGAGCCGCTGCACGTCGTGCGCATCGACGCCGCGGCCAATACCGTCGTGCTCGGCCCGCGCTCGAGCCTGCTGGTCGACGAGCTGCCGCTGCGCGACTGCACGTGGCACCTCGGCGACCTGCCGGCCGGTGGACTCGTCTGCCACGTGCGGACGCGCTACCGCGCCAAGCCGGTCGCCGCGACGATCGTCGCGCGCGGCGGCGTCGGCCGCGAAGGCAAGCCCAACGCCGTCGTGCGCTTCGCCGAGCCGCAGCCGCGCGCCGCGGCCGGTCAGGCCTGCGTCGCCTATGACGAGCGCGACGACCTGTGCCTGGGCGGCGGCTGGATCGATCAGGGCTGACGCCGGGTCCGACGCCGGGTTGGCGACGCGCCGATCCGGCGACAGGATCGTCCGGATGAGCGGCGGCATCATGCGGAAGACGCGCTGGTGGCGGTGGGCCCTGGCCTCGGTGGTCCTGGCGTATGCCACGCTGTACGTCGCCGCGGCATGGCTGCGCCAGCACAACACGCGTCGGTGCCACCAGGCGATCGCCGCGCTCGAGACGCAGGGGTATGCGTGCCGTCCGGAGCCGATCGCCGTCGGGCCCGATGCCGTGGCCCACGAGGATTTCTGGAAACGCGCCATCGCCATGGCGTCGATCCCGCGCGAGAAGCCGAAGCGGCTGCAGGCGTGGCTCGCCGGCACGGCGCCCGACCCGGGCCCGGACGCCGTCGCCTGGCTCCGCGACCGGCGCGCCGAATTCGCCGATCTGCTGGCCATCGTGCGCACGGGCGGGGTCGCCCTGTCGAACGCGAACTGCCCCGCGCCGATGGCCGCCCCGCCACCGGGCGCGCCGCCGGGGATGCCGCTGGGACAGTGGCGGTCCGAGGCGATGTCCGTCGCCTGCGCGATGGCCGATTGGCAGCGGGTCGAGGCCTTGCTCGCCGAGGATCCGGCGCCGCACCTCGCCGAGCTGCAGCTGCTGGTGCGCGCATGCGCGCCACCCGCGGGTCTGATCGACCTCTTCATGGCGATCCGGCTCCACGACATCCGCGACGAGACGACGCTCGAGGTCGTGCGCCTCGGCACCGCGCCGCGCCAGGCCACCGAGGCGTGGCTCGCTGATCCGATCGGCGCCAGCGGTCTCCTCGCCCGCGCCTGGCGTGGTGAACGGATGCAGTCGTGGGCGACGAGCGAATGGCTGATCACGTACGACGGCGGCTCCGACGCATCGCTGATCGATCGCATGAATCCGTTCGGCTGGTGGTTCCTCGCGACGCTGCCGGATGGCGAGGCCCGGCGCATGCTCGACCTCGCCACCTTCGAGGCGCAGGCCGGCGGGCGCGCGCCGCCGTCGGCGGCGCTCGGCATCGGAGGAGGAACCAGCGTCGTCTACCGCATCGCCATGCCGAATCTGATGGAATCGCCGATCTCGGTGAGCGAATTCGCGCAGCGCGCGCACCTGCGCCGGCTGGCGGCGCGCGTCATCCTGATGAGCCGCGACCGCGGATCGCTGCCGCGTGCCCAGGGCGATCTCGCGCCAGGGATCGATCCGGCGCTCCTGGCGGTCGGCGACGATCATGGCGCGACCGCCTACGTGCCCGCGGGCACCACCGGCTTCGTCCTGACCTCCGATGCATCGACCCGCGCGAGGCGGCTCCCGGCGCCGCGCACCGTCACGCCGCTGCGCATCGAGCTCGATATGGCCCCCAACGGCGCGCCGTGACCGCGTTCATCCCGGCGCCATCGCCGCGCGCCGGCGATAGGCCAATGGCGCGATGCCGAAGCGGCCGCGGAACTGCCGGCTGAAGAAGTGCTGCGACGAGAAGCCGCTGGCCTCGGCGATGGCTCGGATCGAGGTCTCGGGGCGTTCGAGGAGCAGGCGCTGGGCACGGCGCAGGCGCGCATCGACGATCGCCGATTTCAGGCTGATGCCGGCGCCGGCGTGGAAGAGCGCATTGAGGCGGCTGACCGAGAGCCCGACCGATGCGGCGAGCCCGCCGACGCGCCAGGCGCGCTCGGGGCTCTCCTCGAGGCGATGGCAGATCGCGGCGACGCGCGGATCGATCTCGCGCGCCGGCGCGGCCACGGCGCCTGGCGCGCGGCGCGCGCTGGCGAACAGCGCGAGCTCCGCCGCCAGCGCGATCACCGCGCGCTCGAGCCGCCACGGCGCGCGCGCATTCGCGCCGTCCAGCGCGCCGATCTGGCCGAGCGCGGCGACGGCGCGATAGGCGCGATGGACGCCCGGCGCGTCGCGGCGCGAGAACGCCAGCGGCACCTGCGCGGCCACGCCCGGACCGCGCATGTCGCGCGGCGCGTCGTCGGGTACGCGCCGGAAATCGATGTGGCAGAACCAGAACGTCAGGCCGCGGCGCGACTCGCTGACGTGCGCCGGCACGAACGGCGGCAGGACGACGAACTGGTCGCGGCCGGCGACCAGCGTGCGGCCGTCGGCGAGCGTCCACGTCGCCTCGCCGGCGGTGATCCAGAAGATGTCCCAGTCGCGGAACGCGTGCAGGATCGGCGGCGTGCCCGCCGCCCAGGCGTAGCGGCCATGGCGCAGGCCATAGGTCGGGATCCCGGCGGTCAGCGGCGCATGCGGCGTGGCGGGGCCCATGCCGCATGGTCGGCGGGCGCCGCCAGGAGAAAGGTGCAAAAAGCGCTGGCTGGCGCCAAAGACGCCGCGCGCCGGGCGCTAGGCTGGTGCGGGAGGCCCGTCATGACCCTGAGCCAGCAGCAACGCGATCGTTTCGCCGCCGACGGGTACCTCGTCGTGCCCGACATCGTGCCGGCGGCGACCCTCGCCGCGCTGCGCGCGCGCATCGACCAGATCGAAGCCGACGGCGCCGCCGCGCAGGCGCACGCGCACCAGTTCGAGGCGACCGCCGCGACGCGCGCGCTGCGCAAGCTCGACGAGCCGGCGCGGCGCGACGCGGTGTTCCGCGCCGCGATCGAGACCCCGGCGATCATGGCCGTCGCGTACGAGCTGACCGGCGGCGGCGATGCCGGCCTGTCCTGCTACAGCGACCAGGTGTTCATGAAGCCCGCGCTCTGCGGCAGCGAGAAGCCGCTGCACCAGGACAACTCCTACTTCCGGGTGACGCCGCACAGCGCCGGCGTCACCTGCTGGCTGGCGATCGACGATGCGACGCTCGCCAACGGCTGCCTGCACTACGTGCCCGGATCGCATCGCCTGGGACTGCTCAATCACCGCAGCATCAACCACATCCACCTCACGCCGGACGTCGACGCGCCGATCGGCGCCGAGATCCCGGTGCCGGTGCGCGCCGGCACCTGCATCTTCCACCACCTGCTGACGCTGCACGGGTCGAAGGCGAACACGAGCGCGCAGCCGCGCCGCGCGTACGCCATCCATTACGCCAACCGCCTCGCCACCGCGAGCAACCGTTCGTGGGACGAGATGATCGCGCTCGCGCGCTGACGGATCGGCCAGGGCGGTGCCTGCGATGAGGCGATGACCGGACCCGCCGCGCGACGCGACCTGCGACACCGCGCGTTTCATCGTCGCGTTCTTCCTCGCTCGCGCTCGTGTTTGACAACAAACGCAGTTGAACCAATTGCAGCGTCTCCTATATCCGGCAGTCGATGCGCGGCCTCCTCCAGCTCCATCGTCCTGAATTGGCGCTCATCATCGGCGGGATCGCGCTCGCGCTCGCCCTCGTCGCGCCGCTCCATCACTCGTCGGCGATCGCTCTCACGGACGAGAGCGCGAGCATCCGCGGCGCCGTCGTCCACGACCGGCCGGCAGCGCGCCCGGTGGCGACCGATCCGGCCGTGCAGCGCGCGGTCGCCGAGCGCGTCGCGCGCCTCACCGACATGCCGCTCGCGACGGCGGCGCGCTGCGTCGAGGCGTCGCTCATGACGCGGCCCTCATCGGTCGGGCGCGCGATCTGGGTCGGCGTCCTCGCCGACCATCGCGTCGACGACATCGTCCGCCATGAGATCGCCATCGGCCTGGTGCGGCAGGTGGGCGATAGGGCGCTCGCCGAGACCTTCGTGGACTGCGCGTCCGATCCGCGGTCGAGCCCCCGCTGGGCGCACTGCTGCATCCACTACGTGGCGCTCTGCGCCGCGCGCACCCCCGAGCGCGCCGCGGTGATCGGCATGCTCGATGCGCTGGCCATCCACGGCGATGCCGGCGTCGCGAGCGCGGCCCGTTGGCAGCTGGCCGGGATGCGCCGCGACGGCGGGCATCCCGCGGCGGCCGCGATCCTCCGATGATCGGTCGTCCCACGCGGCCGCGTCGTCTCAGCCCGCCGTCGGCGCCGTCAGCCACTTCTTGATCGCCGCCTCGAGCGCGTCGATGCGCACCGGCTTGACCACGTAGTCGTCCATGCCCGCGGCGAGGCACTTCTCGCGTTCGCCGGGCAGGGCGTGCGCGGTCATGGCGATGATCGGCACGCGCGCCGCGCCCGCCGCCTGCTCGCGCTTGCGGATCGCGGTAGCGGCCTGGTAGCCGTCCATCTCCGGCATCTGGCAGTCCATGAGGATCAGGCCGTAGGTCTTGCGGCCGGAGGCGTCGACCGCCTCGGCGCCGTTGCCGGCGATGTCCACGGCCTCGCCGAAGCGTTCGAGCTGGGCCGAGGCGAGCTGCTGGTTCGCGAGGTTGTCCTCGGCCAGCAGGATCCGCGCCGGTGGCAGCTCGCGCGCCGGCGCGCTCGGCTCGTGCGGCTCATCGCCGTCCTCGAGCGCCTCGGCCTCCGCGTCGGCCTCGGCCTGGATCAGCGCCTGGGCCTGCGCGAGGGTCAGCGACGGCATCTTGCCGCTGCCGCCGGTGACGTGGCGGTGGACGCGCACCAGGCACGAATGGAGCTGCGTGCGGCGCACCGGCTTGGCGACGTAGCCGGACATGCCGGCGGCGCGCGGATCGCCGCGCACGCGCTCGGTGGCGGTGGTCATGAGCACCAGCTGGACGTCGGCGTTGGCGGGCTCGTCGCGGATCGCCTTGGCCAGCGCCGGGCCGTCGACGCGCGGCATGCGCTGGTCGATGAAGACGATGCGGTAGGGCTTGCCGTCGGCGCGCGCCGCCTCGATGCGGGCGAGCGCGGCGCGCGCGTCCTCGACGGCGTCGCAGGGGATCTTCCAGCGCTTGAGCAGCTCGAGCATGACCTCGCGCGCGGTGGCGTTGTCATCGACCACCAGCGTGCGCCACGAGGTCAGCTCGTCCGGCACGTCGGCCTGGCGATGGCTCGCGGTGGCGCGGCGGTCGAAGCGCACCGTGAACCAGAAGGTGCTGCCCTTGCCCGGCGCGGACTTCAGGCCGATCTCGCCGCCCATCAGCTCGGCCAGGCGCTTGGAGATCGCCAGCCCGAGGCCGGTGCCGCCGTAGCGGCGCGTGGTCGAGTTGTCGGCCTGCGAGAACGACTGGAACAGGCGCGCCTGCGCCTCGGGGGCGATGCCGATGCCGGTGTCGGCGACGCTGAACTTGACCAGCGCGCGCCCGTCGCGTTCCCCGGCCGGCTCGACGCGCACGACGACCTCGCCGGCGTTGGTGAACTTGACGGCGTTGCCCACCAGGTTGATGAGCACCTGGCGCAGGCGTCCGGGATCGCCGGCGACCGACAGCGGCACGTCCGGGTGGATCCAGTACGCGAGCTCGAGGCTGCGCTTGTGCGCTTCGGCCGCGAGCAGCGTCACGGTCTCCTCGATGGCGACGCGCAGGTCGAAGGTGATGCATTCGAGGTCGAGCTTGCCGGCCTCGATCTTCGAGAAGTCGAGGATGTCGTTGATGATCGTCATCAGCGACTCGGTGCACGAGCGCACGGTGTCGGCGTAGTCGCGCTGCTCGGGCGACAGCCGCGACTCGAGCAGCAGCCCGGTCAGCCCGACGATGCCGTTCATCGGCGTGCGGATCTCGTGGCTCATGTTCGCGAGGAACGCGCTCTTCGCCTGGCTCGCCGCCTCGGCGGCCTCCTTGGCCTGCTGCAGCTCGGCCTCGACGCGCTTGCGCTCGCTGATGTCGCGCGCGTTGACCACGACGCCGCGCACGCTCTCGTCGTCGAGCAGGTTCTGGCCGACCGCCTCGAGCCACACCCAGGTGCCGTCGGCGCGGCGCACGCGGAACTCGCGCGCCTCGGTCTCGATCCGCCGGCGCACGGTGCGGAACAGCGCGGCGCGCACCGCGCGCAGGTCCTCGTAGTGCACCACCGACAGCACGCGCTCGCCGATCAGCTCCGCCGGGCGGTAGCCGAGCACGCGCTTCACCGACGGCGAGGCGTAGCGGACCGTGCCGTCGGCGTCGAGGATGGCGATGACGTCGAGCGCGTTCTCGATCAGCGAGCGGAAATGACGTTCCGACTGCTGGAGCGTCTCCTCGGTGTGCATGCGCTCGCTGACGTCGTTCTGGATGCCGACCCAGTTGATCAGCCGGCCTTCCTCGTCCTGGACCGGGTTGAGGGTGAGCTGGTTCCAGAACGGGCGCCCGTCCTTGCAGTAGTTGCGCAGCACGCACTTGTACGGCTTGCCCTCGCGCATCGCCTGCTTGAGCTTGCGCACATCCTCGCGGTCGGTCTCCGGTCCCTGGAGGAAGCGGCAGTTGCGGCCGATGGCCTCCTCCGCCGGATAGCCGGTGATCGCGCTGAAGCCGGTGTTGACGAAGACCACCGGGTTGTCCGCCTTCGACGGATCGGTGATGACGACGCCGGAGGTGGTGTTGGCGATGGCCGCGGCGAGCAGGTTGTTGGTGCGCAGCGCCTGGCGCAGCGCGGTCTCGGTCTGGCGGTCGCCTTCGACGCGCCGACGGCCGCCCGCCGAGCGCGCGTTGGCCTGCATCAGCTTGGCGGCGCGGTAGAGGTCGGCGGCGAACCACGACGCGATCATCGCCACGAGCGCCAGGCCGGCGACCAGCACCGCCGACGAACGCCACGGCCGATGGGTCGCGAGCCAGGCGGCGCCCGGCCGCCAGCGCGCGTTCCAGCCGCCGAGGCCCGGGATCTCGCGTTCGGCCACCAGCGTGCTGTCGGCGGCGGCGACCGGGCCGAAGGCGATCGACTGCGCGCCGCTGCCCAGCGCCATGGCGATATCCGGCGCGACCTCGATCGCCGGCGCGGCCATGCGCTCGAGATCGATCGCCGCCACCACCGCGACGCCGTCGGCGGTGACCGCGGCGAACCACAGGGTGCCGATCGCGGTCGGCGCGTTGGCGCTGCCCGAGGCGAGCGCGCGCTCGGCGACATCGGCCGCGCCGTTGGCGGGGATGGTGCGGTCGAGGTCGACCAGCGCGCCGTCGTCGCGACGCACGGCGATGCCGGTGATCGCCGGGTCGCGCCGCGCCGCGCCGACCACGGCGCGCAGGCCGTGCGCGTCGGTGCCGGCGGCGGCGGTGACCTCGGCGATCAGGCGCAGGTCGCGATCGCGGTCGGCCATCGCCGTGACCAGCCGGGACGCGGCGTCGTTGCAGCGGTCGCGGAAGGCGTCGTCGAGGCGCCGTGCCTCGCCGTCGCGCAGCAGGCCGACCCCGGCGATCAGCGCGGCGACGGTGACGGTCAGCGTCAACGCGGCGATGAGGCAGCGCTTGAGCGCGGCTTCGCTCGCGGCTTCGCGGTTCGCGCTGTTATCGTGTTCGCTGACCATGGGCAGGGCGGTGCCCGGCGATGATCGGCGCCGGGTCCTTCGCCTCAACCGCCACTTGGCCGCCAGCGGGTCAGCCGTCCTCCTCGATCATCTCGAAGACCGGCGCGTAGATCGCGTTGAACATCGCCAGGATCTGCCACACCGCGAGGGCCATGGCCAGGGTATAGATCACGCTCACCACGATCCTGCCCGCCCACGCCAGCCGTTCCTCGAAGCTGGCGCGGGCGTGCTCGGCGGCGCGCGCGAGCGCCTGCTCGGTCGTGCCGGTGCGTTCGCCGTTGGCGATCAGCTGCACCGTCACGGCCGGGAACCCGGCCTTGGCCAGGGCGGCGGTCAGGTCCGGCGTGCGGCCGGTGGCGACATCGCCCGCGGCATCGCGCAGCCGCCTCGCCATCACCCGGTTCCCGCAGCCATCGGCGGCCAGCTCGAGCGCCCGCGGCACGAGCATGCCGGCGGTCAGCCCGGCGCCGATGACCAGGGCGCTGTTGGCGACGATCAGCGGCTCGGCGACGACCCGGCCCGGGCCGGTGAGCGCCAGGCGCGCCGCGAGTCCGCTGCGTCGGGCGACGACCAGCACCACGGCGCCGGCCAGCACCAGCCCCCAGACGATCGCCGGGCCGATGAGCATCGACCACCACGGGCTCCGGCCGAGGAACACCGCCGGCACGGCCGGGATGACCAGCGCGACGTGGCCGAGGACGACCGGATACGCCAGGCGGGCGATGGTCTGGCTGCGTACCCGGCACAGGTGGTCGTAGAAGCGGCCGAGCTCGAAGCACAGGTCGGGCAGGCGGCCGCTGGCCTCGCCCGCCTCGACCAGCGCGGTGGCCATCGCCGGCTCGTGATCGGCGCGCAGCTGCTCGGCGAGGCCGCGGCCGTGGGCGCAGCCGTCCGACCAGTGCCGCGCGCGCTCGGCATGGCGACCGGCGGTCGCGCCGGCGGCGTGGTCGAGCGCCTGCGCCATCGGCAGGCCGGCCTTCACCAGCGTGCCGAGCTGGTGGTAGAACATGCCGGCCGAGGACCAGCTCATGGCGTGATGACGCTCGTCGCGCGTCCGGCCTACGCGCCCGGCGCGCGCAGCGCGGCGACGACCGCGGGCGGCACCAGCGCGGCGACGTCCATGCCGGCGGCGACCGCGCTGCGCACCAGCTGCGAGCTGAGGTGCGCGACCGCGGGCGCGGTGACGAGGAACACGCTGTCGATGCCGCCGGCGTCGCGATTGACCGCCGCCATCCCGGCCTCGTAGGTCAGGTCGCGGCCGTCGCGCAGCCCGCGCAGCAGCGCCCCGCAGCCGCGTCCGCGCGCGAAGGCGGCGGTCGATCCGTCGTAGCTGGCGACGTCGACGTTGGCGTGCGGCGCGACGATCGCGCGCAGCAGGTCGAGGCGCCGCGCGAGCGGCAGGAACGCCTTCTTCTCGGGATTGATCGCGACGGCGACGGTGACGCGCGGGAACAGCGACGCGGCGCGCGCGATCAGGTCGGCGTGGCCGAGATGCGGCGGGTCGAAGCTGCCGGGGAACAGGACGTGCATCGCAGGCACAGCGTGCGCCGCGGGGCGCCGATGCCAGACGCCTCTACTCGGCCTGCTCGATATCCTCTTCGATGCGCGCCACGAGGTCGGCCGACAGGACCTCCTCGCCGCCCTCGTCCGGATGGACGACGCGCACGCTGATCAGGTTGCCGGCGTCATCGACGCGCTTGCCGAGGATGTAGCACAGCAGCGAGCCGCCGGTCTTGAACACCACGCGGTCCATGCGGCCGAGGTCGGTCGATGCGCGCGACGACTCGGGCGCGGGCGTGGGCGCGGCGGCGGGATCGGCGTTCGGATCGGCGGCGGGATCGATGGCGACGGCGTCGCCCGGCGCCGCGGGCTCGCCATCGGCGCCTGGTGCCTTGGTCGCGGCCTCCTTCTTCGCCTCCTCCGCCAGCTTCAGCGCCTCCTTGACCTTCTCCTCCTTCTCGCGTTCGGCGGTGCGCGCCTTCAGCCACGCCTGCCACGCGGCCGGCGAATCGTTCTCCGGGTAGCCCGGATAGCCGCCGCCCTCGCCCTTGGAGGGCTTGAGACCGGAGCGCGCGCGCAGGGCGGCGATCGCCGCGTCCTGCGATTGACGGTCGCCGGCAGCCTGGACGAGCTTGGCGTACGCCTCGTCGTCGCCGGCGGCGGCCTTGTCGGCCAGCGCCTTGACCGCGGCGCGCTTGCGGTCGGCGTCCTCGGTCTTGAAGGCATCGTCGAAGCTGTCGGCGGCCGCGAGCGGCGAGCCGATGGCGAGAGAGGCGAGAGCGGCGAGGCAGGGCAGGATCAGGGTGCGCATGGTATTCCTCGGACGCTGGTCATGGAACCGGTGCAAGCAGATCGGTCGCGACCGACGTCGCGACCCGGTCCCCGGCGAGGAGTTTAGCCACAAACAGGCCCAGCGACAACGCCGTACCTGGACCCTGGCTGGTGATGAGGTTGCCGTCCTGGACCACCGGGCGGTCGACCCAGCGCCGCGCATGGGGTTCGACCTGCGCGCGCACGCCCGGGTAGGAGGTGATCTCGCGGTCCTTGGCCAGGCCCTGCGGCACCAGCGCGATCGGCGCGGCGCAGATCACCGCCAGCCAGCGGCCGGCGGCCAGCTGGCGCGCGATCAGGCGCTGGATGCGCGGGTCGTCGCGGTGGGTCGTGGCGCTGCCCATGCCGCCGGGCAGGTAGACCAGGTCGAAGTCGCGCTCGACCACGGCGTCGAGCTGGACATGGGCGGCGAGCGGGATGCCCCGGCTGCCGGTCACCACCAGGCCGGGACCGGCGCTGGCGACCAGCACCTCCTGCTTGGCCCGCACCAGCACGTCGGGCAACGTGACGGTCTCGATCTCCTCGGCCCCGGGTGCGAGCACCACCAGCACGCTGGCCATGGCGTTCTCCTGCTTCAATCGTCCCATCGGCGGTCGGCGACGCCAGCCCCGCCGCAAAGATCCTCGTCCGCGGCTTTGCGCCGCCGCGCGGCGGCGCGATCATCGCCGTCGAGGTCCCCGCATGCGTCCGCTCAGCCTCGCGCTGCTCATCGTCTCGCTCGCGTGCCCGGCCCTGGCCGAGGAGACGCCGCCGGCGGACCCCGCGATCGCGGCGGTGCGGCTCGCCGCCGCCAACCTGACGCCCGAGCAGCAGCAGATCCTGATCGACGTGTTCACCGTCCAGCGCGCGACGACCAGCGCCCAGGGCACGTTCATCCACACCACGCGCCAGGTCGACGACGCCGAGGCCGACGCGACGGTGCGCCACGGGCGCTTCGCCCTCGAGCGGCCGAAGAAGTACTTCCTCGAGCTGCGCAACCCGAAGATCGCGGACATGCGCGACGTCTTCGCGTCGGACGGCGTCAAGCGCGTCAAGCTCGAGCAGTTCGACGCCGAGACCACCGACATCACCGAGACCGCGGTCGAGGACGGCGGCGGCAGCGAGGACCTCTTCCGGCGCATCCTCAACCTGATCCAGATGCAGGACCCGGCCGCCTTCAAGGACTTCGCCTTCGCGCCCGAGGCGACCGCCGACGGCGCGCGCCTGGTGCTGACGCCGCGCGCCGGCAGCGAGGCGGCCCAGCAGGCCAAGCGCATCGTCATCGACCTCGACCGCGACCAGCGCACCCGCCGGATCCAGTTCGACGACCCGCAGGGCAACCGCGTCGACGTGCAGATCGAGGAGGCGGTCTACGACCAGCCGATCCCGCCCGAGACCTTCACGCAGAAGCCGGCGCCTTGAGCGAGGGCCTGCCGCCGCCGGGCTCGTTCTCGCGCTGCTGGTGCACCGGCGTCAAGCGCGACGAGGTCGTCCGCGCCTGGACCGCCGGTGCGCGCACGGTCGAGGCGCTGCGCAGCCAGCTCGGCGTGTGCGGCGGCTGCGGCACCTGCCGCCCGGAAGTGAAATGCCTGATCGAGGAGCTGGTCCGGGCGGAGAAGGCCGGACGCTGAAGCCGGCGAAAACATGACGAAAACATCGCGCTGACCCGCGCTACGCTCGCGCCCGCGCCGCCGCACCCGACCGCCATGACCACGCCCTTCACCCATCTCCACGTCCACAGCCACTTCACGCTGCTCGAGTCGACCAACACCATCGCCAAGCTGGTGGCGGCGGCGAAGGGCTTCGGCATGGACGCGCTGGCGCTGACCGACCGCGCCAACCTGCTCGGCGCGTTCGAGTTCGCGATGGCGTGCAAGGACGCGGGGATCAAGCCGATCGTCGGCTGCCAGGTCAATGTCGCGCCGCTGGGCATGCGCGAGAAGGCGCGCGACTGGCACCAGCTGGTGCTGCTCGCCGAGAGCGAGGTCGGCTACCAGAACCTCTCGCGCCTGGTCAGCCGCGGCAACCTCGAGGGCTTCTACTTCGAGCCGCGCGTCGACCTCGAGGCGATCGCGCAGCACGCCGACGGTCTGCTCTGCCTGACCGGCGCGGGCAAGGACGGCTTCCTCAACCGCCACATCATGGCCGGCGCCGACGACGAGGCGCGCCGCCAGCTCGGCCTGCTCAAGGACGTCTTCGCCGACCGGCTGTGGGTCGAGGCCTGCGAGCACGGTTCGGACGGCCCGATGAGCGCGCTCGCCGGCAACGTCGCCGTGGCGCGCGCGGCCGGCGTGCCGCTGGTCGCGACCAACTGGGTGCACTACCTGACCCAGGCCGACCACGACGTGCACGACGTCCAGCTCGCCATCCAGAAGGTCACGACCATCGCCGACACGCGGCGCAAGCGCATGACGTCGCGCGAGTACTACCTCAAGAGGGGCGACGAGATGGCGGCGCTGTTCAAGGACCTGCCCGAGGCGATCGCGGCGACGCGCGCGATCAGCGAGCGCTGCGTCAAGATGCCGATCCCGCTCGGCCACTACCACCTGCCGAAGTTCCCGTGCCCGGCGGGCCACGACGAACGCTCGTGGCTGCGCGCGCAGTGCGAGGTCGGGCTCAAGCAGCGCTACGGCGACTCGCCGTCCGAGGAGGCGCGCACGCGGCTCGAGTTCGAGCTCGAGACGATTTCGCGCATGGGCTTCGAGGCCTACTTCCTGATCGTCGCCGACTTCATCGGCTGGGCGAAGAAGCAGGGCATCCCGGTCGGTCCCGGGCGCGGCTCGGCGGCCGGCGCGATCGTCGCGTACAGCCTGGGCATCACCGACATCTGCCCGCTGCGCTACTCGCTGCTGTTCGAGCGCTTCCTCAACCCCGGCCGCAAGTCGATGCCCGACATCGACATCGACTTCTGCAAGGACGGTCGCGGCCGGGTCATCGAGTACGTCGCGCAGAAGTACGGCCAGGACGCCGTCACCCAGATCATGACCCTGGGCACGATGAAGGCGCGCATGGCGATCAAGGACGTCGCGCGCGCCTACGAATGGACGCCGGAGGAGGCGCAGGAGCTGGCCAATCTGGTGCCCGAGGACCCGTCGGGAAAACACGGCCTCGCCGTGTGCCTGGGCAAGAAGCCGCTCGACAAGGACAAGGGCGTGTTCGAGCCGGTCGACGCGATGGTCAAGCGCTACGACGCCGACCAGCGCGCGCACCAGGTGCTCGATACCGCCCTGTCGCTCGAGAACCTCGGGCGTTCGCTCGGCGTGCACGCCTGCGGCATCATCATCGCGCCGTCCGCGGTCTCGAGCTACGTGCCGGTGTGCGTCGTGAAGGGCAAGCCGGCGACCCAGTACAACATGAACCAGGTCGAGAAGTGCGGCCTGCTCAAGATGGATTTCCTCGGCCTCAAGACGATGTCGATCCTGAAGAAGACCTCCGACATCGTCGTCGCGGCCGGCGGTTCGGCGATCGACTGGTTGAAGGTCCCGCTCGATGACGAGAAGACCTTCGCGATGCTCGGCTCGGGCGCGACGCTGGGCGTGTTCCAGTGCGAGTCGTCGGGGTTCCAGGAGCTGATCAAGCTGCTCAAGCCCGACCGCTTCGAGGATCTCATCGCGCTGGTCGCGCTGTACCGCCCGGGCCCGCTGATGGCCGGCATGCACATCCAGTACTGCGATCGCAAGCACGGCCGCGAGCGCGTCGACTACCCGCATCCCGTGCTCGAGAAGTCGCTCAAGGAGACCTACGGCCTCTACATCTACCAAGAGCAGGTGATGAACATCAGCCGCGAGCTGTGCGGCTTCTCCCCGGCCGAAGCCGACGACCTGCGCAAGGCCATGGGCAAGAAGGACATCAACGTCCTCAAGAAGCTCGAGGAGAAGTTCATCGAGGGCGCGTGGACGCACCACCAGTACGACAAGGCCAAGTGCAAGGAGATGTGGGAGAAGATCCTCGGCTTCGCGTCGTACTGCTTCAACAAATCGCACTCGGCGTGCTACGGCCTCATCGCGTACTGGACGGCGTGGGCCAAGGCCAACCACTTCGCGGCGTTCATGACCGCGAACCTGATCTACGAGATGGATAACAAGGACAAGATGACGAAGTTCGTGGAGGAGCTCCGCGTCTCCGGCATCCCCGTCCTGCCGCCCGACATCAACGAATCGGGCTGGGAATTCACCCTCGTCCCGCCCAAGGCGGCTGGCGACGGCGCCGAGGCGGCGAAGGAATCCGTGCGCTTCGGCTTCGGCGGCGTCAAGGGCGTCGGCGAGGGCGCGGCCGAGCACCTCATCGCCGAGCGCCGCGAGCGTTCCCCATTCACCACGCTCTACGACCTGTGCGAGCGCGTCGACACGCGGGTCGTCAACAAGCGCGTGGTCGACAACCTCATCAAGGTCGGCGCGCTCGACAGCCTGCACCGCAACCGCCGCGCGCTGGCCGACGCCGTCGACCGCGCCTTCGATCGCGGCACGCGCCTGGCGAAGACCAAGGCGCAGAACCAGGAGAGCCTGTTCGCGGTGTTCGACACCGACGCCGCCTTCAAGCACGAATCGCAGGGCTATCCCGACGTGCCCGACTTCCCGCAGTCCGAGCGCCTGGCGAACGAGAAGGCGCTGACCGGCTACTGGATCTCGAGCCATCCGGTCAGCGAGCACCGCGCGACGCTCGCCGCGTTCCCCGCGACCGCCGCGCGCGACCTCGTCGCGCTGCCCACGGGCGGCAAGGCGACCGTGGCGGCCGTCGTGCTCGGCCGACGCGTGATCCGCACCAAGGCCGGCAAGATGATGGCGGTGCTGACGCTCGAGGATCCGACCGGCCGCTTCGAGGGCGTGCTGTTCCCCGGGCGCGAGGGTCGGCGCGGCGGCTACGAGCCCGGCGCCTACGACAAGTTCAACGCCAACTGCGCCGACGACACGGTCGCGCTGTTCACCGGCAAGATCGAACGCCGCGAGCGCAAGGGCGGCGGCGGTGGCGGCGGTCGCGCGCGCGGCGGCGGTGGCGACATGATGAGCGACGACGGCGAGCCGATGGCCCCGGATCTCGACGCTGGCGACGACGAGGGCGCCGATGCGGCCGAGGTCCTGCCCAGCCTGATCATCGACGACATGATCCCGGTCGACCTGGTGTGCGAACGCCTGACCCGCCAGGTGACGGTGCGCATCGATGCGCGTCGCCACGGCGCCGCCCAGGTGGCCGAGACCGAGCTGCTGCTCAAGGAGAACCCGGGCCAATGCCCGGTGCGGCTCGAGGTGCGCACGCCCGGGCGCGTGCTGCTGACGCTGGCGCCGTCCGATCGCTGGCGTCTGCACCCGACGCGCGGCGCGCTCGACCGCCTGCGCGCGATCTGGGGCGGCGAGCAGGTCGCGATCGTCGCCGACGCCGATCCGGCGGCGCTGCGGCGCGGCGAAGCGGCGGTCGGCGCCGGGCACGGCTGACGACGCCGGAGCCCGGCGAGTTTCAGCAGCGAAACACCCGTGCGGGCGGACGCGACGCCGCCTCGCGCCGGTTGTCGACATCCGCGACGATCGTGCGCGCGAGAACGGCTTCGACCGGCGCGGAATCCGGCCCGCCGCGTGCGGTGCGCGTGACGGGAAGCGTCATGGACTCCGTCGCCTCGTTCCTCGTCGTGATCACCAGCAACCTGCTCTTCCCGGACCCCATGCCGCGGGCGGCGGCCGCGGCTTTCGCCTGGCAGCGCACGATGGATGCGGTCGTGAGCGACGCGACGCGATCGACGCCCTCCTCCTCCGCCGGCGCGGCGGCGGCGACGCCGCCGCGCATCGCCACCGGCGGCGATGCGCTCATGCTGCCGCGTGAGGTCCTGGCGCTGCGCCGCGCCGCGCAGGCCCTGGGCTACGACCTGCCCGATCCCGATGCGCAGGCCGCGCCGGCCAGCGTCGGCGCGCTGGCCGATCCGCTCGCCGCCGAGTTCCGCTCCGGCCTTCGCGTCTGCGTCCGCTACGTGACGCGGTTCTGAGCGTGCGCCGGGAGCCCGAAGGCCGGTGCGATGCTGCACGCCGCTACCGCAAGCCCATTCCCGGCGCCTTGGCAGAGGCGCGCGCTCGCGCAAGCTCCGCCGCCGGAGACACCCATGCACGCCGCCATCCGCGTCGCCACCCTCGCCGTCGCCGCCGCTCCCGTCGCGTTCGCGCACGACGGCGGCCACGTCCATGGTTTCGTCGCCGGCCTCGCTCATCCCTGGCTCGGCATCGATCACCTCCTGGCGATGGCGGCGACCGGCGCGATCGCGATGCGCCAGTCGGGCGGCGCGCGCCTGGCGACGCCGACGATGTTCCTGATCGGCATCCTGCTCGGATCGTTCGCCGCGGTGCCGATCGCCGGCGGCGAGGCCGCCGTGGCGCTGAGCGTGGTCGCGCTGGGCGTGCTGCTCGCGTCCGCCGCGACCGCGCCCGCGGGCATCGTCATGGGCCTGGCGCTCGTCGCCGGCGCCGTGCACGGCAACGTCCACATCGCCGAGCTGCCGCCGGCGGTCGGCGCCAGCGCCTGGACCGCCGGGTTCATCTGCGCGAGCGCCGCATTGCATGCGCTCGGCGCGCTGGTCGCGGTCGCGCTCGTCCGGGCGGGAGCGCAGCGCGGCCTGCGCTGGTCCGGCGGCGGGCTCGCCGCCGCGGGGCTGGTGCTGACGGCGACGCGGATCTGAGCAGCGCTTCGCGCTTCGGGCGGCGAGCGCCAAAACAGAAACCCCGGCGGTAGCCCGCCGGGGTTTCTCGCGTCCACGACTCGACCGCGCGCTCAGCGCTTGGCGGCGCCCGCGGTGGCGAAGCAGCCCTTCTCGGCGATGAAGCTCTTGGCCTTCGCCTCGACATCGGCGGTCGTGACCAGCCAGCCGGTGACCTTCTGGCCGGGATAGCGGGCCTGGAGCTTGTCGCGCATCTCGACGAAGGCCTCGCCGTCCTTGACCGAGATCTTGCCGGTGCGGCGCTTGATATCGACGAACCAGACATCCTTGCGGCCGCGGGCGAGGACGATGCGGCCGGTGCCGTCGATGCCGTAGTTCTTCACCGGGACGGCCTCGACGCTCTGGAACACGGGCAGGCGGGTCTCGAGCTCGCGATCGACGACGTCGCCGGGGAGGGGGTGACCGGCGCGCAGCAGACGGATGATCGCCTCTTCGGTGGCTCGGACGGAGACTCGCATGCGGGGTCCTTTCTTCGCCTCGGGCATCGATGCCCGGGCGGCTGGCCTGTACTCAGGGAGGGCCGGCATCGCGCCGGCAGGAATAAAGTTGGAAAGGAGCGCGGTAACTTTAGAAAGTCTCTGGACTTACCGAGAAACCTGGCTCGATTTTCAAGGGCGATACTCTAGCGTCCGATGGCGAAAACTCAAGTGCGAAGCACCTCGTGAAGAGTTCGTTCACATACGATCCAAGACGAGATGCGACAATGGATTACCGCCATTCGCCCGACGATTTCGCTGAGCCGCGGCACGCGGCATGGTTGAAGCCGTGACCGCGCCGTCCGACGCCCTTGGCGACCTCCGGCAGACCGTCTTCGACGCCAATCTCGAACTCGTCCGGCAGGGGCTGATCCTCTCGACCTGGGGCAACGCGTCGGGCGTCGACCGCGCCGCGGGCGTCATGCTGATCAAGCCGTCCGGGGTCGCCTACGAGCGCCTGCGCCCCCAGGACCTGGTCGCCGTCGATCTGGCGAGCGGCCGGGTCATCGCCGATGCCAACGGCGCGACGCTCAAGCCGAGTTCGGACGCCGCGACCCACCTCGAGCTCTACCGCGCCTGGCCCGCCATCGGCGGCATCGTCCACACCCACAGCGAGTACGCGACCGCGGTCGCCCAGGCGTGCCGACCGATCGTCGCCATGGGCACCACGCAGGCCGACTACTTCCACGGCGACGTGCCCTGCACACGGCCGTTGACCGCCGCGGAGATCGACGGCGGCTACGAGGTCGAGACCGGCCGGGTCATCGTGGCGTGCTTCGCCCGGGGGGGACTCGATCCCGCCGCCATCCCCGGCGTCCTGGTCGCCCAGCACGCGCCCTTCGCGTGGGGCGAGACCCCCGCCGCGGCGGCGTTCCACGCCGTCGTCATCGAACGGCTGGCGCGGATGCAGGTGCACGCGCTGACCGTGAATCCGGCCGCGGGCCGCGCGCCGCAGCACCTGCTCGACAAGCACTACCGGCGCAAGCACGGGCCGAACGCGTACTACGGGCAGGGCCCGAAGGCCTGAGGGGCGCGACGCTCGAAGCTGGCAGCTGCCAGCTGCCAGCTCGAGGCTCGAGGCTCGAGGCTCGAGGCTCGAGGCTCGAGGCTCGAGGCTCGAGGCTGGAGGCTAGGACGCCGCCGCCTTCGCCATCTCCTGGGCGATCCGCCGATGCGCGGCGAACGCTCGTTGGGCGGCACCGTTGCCCAGGACCTCGATCGCGCGCTCATAGCCTTCGCCGCGACCGCTGATCGCGCGGCCGTGCCACAGGTCGATCGCCGCTCCGGCGTTCAGCGCGACGAGGTCGACGAGCGGGCCGCGTTCCTCGCCGGCGAGCAGGCGCTCGAGCAGCGCGGCGTTGCGCGGCGCTTCGCCGCTCGGCAGGTCGGCGTGGGTCAGCGCCGGATGCAGCGCGGCGACGGCGCCCTCGCGCACCGCGCCGCCCTCGAGCAGCAGGAAGCGGCTCGGTCCGGTGATCGAGAACTCGTCGATGCCTGGGGCGCCCCACACCACGCACGCGCGTTCGCAGCCGAGCGCGGCGAGCGCCGCGGCGACCACGCGCGCGGTGCGTTCATCGATGACGCCGATCAGTTGCCGGCGGGGCCGGCACGGATTGGCGAGCGGACCGGCGAGGTTGAAGATCGTGCGTCGGCCCGCGGCCTTGCGCATCGGCGCCACCGCCGCCACGGCCGGGTGCATCGCCCGCGCGAAGAGGAAGCAGACGCCGGTCTCGCGGCGGAGCCGCGCGTGCTGCTCGCCCGTCAGCGCGAACGGGATGCCCAGGGCGTCGAGCAGATCGAAGCTGCCATCGGGCCGGCGCGAACCGCGGTTGCCGTGCTTGGCCACCGGCACGCCCGCCGCGGCGAGCACGAACGCGGCGGTGGTCGAGACGTTGAAGCGCGCCAGGCCGCTGCCGCCGGTGCCGCACAGGTCGAGGCACGCGCCGTCCATCGGCAGCGTCGCCGCCCGCGCCAGCAGCGCGCGCACCACCGCCGCCAGCTCGTCGCCGGTCTCGCCGCGCTCGGCCCAGCTCGTCAGCAGCGCCGCCCCGGCATCGACCGCGATGCCGCCCGACATCAGCAGGTCGATCAACGCCGCCGTGTCGGTGGCGCTCATCGGCGAACGCACGCGCTCGGCGGCGGTTGCGGGACTCATGGTCATCGCCGGGACGCTAGCGCCCACGCGCGGTGGCGCACGCGCTTCAGGCGAAGCGCACGCAGACGATCGGCGGCAGCCGCGCGTCGACCGCGGTCCAGTGATCGCCCTGGTCCTCCGAGACCCACAGCCCGCCGCTGGTCGAGCCGAAGGCCAGGACGCCGCCATCGGCGCTGATGTCGAGGCCGTGGCGGTAGACCAGGTCGTAGGCGTGCCGCTGCGGCAGGCCGGCGTCGAGCACGGCGAACGAGCGGCCGCCGTCGCGCGTGCGCGCGACCACGACCTTGCCGTCGACCGGCATGCGCTGGCTGTCCGCGGCGGCGGGCACGAACCACGCGGTGTCCGGTTGCGTCGGATGCACCGCGACGGCGAAGCCGAAGGTCGAGGGCGGCACGTTGTCGACGACGCGGAAGGTCATCCCGGCGTCGTCGCTGACGAAGACCCCGGCGTGGTGCTGCATCCACATCCGGTCCGGCGCCGCCGGACAGCGCACGATGCGGTGCGGATCCTGCGCCACCAGGTCGCCGACCTGCTCCGGCGGCATGTACGACGCGACCTGGCCGGTGCCGCGCACCGACCACGTCGCGCCGCCATCGTGCGTCGCCCACACGCCGCCGCACGAGACGCCGACCACGACGCGGCGCGGATCGCGCGGATCGGGCATGATCGAGTGGATGCCGGCGAAGTCGTAGCCGCCGCCCATCCAGCGCTTGCGGTCGGGATGCAGCCACAGCGGCTCGACCAGCGACCAGGAGTCCGCGCCGTCGGTGGAGCGGAACAGCCCGCCGGGAATCGTGCCGCACCAGATCTCGCCCGGCACGCCGCCGGCTTCGAGCGACCAGATCAGCTCGACGTTCCACGGCACCGGCAGTTGGCGCATCGGATCGCGATCGTCGAGGTCCGCCGGCTTGGGCGGATACGTCGGCGCGGTGCGCTCGACGAACGTCCGGCCGCCGTCCGTCGAGCGATGGAGCTTGGCGCCGAAGTGGCCGTGGCCGACGGCGGCGTAGAGCGCGCCGTCGCGCCGATCCGGCGCGATCGCGGTGACCTGGACGCCGGCGAAGGACAGCGCCTCGACCTCCCAGCCGCGCGCGCCGCGCGCCAGCGTGAAGAGTCCCTTGCGCGAACCGATGTGCAGACGGGTCATCTCGATCTCCGGGAATCGTCTGAGGACGGGCTCATCCCCCGGACAGCGCCTGCAGGACGTGGACCTCGCCGTCCTCGCCGACTGGGTCGCTCAACGAACGACGGTCGCGGCACTGCTCGCCATCGATGAACACCGCGACGTGCTTGCGCACCGCGCCCTGGTCGTCGAGCACGTAGCCGCGCTCATGGGGCGCCAGGGCCGCCGCGAGCACCTCGCCGAGCGTGCGCCCGGCCACGACGCGCGGCTCGGCGGCGAAGCGCAGATGCGGGGTGAAGATGACGCGCGCCACGCTCCGCTCGTAGGCGGCGCATCCGGGCTGGCCATCGATTCCTGGCCCCCCGGCTGCGCGACGTGTGTCGTCATCGCGTCTTAAACCGTTCCCAGGCAAGGTGCTGCGAAGGGTCTGCGTATTCGGCGCTTGCATTTCAAATGCGCGTTTCAAAAGAGCGTTCCCATGTCGCCCACCGCCACCCAGTCCGAAGCCACGCGCGAACGCCTGATCGACGCCGCCGGCGAGATCTTCGCCGCCAACGGCTTCCGCCAGGTCACCGTGCGCGAGATCTGCGATCGCGCGGAGGCCAACATCGCCGCGGTGAACTACCACTTCGGCGACAAGCGCGGCCTCTACGAGGCGGTCTTCCGCCACGCCGCGCTGTGCGCGCCGCCGACCCAGCTCGAGGGTCCGCCCGAGGTCCGCCTGCGCGGCGCCGTCGAGGCGCTGCTCGGCTGCGTCTTCGGCGTCGGCCGGCCGACCTGGTACGCGCGGCTGATGATGCGCGAGATGATGGAGCCGACCGAGACCCTCGACCAGGTGGTCGACGAGCGCATCCGGCCGTTCTGCGACGAACTCGAGACGATCGTCGGCGAGCTCGCCGGCGGCCGGCTCGCCGACACCGATCGCCGTCGCGCCGTGCGTTCGCTGGTGGCGCAGTGCGTCTACTACCAGCACTGCCGCGCGGTCATCGCCCGGCTCGATCCCGACCAGCGCTTCGACGCCGACGAGCAGGCGCGCATCGCCGACCACGTCGCCGCGTTCACCCTCGGCGGCATCGCTCGCCTCGCCTCAGGAGCCCGCCCGTGATCCGCCTCATCTGCCTGTCCGTCATCGTCGCCTCGGCGATCGCCGGCGAGGCGCCGGTCGCGCCGGTATCGCCGACCGCCCCGCCGCCGACCCCCGCCGAGAGCGCTCCGGGCACGCCGCTGACCCTCGCCGAGGCCGTGGCGCAGGCCGCGCGCACCGCCGGCGTGCGCACCGCCGAGGCCGGCGTCGTCGAACGCCGCGCCCTGCAGAACGCGGCGCGCGCCGACCTCATCGCCGACACCGCCGGCGTCGGGCGCTACCAGCGCCGCGACGACTACGTCGGCGACACCTTCGCCCGCGAGAACCCGCGCAACGACCTCGACGCGCGCCTGACCCTCAGCCAGCCGCTCGTCGACCTCGCGGCCTGGCGTCGCCTGGCCGCGGCGCGCGGCGATCGCCGCGCCGCCGAGGCCGAGCGGGCGGTCGCGCGCGAGACCGCCGCCAGCGACGTCGCCAGCGCCTACGTCCGCCTGGCGCGGGCCGAGCTGGTGGTCGCCGCGCGCGACGCCGATCGCACGCTCGCCAGCGAGCTGACGCGCCTGGCCACGGCGCAGACCGAGGCGGGCATCGCCGAACGCATCGTCGCGACCCGCGCCGCGACCCGCCAGGCGACCGCCGAGGGCGCGTGGATCGAGGCGCGCCAGGAGCGCGCGCAGGCGCACATCGCGCTGGCGCGCGTGCTCGAACGCGACCGCCAGGGTCGGATGCAGCCGACCACGCCGCTCGACGAGCGCTTCGCCGACCTGTCGCTGCCCAGCGATGTCGACGCGGCGACGGCGCAGGCGCTGGCGGGGCGCCCGGAGATCAGCTCGGCGGCGTTCCAGGTCGACGCCGCCGAGGCGCGCCGGCGCGCGGCGACCGCGCTGTACACGCCGACCGTCGATCTCGACGCCGACTTCGGCCGCGCCGGCAGCGACTTCGACGACACCGAGACCGTGTGGTCGATCGGCGCCGTGCTGGTCGTGCCGCTGCCGGTCGACGGTTCGGTCGCCGCCGAGCGCGACGCGGCCGCGGCGCGCCTGACGCAGGCTCGCATCGTGCTGGAGGACGCGCGGCGCGCGATCGCCGCCGAGGTCGCCGACGCCGCCGCCGGCCTGACCGCCGGCGAGGCGCGCCTGGCGATCGCCGTCAGCCGGCTCGATCTCGCCGAGCAGGAGGTGACGCTCGCGCGCGCCCGCTTCGAGGCCGGCGCAACCGACAACCTGGCGCTGGTCGAGGCGCAGCTGTCGCTCGGCGCCGCGCGCACCACCGAGGTCGACGCGCGCGCCACCATCGCCGATTCCCGCATCCGCCTCGCCCGCGCGCTCGGCCAGGCGATCAACCTGCGCTGACGTCCGACCCGCTCCGAGCCGTCCCTCGTCCCGTCCCCACGGTCGCTCCGCACGAAAGATCCCATGCGCCTGCCCGCCCGCCTCCCGGTCCTCGTCATCGCCCTCGCGCTCGTCGGCTGCGGCTCGAAGCCGCCCGGCCAGGGCGGCGCGCACGGGCAGATGCCGCCGCCGCCGACACCGGTCGCGGCGGTGCTCGAGCGCGACGTGCCCGTGCTGCGCGAGCTCACCGGCCGGATCGAGGCCCTGCACTACGTCGAGCTGCGGCCGCGGGTCTCCGGCGTGGTCGAGAAGGTCGTGGTTCCGGACGGCGTCGAGGTGAAGGCCGGCGACGTCATCCTCGAGATCGACCAGCGCCCGCTGCTCGCCGCGGTGGCCCGGGGCGAGGCCGAGGTCGCGCGCGCCGAGGCGCGCCTGGCCCAGGCCCAGGCGCAGCTCAAGCGCGGCGACGAGCTCAAGGCGAAGGACGTCATCGCGCCCCAGCAGTACGACGACCTCGCCGCGGCGGTGCGCACCAGCACCGCCGATCAGGCGGCGGCCAAGGCGGCGCTCGAGACCGTGAAGCTCGAGCTCGGCTACGCGCGCGTCGTCGCGCCGATCGACGGGCGCATCGGCAAGGTCCAGACCACCGTCGGCAACCTGGTCCAGGGCGGCGGGCCGGTGCCGGCGACGCTGATCACCAGCATCGTCTCGGTCGATCCGGTCGATGTCGTGTTCGACCTCGACGAGGCGACGTGGCGCGTGCTCGGCGACACCCTGCGCGCGGCGCAGTCGGGCGGCGCGGCGGTACCCGTGAAGGTCGGCGTCGCCGGCGAGCCCGGCCATCCGCATCCCGGTTCGGTGCGCTTCGTCGACAACGCCATCGACACCGCATCGGGCTCGATCCGCCTGCGCGCGTCGGTGGCGAACCCCACGCGCGTGCTGACGCCGGGCGCGTTCGCCCGCGTGCAGCTGCAGATCGAGGCGCCGAAGGCGACCCTGCTGGTCCACGAACGCGCGGTGCTGACGCAGCAGGCGACGCGCTTCGTGATGATCGTCGACGACCAGGGGCTGACCGAGGTCCGCCCGGTCAAGCTCGGCGACGCGGTCGGCCATCTGCGCGTGGTCGTCGACGGCCTGGAGGCCGGCGAGCGCATCGCGGTCGGCGGCGATCCGATCGCCAAGTTCGGCATGCTGTTCTTCCCCGGCATGCCGGTGACGCCGGTGCCGGCGTCGATGGAGACGCTCGAGCCGCTGGCCGCGCCCGAGGGGGCGGCGCCCGGACACGCCGCGCCGGCAACAGCCGCGCCCGCGGCGCCCGTCGTCGACACGCAGGTGCCGGCGACGCCCGCGCAGGCGCCGACCGCCGACCCGGCGACCGCTCCCGCCGCCGCCGAGGCGCCCGCGGCGACCGGGAACGCGCCGTGAGGCTCGCCCAGTACTTCGTCGACCGCCCGATCTTCGCGTCGGTGCTGTCGGTGGTCATCGTCCTGCTCGGCGTGGTCTCGATGTTCCGCCTGCCGATCAGCGAGTACCCCGGCGTCGTGCCGCCGACCATCGCCATCAACGCGGTCTATCCGGGCGCCAACCCGGAGACCATCGCCGACACCGTCGCCGGTCCGCTCGAGCAGCAGATGACCGGCCTCGACGGCCTGCTCTACGTGTTCTCGCAGGGCAACGCCGACGGCACCATGGCGCTGACCCTGACGTTCGCGATCGGCACCGACCTCGACAAGGCGCTGATCGAGGTGCAGAACCGCGTCCAGCGCGCGACCCCGCGCCTGCCCGAGGAGGTGCGCCGCCAGGGCGTGCAGGCCAACAAGGCGACGCGCGACCTGCTGATGGTCGTCCACCTGCAGTCGGACGACGGCTCCGTCGACATGCTGACGCTGGCCAACTACGCGCGCCTGAACGTGAAGGACGAGCTCGGCCGCCTGCCGGGCATCAGCGACGTGCCGATCTTCGGCGCCGGCGAGTACAGCATGCGCGTGTGGCTCGACCCCGAGAAGATGGCGGCGCGCGGCCTGCAGCCGGCCGACGTGGTCGCGGCGATCCGCGAGCAGAACGCGCAGATCGCTCCCGGCGCGGTCGGCCAGCAGCCGACCGCCGGCGACGTCTCGTTCGACGTCATGCTCACCACCCAGGGCCGGCTCGCCGACGTCGCCGAGTTCGAGGCGATCACCGTGCGCCGCGGCGACCAGGGGCAGATCGTGCGCCTCGCCGACGTCGCCCGGGTCGAGCTGGGCGCCAACACCTACGCCCTGCGCAGCCTGCTGAACAACAAGTACGCGACGGCGATCCCGATCATCCAGGCGCCGGGCTCGAACGCGCTCGCGGTGTCGCAGGCGGTGCGCGCCAAGATGGAGGAGCTCGCCAAGAAGTTCCCGGCCGGCGTCAGCTACGACGTGGTCTACGATCCGACGCTGTTCGTGCGCGCGTCGATCGAGGCGGTCATCCACACGCTGCTCGAGGCGATCGTCCTGGTGGTCATCGTCGTGATCGTCTTCCTCCAGACCTGGCGCGCGACGATCATCCCGCTGATCGCGGTGCCGGTGTCGATCATCGGCACGTTCGCGGTGATGCTGCCGCTGGGTTTCTCGATCAACGCGCTGTCGCTGTTCGGCCTGGTGCTGGCGATCGGCATCGTCGTCGACGACGCGATCGTCGTGGTCGAGAACGTCGAACGGAACATCGCCGACGGCCTGCCGCCGCGCCAGGCCACGCGCCAGGCGATGCGCGAGGTCTCCGGGCCGATCCTGGCGACCGCGCTGGTGCTGTGCTCGGTGTTCATCCCGACCGCGCTGATCAGCGGCCTGACCGGGCGCTTCTACCAGCAGTTCGCCCTGACCATCGCCATCTCGTCGGCGATCTCGGCGTTCAACTCGCTGACGCTGTCGCCGGCGCTGGCCGCGCTGCTGCTCAAGCCGCACAAGCACGGCTCGCGTCCGGGCGGCCTGCTGTTCGGCTGGTTCTTCGCCGGATTCAACCGCTTCTTCGGCGCCGCCTCGCGCGGCTACGTCGGCTTCGCGCGGCGCACGATCCGGCTGTCGGCGATCGCGCTGCTGCTCTACGGCGGCCTGATGGTGCTGACCTGGTTCGCCTTCCAGGCGACCCCGACCGGCTTCGTCCCGAGCCAGGACAAGGGCTACCTGATCGCCGCCGCGGCGCTGCCCGAGGGCGCGTCGCTCGACCGCACCGAGAAGGTCATCCGCCAGGTCGGCGACATCGCCATGTCGCACCCGGCGGTCGACGGCGCGGTCGCGTTCCCCGGCCTGTCCTTGTTCGGCGGCTTCGCCAACCAGTCGAACACCGGCGTGGTGTTCGTCCGGCTCAAGGACTACAAGCACCGCGAGACGCCCGACCTGCACGCGCTGCCGACGGTCGGCGCGCTGCAGGGCCGGATGTTCGGCGAGATCGGCGACGGCATCGTCTTCTGCTTCCCGACGCCGCCGATCATGGGTCTCGGCCAGACCGGCGACTTCACGCTCTACGTCGAGGACCGCGGCAACCTCGGGCTGCAGGCGCTCAAGGCGGCGGTCGACGAGGTCACCGCGGCGGCGATGCAGCGGCCCGAGTTCGACATGTCCAAGGGCGGTCGGGTCTACAGCACCTTCAGCCTGAAGGTGCCGCGCATCGCCGTGGAGGTCGACCGCGAGAAGGCGCTCGCGCAAGGGGTTCGCCTGGCCGACATCTACGACGCGCTGCAGGGCTACTTCGGCACGATCTACGCCAACGACTTCAACCGCTTCGGCCGCACCTGGCAGGTCAACGTCCAGGCCGACGCGCGCTACCGCACCAGCGCCGACGATTTCGTGCGCATCAAGGTGCGCAACCACGAGGGCGAGATGGTGCCGCTCAGCGCGTTCGTCTCGACCAAGGAGGTCTCGGGGCCGGATCGCGCGATGCACTACAACACCTACCCGGCGATCGACGTGAAGGGCCAGCCGGCGTTCGGCTACTCGAGCGACCAGGCCCAGGCGGCGATCGCGGCGGTGATGAAGGAGAAGCTGCCCGCGGGCGCGGACTTCGAGTGGACCGACCTGACCTACCAGCAGATCCTCGCCGGCAACACCGCGGTCTACATCTTCCCGATCTGCGTGCTGCTGGTCGTGCTGGTGCTGGCGGCGTTCTACGAGTCGATGGTGCTGCCGCTGGCGATCGTGCTGATCGTGCCGATGTGCCTGTTGTGCGCGCTGTGCGGCGTGTGGGTATCGGGGTACATGACGGGCGTGCCCGCCGACAACAACATCATGACCCAGATCGGGCTGATCGTGCTGGTCGGTCTCGCCTGCAAGAACGCGATCCTGATCGTCGAGTTCGCCAAGGAGGCGGAGCTGCTCAAGGGGCTGACGCCGCTCGAGGCGGCTCTGGAAGCGTGCCGCCTGCGCCTGCGCCCGATCCTGATGACCTCGTTCGCGTTCATCCTCGGCGTGCTGCCGCTGGTGTTCGCCCACGGCGCCGGCGCCGAGCTGCGCCACGCGACCGGCGTGGCGGTCTTCGCCGGCATGATCGGCGTGACCATCTTCGGCCTGGTGCTGACGCCGGTGTTCTACGTCGTGCTGCGCAAGGTGACCGGCAGCAAGCCGTTCAAGCGCCACGACCACGATGAGGACGAACCGGCGACGCCGACGCCGACGGCGCACTGAAACGGGACGAGCTTCGAGCGTCGGGCATCACGCTCGAAGCTCGAAGCTCGAAGCTCG